>DATMFV010000001.1:0-37413 GCA_035555975.1 Chthoniobacteraceae bacterium
TTTCCCTTGAGGGTATTGAACTGGGTGACGACCACCTCCCTCCAGGGGACGGCGGTCGGCTCCGGTTCAGCTTCTGCGGGCTTGGGGGAGGCTTCCTGCGTCACTTCCGCCTGCACTGGCATTGGCGGCATCGGCTCCCACTCCTCTTCCGGCACGCCCTGTTCTTTGAGCCGGGCGTTGTAGTTCTGCATGGCTTCACAGTCGATCCGCCATTGCTGCATGGCGCGCTCGTGTTCGTCGTTGTAGTCGACTTCCGAGCCGGAAGCTTGCTTCATGCTGGCGAGGTCGAACTCGTCGGCTTCACCCTCCGGCGTGGAGATTCCGCTCAGGCGCTCGTAAACTGTGGCAAGAAGCTTGCGGGTGGCTTTGCCAATGTATGAGTCAGCACCGGCGAACTTGTCCCCTTTGCACGCAAAGGTACGGGTTAAGCTTTTCACCACCCCATTGAGCTTCCAGGTGGCGGCACATTCTACCAGCGCTCCGGTTTCTTTTCCTTCATGGTCGCGGACCACTTTTGGGACCCCGCAATTATCAATGAAGTCGGTCAGCCCCGGGAAACTGGTTACTTTCCGCCGAAGACCTGCCTTCGCAGCGTAGAACCGTTCCGCGATGATATTGAATTCGTTTCCCACCGGGTGGAATCCCCGGAGGGTAGCCTCAATCAACGCGTCGCGGACGGTATCGACCGGATACGGATCTTTCATTTCACCCTTCCAATTCGGGCGTCCCCGGTCTGTCAGGAACCCGAGGGGCGAGTTCATAAGCTCCATGATGGGAACCATCACCTCCGGGGTCAGGAGTTGACGGAGTTCACTCATAGCGATCGCCGTGGAAAACGTGGCGGCAAGCCACCTGCGGCCCGCATGCTATCGCCGCAGCATGCGGAGTCTCGCTGGAATCGGTTCGTCCGCACATCCCCAACTACCGGGGATGGATGAATCCCACCCAGGTGAAGAAGACGCTCCAAAGCCTTAGGCAGCCATTCTTCTTCCATCGCGAGGATGGGAGAAACTTGAGCATGATCAAGGTCGGAATCTATCGCATTCAGTTCCTTGGTCCTTGGCTTGACCCCGGAGTACCCCCACGGGTTGCGTACTTCCACACACACTGGGTCGCAGTCAGGGGGCCTTGGGTTCTCGACACGGTGGTTGATCCCTCATCTTGGATTCGCCTCACCGAGTGGATTGTCCGGATTCACGCATATTCTAATGAAGCCCCGTCCACCGGCTGGAAGTGGACGCATTTTTATGAGTTGCCGCAACCGGGGCTGAAGGAGGCGTATTTAAAATGAATCCCCACCCACAATCCTACCTTGCCTCCATTGCCCGAGAATGCAAGACGAAGAGGAAACTGGCCGCCTGCCTCAAAGGAGCCGAACTCAAAGAGGCATGGCGCATCAAGCAAATTCAAAACTCCCGCCGGAAGTGCAGGGAAACCGGCATCCTAAACGGGATTGGCTTCGGAGGTCATGATGCAGACTACGGGTTCATGAGCTATTACATGGTCCCGAAGGGCCTGACGGATTTTGAACGGGAGAAGATCAAGCCGGAGTTCCGGGATCAATGTCAGCGTTGGCCTCTCGCCTGGGTGTTCGAATACGGATTTGAAAAGCGAGTTGTCAATAGGATCATGGAGGGTTGGTGTTATTCATGGCGGGATAAAGAGTATCGCCTAAGTGTCCGTCATGACCGCAATGCGGTTTCTGTGAATGGCAGCCGATCGGCCAGCAGCTATGTAACCTATTACGTCACCCTCGCTTTCGACCTGCTGAGACAAGAGGCCGTTTGGATCGGGGGACTGCTGACCATTCGGGCCAAAGAGGACTACGGAAAGAGCGAGTACCCGTGTCGCTGGCTCGAACGGAGGAAGGACGGTCCCGGCTTCGTGATTTTCTCAGGAAGAATCACAGGGGGAGATCATCACGAGGAAGACGAAGCGATTGCAAAACGGCGGCGGCTGGCGACCCGGTTAAAGCGGGTAAAGACCGTACCCCCGAAGGGGTCTGGCTGGGTGACGCGCCAGACGAGCCTTGACGCTGGCAACTGCGCGCCCGGGACCGACAACTTCATCCGAAACAGGCTTGTCCCATATTTTCAGAACCGAGGGTGTACGGTAGGCAATCTGACCGGGTTGGCCGTGCGCTTCTCGCTCGTCCTGGAACTGGAGCGAACGGGTTTCGCTAAACGCATGGAGAAAATGGCATGATCGCTTCAATTTCCCCCACACGGCCAATCGTTCGATACCACGGGGGCAAGTGGCGTCTCGCCCCCTGGATCATCAGCCATTTCCCGGCGCATCGCGTTTATGTCGAGCCGTTCGGCGGCGCGGCCAGCGTTCTTCTTCGTAAACCCCGCTCCTACGCTGAAATCTACAACGATCTCGACGGCGAAATCGTCAACCTCTTCCGAGTGGCGCGCGATCGCGGCGAGGAACTGCTTCGTGCCATTGAGTTGACGCCTTTTGCCCGTGAGGAGTTCGATCTTTCCTACCAACCGGACGATTGCCCGGTTGAGCAGGCGCGCCGGACGATGGTCCGTTGCGGGATGGGGTTCGGCTCCACGGCTGCAAACTCCAAACACCGGACGGGTTTCCGTGGCTCCGCAACCCGGTCGGGAAGTCACCCCGGCGGCGATTGGGCATCCTTAGGGGATAACCTCCGGACGGTTGCCAATCGCCTGCGCGGCGTGATCGTCGAGAACCGGGATGCGATGGAACTGATGCGCTACCACGACGGACCGGAAACTCTCCACTACGTTGACCCGCCTTATCTTGCGGCAACCAGGACGCGACTTGATGGCAAAGGCTCTTACCGCCACGAGCTTAGCGACGACGATCACCGCGAGCTTTTGTGCCTGATAAACGACCTGCGCGGCATGGTGGTCATCTCCGGTTACCCTCACCCCCTCTATGATGAGGCACTGGCTGGCTGGCATCGAGTGACGAAGGTGGCGCTCACAGACGGCCGGGGCCGCAGAACGGAAACCCTCTGGATCTCCCCCAACATCCCCTCTCAAAACCTTTTACCACTCACAACCAATGAACATTGAAGAACGTCTCCGCCAAGAGCGGGATGAACAGTACCGCAGGCGCATAGAAGCTGAAGAAGAACTTGCCCGCGTCACGAATAAACTGGATGGAGCAAGAGTCAGCGCAAAGACCGCATTTGAGTTCCATCGCGGCACCATTCGCAAGTGGGTAAATGAGAACAACCGGCTTCATGATCAGATTGCGAAGCTCCGTTTAACGATTGAACGGAAGAATGCAGTACTTAAAGAGGTGGAGCGCATCGCAGATGACTATCACCCCAATGGGGCAAGTGAGGCTGAATTAGCACTCAGCGAGATGCGCGAAGCGCTTGATACCGCTCTTCATTCCATTGTCGATGGGAAAGGAGAGGCATGATCCATCTGACCAAAGGATCTCTTTTCACCGGAGCCATGGGCGCCGACCTCGGAGCCGAGGAAGCCGGGATGCAATCCGCATGGTATTGCGAGATCGACCCCGCCGCCGCTGGTGTCATCGCCTACCACCGCCCCGGATCTCGCATCTACGGCGACATCACCAAATTCAAACCTGACCCCATCAAAGATGCAGTTGACGTTATTATCGGAGGAAGCCCCTGCCAAGATCTGTCCGTGGCTGGGAATCGCGCGGGACTGGATGGAGAGCGAAGCGGGCTTTTCCGGCAAATGGTACGCATTTGCAAGCGCCTTCGACCGCGCGTCGTCGTCTGGGAAAACGTCCATGGAGCCTTGTCCAGTAACCGAGGCCGAGATTTCGCGGCTGTCATCCGTGCATTCACGGGTCTCCAGGTTGAAGTCCCGGAGAAAGGATGGGGCAACGCCGGGTTCGTTCGATCCCCGTTCCCTGAATATCGGTGGCACGTGGCTTGGCGGGTGCTCGATTCGCAATACTGCGGAGTTCCACAGCGCCGCCGTCGCATCTTCCTTGTCGGAAGTCTTGGAGACGCAAGTTGCATCGAAGTACTTTTTGAGCCCGAAAGCGTGTCGGGGAATCCTCCGCCGCGCCGAGAAGCAGGGCAAGAAGTTGCCGGAGTCCTTACAAGTCGCGCTTCAGGCGGTGTCGGGGGACCTGGGGCCGGAACAGACGAAGCGTGTGCGGGATACCTACAGGTAGGATCTCTTTGCGCCAATGGAAAGGCGGCAGGGAGCGCTACTCAGCAGGACGCCGAGTCGGGAATGCTTATACCCGATGTTGCTCGTTGCTTAAACGCCCACGGCGGATCGGGCCGAATCGATGGCGAAAGTGAAACGTTCATCGCAACACCAATCCTCGAAGCCGGAGCGCGAACCGGCGTAAGTACGGATGACCCACGAAACGGTATCGGCATTGGAGAGGAAGGTGATCCTATGTTCACTCTCCAGTCGAGCAAGCAGCACGCAGTCGCCTACCCGTCATGCATTCATGTGCATGAAGTTACTCTTCAACCACATCTCCCTCACCTTCTCGGCGCTCACGCCCGTCAATTACACGGTGCAGTACAGCGCCATCAAGGACCTTTCACAGCGGGAGATGGTCGAGAAGATGGCGGCTTTCTATGTCCTGATCAAGCAGCGTGGCGATTTGCATCGCCGATACATTCCCGCCTTCCAGTCGATGGAACGACAGATACTTGAAATCGTACAGGCGCAACGTCGGATCGATGGGAGTCGGCAGTCTTAACCCACACACAAAAGTCAGAATTATCTATGAAAACAGAACAGAAAGAAACCCCGAAGATCAGCCCGGGCATGTGGTCGGTTGCGGCCGACTTCGCCCATTACGATTCCAAAACGACTATCATCACCGGAGAAGAGAATCGCCGTAAACGTCCGATCCATAGGATGATAATACAGGTGTGGCAGCGCAGGCGGTGAAGAAGATCGCCGAAGAGCGTAACGAGCTGCTGGAGGCGCTTAGAAGCATATCGGATCACCCTGCTGATTTTACATCCCCTGAAGTGTTTTATCACTACGTCAAGGATGTGGCTCGCGACGTCCTAGCCAAAGCGGAAGGAGGTCATTCGTGAACATCGACCACCTCATTGAAACCTGCGTCCCCGGCGGGGCCCTCTGCGACCCGCAGGTCGTGGCGGACAACATCCGGCGGTATTTTGCGGAAAGCGATCCGTTCCGGGAAATCCGGGAAGAGTTGAAGTATTCCCTCCAGGAACTCGACCGAGTGACGGCAGTCTACAATGATGCAGCGGATTCGATCGGTTGCGCTGAACACGCCATCCGCCGCGCAATGGACATGATCACGGAAAGCATCCACTCCAAGGATGTCAAAACCTTTCATGAACGCTGGGGCGACCAGGAATGGATCGTACCGCCCTCCGCGCTGGTCTTCCATCGTGTGCATGGGAAGTGGATTCCCGCCAAAGGGATCGGGAAGCCCTCAGGCCGGGGGATTCTTTACCGGATTCCTTTTACCAAAGCAGAAGGAAAGGAGCAGCCATGACCAAAGAGGAGCATTTACTGACCATTTTGGCCGAAGAGTGCATGGAAGTGGCCCAACGTTGCAGCAAGGCCCTTCGGTTCGGACTCGATGAAGTCCAGCCAGGACAGAGCCTCACCAACTCTCAGCGCATTACGGAGGAGTTTGGGGATCTACTGGGAGCATTTGAGCTTCTTCATCAGAAAGCCGAAGTGGCCCGACCTTCTGAAATCGCCGTAATGAACAAGATCGACAAGATCGAGGTCTTCATGGGCTACTCCCGTCAATGCGGAACGCTCACGGAAGGAGGCCAGCCATGACCCCAGCACAAGCAGCCGCAGAGACGCTCAAGCCGTGCCCGTTTTGCGGGGAAGAGCCGGAGAAGCACTTCCATGAAGCAAGCTGCAATGTAGCGTGGCTATCCTGCGACTGCGATCTCATGCCGAAAGCAGTGGGAGACACACGGGAGGAAGCGATCAAGCTCTGGAACACCCGCCACCCGGAACCAGCCCCCGAACCCTCCACCACCCTCCCCGCAGAGTCAGGGCTGTACTGGTGGAGAGCGAAGGAAGGAGACACGTGGGAGACCTTGATTTCGGTAATACCCGATTCATTGCTTCCTAAAACGACGATCTTCGAGATCCTGAGACCTTCGCGCGCGGAGTGGATGAAATATCGGACCGATAAATCGTGGCCCGAAATATACGGCATCGGCCAGTGGCTCCCCTGCCTGCCACCGGAAAGCGAGGTGCGGGGATGATCTGGACCAAATCCATTCGCGAAGAAATCCTTACCGCCCTTTGGCTTATCGTGGCCCTGCTCGCCAAAATTGCCAGTGCTCCTACGTGGTTTTCTGCCGGGATTTATGCCTATGCAAGCTTCTGCTTTGTGCTCGGTTTCTGCTACGCCGTGCAGGAGGAGAAGAATAGAAAGGATCAGCCATGAAGTACACCATTAAGCCGTTGGAGTGGACGGGCAACATCGGGGTCGCCCGTCACGAAGGGAGTTTAATGACGTGGTGCAAAGCGGAAACTGTTCTCGGAAATTACGAGATTCTACAAGTCGGGCCGGAGAAATATGCTTGGTCGTTTCCTAAGCTTCAAATCTACACTCCGCTTACCAAAACCCTCGAAGCCGCCAAAGCCGCCGCAGAAGCCGACTGGCAGGCGCGGATCAAAGAGGCGTTGGAGCCGGTGGAGGACTGGATCAGCGTGGAGGGTCCAGACCTTCTTCCAACGCTCCGAGAGCCCGTGATCGTGTACGGCACTCTTGAAGGCGAGCGAGCGCCCGATCGCCATGAAGGATTCCGTGACCTTGACGGATGGTATTCAGCCCGAAGCGAAAGCCCATATGCCCACATGAAAATTCTCAACGTCACCCACTGGCAACTCATGCCAGAACCACCGAAGGAGGGGCAGGAATCATGAGTAAGCCGAAGAACAAGTTTGTATCTGGTCGGTGGCATATTTTTAACCCGACTCCTACGAACAAAGAAGAGGCCCTACAGCATGGTAATGCTCTGGCGGCTTCGGGGAACTACCCCGTTGGAACCAGCGAGTGCTTTAATGTCGGGATCTCGGGGGGCTGCGGTCCCGACTGTTACGTCTATCAGGAAGGTCGTTGCGACATCCCGGGTGAAATGATTGAGCGTCTCGATGCTGAGGGAATTAAGCGGCACAACGAGCTCTATCCAAACGTGGAAGGAGGGCAGGAATCATGATCCGCATCCGCACCCACGTCGTGAATCATCACTGGTCGGCCAATCACCGTACATGCGCCCGGTGTGGAATGGAGATTCCACCGCTCAAAAGCGGAAGTCCCCTCCTACTTGGGGACCTGGTCGGTGTCATCGAAACCACCGTCATCCCTCCCTCCTCTTACCGGGTGGGGGAGAACGACAGCAACCGGAGGTGTTACGAAGAATGAGCGTCCAAAAAGACCCCGCCCCTGAACACGAACTCAAGATCATCCCGATCAACCCAGCCGTAGCCGTAGATCTTGAGATTAGAAAGAAAGCCAGCGACACCCGGAAAGGCCCTTGTTACGGCATCCACAAAAGAGTGGAGATCGACGAGCAGAACCGGGAGGTCAAGTGCGTCCATTGCGGGTTCGTCATCGACCCTTTCGATTATCTCCTGTCATGGGCCACAGAGGGGGACCGTCGGATGCAGACCTTGGAAACCATCAAAATCAAAACCCGGATCGCCTGCGCCGAACACGACGACCTGATGCGGAAGATCAAGAATGCCCGGGCAGCCTTGAAGCGGAGAGGCCAGCCGCAACCGGACGTAGAGCGCCAGCGTTACGACATGATGCGGTGCAATCCCGGCAAGGTGGTGGAACTGGGGCTGTATGAGAAGGGGGACGAGCCAGCATGAACTTCATCAGCATCAGCGTCGGCGGCCCAGATCGAAAGATCTCCATCGACGGAAAAATCTACACCTTCGAGATGCACCCCTACTGCGGCCCCTGCCTTCTCAATGGACAGGGAGACCCTGTGGACCCGAATAAGACGTTCATGAAATTCCTCGAAGCGGCTTCTCTTTGGGCACAGCAAGGCGAGCGCATCGGGGAGGACGGGCTTTGCATCTACGACCATCCGCCCGAACCGATCAAACAGCACATCAGGGGTCGCCATTGGAAGATCACCGGCTACACCGAACCACGGAGGGGCGAGTGAAAACCGAGAAAAGAACCCTCTTCTTCGTCATGGTGCTTCATCCTGCCAACGGTTGGATCAGAGTTGGCAGACCCTACTCAAACCGGAAGACCGCTCAAAGCTGGACGGGATTCGTCTCGAAGGCATGGAGAGGGCTGCGGATGAAGGTACCTTCAGCGGCCGCTGGTCGCCGCCGCCTACTTCTTCTTCGCCACTTTCTGCGCGTGGACGGCTGTGCAGGTCGACTGGAAGACGGCAGACCGCTGGATCGACCATGGCGGCTTCCGGCGGGATTGGGAGGCCCTACTCCCCCGGCAGAGGATCGTCTACTTCATGGTCACGCTGTTCGTCCTGCTGGCCGCGTTTCTGGCAACCGTTGCCCTTGTCCCGGTTTCGTGACATGAAATGGTTCGCCCTCGTCCCGGTCTGCTTTCTGGCCGCCTGTTCCCCCGGACCGGAGACCGACGTCGCCCCACCTGTTAAACCAACGGTCAAGGATGCCCCCGCGGCTGACCCGTGGCCCGATCGCTTCCGACAGGTCCACGGCACTGTCTACGATGCCGCCAGTCGCGTCGACCGGGAGAAGATGGCCGTGCTCAAGGGCGAATCAGTCGTCAAAGAATCCTTGACCACTCCAACTGTAAGGAAATCCCTAATAGTTGCCGATCGGCAAACGATTCTGGACGTCGGCAGGAAGCTCGTCGGCACCACGGAGAAGACCGGCAAGAACGATGGCCCGGTGATCGAGGCGATCCAGAAGTCCGTCGGCATTCAGTCCCCCGGCGATCCATACTGCGCCGCCTTCAACTACTGGTGTTACCAGCAGGCTGGGCACGGTTCCCTTGCCCCCCGTTCCGGCTGGTCGCCCGATTGGGTCCGTTCTCCAACGTGGACCACAGCCAAAGGCGGCCGGACGCCGAAGCCAGCGGACGCATTCGGGATCTACTTCGCCAGCAAGAAGCGCGTCGCCCACACCGGCCTCATTGAAACCTGGGGCGACTCCTCCGCCGTCACCCTCGAAGGGAATACCTCCCCGAGCGCGGAGTTCGGCGCGGCATCTGATCGGGACGGGGACGGGATCTGGCGCAAACGGCGGTTGATCCGGCAAATTTACGCCGTGCGGGATTGGGTGGAGTGAGGCGCGATCGCAAAAAACTCCTTCGCCTCCTCCTTTGAGACCAGCTTCCCGACGTAGCTCTTGTAAAGCTGCTTCGGGTTCGTATGCCGCGACCAGTTGGCGACCTTCGCCGCATCGTCGTGCAGGGAGATCATCATGGTGCAAAAGGTGTGCCTCATAGCGTTCTGGGGCCAAGATGGGATTGGATGCTCCGGCAGTTCACGAAACCGGCGCCCGCGCATCCTCTTGACCGCATCTCCCGAGGGAGCGCGGATCGGTCCCTTTTCCTCTCCGTGCTTCTCCAGCCACAGCCAAAGATTCTCGGGAAGGTCGTGCAACACCCAATCATCCCCGGTCTTCACGACACGGGTGACTTCTCCGCCGTCGCGGTCGAGAGTCCACCCCGGGAGCGTGATTACCTGCCTCTTGAGGTCGATCCATTCCCATTGCATCCGCGCCACTTCAGCGTTTCGGATGCCGGCGAAAAGCTGGAGCGCATGCCAGGCCACGAAGCGTGGACGATTCGCATCGAGCCAAGCCAGCATCGCCCGGACCTGCTCCACGGTCAGCACTCCCTTCGGTTTCTTCGGAATCACCGGAAGGTCAGATTCATGAATGTCGTCGGTGGAGGCATTCTTCGTGTACCCGCGCCGCGCTGACCAGTTGAAGAAATTGCAGAGGGAATCGTAGTGATTCCAGACGGTCCTGGGATCAAGCTCCTTCCCGAGATCCCGGACCCACTCCAGTGTCTCGTTTCCAGTAACCTCCCTCACCAGACGGTCCCCGAAGGTGAGAGCAAACCGGTCAAGATGCGTCTTAAGCCTCCGGGAATGACTGTCGGAGAGGTTTTGAGACTCTTTTTGAGCCTGAAAAAGGGCAATCGCCTCCGCCACGGCGGTGTTAATGGCATCCTCTGGATGGTGAGACCGATAGAACCGGGCGACTTCCCGGAGATCCACCTCCGGCACGATCCGTTTTGCTTCTTCGTACTCGCGATGAGCAATGGCATCGTAGGCGGCTGACTGCTTCCCGTGGCGCTCCACTCGCCGCACGTGGGCTTTCCATTCCCTCTCCGCGTCTTCCTTCTCCCGGTAAAAGGTTCGCTTTCGCTTCGTCTTTCCGTCACCATCGGTGGTGTAGACCGTCAACATGAAGCGCTTTCGGGTTTCACCCCAGGCGACCGGAACATTGCCCTTCTGGTTGGTCGGTGGTTCCGAGGCTTTCTCCGGTGGCGGTTTCTGTGGCGGTATTTTGGGCACAGAAATACCCTAAAATACACTCAAACGACACAACAGCTTAATTTTCCGGCTTCCCTTTTCTCTCGAGCCAATCTTTGTAAGTCGTTGAAAATCAGCGATTACCCAGGGAAAACGGCACAAAAAAACCGCCTTGTGGGCGGTTCTTTCAAAGTGGAGCCTAGGGGATTCGAACCCCTGACCTCCTCAATGCCATTGAGGCGCTCTACCAACTGAGCTAAGACCCCGTTTTGAACGGTGCGGTTATTCCCTTGAAGAGGGATGCTCCGCGAGACTTTCCGTGGAAAGGACGGTGACAATGCCGTTGAATTCCGATTTCGGCAAGAAGAAAATACTTCATTTTATCGTTTTTCTGCAAACCCTCTGTTTAAGGGCTGCAATGGCTCCCTTCCGGTCTTCAGGTCCGGTGTTTTCCGGGTTTTGGGAGCCAGCCTGAAAGCGGGCGGAGGAGTGGAAAATCCATCTGGATGTAGCCACCGCCGAGGACAAGCTGCCGCTCCTTCGCGGCGCTGCCTTATTTCTACAGGAGGCATCCTTCGGGTGCCCTAAAAGAGAAGAATGGGATGCTTAAAACGGCCAGATGCCGGCCGCAGGGACGTCGATCTGATCCCCCGGAAGGACGCGGGGGTCCTGCGAAGGGTCCCTCTTCAGGTCGCGAACGTCGAAAATCGTGGTCTTGCCGCCCCGGACAAGGCGGACTCTTTTCTGATCTGCAAATTCATTGAATCCACCGGCGGCGCTGATCGCGGAAATCAGCGTCAGGTCAGCCGTATGGACCACCCGCCCGGGTGAGCGGACGTTCCCGCCCACCGTCACAAACCGCGCCGAACCTTCACTGGTGATGATGATCGTCGGATGGGTATAGATCCTGTCACTCTTGAGCTTTGACTCAATACTCGCCTGCAACTGGCCGGGCTGCAAGCCTGCCGCCTGGACGTGACCGATAAAGGGAATGTTGACCGTGCCGTTTCCGTCGATGAGGTAGCTATTGTTAAACTGGCCGATTTCCTCGGCAGGCACGCCTGAAATGCGGATCTGCACGGTATCGCCGACCCGCAGCAAGGGGGTGTTCTGAGCCCAGGCGCTCCCTCCAAAGAGCAGCAGGAAAGCGAGCACCCAATGGCACCCATGGAAACGGAAAAGGTTAGTATTCATCTTGGGAAGTGCCGGAACCGGAACGGCGTTGATCACTGGCCATGGCGGGCGCCTTGCTCCCCTTGCCGCCTCCGGTCGTTTGATAATAGTCGTAATACTGGGAGTAGTAGTGGTAGCTGGCGTCCTGCTGGACATCCACCCGATTGAGCACCACTCCAAGAAGATTCCCCCCGGCCTGGACGATCATCTGCTTGACGCGCGCCTGCATGGAACGGGGGAAACGGCGGTACTGAATGACCACCAGGCAGGCATCCACCTCGCGGACCAGCACGGAAGCGTCACTCAAACCAAAAATCGGTGGTGAGTCAAAAAAGATCATGTCGTAATGATCCTTGATGTAAGCGATAAACTCCTGAAGGTGTCGGGAGGCGAGGATGCCCTTCCACTCATTGGAAATATTCCCGCATGCGAGCAGGAAGAGGTTCGGCTCCCGGGTGGACTGGACCGCCTCTTCCAGCGTCGCTTTCTCGCTCAGGACATCGACAAAACCGACATCCGCAGAAAGGTTCAGCAACTGATGCTGGGAGGCGCGCCTGAGGTCGGCGTCGACGATCAGAACACGATACCCGGCCCTTGCGTAGGTCGTCGCGAGATTGTTGATGGTCGTCGACTTGCCCTCGCCCGCTCCGCCCGAAACCACCGTGAACGTCCGCCCTTTCTCATACCCGTTCAAGGTAAAGTCGATGTTGGTCTGGAGAATGCGGTAAGCTTCGCATTCCGGGGTATCGCCCGGTTCGTTGATCAGGTGACCGATGTTCTTGGGAATGACCCCCAATACCGGCACGCCCAGCAGCTTTTCGGCTTCCTCCAGGCTCTTGATGCTGGTGTCGAGGTACTCCAGGAAAAAGACGAGACCGACGCCAAGCCCCAACCCAAGCACCACCGCCAGCGACATGTACATCGGGACGTTGGGGCGGGCAATCCCGGTGGAGGGTTCCGCCGGGTTCCAGACCTTGATCGGGTAGATGGAGATCCCCAACTGCATGCGCTGGGTTTCAAGCCGGGTTTCCGCGGCTTCAAGAATCCGCTTCGCGCTGACGTAGGCAACCTTGGCGTTGACATACTCGACGTTCTGCTGGCGGGAGGTCTGGTAGCGTGCCTTGGTGGCTTCAAGCTTCTGGTTGAGCGCATCAAGCGTCGCCTCGGTCACGCGCAGACGGGTGGTCAGCGACGCCCGCAACGCCTCGTTCTGCTCGGAAAGCTGGGCCTGATAAACCCTTTTCTGCGCCTGAAGCGCCTTGACCCTCGGGTGGTTGCTGCCGTAACCGGAATTCAACAGCCGGGCCTCCTCGACGGATACATCCTGGTAGAGCGGCATGATCTTGGCCACGGTCGGGTCGGCGATGTTCAGAAGGGTCAATGCCTTCATCAACTCCTCGGGCTCGAGGTTTTCGGTCTGTTCCAACTGGGTCTGCAACTCCACCAGCCGAAGCTTCAATTCGTTGGCCTGCGTTTCATCCCGGGTGACCAACTGTTCTTCGTGGGTCTGGGCGGTTTCCAGGGTTTCCGGACTCAAATCGATAATTCCCTGCTCGGAAGCGATGCGCCGGACTTCCTTTTGCGCTTCGTCGACGCTCTGGCGCTTCTTTTCAATCTCGGAGTGGAGTTCGCCAAGCTCCTTTTCCACCATGGCCACCTGGTCATCCTCCTTGACCTTCTGGTAGGAAAGGGCCACCTCGTTGGCAATGTCCGCCGCTTCCTGGGCGCTGGTGGAGTAGACGCCGATTTCGACCAGCTCGGTATTGCGGATGTCCTGCGTACGATCCAGTTTGCGGCGAAGCTTGAAGTAGGTCTCCTCCATCGACATCGGCTGTTCGCCGGGGACCGACCATCGCTTCTGGAGGTCGAGCCGTTCGATGACGGGGTAGAGCACTTTCTTGCTTCGCAGGATCTGAAACTCCGTTGCGAGGGAAGAAGTGGCGCCGCGGCTTTCGGTGCCAAAAATCTTCAGACCGGCGTCGGTCGGCCGGATCTGGACGAGCACACTCGAATAAAACTCGCGGGGCAGAAAGTAACAGACCACGCTCGCAGAAACGATCACCAGCAGAAAAACCGTCAGGATCAAAGACCAGCGCAGGCGGATGATGCGCCAGTAATCGAGAAAATGAAGTACGGAGCCTTCTGAGTCGGAGGAATCGTTCATGAGCGGAGAAAAAGGGTATCAGGGGTGGCCGGTGACGTTACGCCTGCGTCACGAATACGCAAGGAGAAGTTGCCGCGCCTGAAACCTTCATGAGCGCACCTCTTTTTTCAAGGTAAAACAGAAGTGACACGGTGGGAAATGCCGGAAAAGGGGAGCCCGGATTTCTCCCCCAATTCCCGGGCGCGGCAGCCCGGAGCCGTGGTGGCCGGGCTGCGGGCAGGCTGCTAAAAACGGAATCTTGCACCGACCGAGACCTGATTGCGAACGTAGTCGGCGCTGCGCTGCTGCTCGTAGATCACGCTCGAGATATCGTAGTTGGCAAAGAGCGTCACCGCGCGGCTGACGACGAAATCAAGACCGGCGGTACCGGTGATCAGGTGCTGGTGGTAGGTGTAGCTTTGCTGGGCCAGACCTTCGAGGATCTGAAAGCTGTAGCTGCCGCCGATGCGCCCGTTGATCCTGGGAGTCAGGACCTGGGTGATATAAAGCCCGGTGCGAAGCGACTGATTGCTCTGCTGGCTGACATACCCTTGTTCAAAGCCGAAGCTGCTGACCCAGTGGAGAAAGGAGCCCCGGCCATAGCGGTAGCCAAGGCTGGCCTCAAAATAAGGGCTGGCGACGTCCCTGGTGCCAGCGAGATCATACTGCCGGAGCTGGACACCCCCGCGCAGGGAAGCGCTCAGGCGGGAAGTCCAGCGGTAGTCGGCCCCCAGGAGGATGTATTCGCTCTGGGAATTGCGCGTTGAATCGTCGAAATAAGTCTCTCCGTAGCGCAGGTCGAGCACGCCGCTCAAGACGGGCGAGTAGATGTAACGGAAGACCTGGCCGATCGTGAAGGAGAAGTAGTCCGAGGACTGCGAACGGGATTCCCGGTAAAGCTGGGTGCCCAACTGGAGGGAGGTCGTGGTCGAAAAAAGCGGCGTCCAGCGGTAAGTCAGGTCAAAGAGCGAAGTTCCGATAAAATAATCGCCGCCATTGATCAACACCGTCGTGTTGGGAATCGTCAGGTTGGGCTGATCGTAGTAACCTGCCGAAACCCGCGCCGTAAAGGTCAGCCGGGGCGTGAGTTTGTAGGCATAACTCAGACTCAGATCGCCGCGCGGCACCAGCGGCCTGCGCGCTTCCGACCAGTAATAGACGCCGCCCGCCCTCGCGGACAGATTCAGGAAGGTGCGAGCCCTGGAAAGGAGTACGTTGACGCCGAGCGTCATCTCTGTCGTAAAGCTCCCCTTCTTGTCGGCCCGGCTGTAGACGTTGTCGTTATAGCCTTGTTTGACCGTGACATCGAAGTCGATCGGCGGAAGCAGGTCGACCCCTTCGCCGAGCGAACTGACCAGTTCCGGCAGGTAGCCGTACCCCCCCTGGAAGAAGAAGCCGGGTGATTCCTCGACATCGGCCTCAACCACCTCCGTCGTGGTGGTCTGCAAGGAAAAGCTGCTCTCGGAAGCCGGAGCGGCCGCTTCCGTCGTCGACGAATACTCCTCCTGTGCGCTTACCGGCAGTAAAGCGCCCATCAACACAGCAAGAAAAACAGGATAGCAGGAACGGTATCTCATTAGAAAAATGGGGAACTTAAAAAAATAAAATGAATCTTTATGGTGAAAGCCGGGCCGCCACCCCACGCCAGCGCGGCTGCCTTTCGACAGCCAGAACGGATTGCCGGAGTTTCATCGGCAGGAGGGCGGATTTTGCCGATGGTTCTATCAAATCAAACCGGAAGGTGGCAACCTTATCTTTCCGCCGAATCCCCCCGACGGCGATGACGGGAGATTCCCTGAGGAAAATTTCCGGGACTCGGGCGAAGGGGGTACGTATTTTTGCGACTCATTGAAAAGGAGGTTTTTTTAAGGTTGCTCACGGCCGGCCGGGCGGGGATCGCGCTCCCCTCGTGGGAGCAGATCGCCCCCGGGACTTGCCATGACGGGGTTTTTCCTGATAATTCAAAGAAAGATGAACCATGTTCCTTCCGCGTCACCAGCGACCCCTCTCCCTGAGGCAAGCAGTTTACCTGCCAGCCAGCAGCTTCTGGAGCTTCAGAACGCCATCAGGGCCATTCCTGATTTCCCGAAGCCGGGGATCATTTTTCGCGACATCACCCCCGTTCTCGAAGACAGGAAGCTCTTTCGCAATGCGATCGACCAGTTTGTCGATCTCAACCGCAGTCTCGAAATCGACAAGGTCGTCGGGATCGACGCACGCGGCTTCCTGTTCGGAGCGGCGGCGGCGTATGCGCTCAATGTGGGGTTTGTTCCGGTCCGCAAAAAGGGAAAACTCCCCTACTCCACCAAGGAAACCACCTATGATCTGGAGTACGGCACGGCGACGGTCGAGATTCATGTCGACGGCATCCGCCGCAATGAGCGGGTCGTGCTGATTGACGACCTGCTGGCGACCGGCGGCACGGCGGCGGCGGCGGTCGAACTGATCGCCCACCTCGGCGGCTGCCTGCTGTCGACCCAGTTTCTGGTCGAACTCGACGCCCTCAACGGACGAAAACGGCTGGAGCCTCACCCGGTTCATTCCTTTTTGCATTTCTGAAAAGAAGGCGGCAATTCCTTCCCTCCCTCCCCGGAGAGGGGTCTACGAACAGAGAAAGATGGATAAAAGAACGATTTTCGAGGCAGAAAACGACTTTTAGCCGCTTCCCGGCAAATAGGCCCCCATGCCATCCCTCCCCTCTTTCGCTTCCCGCCTGACGCAGATCCGTGTCGGGCTGAGTCGACGGGATGGGTTGAAGCTGCGCCTCGCCGGTTCGTTTTTTCTCGGAGTGGTCGCCATCGCGCTGCTCTGTCTCATCTTTTTTCTCATTTCTGTTCAACTCTACCGGGCCAACGCCGCACCGCTGCCCGGGGTGGACCGGCTGGAGCTTCTCAAAACCGCCGCCTACGGGCTGGCGGGCATCGTCGCCATCAGTGCGCTGGCGACTTCGGTCTGGAAAATTTTCAACGCGCACGAGACCCATCTCCACGCCGCCGAACAGGCGGCTACGGAGGCGCTCTCCATCATTGAAGCCTCCCCCGAAGCGCTTCTCACCGTCGACATCAACGGCGTCATCCTCTCGTGCAACCCGGCGGCGGAACGGATGTTTGCCTACGAACCGGGCAAGCTGATCGGACAAAAAATCTCCGCGCTCATCCCGCAGCGCCACTTTCTGCACGACGTGGCGGCGCTGGGCCGGCAGACGGTGATCGCCTTTGGCCAGCGCCGCAACTACCAGACCTTTCCGGTGGAGCTTTCCATCTCCGAAGCCCCCCGCCAGGCCCGGCGGACGTTCATCGTCATGATCCACGATGTCTCCGGGCGCAAGCATTCCGAGGAGACCGTCCACCACATTTCGCTCGGCGTCTCCTCAATGACCGGCGAGAGCTTCGTGCGCAGCCTCCTCCAGCAGCTTTCGCAGGTGCTTCAGAACGACTTCGCCTTCGTGCTGGAGACCGACAACCGGCCTGAGATCGCCCTCTGCTCCCTGCTCGTGGCCGAACATGGCCGCATCCGGAGCAAGGGGGATCACAACATCACCGGCACCATCTTTGAAAAAGCGCTGGAGAGCAGTTTCACCGCCTACCCCCGTGGCGTGCGGGAGGCGTTTCCGCATGACCCGATCCTGGAGAAGATGGAGGCCGAAAGCCTGCTCTCCACCACGCTTTCCGACCCGACGGGACGCCCGATCGGGCTGATCGGCGTCATCGGGCGGCACCCGATCTCCAACATGGACGTCTCGCGCCAGACGCTCCAGATTTTTGCCGCACGCGCCGCCGCCGAAATCGCGCGCAAGCAGGAGGCGGAAGTCCTCGCTTCGGAAACCGAACGGCTTCAGGACGATTTCACCATCATGCGCGACACCGCCGAGCGGGAACGCAAGCGGTACGAGGAAGATATCGCCGCCGAACAGGAACTGCTCGCGGTCACGCTCCGCTCCATCCGGGAAGGGTGCATCACCACCGATAACGACGGGTTGATCATGATGGTCAACCCGGTGGCCGAAGACCTGACCGGCTGGACGCAACCGGAGGCAGCCGATCGAAGACTCGGCGAGGTGATCCATCTCGTCAGCCACCGCGCCCGCAAGCCGTTTGACGTTGACCTGATCCTCGACACGCCCGACCAGCTCGCCGCGCAGATGGTCCTCGTCTCCCGGGAAGGGACCGAGCGGGTCGTGGAAGTCAGCGCCGCGCCGATCCGCAACCGCCAGGAACGCAAGCTCGGCACCGTCCTGGTCCTGCGCGACGTGACCGAGCGCATCCGCGCGGAAGAGGAATACCAGAAGGCCGAAAAACTCGAGTCCCTCGGGCTGGCGGCGGGCGGGATCGCGCATGACTTCAACAACCTTCTGACCGCGATCATCGGCAACCTCTCGCTCGCCGCGCAACAGGTCGAGTCGACCGCGCGCCAGCGGATCGAAGCCTCCAAAAAAGCGAGCCTCCGGGCGCAGGACCTCGCTCAGCAGCTCCTGACCTTTGCCAAGGGGGGCGCGCCGATCAAGAAAACCGCCTCCATGCGCCAACTGGTGCTCGACACCGTCGGCTTTTCGTTGAGCGGCACCAATGTCCGCCCCGTATTCCAGATTTCCGAAGACCTCTGCCCGGTCGACATCGACGCGGGGCAGATCAGCCAGGTGATCGGCAACCTCGCCGTCAACGCCGTCCAGGCGATGCGCTCCGGCGGCACGCTGACGGTGCGCGGGCAAAACCTCGATTTCACCGCCGCCAATGCCCCGATTCCGCTCCAGCCCGGGCGTTATATCTGCATCGAAGTCGAGGACGAGGGCCCCGGCATCCCGGAGGAGACGCGAAAGAAGATTTTCGACCCGTACTTTACCACCAAGCCGAAGGGAAGCGGCCTCGGGCTGGCGACCTCGTACTCCATCGTCAAGAACCACAATGGCCTGATCCGCGTCGATTCGCCGCCGGGCCGGGGCGCGGTTTTTTCCATCTACATCCCCGCTTCGGAAGCCGAAATCACCCCCGAAGCCGCCCCCCTGCCGAAGACGACGCGGCGCAAGGGAAAGGTGCTGGTCATGGACGACGAGGAGATCATCTGCGAACTGGTCGACTACGCGCTCACCCCGCTCGGCTACCGCGTCGGCCAGGCGCTCGACGCCAAGACGGCGCTCCACCTTTACCAGGAAGCGGCAGCCGCCGGGGAACCGTACGATGTCGTCATCATGGACCTCACCATCCCGGGCGGCATGGGCGGCAAGGAAGCGGTGCGCAAGCTCAAGGAGATCGACCCGGATGCCTGCGCCATCGTCTCCAGCGGTTACGCGATGGACCCGATCATGAGCCGCTTCCGGGATTACGGTTTCTGCGGCGTCATCGCCAAGCCGTACGATGTCGACGAACTGGAGGTGGCGATCAGCCACGCCATCACGCAAAAAGGGTAAGCCGCGACGCCGCGCGGGCGGCCTCCGGGTCGGAGGGAAGGTCGTCCATCCATTGCAGCAACCCTTGTTGATCGGCCATCCGCCGCAGCCACCTCTCCCCGCCCGTGCCGAAAAACCGTTTCAGGCCGCGGGCAAGCCGCTCGTTGGAATCGGGCGCGGGAAGTTCCCGGTAGGTTTTCCAATGCTCCGGACCGGAGGGGATGACGGCGGGAAAAAAGACGTTGGCGAGCATCGCCGTCGCCCGCGCCGGGCCGATCAAGGCCATCCTCCCCCGGCTGGCGCGGGAGGTCAGCGTGTAATGATGATCCCAATACCGATGCCGCAGGCGGGTGAAAAAGCCGCGCAACGTCTCCGGGTCGCCGCCCGGGGCGAGGCTTTCGACGATCGGCCAGTTGGCCACCAGAATGGCGAGCGCCGCCACCCGCCGCTGCGGATGATTGACCGGGCGCACTCCCTTGAAATTCCAGAGCCCGGCGGGCAGCACGAGGCGATCGACCGACGAACGGAGCGGCCACCACCGTTCCCAAAGCTCCCGCAGGTAGCCCTGCGTATCGTCGGGAAAGGCGGCCAGATCGGTCGCCCCGAGGAAACCGCTTCCGGCAAAGAGGAGCGTCTCAATCTCCGAAGGGTGCTTCCTTCTTAAAAAGGCGACCGGGAAGCGTTGCGTCAGGAGTCGAAACGGAAGCTTGTTGTAACGATAGCCGAGCGTCTCCGCCACCGCCTGGTAAAGCGCCTCCTGATGACCGAAACGCTGCACCCCCTTCCAGAGTCGGTCCGCCTTGACGAAAAGCCGGTAATGCGCCGCCGCCTCCAGCCGGGCCGCGACCTCTTCGGCGGAAAGCCCCTCCCAAAGCGGCAACCCCGCCTGGGACCGCGGCTCCGGGCGTTCGCGCAGGCGGACCTCCGTCGCGTCGAGGGCGACCTGAGCCACCATGCCGCCCTCCCGGCGTCGGGTTTCACGGCGGCACAGCCCGGTCACCCCGCCCCCGCCAAAGACGTGAAGGATCACCCGGTCAAAGTCGGCGGACTCGGCGGCATTGCGCTCCCATTCGCCGCCGTCAAGCCGGACTTCGATCTCCCCTTCCCGCTCGCCGGAGGCAAAAAGAAGCCGACACCCGACAAAAGTCGGCCCGGCTTCGGGGTTCCACCGGCCGAAATCCACCACCTCGACCGACTCGCCTTCCGTCGTCTTCAGAAAGCGTCCGTACGCGCCGGAAAACCACCGGAGTTGGAACTCCGGCTCGCTCATCTCGCCGACCAGTTCCAACGATCGCGCCGCCTCCGAAAGCGCGGACGCTTCGCGCCACTCCCGGTAACGCTGCGCCGGGGAGCCGGGAGGGAGAGATAGCTCCATGCCGTCCACTTTCTTTTTCGCGCGCTACGGCGCGGCCTTCGTTCCTGCGTTGGGGGCCGGGGTGGGTGGCGGCGTCGTCAACTGATGGACGATCGCCTTGAGCAGCACCGTTGCCTTTTCGTTGGGATAAGCGGCGATCTCGCTCCGGGCCAGAGCGAGCGCCTCCTTGGGTCGTTTAAGATTCAGGAGCAGCCCGACGGCATGAAACGAACAGCGGAGCCGGTCGCCGGCCTGGGAATAAAAGCGGCGGGCCTGCTCCAGCGAAGCCAGCGCGGCAGCGGTGTCGCCCGCCGAAAGCTGAAGCGCCGCGCGCCCTTCAAAAAGAAGGCCGCTCTTGAGTTCCTTCCCCTTGCGGGCAAGCGCTGCCTCCCCGGTGGAACGCCGGTCGCCAAACCACTGGCGAGCCCCCGCACGGTAGGCTCCGTACGCCTCCTTCCCGGCAGGCGGCGATTTCTTCGCCCATCCCTTGAAGGGCCGGTAGAGCGGGTCGCCGATAAAGGTCGTCATCCACGAAAGCACCTTCTGGGAGGCATAGGCCGCTTCGGCAAAAGTCGCGCCGTCGCGGAGCCGTTGATGAAACCGGGCGAGGTCGGGCGTCATCTGCAAATACGGCTCGTAAACATTTCCCAGCGTCGCCGCAGCCCCGCGCTCCAGCAACGGCGCGCACCAGTTCCGGAGCGGTTCGCGCAGGGTGGCTGCGGAGAAGGAATGGATGTGAACCGCCACCGCCCCGGGCGCAAAGCGGAAGCCGGGCTCCTCGAACGGGCCCTGCACCTGGCCGGAATACCAGCCGTAGTAAAGGGCGGCATCGCGCATCGGGTAGGGGCGAGGGAAAAGCTGGGGCGTATTTTCGTGGACCCACGGGATGCCGGCCCGCATCACTTCATCCGCGATCCGCTGCAACCACTCGTCGCCGACGCGCAACCCGCCCTCCTTCGTATGGCGTGAATCGATATACGCAAATCCCCAAAGTCCTTCCTTCTCCGCCCGCACGGAGTCATCGATCATCCGCTGGACCGTGGCCGGGGTGGCGGCATCGAGACGACAGACCAGGAGCAACCCCGGGTGCGAAAACTCCTTGAGCGACATCCTCGCGCCGTAATACGGATTGTCGACCGGGCCGGTGATCTGGCGGACCGCCATCCCGAGACACGCCAGTTCCGAGTCGACCGCCGCCGAGTTGTGACGAAACGGCTGGGGCACCTGCCGGCTGGAATCGCGAGGGCCCGGCTCGGGCATCGGGGCGATCTTGAGCGGAATCCCCCGCATCAATGCCACAAAGCGGATCGAACTTTCGACCACCTTTTCCGAACCCGGGGCGAGCTTCCACCAGCCGCGCGCCACCAACATTTCGCGCAACGGCGTGGCGATCGTCTGCTCGTACTGCTCGCGCGTGATCTCCTCGCTCGCCGGGCAGGCAAGCGCAACCATCTGCGAAAAGGGAATCCCCCGCTTGTCGGCGTAGCTCGCGGCGAGGTTGACCGAAGAGGGGTCGCTCTCATTGAAAACCACCAGCGTGGCCGCCTCGTCGCTCCCCGGTTTCGGTGCTGCCGTGCGCTGGGCCGCCACCTCCCCGGTCAGGAAGGCGACCAGCAGCAGAAAGGCGAAAGCGGTTCTCAATATCATGAAAAAAACGGGGGCTTCGCTCCGGGGTCCGGAGCAAAGTTCAAAACGAAAGTTTCAACCCATCATAAGCGATCCTGACGCCGGAAGGAAGCTCCTCCTCCGTTTTCCTGTGCCCGGCTTCGTGGGAAAGGTGGGTCAACCAGGTGGCTCCCGGCCCCACCTTGCGCGAAAGGGCGAGCGCTTCGTCGACGTTCATGTGCGTCGGGTGGAGCCGGTGGCGCAGGGCGTCGACGATCAACACCTCCACGCCGCGCATCCGCTCGACCACGTCGTCGGCCACCGCCTTGCAATCGCTTAAATAAGCCGCCAGCCGCCGTCCCTCCCGTTCGAAGAGAAAACCGAGCACCGGCGTACGCCCATGCTCCGCCGGAAGCGGTACGACGCGGGTCTCCCCGAGGAAAAACGGCCCGTTGATCACGCGCGGTTCCGGGTGCATGTAGCCGGGGAAAACATTCTCGCCGTTGAAGGCGAATTCAAAGACCCGCCGCAGGTCGGTCATCGTCTCCGGACCGGCGTAGACCGGCAGCCACCGGCTCGGAAAACAGAACGGGCGCAGGTCGTCGAACCCGACGATATGGTCGGTATGGGAATGGGTGTAAAGGACGGCATCGACACGCCGGACCTGCTCCCGCAGGCATTGGGCGCGAAAATCGGGCCCGGTATCGACCACCCACGCCATCTCCGGCGTCTCGACATAGATCGAGGAACGGGTCCGCCGGTCGCGGGGATCGGCGGAAGTGCAGACCTCGCACCCGCACCCGATCACCGGCACGCCGAGCGAGGTGCCGGTGCCCAGGAAGGTGATGGAGAGGGTGGAAGCGGTGGTGTTCACAAGTCCGCCGATGATGCTTCAAAGGATCGCTTCTCTGAAAGCTTCATTTTCCAAGAAAAAAGCGGCTTGCCTCGCGACTCCGGGTTTGAAAAAAGAAAGCGCTCCCCCATACTCTCGCACCGTGCCCGCAACGCTCACCTCCCTGCGTATCCGCAACCTGGCTCTCGTTGAAGAACTTCAATGGTGCCTCCAGCCCGGCTTTACCACCGTCACCGGCGAGACCGGCTCGGGCAAGTCGATGATCATCGGCGCGCTCAAGCTGATCGTCGGCGAACGGGCCGACAAGTCGCTCATCCGCACCGGGGCCGACCTTTGCACCGTGGAGGCGATCTTTGACCTCGGCGGTTTCGCCGACCCCGCCGCGCTCAATACCTGGCTTGAGGAACAGGGGGTCGAGCCGTGCGAAGAAGGGGTTCTCATTATCAAGCGGAGTTTCGCCCGCACGGGAACCAACCGGCAGTTCATCAACGCCAGCCCGACGACCCTCTCCGTCCTCAAGAAGCTGGGCGAGTCGCTGGTCGATCTCCACGGCCCGCACGATCACCAGTCGCTCCTCTCCACGGAAAAACAGCTCGACCTGCTCGACGCCTTTGCCGGTTGCCTGTCGCTGCGCGAAACCTTTGAAAGCGAGTACCAGCAACTGCAATCGCTGCGGGCGGAGTACGACGAACTCCATTCGAGCGAGTCCGCCCTTGAAAGGGAGACCGATCTGCTCCGCCACCAGGTCGCCGAGATCGAAACCGCCGCGTTGCTTCCCGGCGAGGAAGAGGGGCTGCTGGCACGCTATCAGGTCGCGGGAAACAGCCGTCGGCTCGTTGAACTGGCCACCCAGGCCGTCGGGCGGCTCACCGAAAGCGAGGAAGCGCTCCTTTCCGGCCTTCACGAAGTCGGGCGGACGTTCCGCGACCTCGAAAAGCTCGACCCGTCGCTCGCCGAACTGAGCGAACGCCACTTCGCCGCCGTGGCGGAACTCGACGACCTCGCCGCCACCCTTCGCGACTACGCCCAGGCGCTCGACCTCGACCCCGAACAGCTTGCGCAGATCGAGGAACGGGTCAACGTGATCGAGACCCTCAAGCGAAAGTACGGCCCCGGCTACGACGAGGTGATCGCCTTTGGCCGCAATGCCGCCGAACGGCTTCACAAGATCGAGTCGCGGGGCGACGAACTGCTCCGCCTTCAGGAAGCGATCAAAAAGGGCGAAGCCTCCCTGCTCAAAACCGGGGAAGCGCTCTCCAAAAAACGGGCCGCCGCCGCGCCCAGGCTCGGCAACGATGTCCGCGAGCAGTTGCGCGATCTCGGGTTCAAAAAGGCCGAGTTTTCGATCGACCTCATCGCCCTGGGGCAACCGGGCCCGCATGGGCTGGAACGGGTCGAGTTCCTTTTCGCGCCGAACCTGGGCGAACCGTCCAAGCCGCTCAAGGCGATTGCCTCAAGCGGGGAAATTTCGCGCGTCATGCTGGCGGTGAAATCGTCGCTGGCAGGGCAGGACCACGTGGCGCTGCTCGTCTTCGACGAAATCGACGCCAACGTCGGCGGCGAGATCGCCCACACCGTCGGCGGCAAGATGCGTTCGCTCGGCGAGCGGCACCAGATCCTCTGCATCACCCACCTGCCGCAGGTCGCGGCGGCGGCCTCGCAACAATTTGTCGTCAACAAGGAGATCCGCGACGAGCGGACCCTCTCGACCCTTTCGGAAGTGACCGGAGCGCAACGGGTCGAAGAGATCGCCCGGATGCTCGGCGGCACCAGCGACTCCGCGCTGGCGCACGCCGAAGAGCTGCTGCGGCACGCCACGCCTTCACGGCAGAAAAAAAGGGGTTGATCCCAAATGCGCCGTGGAGGGTCGACCTCCGCCTCGACCGTGGCGTTGGACCTCGGGTTCACCCGCTTTTCCGCTCCTCTACCGCACCACTTCCACCGGCGTCCCGAGCTTGACCCGCTGGAAGATCATCTCGGCCACCTTCTCGGGCATCCGGATGCAGCCGTGCGACGCAGGGTAGCCGGGGAGGATGCCGACGTGCATCCCGACCGCCCCGTGGATGCGCATGAAATACTTCATCGGCGCACCGACGAACCGGGTGCCGCTCGGGGCGGAGTCGATCCGCACGCTCACCCCTCCACGCACGATGCGCCCCTGCTGATCCACAAAATTGCCGTAGATATTGGAACGGTGGTCACGATCCTTTTCCGTGATCTTGAAGACCCCCGTCGGCGTCATTCCGGCCGATTTTCCGGTGGAAACCGGGGAGTCGATCGCCACCCGCCCGTTCGACATCAGGTAAGCGCGCTGCTTGCTCAACGAGATGACCACCCGGGCGTTGGCCGGGGTCGTTTCCTCCAGGATGCGCGGCGAAACCTGGGGCGGAGCCTGTCGCTGCAACGACTCACTGGCGCGCTTCATCGGTCGACCGCGCAGGGCGGCATGGGCGGGGAGGGTTCCGGCAAAGGTAAGGGCCAGCGCGAAGAACGCCGGAACCATGCCGAAAGAGGAGCGGGAAAAAAATCTCATTGCAAAAACACGTGAACCGGGGGAGTCACTGTGGGTGGCAGGCAGGCTAAACGTTCCCCAGTGAGAATGTAAGAAAAAAACAGGTTTTGGAAAAGGACCGGCCTTGGCTTGCCTTTTCCCATGTTTTCTCCCTACGCTTCCCTTCGATTTTCTTTAATGTCAGCGCAACGGACGATCAACCGAAAACTCTTTCCAACGCCGCGTTTCAGGCGGTGGCGGCTCCTCGGGGCGCTCCTGCTGGTCGGCCTGCTTCTCTCCCCGGGGCCGGTCGCGCGGGCGGAATTGACCCTGCCGACGGTTCCCACCAGCAAGAAAAGGAAGAAGGACGATCTCGCGGTTCCCCAGTCCCTCGCCGCACCGCCGCAGGGGGTCCCGCAGGAGGCCCGCATCGTCCCCGGGGCGCAGGTGGAGATCCCGCTGACGGTCTACGGGCGGCGCGGCACGAAGATTCGTTACCGGCTTCGGCAGAACCCGAAACTGGGCCGGGTGATCACGATCCGCCAGGACGATGTCGACCGGGCGACGCTGGTTTATGAGCATACCGCCTCCATGGGAGCCGGGGGCGACCAGTCCGATCTCTTCCAGTTTGTCGCGGTGGACGATAACGGAAGCTCCGCGCCGGTGCCGATCACGGTGACGATCGTCGACCTGCCGGCGAGGATCGAAATGCCCCGGCAGGTCCGTTTCGGCTCCATCGCCATCGGCGACGAAACGAGCCGCACCCTCACCATCCGCAACGCCGGGGGGAGCATCGCCCAAGGCACGTTTGAAGTCGATCCCCCGTGGCAGATCGAACCCGCCGACTACCATCTCGGCCGGGGGGAAAGCGTGGAAGTCCGCCTGAGGTTCCGGGCCGGAGAGGACGCGCCTTACCACGGTCGGTTGCGGATGCCGCAACATACCGAAAAGATCGTCGAACTCCTCGCCGAAGGCGTTTTCCCGATCGTGCCGGAAGCGACCGAGATCACCCTCGCCGCCTCTGCGGAAACCGGCGTGCGCACCGGCACCCTGGCGCTGCGCAACCGGACCGACGCCCCGCGCACCTTTGCGCTTGAAACGGCGTCGCAACGGCTCGCCCTCCCCGCCGAACCGCTGACCCTCGGCCCCGGAGAGAGCACCCGCATCGCGCTCACCCTTCCGCCCGATGATCTCGCCGCGTTTGAAGGCGAACTCAAACTGGTCTTTGGCGAGCGCTCCAGGAAAGTGACCCTTCATGCCGATGCCATCGCCGCCCGGCTCGTCGCGACCCCGCGCGAACTGAGTTGGGGGGAGGTCGAAACCGGCAAGGAACACCCGCTCACCTTCGAAGTGGAAAACCGGGGCGGCACACCGGCTCCGGTCACCGTGGCCGTGCCCGAGCCGTTCACCGCTTCGCCCGAACGCTTTGAACTCGCGCCCGCCGGGTCGCAGACCGTCACCGTGGCGGTCTCCCCCGCCTGGCCGGGGACTCTTTCGGGAAAAGTGACGCTGGAAACGGTCGGCAACGTCCTCACCATCCCCCTCCATGCGGAGATCATCCGGCATCGCGACCGTCAGCCCGCCCCGGCCCCGACGCGCATCGCGGCGCGTACGGAGGGGAAGGAGGGCGAGTCAACCGCGCTGCCGATCAACGTCGCCCCGAAGGTGACCGAACTCCGCCCCACCAGCATCACCATGACCTGGAAAGCGCCGACCGACGGGGAAGGAACCCCGCTCGACCTGGAGTACCGGCTGGAGGTCCGCCAGATCCTTCTCTCGCCCAAGGAAGGGGATACGAAGGAAGGGGCGTTGCATATCCAGTGGGTGCCGATCCCGACGGCGGACATCAAAACCGACGGCCCCGAAATCGAGGCGCGGATCACCGGCATTCCCGAAAGCGCCTCCGCGACGGTCCGCATTGTCGCCACCCGTCCCGACGACCCGAAGCCGGCCGTGGTCGGGAAACTCCACTTTTCGCTCCCGGCCCCGCCGGTTTACTTCACGCTTCAGCGGCTCCTGCTGGTCACCTTCGCGCTGATCCTCGTCGGCGCCCTCTGGCTGCGGACCGGGCGCTCTCTCTTCGGGATGACGCTTCACCGGTGAGCGCCAGGTCGGAGCTATTTTAACCGGCGTGTCTCGTCACGCTCATACAATGGAATGGTAAACAACGGATTGGCTTGCATCAAGGCATAGGCGCATGGCTCCTTGGCCTCAATGCTGAAGCCCGAAAAAATAAAAGAGAGATATTCCTCGTTGGGATTGGTTAAAATCACCAGGGAATAAAAGTCTTCATCGTGCTCGGCTTTCAGCTTTTCGAGCACTTCCACTTCTCCACATAGCTCCGCCCATAGATAGCCAAAACAGGGTCTTCTGAAAGTCTCAATCTCCCTGGTGTCGCGAAACCCCATTCGAAAATCCACCACCGTTTGAAACGTGCAAAGAAAGTCCACATTGACATATTCATCCTCCCCTTCAATCTTTCGAGTGATATTGGGACAATTGATCTCCATGGAAATCCGCCCCATTTCGAGGTCCAGTTTAATCTCACTGATGCTGCCGTCGTGAAAGAAATCTCCGGCAAAGTATCTCCACAGATTCAAAGGCACCCGTTTTGAGATTTCCTGCAAATGCCTCTGATAGGCTTGGCGCGCCTTCGGATCATAGTCTATCGCTTCTCTTATCTTAAACATATTGCAGAAACCCACGCTGGCTGTTCCAAGTCAATCCCCTCATGAAAGGAATAACTCCGGGGCAACCGGGGGGCAACACGGGAACGCGCCCCCCCGGGAATGGCTCCAGTTTTCTCCAACCGCTCCCTTGCCTTCGGGGGCTCTTTTCCCTACCGTACGCCGCCGTGCGCCATTCGTTTCTGCTTCTCTTTTCGCTGCTCCTTTTCGGCGGCTGCGCCACCCGCAGGCTGCCGCCGTATGAAAAACCGCTGGCTCGGACCACGTTCCAGAGCGTCCGGACGACGGCCTATACCCATACCGAGCGCGATCACCGCCGCCACGGCCAGCGGAATGCGCTCGGGACGACACTCCGCTATGAACAGGAGGTCAAGAGTGCCGCCGCGGACTGGGCCCGCTGGCCTGCGGGAACCCGCTTCCGCATCGTCGAAACCGGCGAAATCCGGGAAGTCGACGACTACGGCTGGGCGCTGGCCGGAACCAATACGATCGACCTCTACATGCCGAGCCGCCACGCCATGAACCGCTGGGCGACCCGCCGGGTCACCATCGAAATTCTCGAGTGGGGCGATGTCCGCAAGAGCTACCGCGTCCTCAAACCGCGCAAGAAACACCGCCACGTGAAGCGGATGCTCAAAGAGATCGACCAGTTCTATTGATCCCAAAAAACCCGATGTTTGAACTCCTCGCCACCGACCCCGCCACCAAGGCCCGCCGCGGCCGCCTCACCACGCCGCACGGCACCGTTGAAACGCCGATGTTCATGCCGGTCGGCACGCAGGGGAGCGTCAAGGCGGTCAGCCCCCGGGAACTCAAGGAACTCGGCGCGCCGATCATCCTCGGCAACACCTATCATCTCTTTATCCGCCCCGGGCTGGAGGTGATGGAACACTTCGGTGGCCTTCACCCGTTCATGGGGTGGGATCGCTCGATCCTGACCGACAGCGGCGGGTTTCAGGTCTTTTCGCTGGCCAAACTGCGCAAGATCACCAAGGAAGGGGTCCACTTTCGCAGCCACCTCAACGGTGCGCCCTGCTTTATCGGGCCGGAAACCGCGATGGAGATCCAGGCGACCCTCGGTTCCGACATCGCGATGGCGTTTGACGAATGCCCTCCCTACCCGTGCGAATACGATTACGCCGCCCGCAGTCTCGACCTGACGCTGCGATGGGCGCAGCGGTGCCGCGACTGGGCCGCCGCCCGCGACGCCGACGGCAAGCGCCGGGGAGCCCTTTTCGGCATCGTCCAGGGGGCGACCTACGAAGCGCTCCGCCGAAAAAGCGCCCAGGCGCTCGTCGCCATGGACTTTGAAGGGTACGCGATCGGCGGCGTCAGCGTCGGCGAACCGGAGGAGGAGATGATGGCCGCCATCGAATCGAGCGAACCGTACCTCCCCGCCAACAAGCCCCGGTATGCCATGGGCCTCGGCACGCCGCCGCAGATGCTGAAAATGATCGCCCGGGGCGTCGACCTGTTCGACTGCGTCCTGCCGACGCGCATCGCCCGCAACGGCACCGCGTTCACCGCACGGGGGACGCTCAACCTCAAAAACGCCTCGTTTGCCTTTGACAAGGGGCCGATCGAAGAAGGGTGCGCCTGCCCCGCCTGCCGGGAATTCTCGCGCGGCTACCTGCGCCACCTCGTCAAGGCGGGGGAAATCCTCGGGCTGCGGCTGATCACGCTTCACAATCTCCACTTTTACCTGAACCTGATGCGGCAGGCCCGCGAGGCTCTGGAAAAGGGGGAATACGATCGTTTTCACCGTGATTTTGTCGAAAATTACCGCGTTTCGGGCACATCCGGCCCCGGGAAAGCCGATTAGGACGCGAAAAGCTTGCACAAGGCTTGGCAGTTTGTTTAGCATCCAGTTAAACGGGAGTTGACTCCCCTTTTATCACCTGCTTTCGGGCTGAAAGCAGTCCGGAAAGCCCCTTCGTCGCGTATACCGGCTTTCCCGGACGGTTTGTCACCCGTTTTCAATCTTCCTTTCACCTTTTTCCACCTTTTTGAGAAGCCATGAGTAGCAAATATACCGCCTTCCGTTGCCCGGAAGACCTGCTGGAGAAGGCAAAACAACGCGCCAAACAGGATCGCCGTTCCCTGAGCAACTACCTGATCACTCTCATTGACAAAGACGTGTCAGAGATGGACGATGCAGGGTCCGCGGAAAGCCAGACCCGCGACGAGCCGCGCACGGCGAAAGCCAAACGATAGCGCCTCGCCGCGCAGCCGCCCGATTTTTCCGCCGACCCTCTTTCCTACCGCTTTCTTCGAACCGCACATGAACATCCTCATTCTCGCCGCCGGGTACGCCACCCGTCTCTATCCGCTCACCAAAAACCGCGCCAAGCCGCTTCTCGACGTTGCCGGAAAGCCGATGATCGAATGGGTCATCGACAATCTTGCCCCGATCCCGGATGTCGAAAATGTCTACGTCGTCACCAACGACAAGTTTGCCGCCGATTTCCAGAAGTGGGCCGACGACTACGCCCAGCGCGAACAACGCCTCTCCTTCAAGATCATCAACGACGGTTCCAAGGACGACAGCGACAAGCTCGGGGCGATCGGCGACATCAACCTCGTCATCGCGCGCGAATCGCTCGCCGCTTCCGACCTGGTGGTCGTTGCCGGGGACAACCTTTTCAGCCAGTCGCTGGAAGGGTTTGCGGAGTTTGCCAAGGGCAAGGAGGCGGTCCTCGCCACCTACGATGTCGGGGATCTCGAACAGATCAGGAAATACAACGCGATTGAAACCAACGAAGACGGGGTCATCTCCCACTTCGAGGAAAAACCGGCGGACCCCAAGAGCACCCGCACCGGCATCGCGCTCTACTATTTTTCCCGGCGGACCGTCGATATGTTCGCCACCTACATCGCCGCCGGAAACAACCCCGACCAGCCGGGGCGTTTCATCCAGTGGCTCTACACCCGCACCCCCGTGCATACCTACGAAATTCCGGGAATCTGGTTCGACATCGGGAGCAAGGAGACGCTCGACGAAGCGAACCGGATCTTCGCCGATCTCAAGCCAAGCCAGGCTTGAAATCTGCTGCCGGAAGGGTATCGCTTTTTGCAGAGGTTTAATCACGTTTCTCGCTCATGGTCGCCAGGTCTTTTCTTCTCATTGTCAGCGCCGCCCTGTTTCTGGGGGGTTGTGCCAGTTCCGACCCGCGTCTGGGACGCGACACGCTCTATCTGGGCGACGACGGCTCCATTGTCTCAGCGCCCCGGCAGGAGCGCGCCAATTTTGACAACGTCTCCTATTGGGACGGGGATGGGTTAAGCGGGCCGCCCCGCATCGTCATCAGCCTGACCGAACAGCGCGCCTACTTCTACAAGGCCGACCAGTTGGTCGGCGTCTCGGCGATCTCCACCGGGCGCGAGGGGTACGACACGCCGATCGGCAAGTTCAAGGTGATCCAGAAGAGCAAGGACCACGTCTCTTCCCTCTACGGCGATTATGTCGACAAGGTGACCGGGGAGATCATCCAGGCGAACATTTCGTCCGCGCGCGATCCCAAACCGAAAAACGCCCGCTACGACGGCGCCAAGATGCCGTACTTCATGCGGATCGTCGGGGCGACCGGGCTGCACGCCGGCTTCCTGCCGGGTTACCCGGCTTCCCACGGCTGCATCCGGATGCCCGACTTCATGGCCGAAGCGTACTTTAACAATGTCGCGCTCGGTACGCCGGTCGAAGTGATCCCGTAGGGCCGCCGGGGATCGCGACATTTCGGCGTCGGGACAAAGGTGCTGGGACGACCTCCGCGTCGTCCATGGCGTTGGACTTCTTTTCCCACCGGGACTACTCGCCGATGCCGTGGGCGATGCCGTAGCAGCGGGCGACCAGCGCGGTCCAGCCGGTCTGGTGGCTTGCGCCGAGCCCTTCTCCGGTTTCGGCGTGGTAATACTCGTGGAACAGAATGAGGTCTTTCCAATGCGGATCGCCAGCATAGGCCTCCGCCAGCGGACCGTCGCCGTAAAGCGGACGCCGCCCCTGGCCGTTGCGTTCGAAAAGGAGTGTCAACCGCCGCGCGAGTTCCCGCGCCACCTCGCCGAGCGTCATCCATTGGCCTGAGCCGGTGGGGCACTCCACCTTCAGCGAATCGCCGTAAAAATGGTGGTAACGCTCCAGCGCTTCGATGAAGAGGTAGTTGAGCGGGAACCAGATCGGGCCGCGCCAGTTGGAGTTGCCGCCAAACATGTCGGTGCGCGATTCCCCCGGCTCATAGCCGATGGAGTAGCAGGTCCCGTCGACCTGAAGCTGGTACGGCTCCGCCTCATAGCGCCGGGAAAGGGAGCGGATGCCGTAGGGCGAAAGGAATTCGTCCTCATCCAGCATGTAGGCGAGCACGCGAAGGAGCCGCTCGCGCGAGATGACCGCCAGCATCCGGCGATGGCCGCTCGCCGCCCCCTCCTGCCCCTCCTCGCCCTGCGTCGGGGCGGTATGGGTCTTCGAAAGATAGGAGATGTGGGCGGCGAGATCGGGGCGGTGCCGCAGGAACCAGGCGGCCCGTTTGGCAAACCCGGGGAAGCGGCCCATCAACGGTTCATCAACGACTTCCACAGCGATAAGCGGGATCAACCCGACGACGGAACGGACCTTGATCGGAAGCGTCCGCCCGTCGATGGCGATCCGGTCGTAGAAGAAGCCATCCTCCTCGTCCCACAACCCCTGCCCGCCGATCTCGTTCATGGCGTCGACGATCGCGATGAAGTGCTCGAAAAATTTCGAGGCAATATCCTCGTAGGCCCGGTTTTCGCATGCCAGTTCCAGCGCAATGGAGAGCATCGTGCCGCAATAAAAGGCGACCCAGGCGGTTCCGTCGGCCTGTTCGAGCGGCTGGTTGCCGGGAAGGGGGCGGGAGCGGTCAAAGAGGCCGATGTTGTCGAGCCCGAGGAAGCCGCCTGAAAAAATCTCCTTCCCTGCAATGTCCTTCCGGTTGATCCACCAGGTAAAGTTGAGCAGGAGTTTCTGGAAGCAGCGTTCCAGGAAGCCGCGATCGCGCCCGTTGTCGCGCCCGGCGATCTTGTAAACCCGCCAGCAGGCCCAGGCATGGACCGGGGGGTTGGTGTCGGAAAAGTCCCACTCATAGGCGGGGATCTGCCCGTTGGGGTGCATATACCACTCGCGCAGAAAGAGTTGCAACTGGCGCTGGGCAAAGTCGCCGTCGATCCGGGCGTACGGCACCAGGTGAAAGGCGAGATCCCACGCCGCGTACCAAGGGTATTCCCATTTGTCCGGCATGGAGATCACGTCGCGGTTGAACAGGTTACGCCAGTCGCTGTTTCTCGTGTGGCGATGACCGGGGGGCGGCGGCGGCAGGTTCGGGTCGCCATTGAGCCACTCCTCCACCACGTAGTAATAAAACTGCTTGGACCAGATCAATCCCGCGTAGGCCTTGCGGACGATCTCCCCCTGCTCCGGCGAACAGGCCGGGAGTTTCCGGTCGTAAAATGCGTTCATTTCTTCGACCCGGGTGGCGATCACGTCATCAAAACCGGTAAACCACTGCTTCGCACCCGCAGCCATGAGCGAAGATGCATCCGCCGGTTCCTCCCCTTCGTCCTTCAGGCGGACCAGCCGCAGGCGGAGCGTGATGCTTTCTCCCGCGCCAAGCTCCAGTTCCCGGCAGAGCGCCACCCTGGTGCCGACCCGCTCCGGGTTGACTGCCTCCTTCTCGCCCGAGATGACGTAACGGTGGAACGCATCCTTCGGGTACGGGGTGGCATTGGGATTGCCGGAGAGCCGCTCGTGATTGGTCTCGTTTTCCGCGAAGAGCCACTCCCCTCCCCCTTCGGCCAGCAGAAGAAAACGCCCGAGGGTCGGGTGAACCGCCTCGATCCCCTCCAGGGCGGCGTTGTACCCGAGCCGCGGCTTCTGTTCGTGGCTGGCATAGGTTTTCCCCCAGACCCACGTGTTGCGAAACCAGAGCATCGGCAGGAGATGAAGCTGCGCCTTTTCCGGGCCGCGATTGGTCGCCGTCAACCGGATGAGGAGGTCTTCCGGCGCGGCCTTGGCGTACTCCACCTGGAAATCGAAGTACCGGTTCCCCGCGAAAACGCCGGTATCCTCCACTTCGTATTCCGGCTCCTCCCGCGAGCGCCGGGCGTTGGTGGCGACGAGGTCGTTGTAGGGATAGGCGCGTTGCGGGTATTTATAGACCGCCCGGGCGTATGAATGGGTCGGCGTGGCGTCGAGGTAGTAGTAGCACTCCTTGACATCCTCGCCGTGGTTTCCCTCCGGGTTGGAAAGGCCAAAGAGACGTTCCTTGAGGATCGGGTCGTTGCCGTTCCAGAGCGCGGTGGAAAAACAGAGGCGGCATTCGCGGTCGGTCCACCCAAGGAGGCCATCCTCCCCCCAGCGGTAGGCGCGGCTGCGGGCTTCGTCATGCGAAAAACTCCGCCACGCATCGCCGTTGTCGGAGTAATCCTCGCGCACCGTCCCCCACTGGCGTTCGGAAAGGTAGGTGCCCCACCGTTTCCAGTTCTCTTCCCGGCGCACTTCGCGGAAGAGGCGTTGCTGTTCAAGGCATCGGTGGGTGGAAGGGGGTGTCGTCGCCATGGTGCGATCCTATCACGTCAAAGAAACTTTCGGCAATCCGGGTGTTGGGGCCGCCAGCCTGCCGCGAGGAGCTTGCCGATGCCGACCCGCTTGCTGCTCCAGCCCCGTTTCCGGTTCCAGTCAATCGGGCCGGAAGGAGGCAACGGTTTTCCCAAAAGATCGGAAAAGAGCGTGTACGCTTCGCGCTGCGTCAAGGGGGAGCCGTCGGTGGCGTTGTAAATCCCGGGAGGGAGCGCGCCGCCCCCGGCTCCGGTCAGCATGAAGACGAGCGCGGCGGCGGCATCGTCGCGGTGGATCTGGTTGATGTAGCGCTTCCCGCTTTCCTCCATGACGGCCCGCCCGTCGAGAAACCGCTCCAGCAACGCCCAGCGCCCCGGGGCGTAAAGCCCGCCGAGCCGGACGACGTTTCCCCCCGCCGCCGTTACCAGCGTTTCGGCGTCGAGAAGGATCTGTCCGGTTTCCCGCGTGGGAGCGGTTTCGCTCGTTTCGGTCACGACTGAGCCGTCGGTCTGTGCGTAAACGGAGGTGCTGCTGGAAAAAACGAACCGTGCGGGAGTCAGTTCTTCGAGAAGATGGCGCGTCCCTTCCAGGTAGACCTGCCGGTAAACCGCCGCACCCTGTCGCCCGGAACTGACGCAACCGACCACGGCGTCCCATGGCCCGCCCTCTTTCAAGGAGGCCAGTGCGGGGCGATCGGTGATGTCGAGCGGGACGACCGGGAAGCGCTCCCCAGCGAGCGCGCGCGCCGACGCCTCCCCGTGGGTCAGCCCGGTCACCTCCCAGCCGAGCGCATCAAGTTGGCGCGCCACCTGCAACCCGACAAAGCCGCACCCGGCCACCACCGCCCTGCGACGCGGCGCGGTCATCCGTTGGAACACGCCTCCTTCGGCAGCGCGGCCTCGGGCTCCGCCGCTGGCAAAAGGTCGAGCTTCTGGCTCAACATCGTCTCGTCGTCAAAAACAAAGTAACCGCGGAAGCGGCGGCCCGCGAGCATCTCGGGGAGCCAGACGCGGTCATCGGCCCACATCCGGTCGTACGGGATTTCGCTCAAACGGGTCCAGAACGGCGTCGCCTCGTCGGTTTCGATCGGCGTCCCTTCGCATCCGTTGGCGGTGAAGACCCGGCAGTGGAGGCTGTAGCCGTCGGTAAACTGGAAGAAGAGTTCGCCGCGCTCCTCGGGTTCCAGCGGCGTCAGGCCGACTTCCTCCTGCGTTTCGCGGATCGCGGCGTCGCGCGCGGTTTCGCCCGGCTCGATCTTGCCGCCCGGCGCGTTCATCTTGCCGCCGCCCAGGCCCCGTTTTTTCAGGATCAGCAGCACTTCATCCCCCCTGCGGATGAAGCAGAGCACGGCCCGTTCGCGGGGGGTCCAGTGGTTCCAGTCGATGGTCGCCATAAAGTTGTCCCTCCAGCAAACCACCGAAGGCGGCACAAGGCGAGCCTACTTTGTCGCGGAAAACGGCTCGCTGCGCATTGATTGCGAAAGATAGTCGGCGATCAGTTCCTGGTGGGTCGGGCAACGGAAATAATTCCGGTAAAACCGGCTGTAACGTCGGCTTTCGTCGCCGCCGAGCCGTTCGCCCAACCGCTCGAGATGCGGCAGGTAGTCCCGCTCGAAGCGCCATTGCACATGGTTTCTCCACGCCGCTGCAAAGGCGGCATCGTCGGCGACGAGTTGGCAGAGGTGGTTGAGCCGTTTGAGAAACGCCTCCCTTTCATCGCCCCGCAGCAGGGATACCGACCCTTCGCGCCCGATCCGCACCGGGTGGACCGTGAAGTCGATCCGCCCGCCGGAGAAGGTGATTTCGGGAACCAGCCCGATCTCCCACCCGTTGTAACCGCAGACATAGTCGGAATCGAAACAGAAATTGCCGAGGCTGTAGAAGATCACGCCGCCGCCCCTGCGTTCGATCCCCTGCGGCACATGGGGGTGGTGCCCCAGGACCACGTCCGCACCGGCATCGACCGCCGCACGACACGCCGCGCGAATCCTTGGTGAAGGCACCGGCGCAAACTCGTGCCCGGCATGAACGCTCACCAGCGCCACATCGCAGTTCCTGCGCAGACCGGCGATGTCGGCCGCCCAGGTTTCCGGCTGGAAGAAGGCGGACCCGGCCCGCTCCTCGTCAGCAAGGTTGTCTTCCCGCTCCGCCACGGCGAGCAGTCCGAAGCGGAGCCCTCCCGCGCTGAAATAGAGCGGGGCCGATGCAGCGCGCACGTTCTCCCCGGCTCCGCAGGTCGCCATTCCCGCCGCCTGCAAATGGCGGATCGTGTCGAGCACCCCGGCGTCGCCCACGTCGCGGATATGATTGTTGGCGAGGGTGGCGATCGTGATCCCCAGGGCGCGGAACGTCGGTGCAAGCCGGGGCGAAGTCCGCAGGCCGTAACCGGGGATCGTGAACGTCTCCACCCCGGTCAGCACACATTCCACATTGGCGATACAGGCGTCCGAGGCGCGAAGCAGGTCGATCAGTTCGGGATCGATCACCGCTTCGAGCGGCTCCTCCAGCAGGCGTTTGCGGAACGACCCGACGGCGGCGACATCCCCAAGGGCTGTCAGGGTGGCTTTCATCTAGCCTTCAAAATTCGTAAACACGCCCTAATGTCGTGTTAGGTTAGTTCCTTGAAAAAGTTCGAGGTGATTTTTCGTATTCTCCAAGGCGCGAGTAAGGGCGGTATCCTAAGATACCGACCGCAGCGAGCAACGCCGGAGAATCGGAAAAGCGCCCGAAA
>DATMFV010000002.1:0-2745 GCA_035555975.1 Chthoniobacteraceae bacterium
CGATCCGCTGCGACCCTTTTAGGGTCGATTTCTCTCCCACCGGGTTCTCCGGGGGTGGCGCGCTCTCGCGCTTACCCCCGGCTGCTCCGCTTGAGCAACCCTTCAGGTTGCTTCTTATCTGCACCACTTTTAATCACACCCAGTAATCCCCCGTCGTTTGATCAACGCTTGCGCCCGGGGCCGCGAGGAAGTATTGGAAGGAATTACCTTTTTCATGACTTCAGAACCGGAACTCCTCGCTCCTGCCGGTAATTGGGAGTGCGTGCGCGCCGCCATCGCCAACGGGGCGGATGCGGTCTACTTTGGTCTGCCGCGCTTCAACGCCCGGCTGCGGGCCGATAATTTCACCGAAGAGGAGCTTCCCGAAGTCGTCCGCTTCTGCCACCGGCACGGCGTCAAGGCGTACGTCGCGTTCAACACCTTGGTCTTTACCGACGAGCTTCCCGACGCCGCCGACTACCTCCGGACTTTGAACCGCGCGCAGGTGGATGCCTTGATCGTGCAGGACATCGGCCTCGTGCGGCTGGCGCGCGAGATCACGCCGGAACTGCCGATCCACGCCTCCACGCAGATGACGATCACCTCTCCCGAAGGGGCGCAGGTCGCCCACCGGCAGCTTGGGATCGACCGGGTCGTCCTCGCCCGCGAGCTTTCCCTGCGCGAGCTGGAGAAGTTCAACGCCTCGCAGCGCGACGAAGCGGCCCCCTCCCCGCTGGAGTGGGAAGTCTTTGTGCATGGAGCGCTCTGTGTTGCTTATTCAGGCCAGTGTTTGACGAGCGAATCGCTCGGACGCCGCAGCGCCAACCGGGGCGAGTGCGCGCAGGCGTGCCGGATGCCGTACGAACTCATCGTCGACGGCGCGGTGCGCGATCTCGGCGACCGGCGCTACCTCCTTTCGCCGCAGGACCTTGCCGCCGTCGACGAAATCCCCGCCCTGCTGGAGCGGGGGGTGGTCTCCTTCAAGATCGAAGGCAGGCTCAAGACGCCCGAGTACGTCGCCGCCGTCTGCCAGGTCTACCGCAAGGCGATCGACGCCGCACTGGCCGGAAGGGAATGGCAACCGGAGCGCGACGACCGCTACCAGATGGAGATGACCTTTTCGCGCGGGCTTTACTCCGGCTGGCTTCACGGCGTCAACCACCAGGAACTGGTCCCGGCGCGGTTCGGCAAAAAGCGGGGACCGCTCGTCGGGCTGGTGAAGAAAACCGGGCGCGACTTTGTCGAGATCGACACCTTGCAGATCGACCTCAAACCGGGCGACGGCGTCGTTTTTGACACCGGCGGCGATACCAACCAGGAGCAGGGGGGTCGCCTCTACGCCGTCCACGGCAATCGGCTCACCTTTGGCCGCGGCCATCTCGACTTCCGCCGCATCGCCCCCGGGCATCACGTCTGGAAGACCGACGACCCGGCGTTGAACGCGCGCCTTCGAAAAAGTTTTGCGGGTTCGGTCACCCAGAAGCGGCCCGAACGCCTCAAAGCGTTGACACTCCAGGTCAGCGGGAAGGTCGGCGAACCGCTGGTGATCGAAGTCACCCCCTCCCCTGCGCCGCTCCGTTTCGCTTCACGCCTGCCGCTTCAAAGCGCCCGGACCGCCCCGCTCACCACCGCCCGCCTTGCCGAGCATCTCGGGCGCTTCGGGGGAACGCCGTTCCGGCTGGAGACGCTCGACAACCGGTTGGAGGGGGAAGTGATTCTCCCGATTGCGGAACTCAACCGCGTCCGCCGCGAACTTCTCTTTGCGCTGGAGGCCGAACATCCCCGGGCGGAGCGCGACTTCGCCCCTTCCGACTTCTTTCCGCCCCGCACCGCCGTTGCCTCGCCTCCCGGCCCCGCGCTCCATCTCCTTTGCCGGACGCAGGAACAGCTCGACGCCATCCTCGCCGTCGGCGGCGTTGACTCCATTCTCGTCGATTTCGAGGATATCCGGCGTTACCGCGATGCCGTGGGCGCACTCCGCGCCTTTGCTGAGGTCACCGGCAGGCCCGCGCCGCCTCTTTTCCTGGCCACCCCGCGCATCCAGAAGGCGGGCGAGCAAGGTTTCTTCAAGCTGATCGAAAAAGCCGGAGCCGACGGCGTGCTCATTCGCAACCTTGGCGCGATCGAGTATTTCCGGGAGAGCCCGCTGCGAAAAATCGGCGACTTTTCGCTCAACATCGCCAACCCGCTGAGCGCCCGGTTTTTCATGGAACGCGGGCTGGAGCGGATCACCGTTTCCTATGACCTTAATCTTCAACAGGTGCAGGCGCTCCTGAACCACGCCCCGCCCGAATGGTTTGAACTGACGCTTCACCAGCACATGCCGATGTTTCATATGGAGCATTGCGTCTTTGCCGCGTTTCTGTCGAAGGGGACCTCGTTTCTCGACTGCGGCCGCCCGTGCGATCATCACCGCGTCCATCTGCGCGACCGGGTCGGTGTCGAACACCCGTTGCGGGCCGATGTCGGCTGTCGCAATACGCTCTTTAACGCCGTCCCGCAGACCGGGGCGAGCTTCTTTGAAACGCTCCCCCCGCTCGGCCTGCGCCACTATCGTGTCGAACTCCTGGAGGAGGATGCCGCGGAATCGACGCGCATTGTCCAAAGCTACCGTCGCCTTCTCTCCGGCGCGGAGGATGGTCGCAATCTCTGGCGAAAGCTCTCCGCCACCTCGCAGTTGGGGGTGACCCACGGCACCTACCGCGAAGATCGTGCAGGGGCTGCGTAAGGCGGTGCAGTGTCCCCGGCAACGCCGTTTTTTTTCCC
>DATMFV010000003.1:0-16017 GCA_035555975.1 Chthoniobacteraceae bacterium
ACGATCCGCTGCGACCCTTTCAGGGTCGATTTCTCTCCCACCGGGTTCTCCGGGGGTGGCGCGCTCTCGCGCTTACCCCCGGCTGCCCCGCTTGAGCAACCCTTCAGGTTGCTTCTTATCTGCACCACTTTTAATCACACCTCGGCCGACCCGAAGAAAAAGAAAAGCTTGCATCGGTTTGTTTCATCGTGAATAGTGACGCGATAAACAACCGGTTCCACCTTTAACTTTTTCTTCAAAAACATGGCCAGACCCCGTTCTTACACCCTTTCCCCCACTCATCGCAAGATCGCGCATGAGATTGCCGTCATTGAACGAACCGGGTTTCCGGCGTTGATCAGCGATCTGGTGCGCAAGCTCAAGCTGGCCGGAAGCTCCAGTCTGACGCCGACCCTGCGCATCATGCAGCGCAATGGCTACATCATCATCAGCGGCGGCGGCAGCCAGGGGCGCGATCAACTGGTGCGCCTCTCGCCCAAGGCCCGCCTGGCGCTGGGGGAAGGCGGCATCCCGGTGCTGGGGGCGATTCCCGCCGGGCCGCTCAACGAAGCGATCGCCTCGACCAACGATGTTCTGGAACCCGAAACCCTTCTCCCGCACCGTCCGGGCGACTTTTTTCTCCGCGTCAAGGGAGACTCGATGATCAACGACGGCATTCTTTCGGGTGATCTCGTCCTGCTGCGCCCGGAGGCGGAGCTTCCCTATGGAGGGATCGCCGCCGTCCTCATTGGAAGCGAAACCGATGGCGATTTCGCGGGAGAATGCGAAACCACCCTGAAACGGGTCTACCACGACGGCGAAAAAGTCCGCCTGCAAGCCGCCAACCCGAACTACCCCGACACGGTTTTTCCGGCCAATGCCATCCGGGTGGCCGGAATCTATCTGGGACTGGTGCGGCAGGAAGGGTGAGGTCCCGTTAGCACTCCAAAGCCCCTCTTTTTTACCGGCTTTCCTTCTTATGGCGACTCCATCGCCAAGCTTGCCGACGCCGCTGATCCTGCCAGCGCCGACGCCGGGGCGATCCGTACGCCCTGCGCCTGCCAACCTGCACCACCTGCGGGCGCTGCTGGCGGAAAAGTTTCCCGAGGCGCACCAGCGGCGGGAACGCGACGATGCCCGCGCCTTCCCCATCGCCCTTGAGGCCACGGGAGCCGAACGGCTCGCGCTGCCATGCGGGGTGATGACGGAGGTGAATGGCTCCCACGGCTCCAGCGCCCTGTTTCTGGAGCGCCTGCTCGACGCGATGGCCGAAGCCCCGGCCTGGGGGGCACTGGTCGACTGCGGCGCCAGCTTTGACCCGGACGGAGCGGCGCAGCGGCTCGCACGCCTGCTCTGGGTCCGGTGCCACGATCTCCAGACGGCGCTCAAGGCGACCGACCTCCTGCTGCGCGACGGGAACCTCCCGCTGGTCGTGCTCGACCTCCAGATGCATCCCCGCCTGCACACCATCCCTTCGACCACTTGGTACCGTTTTGCCCGGATGCTGGAGCCGACCTCCACGGTGCTGGTCGTCTTCACGGCGCAGGCAACGCTCGGCGCGGCCGCCGGAGAACGCCTGACCCTCTCCAGCCGCTGGAGCTTGCGCGCCCTGCGCCAGCGGCGCTCGCGGCTTCGCCTTCAGGTTGAGCGCGGCGAAGCGGCCCGCCTCTCCGGACGGGCCGCAGGAACCCCTTTCAACGCGATGGATCGCCGGATTGCATGACACCCGCCCCCTCCCCGGCCCGATGCTCTTCTGCACCCTCCAACTTCCGCAGTTTCACCTGCAGGCCGCCCTGCGCCACCGCCCCGAAGCGTGGCGAAAGCCGCTCGCCGTGGTCGATGAAACCACCTCGCGCCTGGTCGGCCTCACCCCCCTCGCCGCAGAGGCCGGGGTGGAGATCGGGATGAGCCCCGCCCAGGGGGCCGCCCGCACACCCCGGCTTGAAATCCTCCCGCGCGCGGTCGATACCGAAGCCTCCCTTTCCCGGATCGTCCTCGAAATCGCCGGAACCTTGAGCGCCTACCTCGAAGCGACCGCGCCCGATCTCTGCACGCTCGACCTTCAGGGGTTGACCCTCGGCGACCCGGAGGCATGGGCAAAAAACCTCCTCCCGCGCTTTGAGGCGGTGCAACTCCGCATCCGCGCCGGGGTGGCGCAAACGCCGGATCTCTCCCTGCTCGCCGTCCATTCCACCACGCCGCGGGAGCCGGTCTGCGTCGTCCGCCATTCGCGCGCCTTTCTGGCCCCCCTGCCGCTGACGGCGGTCGCCTGCCCCGAAACGATTCGCACCGTCCTGCACGACTGGGGGATCACCACGCTGGGCGGGCTCACCCGGCTTGACAAGGACGAGATCGCCACCCGGCTCGGACCCGAAGCGCTCCGCCTCTGGGAACAGGCCGCCGGTTGCTCCCGGCGGGTGCTGCGCCTGGTCCGCCCGGTGGAACGTTTTGAGGAGACGTTTGACTTCGACTACGAACCCGACACCGCCCAGCCGCTCCTCTTCCTGCTGCGCCGGTTTGTCGACCAGCTCACCGCCCGGCTCGAAGGTGTCGGGCTGGTGGCCGAAGCGCTCCTGCTCACCCTGCCGCTCTGCGACGGCTCCGCCTACCAGCGCCGGTTTTCGATCCCCTCGCCGACCGCGAACCCGGAGGTCCTCTTCCGCATTCTCGACACCCACTTCGAATCGCTCCGGCTGGAACTCGCCCCCGTCGGCCTGCGTCTTCAGGCGTTCCCCACCCGACCGCACGCCCAACAGGAACGGTTGTTTGAAAAGGCGCTGCGCGACCCCCACCGTTTCGCGGAAACCGTCGCCCGGCTGATGGCGCTGGCGGGAAATGAAAACGTCGGCACGCCGCGCCTCCTGCCGACCCACCAGCCCGACGCTTCCGTGCTGGAACCGCCCCGCTTTGGCGAGCCGCCGCCCGCTCCTCCCCCGCCGCAGGAGGAGGAGGAGCCGGTCGGCCTGCCGCTCCGCCGCTTCCGCCCGCCGCTCCCTGCAAAGGTGGAACTGCGAGAGGCCCGGCCGGGCCACCTCGCCTGCCAGGCCGTGCGCGGGACGATCGTCGACACCCTCGGGCCGTACCGCCTCTCCGGCCAATGGTGGGAGGAGGGGTGGAGCACGGAGGAGTGGGACGTGGAACTCGAAGGCGGCGGCGGGCTCTACCGGCTTTCACGTAGCGGCGGGCAATGGCAGGTGGAGGGGTGCTATGAACGTTGAGCGGGAGGGGGGCGGCTACGTCGAACTTCACGCCCGGAGCGCCTTCAGCTTCCTGCGGGGGGCGAGCCAGCCCGAGGCGCTCGCACACCGTGCCGCCGAACTCGGCCTCCCCGCCATCGGCCTGTGCGATCGCGACGGCCTTTACGGCGCGCCCCGCTTTTACGCCGCCGCGCGCGAAGCCGGGGTGCGCGCGATCGTCGGCGCGGAACTAACGCTGGAGGATGGCAGCGTCCTCCCCGTGCTGGTGCAAAACCGCACCGGTTACCAGAACCTCTCGCGCCTGATCACCAAGGCCAAGCTGCGCGGCACCAAGGAACTCGCCCCGGTCCATTGGGACGACCTGCCGGAATTTGCCCAAGGGCTGATCTGCCTGAGCGGCGATGCGGAAGGACCGATCCGGCGCGCGCTCGCCCGGGGCGACCTCCCCGCTGCGCACGCCACGCTGGAACGGCTCACCCGCGTTTTTGGGAGAGACGGGGTCTATGTCGAAATCCAGCGCCACCTCGAACGGGGGGAAATGATCCTCAACGAAACCTTGTGCGATCTCGCGCAACAGACCCGCCTTCCCCTCCTCGCGACCGGCGGCATCCTTTACGCCGGGCGCGAAGGGCGAAAAGTGCTCGACGCCTTTACCTGCATCCGCCACCACACCCACCTCGACGCCGCCGGGCTGCTTTTGAGCCGCAACGCCGAGCGCCAGCTCAAACCGGCCCGCGCCATGCGCGCCCTTTTTGCCGACCTGCCCGAAGCGGTGGAGGAGAGCGTGCGATTGGCCGGGCGGCTCGACTTTTCGCTCGAAAACCTCGGGTACGAGTTCCCGACCTACCCGGTCCCACCGGGCGAAAGCACCGACTCGTTTCTGCGCCGCGTGACGCTGGAGGGAGCCCGCTCGCGTTACCCGAAGCTGCGGGGGCGCGTCATGGAACAACTGGAGCGCGAGCTGGCCCTGATCGCCCAACTCGGCTTCTCGGGCTATTTCCTGATCGTCTGGGACATCGCCAACTTCTGCCGTGAAAACGATATTTTGATGCAGGGGCGCGGGAGTGCGGCCAACAGCGCCGTCTGTTACTCGCTCGGCATCACGGCGTGCGACCCGATCGGCAACGAACTCCTTTTCGAGCGTTTTTTGAGCGAAGGCCGGCAGGGGTGGCCCGACATCGACCTCGACCTCCCGAGCGGCGACCGGCGCGAACGGGCGATCCAGGAACTCTACCGGCGCTACGGCGAACATGGCGCGGCGATGACCGCCAACGTCATCACCTACCGGGGCCGCAGCGCCATGCGCGAGATCGGCAAAACGCTCAACCTCTCGCCCGACCTGATCGCCCGCTGCGCCTCCCTCTTTACCGGGGGCGACTTCCCCCACACGCTGGAGCTGGAGGCCCACCTCGCCCAGGCCGGGTTCCCCAGGGAACATGGGCGGATGGCGGCGTTTGCCACCCTTTACCGGCAGATCGTCGGCCTGCCGCGCCACCTGGGGCAGCATTCGGGCGGGATGATCATCTGCCAGGGGAAGCTCGACGCCATGGTGCCGCTGGAACGGGCCTCCATGCCGGGGCGCGTCGTCGCCCAGTGGGACAAGGACGACTGCGAAGACTTGGGCATCATCAAGGTCGACCTGCTCGGGCTCGGGATGATGTCGGTCCTTCAGGACAGCCTGACACTCTGCGAAGCGCGGGGGCGCGGCATCGACCGTTCGCAGATCCCGCACGACGACCCGGCGGTCTTCGAACTGATGCAGCGGGCCGACACCATCGGCCTTTTCCAGATCGAAAGCCGGGCGCAGATGGCGACGCTCCCCCGGCTCAAACCGGCCTGTTTTTACGACGTGGTCATCGAAGTGGCGATCATCCGCCCCGGGCCGATCCAGGGCGACCTGATCCACCCCTACCTCAACCGCCGCGCGGGGCGGGAACCGGCCGACTGCATCCACCCGCTGCTGGAGCCGGTCTTAAAACGCACTCTCGGCGTCCCGCTCTTTCAGGAGCAGATCCTCAAAATTGCGATGGTCATGGCCGATTTTTCGGGAGCCGAAGCGGAAGAACTGCGCCGCGCCATGAGCTTTCACCGCTCCCACGAACGGATGGCCAAAGTGCTCGTCAAGCTGCGCCGGGCGATGGAGGAACGCTCCGTGCCGGGCGAGGCGATCGACAAGATCGAGCGCGCGGTCACCTCGTTTGCCCTTTACGGTTTCCCGGAAAGCCATGCCATCTCCTTTGCCAACCTCGTCTGGACCAGCGCGTGGCTCAAAGTCCACCGGAGCGCGGAGTTTTTTGCCGCATTGCTCAACAACCAGCCGATGGGGTTTTATTCCCCCGCCACGCTGGTGCGCGACGCCCGTCGCCACGGCCTCCGGTTCGAGCCCGTTTCCGTGGTCGATTCGCAGTGGGAATGCACCGTCACCGACGACCGGACGATCCGGCTCGGCCTCTGCATGGTCCGGGGGGTGAGCGCCCCGCACGTCCGCCGGATGCTGGAGGAACGCTCGCAGCGCCCCTTTGCCTCGTGGCACGACTGGCGGGTGCGCACCGGGTTTGACCGCGACGAACGCCGCACGCTCGCCCGGGTCGGCGCGCTCAACCCGCTGCCCGCCGCACCCGATGCCGGGCGTCCGCCCGCCCACCGCCGCGAACTTCTCTGGCAGGTGGAGGAAGGGATCGATCCCGATGACCTCTTTTCCTGGGGCCGGACCCGCCGCCACGGCTGCGCCGCGCCGCCCCCTTCGCCGCTGGAGCCGATGACGCTGCCTGAACGGATCACCGCCGACTACCACGGCACCGGCCTCACCATCGGCCCGCACCCGATGACCCTCCTGCGGCATGAATTTCCCGACGCCTGGCGCGCCGCCGACCTCCCGCAGGCGCGCGACGGCGAACGGATCACCATCGCCGGAAACGTCATCTGCCGCCAGCGCCCCGGCACCGCCAAGGGGTTTGTCTTTGTCAGCCTCGAAGACGAAAGCGGCATCTCCAACGCCATCATCGCCCCGGCGCTCTTTGAACGGTTGCGCCTGCTGATCACCGGGGAGTCGTTCCTGGCCGTCACCGGCATCGTGCAGAACCGGGAAAATGTCGTCCTGATCCGGGCGGAAACGATCCTCCCCTTCCCCCGGTCGCTCCAGGGGGCTGCTTCGCACGATTTTCATTGAACGAAACCGCCCTCGGCGGTGTCTCATCCCGAACCGCCTTTTTCCAGCACCTCCTCTTTTTTTCGCACGTGTCCACCGCCGTTGTTTCCTCCCCGCCATGCAATAGGGTTGCCGTCCTGCCGTCGAACCTGATAGCAACCTCGGGGATGAACGAGGAAGTAGACGACTCCGTATTGGTCGCCCGTGCGCAGGCAGGGGAGCCGTCGGCGTTTGACGACCTCGTGGTGAAATACTCCCCGCGCCTCTATGGCCTGGTCTACAACATGACCTCCAACCACGAGGACACCAACGATCTCCTTCAGGATATCTTTGCCAAGGCGTACCGCTCCATCGCCGGGTTCCGGGGTAAATCAAGCTTTTATACCTGGATTCACTCGATCGCGGTCAATATGACGATCAACTTCCTCAAGAAACGGGGGCGGCGTTTTCACATGAGCCTCGACGACATCGACGCAGGCGTGGCCAACGACAAGGAGTTCATTGAACTGACCGCCAAAACCACCCCCGTACGGGAGGCCGACCTCGCCGAACTTCAACAGAGATTGAACGAGTCGATGATGAAACTGTCTCATGATCATAGAGCGGTGGTGACGATGTTCGATATTCAGGGAATGCCCCACTCCGAGATCGCCAAAATCCTCGGGATTTCCGAAGGAACCGTCCGTTCCCGGCTTTTTTACGCACATCGCCAGTTGCAAAATTATCTCGAAGAGTTTCATTAAGAAAGAAGTACCCGCCATGCCCCACGACGACGATACCCTCTCCAAGCTTCTCCGGCTGAAGCGTCACGAGCAGCCGCCCCCCGAGTACTTCGAGAACTTCCTGCGCGAGTTCCAGAACCGCCAGCGCGCCGAAATGCTGCGCCGCCCGGTCTGGCGGATCGCGCTCGACCGGCTGGAGGCGTTTTTCGGGGAATTTTCCACCTCGCAGCTTTCCTATGCCACGGCCAGCGCCGCGGTCCTGCTCGTCGCGGCGGTCTTCACGGCGGACATGCTCCAGCACCCCGGCGGCGAGGGGGCGTCCGGCCAGTTTGCCCAGGCGGTCTCGCACGGCACCTACGAAGCCAACCCGAGCCTTTCGGCTCCCTTCGCTCACGAACCGGTGGTCCCCTTTACCGCGAGCCATGTCGCCCCGGAGGATTTCTTCCGCAACGCCCGGCTCGCATCGCAGGCGGCCCAAAGCGTCTCCCGCGCTCCCGCCATTCAGGTCGCCTCGGCCTCGGGTGAACCGTTGACGCTCACCCCGAAGATGCAGCTCAAGGAACTTTTCCAGGATGCGCCCATCACCCGTTCCGGAGCCACCCACCTTCACCCGCGCTACGTGCTCGATCCCCGGCCCGTCAGCTACGACGCCCCCATCAGTTTCTAGGAAAACCGTTGATTAAAGTGCTCGCAATACTCTCCACCGGCTGGCGCGCAGGTCTTGCCCTTACAGCACTTTCGGGGCTTTTTTTCACCAGCACCCCGGTGCGTGCGGAGGACGCCAGCATTGCCACGGCTCTTTCCGAAGAGGTCCGCTCGGTCTTCGAACGGGTCAAGGAAAGCGTCGTCAAGATCGAAGCGAGCGATAAAAACGGGCAACTGATCGGCACCGGTTTTTTCATTGATCCCAACGGCACCCTGCTTACCTCCTATTCCGTCGGGGGGGAAAGCATTAACATCGTCGTCTCCTACGGGGAAAAGAAATGCCCGGCCAAACGGCTGACAGCCGACCCCCGCAGCGGCATCGCCATCCTCCAACTGGAAAAGGGCCGGACCGCCCTCCCCTTCCTGCCGCTCGGCAAATCGAGGGAACTCAAAGTCGCCTCGCCGGTCATCATGGTCGCCTACCCGATGGACCTCCCCAAGGCTCCGAACTTCGGGATGATCGCCGGGTTTGAGCGCAAGTACCTCAACCGCTATTTTGCCACGACACACCTCCGCGCCAACGTCCCGGTCCAGCGCGGGGAAGGCGGCGCGCCGCTGCTCAACATGAAGGGGGAAGTGGTCGGCGTCGTCATCAGCAGTCTGGAAGGCGGGGCCTCCTGTTTTGCCGTGCCGAGCGAGGCGATCAACAAGATCCACCGCGACTATCTCCGCTTCGGCGCACCCCGTCCCGGTCGGCTCGGCCTGAGGGTCCACCCGATGGAGGAAAACGCCTCCAGCGGCACGATCGTCAGCATCGAAACCGTTGAAGAAGGCGGCCCGGCGCACGAAGCCGGTTTGCAGCCCAACGATATTCTGCAAAAAATCGGCCCGTACGAAATCTCCGCGCCGGAAGATGTCCTAAACGCCGTCTTTTTCCTGACGGCGGGTGATCCGGTCGACGTCACCGTCCTGCGCGATGGCAAAAGCCACACCGTCTCGCTCGAGCCGGTGGAACGCAACGCGCTCTCCATCCCCAAAAAAGGACGACTTTCCGGCAAGATCATCATGCCGATGGAATCGCGGGAAATCTCGCTCCGCCCCGTGACTGCCGACGAGACGCCGTAGCATGGCGCGAAAGCGTGCTGGGACAGCCTCCGCTTCTCCGCAGAAGAAGGAAGTAAAATTTTGCCACCTTGTGACGATCCGGGGGGTAACGGGTCGTCACGACACTTCCGGCTCTACTACCCCCTCCCCCGTCAGCATCGCCCGGAAGGCGGATTCATCGAGCACCCGTACGCCGAGTTTTTCGGCTTTTTCCAGTTTGCTCCCGGCTTCGTCGCCCGCCAGCAGGTAGTCGGTTTTCTTGCTGACGGCGCTTGTCACTTTTCCCCCCGCCTCGCGGATCATCGCGGCGATTTCGTCCCGCGACTGTGAAAGCGTTCCGGTGATCACCCAGATTCCTGCCAACGAAGGGCCATTGTGAACCTTGGGCGGTTCGTCGTGCTCGCCGAAGTTCAACCCCGAGGCGCGGAGGCGCTCGATCACGTCCCGGGTTTCGGGCCGCTCGAAAAACTGGATGATCGAAGGAGCAACCACCGGCCCGACATCGGGGATCTGCAGGAGTTGCTCCTCATCCGCCGCCATCAATGGGTCGAGCTGGTGAAAATGCGCGGCGAGCGCCCGGGCCGAAGTCACGCCGACGTGCAGGATGCCGAGTCCGAAAAGGAGCCGCCAGAGCGGACGCCGCTTGCTCTCTTCAATCGCGCCCAGAAGATTGGCGATGCTCTTTTCCCCCGTGCGCGGCACCTTGGCCAGTTTTTCCGCGTCGAGCCGGTAGATCGCGGCAATATCTTCCACCAGTTCGAGAGCGACCACCTGCTCGACCATCGCCTCGCCCATTCCTTCGATATCCATCGCCCCGCGCGAGGCAAAGTGGACGAGCCGCCGCCGGAGTTGCGCCGGGCAGGCGGGGTTGAGGCAGCGGATCGCCACCTGCGCCGGGTCGCGCACCACGGCATGGCCGCACGAAGGGCAGGTTTCCGGCATTTTGAAGACTTTCTCCTCCCCGGTACGCCGTTCCTTGCGGACTTCCACGACCGCCGGAATCACCTCCCCGGCTTTTTCGATCACCACCCAGTCGCCCACGCGGATATCCTTGCGCGCGATCTCCTCCTCGTTATGCAACGTCGCCCGGGCGACCGTGCTGCCGCTGACAAAGACCGGCTCCAGCTCCGCCACCGGCGTCAGGACTCCGGTCCGCCCGACCTGGACGGTGATCTCCTTCACCTGCGTCTCCCCCTGCTCCGGTTTGTACTTGTAGGCGAAGGCCCAGCGGGGCGATTTCGCCGTCATCCCGGCCATGGCGCGCTGGGCAAAGGAATTGAGCTTGAAGACCACCCCGTCGACCTCGAACGGGAAACGGTGCCGCTCTTCGTCGAGAAGCGCGATCGCCTCGTGCATCTCTTCACGGTTTTTGACCTGTCGCAGGCTTTCGACGCTGTGAACCGGCAGGCCGAGCGCCTTCAGCTTTTCCAGCGTGGTCCATTGGTCCTTCCACTCCGCCCCTTCGAGCGCCCCGGTCTGGTAAAAGATGATCTGCAACCCGCGTGTGGCGACGATCGCCGGGTCGAGCTGCTTGAGCGAACCGGCCGCCGCGTTGCGCGGGTTGGCGAACGGCGTCTCGCCCGCTGCCTGCCGTTCCTGGTTGAGCGCGGCAAAGCGGGCCTTGGGCAGATAAATTTCCCCACGCACCTCCATCAACTGCGGCAGGCTCCCCGGCTCCCCCTTCAAACGGCGGGGAACAGCGGGAATCGTGCAGACATTCTGCGTGACATCGTCGCCGCGCGTACCGTCGCCGCGCGTGGCCGCGTGGATCAGGCGGCCTTTTTCATAAAGCAGCGAAATCGCCACGCCGTCGATCTTTGGCTCCACCACAAACGAAAGCTCCTGCCCCGGCATCAACCGGGTGAGCCGCGCCACCGCCGCATCGAGTTCCTCCAGGCTATAGGTGTTGTCGAGGCTCAACATCGGCGTGCGGTGAACGATCGTCGCAAACGCTTCAAGCGGCGCGCCGCCGACCCGCTGCGTCGGGGAATCGGGCGTGATCCATTCCGGATACAGTGCCTCCAGATCGACCAGCCGCCGGTAGAGCCGATCGTATTCCAGATCGGAAATCGCAGGCTTTGCCTCCTGATAATAAAGGCGGTTATGCTCCTGGAGTTCCTTCCGGAGGGAGAGGATCTCGGCGTGGGCCTCCAGCGGCGTGAGCGGGGTCGGTTCGGACATAGAGAGCAATAAAAACAGAACCGGCCACGGCTCCAAGCAAATCCGCGAGCCAGTCAAAAACATCGCCCCCGGTGCGGCCCGGCGTGGAGAGCTGATGCCATTCGTCCGACCCGCCAAAGAGCGCCAGAAGCACGATGCTCGCGATGATCGCCCCCTTCCACGAAAACGAGGAACGCCAGAAGGCGAGCGCCATCAACGCACCGCCGCACGCGTACGCCACGAAATGGGCAAACTTGTCGAAGTGGGGAATGGTAAAGCCGACATCGGGCAGTTCATCGCCGGACTGGGAGGAGAGCCAGTAAATGGTCGCCGCCCAGAGGAGGACCACCACCCAATGCCACGCGGCGGGAAGCCGCACCCACCGCCGGAAAGCGCGTTTCATCCCGCGCTCCCCCCCTCCCTGACGCGGCGGGCCTTGATCTCGTCCCAGATGGCGTCGAGTTCCTCCAGCGTGGAGCTTCCCGGCTTGATCCCCCGCTCGTGCAGGACTGCTTCCAGCGCGCGGAACCGCTCGCTGAACTTGGCCGTGGCGCGGCGCAGGGCGACTTCGGGCTCGACCTTTGCCTTGCGCGTCAGGTTCGTGACGGCGAAGAGAAGATCGCCGAGTTCCTCCTCCAGCCGGTCGGCGGCATCGGGCTTCCCCGTACCGGCTTCGAGCACTTCCTCCACCTCGGCCAGTTCTTCGCGGATCTTTTCGACGACCTGCGAAAGCCGTTCCCAGTCAAAGCCGATTTTTGCCGCCCGTTTGGTGATCTTTTCCGCGTAGAGCAGCGCCGGAAGCGCCTTGGAAACGCCGTCGAGCACGGAGCGGTCGATGTTGCCGCGCTCGGCCCGTTTGATCGCGTCCCACTGGGTCAGCACTTCCCCGGAATTGCTGGCGGTGGCATCACCAAAGACGTGCGGGTGGCGGCGGACGAGCTTTTCACTGATCTCCGCGGCCACGGCGTCGAAGTCAAACCGCCCTTCTTCGGCGGCGATTTCGCTCTGCATGACGACCTGGAGCAGCAGGTCGCCCAGCTCCTCCCGCAGGTGGGCGTCGTTTTTTTCGTCGATCGCCTCGACCACTTCGTACGCCTCCTCGATCAACCCGCCGCGGAGCGAGGCATGGGTTTGTTCGCGGTCCCACGGGCAGCCGTCGGGAGCGCGCAAGCGGGTGACAATGGCGCGAAGCCGGTCGATGGGAGCAGGCATGGTGGGTGGTTCTATAAACGCCAGGCGGCCCGGTGTCCGCCAAATTCGCTCACCTCGCCGGAGGTGCGCCGGGCGACAAAGTAGGTCAGCCCGATCACCGTGCCGTACGTGATGACAAAGAGGAGCGCCACCGCCCAGCTTGAAAGGCCGCTGACCGCCAGAGCATGGTAAAACTGCCGGAAGCCGGTGATCGGCTGGACGGAATGGAGAAAAATTTTCACCAGCCACGCGGCGAGGATGACGATATAGATAAAAATATAATTGCGCTTGAGGCGACGCCCCACCGCTTCCAGCCGTGAAAGCTTGAAGGAGGGGAGCAACAGGTCTTCGCAGACGAGCTTCTGCCATTCGCCGTGGAGCATCTGTGTGTTCTGGGAGACCATCGGGACGAGGAAGTGGGCTTCCAGCATCCGGACCCGCGCCCGGAAAGCGTCGTAGAAGCGGTAACGGCGCGCTTCGATCCAGAGCATCATCGAGACGATGCAGATGTTGAAAAAGAAAATGATGTGGGGGACTTCCCGAAAAGAAAAGGCGACCGTGAAAATGGTCGTCGTACTGGTAATGGCCCAGGTCGTGGTCGTATCGAGCCGCAGGCGCCACGCCATGATGCGGCCCAGTTCGCCACGGTAAAAGTGCGACATGGCCGAGACGTAATTGCTGTTGTATTGCGGCCCGGATAGCTCGGTGACGGGAGGAGGAGGCGGCGGCGTATCGTTGCTCATGAAAAAAGTGGAAGCCCCCCGGGGCATTCCCCGGCGGGAAAAACGCCGCTCAACATAGCGTGTCGACCGGGTGACAGGAAAGGGTCTTTTTTTGGAGGCGCCCGGTCGCCATGGACCGCCTCACCGGCGGGAACGGTTGAGAAGCTCCTCCCGCGCCTGGTCGAGGCGTTTGCGCTCCTGTTCGGTGAGGCTCCCGATCCCTTGGCTGGCGATCTTGTCGAGGAGCGGGTCGATCGCCGCCACCGGATCGTCCGCAGCCGGCGATTCCGGCTGGCGCGGGCGGGTGCGCCGGGGAAGCGCCTGGGCCTCCGGTTCCGCTGCGCCGGGATGCGACGCCGGGTAATCGCTCCACCCCCGTCTGGAGGGGAAGCGCGGCCATGAGAGATTCCCCCGCAGCCCTTCAATGAAGAGGTAGGCGGTCAACGCATTGCCGAAAAGCGCGCAGAGCCTCGACCAGTCCGGGCCGGAAAGGTAAAAGAGGCCATAAAGCCCGAGGAATGCGAAGGCCAGCCAGCGCGCCTGGATGCGCAGGAAAAATTCCACGCGGGGATAAAGCGTGGCAAAAGCGATAAAGAAGGCGAAGTGAACCGACTGCGACCCGGCCAGCGCGGTCGGGATGAAAAGCCCGAGAAAGGTCAAAAGCAATGGCGGAACGAGAATCAGAAGCCCCGTGAGGAGCAAAAAGCGCCGCCGACCGAGGTATTTCTCCACTTCCAACCCAAAAATGTAGAGAAGAAACATCTCCAGAGCGAAAAAGATTGGGTTATACGGAGATTGCGCTACATAATAGGTCAACGCTTGCCAAACCGCACCATGTCCCAGCACTTCCGTACTGCGAAACGCCAACTGATCGGCAACACCTTTGTGGCCAAACGCAAAGGCGAGCGATACCGCGACGAGCATCGTGACATGAAGCGCCACCAGGAGGGTCGTCAGGTAGACCGGCCGCCCTCGAATCCACGTTAGCGGACCGAAGTCTTCGCTCTCACGGAAAGAAGTCATCGAAAAGTCATCATTTGGGGGCATTCGTTACAACAGATTGCCAAGATGGCTTCGTTTTAGCAAGAAACCAGAAATTCACGGTTGTCGGGCCATTGATTTAAATCATTAACGCTGCTGCTTTTTTTTAAATTCATCGAAAAAGAAGCCGCCCGGCGTTCGCCCGCAGACCGTTTGTTTCCCCTTTTTTTCATCTCCCTATCTTACCCTGCTTTTTTATGGAAACCATCGGAAATAACCAGCCCACCAATGCCGCTCTGCTCGACTTTGTTCGCTCCGTTGCCGCCCGCTGCCGGCCGGATCGCATCTTCTGGGTCGACGGTTCGGAAACCGAGAAGGAAGCGCTCTATGCTCAGGCCGTCGAAGATGGCGTCCTGATCAAGCTCAACCAGGAAAAACTCCCGGGCTGTTATTACCATCGCTCCAACCCGAACGACGTAGCCCGGGTCGAAGCGTGCACCTTCATCTGCACCCCGTACGAGCAACAGGCGGGGCCGACCAACAACTGGGCCGCGCCCGCCGAGATGTATGAAAAACTCTACGGCATGCTCGAAGGGTCGATGGAAGGGCGGACGATGTACATCATCCCCTACCTGATGGGGCCTCCCGGCTCGCCGTTAACGAAAATCGGCGTGGAGATCACCGATTCGATCTACGTCGTCCTCAACATGCGGATCATGAGCCGCATGGGGCAGGTCGCCCTGGACGAACTGGGCGATCGCGACGACTTCAACCGCGGCATTCACTGCACGCTCGACTGCAACCCCGACCGGCGCTACATCGCCCATTTCCCGCAGGATAACACGATCATCTCGGTCGGGTCCGGCTACGGCGGCAACGTCCTGCTCGGCAAAAAGTGCCTGGCGCTGCGGATCGGCTCGTACCTCGGGCGCAACGAAGGGTGGATGGCCGAACACATGCTGCTGCTCTGCGTCGAATCGCCCCAGGGGGAGAAGACCTACGTCGCCGCCGCCTTCCCGAGCGCCTGCGGCAAGACGAACTTTGCGATGTTGATCCCGCCCAAGCGCTACGACGGGTGGAAGATCACCACCATCGGCGACGACATCGCCTGGATGAAACCGGGCGCGGACGGGCGGCTCTATGCCATCAATCCGGAGGCGGGTTACTTCGGCGTCGTGCCGGGGACAAACATGCAGTCCAACCCGAACGCGATGCGGAGCATTTCGCACGACACGATCTACACCAACGTGGCGCTGACCGACGATCTCGACGTCTGGTGGGAAGGCAAGGACGGTCCCGTTCCCGAAAAACTGACCGACTGGAAGGGGAACCCATGGACGCCGGAAAGCGGCGAAAAGGCGGCCCACCCCAACAGCCGTTTCACCACCCCGGCGACCAACAATCCGGTGCTAGCCTGCGAGTTCAACGATCCGCAGGGGGTGCCGGTCAGCGCGATCATTTTCGGCGGACGCCGCGCCACCACGGTTCCCTTGATCGTCCAGGCGTTCAACTGGAGCCAGGGGGTCTACCTTGGCGCAAGCATGGGCTCGGAAATGACCGCAGCGGCGGTCGGCGGGCAGGGGCAGGTGCGCCGCGACCCGATGGCAATGCTCCCCTTCTGCGGCTACAACATGGGCCACTACTTCCGGCACTGGCTCAACATGGGCAAGGCGATCAAGTACCCGCCGCTTGTCTTCAACGTCAACTGGTTCCGCAAGGACGAGGAGGGCAACTACATCTGGCCCGGGTTTGGGGATAACATGCGGGTGCTGGCGTGGATCGTCGACCGGTGCCGGGGCCGTGCGAACGGCTACGAGTGCCCGATCGGCTGGATGCCGTACCCGGAGGAGTTCGACCTGGAGGGGATCGAAGGGTTGACTCTCGAAAAGTTCGAGGAAATCCAGAAGATCGACAAACAGGAGTGGACCCGCGAACTGCTCCTTCAGGACGAGCTTTTCATCAAGCTCTACGAAGGGTTGCCCAAGGAGATGGTTTTCCAGCGTGAGTTGCTGGTCTCGCGACTCTAAGGAACCGCTGATTAAAGCAAGCTCGGTCGTAAACTTGCCATTTTTGCGTCTTTTTGGCCCGCTTTGTCCTCACCTGTCTTAGGACAGGCTGCGGAAATCGAACCAAAAATCCATCAAAACTGCCTGCGTTTCCAACCGGCT
>DATMFV010000004.1:0-87960 GCA_035555975.1 Chthoniobacteraceae bacterium
TCAACCCTCCATTGCCAAACACGGCGGCGTGGCTTCACCCTCATCGAACTGTTGGTGGCCACATCCATCCTGACACTGGTCGTGGTCTTGGTCTCCAGCCTGACACACAGCGCCACCACGACCATTACTTCCAACACCCATCGGTTGGACGGCGACTCCCAGGCCAGAGAGTTCCTTAACCGGCTGGAACGCGACTTTGATTCGATGCTGATCCGACCCGACATCGACTACACAACCTTCAAGAACGCCCTCTATCCCGACACAGGCACCACCACGCAAATTGATAGCAATGACTGGTTTGCGTTCTACGCCGAAAACCAGGGTTACTTTCCAGGAACGATTAATACAAACGACATCAGCCCCTATGCTGTCATCGGCTATGACGGCACCAATGACGACAAAATCAACAAAGGCCCTGTTATCCAACGTCTATCCAAAGGTCTTGGCTGGCAGGCCAATAGCAATACCTGGAGAAACATTCGTTTTAATAAAAATCTGAGAGATAACTTCGCCCCTCCCAGCTACAAACTCTTCTCCACCACAGCAAGCGACTATCCTGCCTTTCAGCAGGGAACATCAAAAGATCCCGACTTTAAAACGGTCGGCGATCAGATATTCCGTTTCGAATACATGTACCTGCTAAAACGGGTGGTATTGGACGATGGAACCGTTCTTGAACCGGAACTCTCCATTGTCCCCTTCCATATCCACCCCAAACCCGCCCCCGGCGACGCCCCCCTCCCCGATGCGATCAGGGGCATCCACGCATTTAGAGATGTCGACGCCATCGTGGTCGCCATTGCCGTACTCGACACAAAGAGCAGGGAGATGCAGGAACAGAAAGGTTTCGTGAAGCTCGTCTCCTCCCTTCCCGACATGACCGAGGCTGCTATAGCGCAGGGCGACGATATCGAAAGCCTCTGGACATCCAAGCTCATCCACGAGTCCTTTCCCGAAAACTCCGGCCTTATTGAAACCGTTGCCGCCAACATTCGCATCTATCAGCGTTACTACTACCTCAACAAAAAATAGGACTCCCTAAAATGAAAGTAACCCAACGTCCCATCCCTCTTCCCAAGGGCAATCAGGGGGTAGCCATTGTCATCGTACTGTCTTTTGTCGTTCTCCTGACCGGTCTCGTTGTTGCGTTTTTTACACGGGCAACTACCCAGCGGCAGGTCGCCAACGCAGCCCTCAAGCAAAATCAGGTCGATCTCCTTGCGCAAAACGCTCTCTCCATCATTGTAGGCGATCTCAAGGACGAAATCCGTACCGGCTCGGAAAATCTCACAACCAATACGACCATCAAAGCCCCCGCAGGCGATGATGACATTCCTGATGAAGCAATCTATTACCCCAAGCTCCCAACGGACGCTGTCCCCAAGCGAAGCGGGAATCCCTCAGGAAACACCAACCCGAACCTCATCCGCCGCAGTTGGTATGGGGACGATCATTTTGCATCCAACAGCAGTTCTATCACTGCTTCCTCCAATCAGCGCAAGGTCAGCCTCCTGCGATGGAATGCCCATGGTCTCATTCCTCCGGCAAGCGGCACCGACCTTACCCCCGCAGCCAATACCTTTACAGCTCCCGATTGGGTCCTTGTCACCAAGCTCGGACCCAAGGTCTTTGCCAGTTGGAACAACGATGACGGGCTGAACGACAGTACCGAAAACAACTATGTTACAGGGCGCTACGCCTATGCCATCTACGACGAAGGTGGGCTTCTCGACATCAATCTGGCGGGTTATCCCACCAAAACCAGCGACGACGAACTCGCCGAGTATAGGACCAAACCCGCCGTCGCCTACGCTGACTTGACCATGCTCGCTGAGTCAGCTTCTCCTCCTTCCAACAAGCCCAGTCTCACCACGACTGATATCGACGCCCTCATCGCGTGGAGAAATTACGCCACTACAAGCAACAACAGTCTGACCGACGGCCACCTGACCTTCCATGAAATGGTGGTGAACAATCGTGATGGATTTCTCAAAATTCCCTCCAAAGAATTTGGCACTGATGAACAGACTGACCAGGCGTTCACCAGCCGACAGTCACTCATCAAATTCTGGAAGAACAAGTTCCCCACGAAGTTGCATATACTCCAATACCTCGCAACCTTTACGCGCGGCCTCAATCAGCCGTCGTACCAGCATCAGACCACCGAACCAGGACGGACCACCGCTGTCACGAAAGTCAACCCTAACATCCTTGAAGAGCGCAACACAGCAAATGGTTTGCTGCCTCTGGTGCGGCAACGCTTCCCGCTCAGTCGTCTGGCATGGCTGACCAGTGAAGGTCCCAGCGCCGGCCTCAGCGGGACCACCGGCAAGGCGGGAACCATCCTGTCCCTGCTTACGAATACCGATCCCGAAAAGGGCTACGGTGTCAGTTTGAGTTTTCTCCAGGAAGGCACCGCCGACAATATCAGGGACTATTTTGGCCTTGTATGGAATGCCGGAAAATGGGACTACGTGCATGGGACTGGCGGGGCAATATTGACCCTGGAGGAGGTCGCCGCGCTCACGGGCACCAACAAAAGGGCTCCTAATTTCTTCGAACTCCTGAAAGCAGGCATCAATACCCATGCATTAGGTATCTCGATTACAGGAACCCCAAGCGCCACCGAAGACGCCTTGAAAGATGTTCAGATTTTCCAGATCGGGGCCAACGTCATCGACCAGGCGGATGTTGATTCGTTCCCAAGCGTCATCAATACCGGCGGAGGCGTTGAAGTCTATGGCGTGGAGAACCTCCCTTACCTCTACCGGGTTCGTAATACCCTTGTCAGAGTGACCGAGCCCAACCCTGATCCTGACCAGGCTGATGCAGAAAGGGAAGATATTCCAAACGGGGACCCCGCAAATCCCGTGCTCAAGGATCAAGGCCAGGCTGTTGTTCTTCTCCAACCTGAAATCTGGAATCCCCACCGCGCGCTCAAAGATAAGCGCTCCGAGTTGGCCTTCACGGGTGGATTGACACCCACCAAGTTTCGTTTTCACGCCAACACCACCACCCCGAGGGTTGTGAAGTTGATCGCTACAGCCTATAACGACGAACCGTCGGCCGTCACTGACAGTATTTCACTGACATCGGCTAGTAGCTATGTTGACTTTGGGATCGCAGACTCCATTACCGGAACCACTACATTCAGGGAACCAACCCTTTTGAAGTATAAAACCTCTCCGGGCGATCCCAAGATGGGCGGCACGGCTTTTGGAACAGCAACCTCGTTAGCTGGCGTAGATGAAGAAGAAGGCTTTACCGACATCAATGATGCGACCGCCGGATATATGGGAGTTTATCTTGGTGCGATGCCGCTTCGCTGGGTCTGGCAGGATTCGCACGGCACTGACATGATTCTTTCAGCCGCAAAAGCTAGTGCTGAATTTACCGATACGGGCGATGTGGAGTTTGCCCTGGAATATCAAGACGGAACCGGGTCTACCGGCGCCTGGAAACCTTACGACCGTAAACCCAGTCCCGAAGATATTATCTCTTCTACCGGAATTCAGTCGCTGACATGGAAGGCCAAGGACAGCAGCGTCAATCCCACCAGCAATACCGAATCGTGGGCGACGACCATCGACCCAAGAACTTCGCGCTTTGGTATGTTCGCCGGAAGATCGACGGCAGCGACATCTCCCCTGCCTCCCGTCAACAACACGACGTCCATTACCAAAACCGATCAGGGTGCGCCTCAAACAGATTCCGGCGTCGACGTTTCAAGTCATTTTACTCCTCCCGCGACGTGGAAGAAAGGTGGCACAGGAACGTGGCTTGGCTTTCTCCAGCAGAATATTGTTACCACGGCTACAGAGCATCTTTACTACCCGGACCTCGATAACGTTGTCCGCAGGGCCAGCAATGCCGTCAATGATGCTGATGGCGACGGTCGCCCCATGAAGGCTGACAACGAAGAGGCGCGTCCCGCCGTTCTCAACCGTCCTCTTCATTCGGTGGCGGAACTCGGTTATGTTTTTTCCGACACTCCATGGAAAAATCTCGATATGTCGACCACGGAAAGCGCCTACGCTGCTCTTCTGGATCTCTTCTGCATCAATGAAAACAGCGACGATCCCGACGGGCTCGTTGCCGGAAAGGTCAATCTCAACACCCGGCAGCACGTAGTCTTGAAATCCGTTCTGAAAGGGGCCTACACCCGGGAGCCGTTCGTCATCAGTTCCGGTGCCGACCCCAAGGACGAACTGGACGCAACGTTGGCAGCCAAGATCGCTGAGGAGCTTTATAAGAAGACAAACACCGGGACAACACCGGAACCGCTCGTCAACCTGGCCGAACTGGTCGGCGGGAGATGGAAGACCGGCTCCTCCGGCACGCCCATTGACGGAAAGACGGCTTATACCGGCTTTAGCAGCGTCCTCGACTTGTCAGGAACCTACACTTCAGGCTTTGAACTGCTTCAACTCATCCCCAACTACAAGGAAGCCACCATCCGGGCATTGGCCAACGTGGGTGAAACCCGTGTCTGGAATCTCCTGATCGACATTATCGCTCAGTCCGGACGCTACCGCATGAATGCCACCCAGCTTGAACATTTTAACGTGGAGGCTGAACGCCGTTACTGGGTTCATATCGCCATCGACCGGGCTACCGGCAAAATTCTCGATCAGAAAATCGAAATCGTCAAAGAATGAAAAAGCTCCTTCTCCTTACCGCCATTGCTCTGGGCTGTAATGGCTTTCACCTCCAGGCGCAACAGGCCGCCGCGAAGGCGACGCCGCCTCCGGCACTTCCATCCGGCGAACTGGTGCGGCTCCGCGCTCCCGAATTCGCGCGCTGGGCAATCACAAAAAACCCAATTAAGCCGACGGAGGAAAAAAGCTTGCCGTTTTCCAGGAAAGTTGTCGTTACCAAGGCCGAGAAGGTGATGCGCGAACAGATCGTAGACTCCAAGGGGCAGCAGTATGACAAGTGGTGCGTCGGTCCCAGCCAATATTCGTGGGATAAAAGCGTTAAGCGGTATTTAGCCTATACAGCGGGATCATTCCGCGGCGTAAAGCCGAATCCAAATTTTTACACTGATTACTCGGCGACGGATTTTCCGGGATTCGAATGGGTAACAAACGCACATTTTTCCGACGTGCGTAATGTGATGAATCGGGAATGCATTGTCTTTGAGTCGACCCCAAGCGAAGAGAAGGAACAGGCAACCGCCTGTTTCGACCTGGCGACGCGTCTGCCGGTCGTCCTGCGGGTTGGCAACGATACGCTTGTCTACGAGTTTCAAGGGAATCCACCGCGGCATCTCCCTCTTCCCCAGGCTCTTCAAAGCCAGCTCGAAGCTGAAGCGAAGCAGGCACAAGCAAAGGCACGCTAATCAGATGAGGCGGGGCGGAAGCACCTTGGCTTAACCCTATTAGCGGTTCTGGAGATCCGGTCACTTTTTGAGATGACCGCTTCGCCTGCTTGTGCTTCAATCGGTAGCCCAAAACACGCCCATCATGTCTACCGCCACCCCCTTCTCCCACGCCAAGGAAACCTACGCCGAATTCGGCGTCGATGTGGAAGCCGCTCTTGCCATGCTTGCGGCGACGCCGATTTCGCTGCATTGCTGGCAGGGGGATGACGTTGGCGGGTTTGAGAATGCGGGGGATGATCTTACCGGGAGCGGGCTTGCGGCCACGGGCAACTACCCCGGCAAGGCGCGCAACCTCGACGAATTGCGGAGCGACATTGCCAAGGCGCTTTCGTTGATCCCCGGCTCGCACCGGCTCAACCTCCATGCCTTCTATGCCGATCTCGGCGGCAAAAAGGTCGAGCGCAATGCGTACGGGGTGGAACAGTTCCAGAGCTGGATCGACTGGGCGCGGGAAGGCGGTATCGGGCTCGACTTCAACCCGACCTATTTTGCCCACCCCCTCGCCGCCGACGGGGCGACGCTCTCCCATCGCGACCCCGCCGTCCGCCGTTACTGGATCGAACATGGCATCGCCTCGCGCCAGATCGCGGCCTCCATCGCGCAACAACTCGGCACCGCCACGGTCAATAATCACTGGATTCCCGACGGCTCCAAGGAAGCGCCGGTCGACCGCAAGGGACCGCGCGAACGGCTCGCCGCCTCGCTCGACGCCATTTTCGCCGCGCCGATCGGCTCGGGCCTCTGCCTCGACGCGCTCGAATCAAAGCTCTTCGGCATCGGCTCGGAGTCGTACGTCGTCGGTTCGCACGAGTTTTACCTCGCCTACGCCGTCCGGCACCAGAAGCTCCTCTGCCTTGACGCCGGGCACTTCCACCCGACCGAAACCCTCGCCGACAAGGTCTCCTCCGTCCTGCAATTCGTACCGGAACTCCTCCTCCACGTCAGCCGCGGCGTCCGCTGGGACAGCGACCACGTCGTCCTGCTCGACGACCCGACCCGCGCCGTCATGGAGGAACTCGTCCGCGGCGGCTTCCTCTCGCGCACGCATATCGGGCTCGATTACTTCGACGCGAGCATCAACCGCATCGCCGCCTGGACCATCGGCACCCGCAACACCCTCAAGGCGCTCCTCCTCGCCCTGCTCGAACCGCTCGACCTCCTCCGCCAGGCCGAAGGCGAAGGCGACTTCACGACCCGCCTCGCGCTGGGCGAAGAACTCCGCACGCTCCCCGCAGGAGCCGTCTGGGACGAACATTGCCGCCGCCAGAACGTTCCCGTGGGGCATCGCTGGATCGAAGAGGTCAAGAGCTACGAACGGACCGTGCTGGCAGGGCGTTGTTAGAAGACGCCGGACGCCGCATCCGGTCGGGCCAACGGCCCGGAATTCCTCAGCCCAGGCCAATCGGCCTGGGTCACGGTCAGAGAAGACCATGCAGCCTGAAGGGCGGCGATCCAGTCGGCGGGACCAGCATCAATATCGCACCCCGTTGGGGCGCAGATTTGATTTTCGCCCGATTTCCCAGGGCGTTGCCCTGGGGTGAGGAATGGTCGGCCCGTTGGGCCTTGGTATGGACGCGTGTCACGGTCGCTTGGGCTCCCGGAAGTCCTTGTTGACAAAGCCTCCTTTTGTTTTCGTGAGCCCGGCTCCGCTTCCAATCCCCTGTCCCCCTACTCCTCCAGCGTATCAACCTTCGCCGCGAGGTCAAAGTCCAGCTCCGTCAGCCCCCCTTCGCTGTGGGTGGAAAGAACCAGCCGCACCTTGTTCCACCGGATGTCGATGTCCGGGTGGTGCCCCTCTTCCTCCGCGATGTCGGCCACGGCGTTGACGAAATCAATCGCCTGCCCGAAGTCGTCAAACTCGAACGTCCGCTCAATCGCCTTGCCGTCGGTCTCCCACTCGGGAATCCGCTTCATTTTCGTCTCAATGTCAGATGGTAAAACCAGTGATGCCATAACGCTTGTGATCCTCCTCTTTTTTCGCGGTGTCAACTCCGGATACCGGCCCGCGAAGACCGGTTTCCCGGCCCTCCGCCCCGCAGTTGTTCGCCTTCTTCGTGACATCGCCCTTGAACCATTCGCCGCGCGGGTGTAAAACGGATTTCTTCCTGACCTTCAAAGCCGGGCCTTCCCAAAAGAAAGAAGCCGGTTTTCAAGGTCGTGTTGAGACATTGAGAGCGACGGACACAGGATCGGTTCTTGAAACCGGAACGGAAACTTCGGAGACGGCTGGATTACCCTTCAGGCGCACTTCGAAGCATCCGCTCCGGAACGAAAAACGACCCTCTGCCCTCCCCGCCCCATGGCTCCGCGCGGCCTCTTCCATCGGTGCGACGTTTTTTTCGAACGATCCTGCTCCCCTGGTCCGGAGATCAGGTTGCCCGGAGACGATAACTTTCGCCGCCGGGTTTGGTTTAATTCAGAACCCAACCTTTAAACAACCCACCTTTTTTTCCAATGGGCAAACTCTATAACAACATCGTCGAAACCGTCGGCAAAACCCCTCTCGTCAAACTCAACCGCATCTGCGAAGGGGTCGACGCCACCATCGCGCTCAAGTGCGAATATTTCAACCCGCTCGGCAGCGTCAAGGACCGTATCGGCGCGGCCATGGTCGACGCCGCCGAACGCGAAGGCAAGATCAACAAGGATAGCACCATCGTCGAGCCGACCAGCGGCAACACCGGGATCGCCCTCGCCTTTGTCGCGGCGGCCCGCGGTTACAAGCTGATCCTGACCATGCCCGAAACGATGTCGCTCGAACGCCGCACGCTGCTCGCCATGCTCGGCGCGAAGCTGGTGCTCACCCCCGGTTCCGAAGGGATGAAGGGCGCGATCGCCAAGGCGCAGGAAATCGTTGACCAGACGCCCAACTCCTGGATGCCCCAGCAGTTCAACAACCCCGCCAACCCCGCCATCCACAAGTCGACCACCGGCGAAGAAATCTGGGACGATACCGACGGCAAGGTCGACATCCTCATCTCCGCCGTCGGCACGGGCGGCACGCTCACCGGCGTCGCCGAGTCGATCAAACCGCGCAAACCGTCGTTCAAGGCGATTGCCGTGGAACCGATTGACTCCCCCGTCATCACCCAGGCGAAGAACGGCGAACCGCTCAAGCCGGGACCGCACAAGATCCAGGGCGCCGGAGCAGGGTTCATCCCGGACAACCTGAAGCTCCCGCTCGTCGATGAAGTGGTGACCGTCACCAATGACGACGCCTTCAACACCGCCCGCCGCCTCGCCAAGGAGGAAGGCATCCTCGCCGGGATTTCCACCGGCGCGAACGTCTGGGCCGCCATCCAGGTCGCCAAGCGGCCCGAGAACAAGGGAAAAGTGATCGTCGCCATCGCCTGCTCCACCGGCGAACGCTACCTCTCGACCGCCCTGGCCGAAGCCGCCCGCGCGGAAGTCGGGGGTTAACGGGGATAACGGACCCTATCGGCGCTGGAGGGACGGCCTCCGCGCCGTCCGCCGCGTTGGACTCCGCTGATGAAACGGCTCGTCCGGCCCTCGGGCATCCAACGCCACGGCGGACGCAGAGGTCCACCCTCCAGGGCGCTCCCGCGCCCGATCCATTCAAGACGCAACTTCCGATGCCTCCAAACCTGCACGGCACGACTCCTGCTTCCGGTTAACCCCGGGGGCTGATGCTGCGCCGTCGGCCAACCCTTTGAAACGGAGAGATTTCCCCGGTGGGGAATTTCTCCGTTTCTCTGTTTTGGTCGTGGCTGGCGGAGGCTGCGGCGGCCTCCTTCAAGCCACACCGCACCCCTGGGCCAAGAAAGCGCTCTTTCCCGACAATTCCCCCTTGCGTTTGGCCCGGATTTCGACACCCTCTTCGTCTCTCTTTTTTCTTTTTTGGACTCCTCCTCTTCCTTTCAATCCGTGGTCCCCTACAGAACGCCCTTAACCACCCGAAAACAACCCTCTTCGTTTTTTATTACATGCGTTTTGCAGCAGGTCAGCGTTGGATCAGTGAACCGGAACCGGAATTGGGCCTGGGGATCGTCCTTGATGTCGAACCGAACCGGGTCAAAATGTTTTTCCCGGCGAGTAATGCGATGCGGCTCTACGCTTCCAAAAGCGCACCGCTGCGGCGGGTCCGTTTCGATGTGGACGAGACCATCCGCTCGCACGAAGGAGAGAGCATCGTCGTCCAGCTCGTCAGCGAACGGGCCGACGGGGTGCTGACCTACGTCGGCACCAACGGCGAACGACTGATCGAGACCCAACTCAGCGACCAGTTGACCTTCGACAAACCGGGCGAGCGGATCGCCGCCGGGCAGGTCGACGACAACGCGCTTTTCGATCTGCGCCTCGCCGCGCTGCGCCACCGGCACCGGCTGGAGGCCTCCGGCGTCCACGGGTTTTGCGGCGCGCGGATCGACCTGATCCCGCACCAACTCGCCATCGCCCACGAAGTCACCTCGCGCCATGCCCCGCGCGTGCTGCTCGCGGACGAAGTCGGCCTGGGCAAAACCATTGAAGCGTGCCTGATCCTCCATCGCCTTCACCTGACCGGCAAGGCGTCGCGCGTCCTGATCCTCGTCCCCGAGCCGCTCGTCCACCAATGGTTCGTGGAACTGCTCCGGCGCTTCAACCTCCTTTTCGCCATTTTCGACGAGGAACGGTGTGCCGCGATCGAAGCCAACAACCCGGAGGTCAACCCGTTTTTGGATGACCAGCTCATCCTCTGCCCGCTTTCGTGGCTCTCGGGCAGCGAACGCCGCGCCGCTCAGGCGATCGAAGCCGGGTGGGACCTCCTCGTCGTCGACGAAGCGCACCACCTCGCCTGGAGCCCGCAGGAAGCGAGCGCGGAGTACACGCTCGTCGAAACGCTCGCGCAAAAAGCCGAAGGCCTCCTCCTGCTGACCGCCACGCCGGAGCAACTCGGCGTGGAAGGCCACTTCGCCCGCCTCCGCCTGCTCGACCCGGACCGCTACCCCTCGCTCGAAGCCTTCCTGGCGGAATCCAAAGAGTACACGCCGGTCGCGAAAATCGCCGACAAGCTCGCCACCGGCAAGAAACTGACCGCGACCGATGCCAAACGCCTCGCCGCGCTCCCCGGGAGCATCGGCGAGCACCTTGCCGCACTGCAAGGCGGCGACAAGGAGGCCGCCAAGCCGCTTCTGGAAGCATTGCTCGACCAGCACGGCACCGGCCGCGTCATCTTCCGCAACACCCGCGAACACCTGAGCGGTTTCCCCAAGCGGAACGTCTCCCTCGTCCCGCTCCCGGGCGATCTCGCGCTCGCCCTCGCCGAGTACCAGGGCGAACCGGTCGACTTCACCGGCGACCCGCGCATCCTCTGGCTCCATGAACTGCTCCGGAAGCTGGAGGGGGGCAAGGTCCTCCTCATCTGCCGCACCCGGGAGAAAGCCGAAGCGATCGAAGCCGCCCTGCGCAATGAAACCAGCCTGCCGACCGCCATCTTCCACGAGGAACTGACCCTCCTCCAGCGCGACCGCAACGCCGCCTACTTCGCCGAGGAGGAAGGGGCGCAACTTCTCATCGCCTCGGAGATCGGCAGCGAAGGGCGCAACTTCCAGTTCGCCCATCACCTCGCCCTCTTCGATCTCCCCGACCACCCCGAACTGCTCGAACAACGGATCGGGCGGCTCGACCGCATCGGGCAAAGCTGCGACATCACCCTTCACGTCCCGTATCTCGAAGGCGGCCCCGGCGAAGTCCTCGCCCGCTGGTTTCACGAAGGGCTCGACGCTTTTGAAACGAGCCTGAGCGGCGGGAACGAACTTTTTGCCCGCTTCGGGGAAAGCGTCCGCGCCATCGCCCTGACCGAACCGCCCAAAAACGGCCGCAAACCGGCCAAAACCGGCAAGCGGGCCAAGGCGCTCGACGCGCTGATCGCCGAAAGCGCCAAGGCGCGCGCGGAAGTCCGCGACCGGCTCGCCTCCGGGCGCGACCGCCTGCTGGAACTCGGCAGTTCCCGCCCCGGCGCTGCGGAACAGTTGATCAGGGAAATCCGCGAGCGCGATGCCGACACCTCGCTCGACGCCTTCATGCTCGCCGTTTTCGACCATTACGGCGCGCACGTCGAAGATATCGCCGAACGGACCTGGATCGTCATCCCCGCCGCCGGGGGCGAGCCGTTCCCCGGCATCCCGCCCGAGGGAACCACGCTCACCGCCGACCGCAGCCGCGCCCTGAGCCGCGACGATGTCGGCTTCCTGACGTGGGACCACCCCGCCGTCCGCGGCGCGCTGGAGATGATTCTGGGAAGCCTCCTCGGCAATGCCGCGCTCGGCATCACCCAGCAGCCCGGGCCGGAAAGCTTCCTTCTGGAGACGACCCACCTCGTCGAAGCGGTCGCCCCCGGGTCGCTCCACATCGGGCGTTTTTTGCCTGCCACGCCGCTCACCGTCGTCATCGACAACCGGGGCACCGAGATCACCCGCTCGCTCAAGCCGCTCATCAACGGCCCGGTCAGCGCCATCCTCGGCAAGGCCGACCTCTACTACAAGCTCCTGCCCAAGCTGCTCGAACAGTCGCACCGGCTCGCCACCACGCAGGCCAACCAGGCCATCGCCGCGAGCCTCGTCGCCATGCAGAGCCAACTGGAGCCGGAAATCCAGCGGCTTCGCGACCTCAAAAACCTCAACCCCAACGTCCGGGAAAGCGAGGTCGAAGCCGCCCAACAGCAGTTCTACGACCTGCGCGACCACCTGGCCGACGCCCGCGTGCGGCTCGATTCCGTCCGGTTAATCTTGCGCGCTTCCAAGCTTCAATCTTATCTAAACGAACGATGAAGATCTTTGTTACGGGGGGAGCCGGTTACATCGGCAGCATCTGCGTTGAACACCTGCTCGACCACGGCCACGAAGTCACCGTGTTCGACAACCTGAGCGAAGGCCACCGCAAGGCGGTCGATCCCCGGGCGGCGCTCATCGTCGGCGACCTGCAAGCGCGCGACGAAATCGCCGCAGCGCTTGCACAAACACGGCCCGAGGCGGTCATGCACTTTGCCGCCAACGCGCTGGTCGGCGAATCGATGGTCAACCCGTCCAAATACTTCCTCAACAACATCTACGGCGGCATCAACCTGCTCGACGCCGCCGTCGCCGCCGGGGTGAAACGGTTTGTCTTCTCCTCCACCTGCGCCACCTTCGGCCTGCCCGAAGCGGTCCCGATCGACGAAAGCCAGCCGCAGCGGCCGATCAACCCGTACGGGGAATCGAAGCTCTCGTTTGAAAAAATCCTCCGCTGGTACGACGAAATCCACGGGTTGCGCTACGTCGCGCTGCGCTACTTCAACGCCGCCGGGGCGAGCGCAAGGTTTGGCGAAGACCACCGCATCGAAACGCACCTGATCCCGAACATCCTCAAGGTCGCGCTCGGCCAGAAGCCGCACGTCGAAATCTTCGGCACCGATTACCCGACGCCGGACGGCACCTGCATCCGCGACTACATCCACATCCTCGACCTCGCCCAGGCCCACCGGCTCGCCCTGGGGAGCGAAAGCAGCGCCGTCTTCAACCTCGGCACCGGCGGCGGCAACAGCGTGCGCGAAGTCATCGCCGCCTGCACCCGGGTCACGGGAAGGCCGATCACCGTCGTCGAACAGGCCCGCCGCCCCGGCGATCCCCCCCGGCTCATCGCCGCCTCGGAAAAGATTGCGCGTGAACTCGGGTGGAAGCCCGGCTATCAATCGCTTGACGCCATTATCGAAAGCGCCTGGGCCTGGCATCTCCAGCACCCCGAAGGCTACGGCGACTGACGCTCTGAAAATTTGCACCCATGAAACCGAACCGGATCGACCAGACTTTCGCACGGCTGCGCGCCAGCAACCAAAAAGGATTCATCGCCTACATCGGCGCGGGAGACCCGACGCTCGCCGCCACCGAGGAATTGACCGTTGCCCTTGAAAAGGCGGGGGTCGACCTCATCGAACTCGGCGTGCCGTTTTCCGATCCGCTCGCCGACGGCATCGTCAACCAGCAGGCCGCCCAGCGCGCGCTCGAAAACGGCGCAACGCTCGCCGGAGTGCTCGAAAGCGTCCGCCGCATCCGCGAAAAAACCGACACGCTCCCCGTCGTCCTCTACACCTATATGAACCCGGTCTACACCTACGGGTTTAAACGCTTCCTCTGCGACGCCGAAGAAGCCGGGGTCGACGGCCTGCTCCTGCTCGACCTGCCGCCGGACGAAGACCATGGCGAATTCGATGTCCCCGGCAACCTGCGCCGCATCCGCCTGATCGCCCCGACCACCCCGCCCGAACGGATCGCCGAACTGACCCGCCGCGCCGAAGGGTTCATCTACTACATCTCGCGCGAAGGGGTCACCGGCGCGCAGGAAACCGTTGCGGGCAATCTCGCCGCCGGGGTCGCCGCCATCCGTGCGACGACCGACCTGCCGATCGCCATCGGCTTCGGCATCTCGACGCCGGAACAGGCGCGCGAAGTCGCCTCGCACGCCGACGCCGCCGTGGTCGGCAGCGCGATCGTCAGGAAAATCGGCGAATACGGCTCGCAACCCGATCTTGTCGCCCGCGTGGCCGACTTCGTCCGCCCGCTCGCCGACGCCGCCCATGGCGCGTAGGACTTCGGTTCACCCGTTTTTCCTATCCATCTTCAACGCCGCGGCGGGCGAGGAGGTCCGCCCTCCATGGCGCTCCCTGACCCCCGTCGCCTACAGAGCGCTGAAAAACCCTTTGCCGGATGCGGCGTGGCTCCTATAATCGGCCACTTTTTTCAACAACGCTTTTACCTTTTTCTTTCCCACATGAGTTCCATCACCTCCGGCGCCCGTCCATCCAAGCAGAAGCAAAGCCCCAAAAGCGGCACCCCTTCCACGACGCCCAAGAAACTGCTGGTGGCCAACCGGAGCGAGATCGCCATCCGCCTTTTCCGTTCCGCGTCGGAACTCGGCCTGCGCACCGTCGCCATCTACGCGCAGGAGGACAAGCTCTCCGTCCACCGCTTCAAGGCGGATGAGGCGTACCTCGTCGGTGAAGGGAAAGGCCCCGTCGGCGCGTACCTCGATATTGACGGGATCATCGCCCTCGCGCTCGAACGCGGCGTCGAACTGATCCACCCCGGCTACGGTTTCCTGGCTGAAAACGCGAAATTCGCCCGGGCGTGCGCCGCCGCGGGGATCACGTTTGTCGGCCCCCGGCCCGAACTGCTCGAACTGATGGGCGACAAGGTGGCCGCCCGCGCCGTCTGCCAGCGCCTGAAAGTCCCGACGCTCCCCGGCACCGACGATCCCGTCACCGACCGCGACGAAGCGCTCAAGACCGCCAACGAAATCGGCTTCCCGCTCATCATCAAGGCAGCCTTCGGCGGCGGCGGGCGCGGCATGCGCGTCGTCAAGAAGCCCGAAGACCTCGCCACCCTTCTCGACGAAGCGCAGGGCGAAGCCGAACGCGCCTTCGGCAACCCCGCCGTCTTCCTCGAAAAATATATCGAGCGGGCCAAGCACATCGAAGTCCAGATCCTCGGCGACCAGCACGGCAACGTCCTCCACCTCCACGAGCGCGACTGCTCCGTCCAGCGCCGTCACCAGAAGGTGGTCGAAATCGCCCCCTCCGTCGGGCTCGACGAAACCACCCGGCGCGAACTGTGCGACGCCGCCGTCCGCATCGCGAAGGAGATCGGCTACGATAACGCCGGAACCATGGAGTTCCTCCTCGATGTCGATTCCAACGAATGGTTCTTCATCGAGATGAACCCCCGCATCCAGGTCGAACACACCGTCACCGAAGTGATCACCGGGATCGACATCGTCCGCTCGCAGATCCTGATCGCCCAGGGGGCCGCCCTCCACGGGCCGGAAGTCTCCCTGCCCGAGCAGGACAAAGTGCCGCGCAACGGCTACGCGGTCCAGTGCCGGATCACCACCGAAGACCCGGAGAACAAATTCATGCCCGATTACGGGCGGATCGTCGCCTACCGCTCGGCCGCGGGTTTCGGCATCCGGCTCGACGGCGGGATGGGCGACTCAGGGAGCGTCATCACCCCGTTTTACGACTCGCTGCTCGTCAAGGTCACCGCTTCGGGCGGCTCCTTCCCGCTCGCCTTGCAGCGGATGGACCGCGCCCTGCGCGAATTCCGCATCCGCGGCGTCAAGACCAACATCCCGTTCCTGGAAAACGTCATCTCACACGATACCTTCCGCTCCGGGAACGCCACCACGACGCTCATCGACACCACCCCGGCGCTCTTCGTCTTCAAACCGCGCCGCGACCGTGCCACCAAGCTGCTCAACTTCCTGGGCGATGTCATCGTCAACGGCAACCCGCAGGCCAAGGGGTACAAACCCGAAGAACCGCTCCCGCCGATTCCCGTGCCCGGTTATGACCGCGAAACCCCGCCGCCTGCCGGGAGCCGCCAGAAACTGCTGGAACTCGGGCCGCGGAAATTCTCCGAGTGGATGCGTGAACGCAAGGAACTCCTCGTCACCGACACCACCTTCCGCGACGCCCACCAGTCGCTGCTCGCCACGCGCGTACGCAGCTACGACATGCTCGCCATCGCCGACGCGCTCGCCCGCCGCGCACCCCGGCTTTTCTCGCTCGAAATGTGGGGCGGCGCCACGTTCGATACCGCCATGCGCTTTTTGCGCGAAGACCCGTGGGTCCGCCTGCGCGAACTGCGCGAACGGATTCCCAACATCTGCTTCCAGATGCTTTTCCGCGGTTCAAACGCCGTCGGCTACTCCAACTACCCGCCAAGCGTCGTCGCCGGGTTCGTCAAACACTCGGCGGAAGCGGGGATCGACCTCTTCCGCATCTTCGACTCGCTCAACTACACCCCCAACCTCCGGATCGCCATGGAAGCGGTTCAGGAGACGCACGCCCTTTGCGAAGCGGCGATCTGCTACACCGGCGACATCCTCGACCCGGCCCGCAGCAAGTATTCGCTCAAATACTACGTCAACCTGGCGAAGGAACTCGAGCAGATGGGCGCGCACATCCTCTGCATCAAGGATATGGCCGGACTCTGCCGCCCGTATGCCGCCCACCAGCTCGTCAAGACGCTCAAGGAGGAGATCGGCCTGCCGATCCACTTCCACACCCACGACACGAGCGGCGTCAACGCGGCTTCCATCCTCCAGGCGTCCGACGCAGGGGTCGATGTCGTCGATCTCGCGCTTGCTTCGATGAGCGGTTCGACCAGCCAGCCCAACCTCAACTCCATCGTCGCCGCGCTGCAACACACCCCGCGCGAAACCGGGCTCAACCTCGACACACTCAACGAATTTTCCGACTACTGGGAGCAGGTCCGCGAGCATTACCACCCGTTTGACACCTCGCCCAAGGCAGGCAGCGCCGAGGTCTACCTCCACGAAATGCCCGGCGGCCAGTTCACCAACCTCAAGGAACAGGCGTCCGCCATGGGCCTCGGTCACCGGTGGCCGGAAATCGCGCGGTGCTATGCCGAGGTCAATCTCCTCTTTGGCGACATCGTGAAGGTCACCCCGTCGAGCAAAGTCGTCGGCGATCTCGCCCTTTTCCTCTTTACGCGCGGCATCAAACCGGCCGATGTCGTCAACCTCCCGCCCGGTACGCCGTTCCCGGAATCGGTCATCGACATGCTCTCCGGGGGCTTGGGCGAGCCGATCGGCGGCTGGCCGCGGAAGCTCGTCGAAGTCGTCGTCGGCAACGAAAAACGCGAAGCGCTCGCGCCGGAGATCGACCTCGAAGCGACCACTGCGGAACTCGCAGCCAAGATCAAGCGCGAACCGACGCAGGACGACCTCTACAGCTACCTGATGTATCCGGAGGTTTTCACCGAATTTGCCAAGGTCGTCCGCGAGTACGGCAAGGTCTCCGTCCTCCCGACCGCCGCCTTCTTCTTCGGCCTGGAACCGGGCGAGGAGATCGCCGTCGACATCGAGGAAGGCAAGCGCCTCTACGTCAAGCTGATCCAGATCGGCAACCCGAACAAGGATGGCCAGCGCACCGTCACCTTTGAACTCAACGGCGTCCCGCGCCAGGCGCTCATCGTCGACAAGGCGCTCGGCGGCAAGCCCAAACAGCGCGCCAAGGCCGATCCGGCCGACCCGTTGCAGGTCGGCGCGCCGATCCCCGGCATGATCACCGCCTTGAGCACCAGCGTCGGCAGCCGCGTCGCCAAGGGCGACAAGGTCGTCACGCTCGAAGCGATGAAGATGCAGACCACCATCTACGCGCCGCAGGACGGCGTCGTCCTGGAACTGCTCGTCGCCGTCGGCGATTCCGTGGAGAGCAAGGACCTGCTCCTGCGGCTCAAGGAGTAAACAGTCCGCGCGATCCCCTTTGCCAAACCTCCGCCTGCCAGATTTCGGGCGGCTCCGGTACCGCTACCGGGGCCGCCGTAAAGGCCCCGCCCTCGTGTTGGGCGCGTTCCTTTTTCTGGTGGGGATCAAGCTGAAGCTGCCGGTCCTCTTCGGCCTGCTCCTCGCCGGGGTGGGAGCGCTCATCGGCTACTTCTTCAGTTCGTACGTGATCGTGGCAGGGATCGCCCTCGCCTGCCTCTCCGCAGCCGTTCTGGTCACCGCCCTTCTTTACTGGATTTACCGTTTCCTTGGCGGCGCTGGAGGGTCGACCTCCGCGTCAATTGCGGCACTGGGTCTGGCTCGCACGCTTCATCGAAGCGATGCTCGCCTCCAGCGGAAACAACGATAGCTTTTCCCCCGTGTTCAGGAGCTTTCTCTATGGCTCCTTGAAGCCGCTGCTCAAGGACGACGGGAAACCGCCCACGGTTGAAGGAGCGGAGCCAGCGCTCTGATGGAAACAATAAAGCACATCTTCCCACATCCATAAAAGCCGTTCACCCACCGTCTTATCGGGGATGACCCGCTCAACCCCCTCAAGTTGAATCGTTTCGTCCAACGGGCCATGATACGAATGCAGCAGCAAACCGAACTCCCGAACACCCGAGCCGAAGACTTCTGCGATCAAACTTCTCCACGAAGCCAACTCCGCAAGGTTCGCCTCGCTTTCGCGCTGATCGACGGCTGCTGAACTTCTCCGCTTTTGGACCATGGCCCGCGCTATTTTGGCCGCCGCCCACCCCTTCTTCCGCAGGCGTTGCTCCTCCGCCGCCCAGTCCGGAACGTGACGGTGGCGTCGCCGATACGAGCCGAGAACCGTTCCGCAGTCACAATGGCGGAGCGTGGTAAGAAAATATCGCTGATCGCGACGAAGCTGCCGCTCAATGCCGGGGTTGGCCAAAGGACGAAACTGCCTGCCGTGCCTGCGCGCCAATGCGGCAAGCTCGCTGTGCGGGGCCGTCTTTGGCAAAACAGCGGTGATGAAGTGGCACATCGGAAATCAACTCCACCTACCCTGCCCGCGGATGGCAAGGATGGCAACGCGAAAGAAAGCTGACCCGCGCCACCTGGCGCCACCCGCCCCCTACGGCGTCGGCTGGTCATCCCGACGAAATGCGGCGGGATGGTAGCGCTTGAACTCCGTCAACCCCTGTCGGATCACCTTCATCGTATTGCGGTCCACGATCTGGTAATAACGCCCCGGCTCATCCAGCAGATTATCCAGCGCCTCCTCCACACTCGAGAAAGAGTCCAGAAAGTCATAAAACCCGCCCATGGGACGGCCAGCGTAATAGGTGAAAACAAGATAACGGCGCATCGGGTGATTCCCTTCTTTTCGGGTCAAGGATTCCCCGACTGTACAACAGGCATTCCCCCATTGTCAAACAAACGTCCATTAAATACTCTCACATCATGGGGTCAACCCGGGTGGCCCCCGCCCGTCGCGTTCATAACTGCTGCTTAAAAAGCTCGAAGACCGCCGTGTTTTCCATAAACCCGCCGATCGTCTCCGAACCGGGGCCGCTGCCGACCATGAGCATGTCGCGCGCCGTCGGGATCGCGTAATCAGCCCGGAACGCCGCCGGTTCGGCGGAAACATCGCGCCCCGGCGGGTGCAGCGGAGCCGGTTCGCTCCCGTCCGCCGCGATACCGAGCGTCGCCTTCGGGGGGCCGTCGCTCCGCCCGTTCGGGCCGGTGCTCCAGGTCAACGACGGGAAACCGCTCGCGTTGGTCCCGAGCAGGGCGACCCCGCGGTCCTCCTTCAGCGGAAAGCCGTTGAGCGTCAACCCGCCGACCTCGTGCTTGCCGACCGCCACGATGAGCGTCTTCTCCCCCGCGTAACGCCGGGCGACTTCCAGCGCACGGTCAAACTGGACCATCTCGGCCAGCACCTGATCGCCCCGGTTCTCCCCGGCAAGGCGGGAGACGGCGGCGCAATCGACCACCAGCAGGTACCCCCGCGCGTTGGTCTGCAAAATCTCGATTGCCCGCCGCACCATGTCGGAAAGCGACGGCTGCTGGCCCCCGCTCTCCAGTTCCGAAGCGTACGGGAGGTAACCGTCGGAGAAAATCCCGGCCATCGGTCCGGTCAGAAAAGCGGGGGTGTTCTCCAGTTCCGCCTTGGTGCGAACCAGCGAATACCCCTTGCTGCGAAGCTCCAGCCAGAGATCGCGCCCATCCTTGCGCGCCCCGCCCTTGCTTTCGGGGGTAAACGCCGCCAACCCTCCGCCAAGCGCGAGATCGACCGGCGCATCCTTGACGAAAGCCTCCGCCAGCCGGTGGGCATCGTTCGCGTCGGTGCCGTTGGCGTAAAACGCCGCCGGGGTCGGGTCGGTCAGGCTGCCGGTGGTCACCAAGCCCGTCGCACGCCCCGCGTCGCGCGCCAGCGTCAGCAGCGAACGGAGCGCCTCGCCCCGGGCGTCGACCGAAAGCGCCCGGTTGTTGACCTTCACCCCTGTGGCGATCGCCGAAGCCGCCGCCTCCGCGTCGGGCACCGCATAATCGCCCGACGCATTGCGCACCAGCGCCAGGTGCGGAAAACTCTCCACCGTCAACCGGTGCGTCGCCCCGCCTTCATAAAGGCGCGCCGCCGTCACCAGATTGGTCGAAAGGCCGTCATTGAGAAACAGAATCATCCCAAACGGTTTCTGGACCACCCACGTCCGGAAAAAAAAGACGCCGAAAGCGATGAAGATCAGCAGGCAGAAAAGCGCGAGAAGTCGATTGCGTAATTTCATGTCGGTCTTGAAGCGTCACCCCGCGCCCTCTCTTCTCAGGGACCCGCCGTGACCTTCCAAACAAAGCCGGAAACCGCGCCAAAAAGAAAGCGCGAACTTCCGCCTCTCCCGGGTCGCCCTCCCGCCTCTCCAACAAGGTGTTAAACAAACGATAAAAATTTTTAGACAAATTACTTGCATGCCGAAAGATCGGGTGGATTTTAGCCTCTCACAAACCTCAGGGTTTCCCGTAAGTCCCCGACAGGGGATTTCGCCGAAGCGCCCCGGTTTGAACCCGCTGCGATCCACCCATGAAATACCTCGCCGTCCTCGCCCTCCTCTTCTTTACCAGCGTCGCCGTCACCTGCGCCAAGCCCGAACTCGCCTATGCCCGCGCGGGAGCCACCCCGTACGACCGTTACATGGGATCGGTCAATACGGTGCTGCGTCGGCTCGATGGCACCAAGCCGAGCCTCAACAAGGTCGCCTCCCTCCTGCGGGAAGGGTATGCCTTCCGGTATGTTCACGACACCCCGTACATCGCCCCGATGCCGGATGAAACCGCCGCACGGCGCGCCGGGGATTGCAAGGGCAAGTCGCTCTGGCTGGCCGACCGGATGAACGACCCTTCGGTCCGCTACATCATCGGCAAGGCGCGGCGCGATTCGCCGATCAGCCATGCCTGGCTCATGTGGCAGTCCGACAACCGGTGGTGGATTCTCGACCCGACCAACTCCGCCCGCCCCATTCCCGCCGATCGCGTCGGACCGGATGAATACCTCGTCCACTACTCCTACACCCGTTCCGGCTCCTACCGTCACCAGTCGCCGCAGCGGGACTACCGCGCCGTCGGCCAGCGCCGTTATCGTTAAAAAAATTGTGTGGTTGGGCGCCCGAGGGATCTTTGCGCAGAAAGTTTCCCTCGGGCGTTCTTTTTTGCCGTCCTGCCGCCGGAAAACCGGGCCCCCGGGTATGATTAAAAGTGGTGCAGGAAAAACGAGGGAGGATTAGAAATCGCTGGCAGGCGATCGGAAAAGCGTGAAGAAAGGGAAGGTGACCAAAAAGGCAACCCCAAAAAAGAGTCGTGAGGAGCAATTGGTGGAGAGATTGAGCAAGCACCCCGAGCTAATGGAGCGCTTTGAAGCGATTCTCGATGTGACCGAAAGCGGCACGGAAAGTGGCCCGATCCCGACGATCGATGATATTGAGGACCGATTGGTCGCCGAGGTTCGCAAACTCGGTAACAGCAGCATGAAAGATTGGGCGCAAAAGCTCGAAAAGCGCACCGTAGAGGAGTTTCTCAAGGAAAAGCCCAAGGGGCGCATTACCAAAAAAAAGTAATTTCCTGGTGGTGTGTCTTTGGGGAAGTGCAGGTCAAGGAGCGCATTGTGGGCGATCCAACGAGCCGATATATTCGTCTGTTTGCACCGACGGTTGGAATCAACGCCCGAGGAAAAACTCGGCGTTTACAGAGGGTGATGACCGATTTCGGTATCGAACATTCCTTTGCTACAAGCTGCAGACGCTTGAAAGAGCATTACGGATTTGAAATCAACGCCAGTGCTATTCGGACGAGCACCTTGCACCATGCTCATCGGGCCAAAAAGCAGATGGAAGCCGAGTATTCCAAAACTTTTCGAACTCTTCCCCAAAAAGGGCCAACTCATGTGATAGCTCAAGCCGATGGGACGATGATTTGCACGGTGCCGAAGGGTAAAAGGAAGGCAAAACGCCCTCGCCAATGGCGAGAGATGAGATTGGTCGCTGCTGAAGCTCAAGGCAGCCTTACCCCGGTGTTTGCAGCAACCTTTGGAGACCCCTCTGAGGTTGGAGCCCGCTGGGGACATTGCGCCAAAGATGCCGGATGGGGGCTTGAAACTCAGATTCATGTTGTGGGCGATGGGGCTGAATGGATTCGCCTTCAAAGTGCCGAAGTTTTTGGAAATCAATGCTCCTTTTTGATCGATTTCTTTCACTTGAGCCAATATTTGGCCGCTGCGGGAGAAATATGCCGAGCTTCCTCTCCCAAACGGTGGCTTAAAACACAACAAAATCGTTTGAAACGTGGTGCCGCACAGATGGTGTTAAAAGAAATGAAGCCTTATCTTGAAGCACCATCGGTTACCGATGAGCAGGCTCCAGTTCGATGCGCTTACCGCTACCTTAATAACCGGTTGGAGTGCGTAAATTATCCCAAGGCAATTGAGAACGAGCCGCCGATCGGTTCGGGCCTCATTGAATCGGGTCACAAACATGTCCTGCATGCTCGCCTTAAAGGCTCCGGCACTGCTTGGCTTGCGGAGAATGCCGATGATCTGGCCCAACTGCGCGTACTTAGAGCCAATGATCATTGGGACGGCCTTTGGAAACGGGCCGCTTGAGGCGCACCACTTTTAATCACACCCCGGGCCCCCCGGCACGCCTCTTCGTCATTGACGCCCGCCTCCCCGTCGCGCAGAGTTTCAAGCAGACCCATGGCCACTCCACCGTCCGATGAAAACGTCCCGCCGGATGCTCCGCAACCTTATCGGAGCCGGTTTTCCCCCTACGTTGTCGGGATGATGCTCTTTGTCGCGGTGATCGCCGGTTCCATCATCGGCGCCCAGATTTACATCGCCCGGAAATACAGCCGGCAACAGGCGCTGCACCATGCTCCCCCCTCCGCCTCGTCGGTCCCGTGGATCATCGACGATACTCATGAAGCCGGGCACCATCACCCGTCGCCTTCGCCACCCCCGTTGCTCTCGCCCGCGCCTTCCCGCTGAGCCTCTGAGGGATCACTCCACGTCGGTACGCACCAGCCACTCCGGCTTGGCCGCCGGGGTGACCAGGACATTCGAGCCTGAGACCGTCACCGGCCTGCCGAGCGGATACCGGAAACGCAACGGCTGCGGCGAAAAGATCCGCCGTTCCACCGCCCGGAAGGCATACCCTTCCGAAGTCTTGCGGACCTCGCCTTCGGCAATGTATTCCGCAATCGGCCTCGCGCGGAAATCGGCCACAACCACTCTCGCGTAGAGCGGTTGCGAGACCACCTCCTCCACCACGACCGTGGAACGGGTCGCACACCCGCCGAGGCCGAACAGCAGCAGGCAACCTCCCGCGAGGAAAAAATCAAGAGAGGGACGTTTCATGGCGAAGGGGGCGGGAAAGAAAGGTGAAACTACGCAGGCGTGGCGGTCTCCAGCGCCAGCCGTTGCAGGACTTCGCGCAGGTGCCCGAGTTCTTCAATCGAAGCGCTGCCGCCTCGCACGCCCCACGAAAGCCCCTGTTCGGAAGGAAACTCTCCGGTGGCAATCATGGTCGCGACCGTTTCGACGATGCCGGGGATCGACCGCTGGCTCGTCGGGTGCCCCGCGTGAACCGTTTCGCGTTCCTCCACCAGCGGGGCCGACAAGGTGGTGATCCGTTCCGCGGCGAGGTAAAAGAGAGCGTTGAGCTGCACAAACCCGCGGCAATCCTTCAGCAGCGTGACCGGCCGCTCCCGCTTGCCCAGGAGGTAGTCGCAATAAAGCTCGAAGTTCTCCTTCAGGAGCGGCGCGGTGATCGGCTGCTCCTCCACGCGCCCATCCTTCCAGGTGATCTTCACGCCGCGCCCTTTGGAAAGGTGCATGGAAATCTCGATGGTCGCCTTTTCGCAGACGATCCATTCGCGCGTCAGCATCGCCTCGGTGGCGTGCGTGTTGGCCACGCGGAAATTCACACCGTTGCTGAAGACGCCCCGGGCAAAGATCGTGTCGGTCCCCTCGATCGCATTGGCACGGTAGAGTTCCGATTCGACAAACGCCGGGGTCGCCCAGGAAAAGAGCCCTTCATCCCCGGCGAAAAAAAGGATGTTCTGCAAATGGTGCGAAATGGCGTTGCCGCAGCACGAGTCGAGCAGGATGTAGTCATCAAGAAGGAGCCGACCCGCCCAGTTGTTGCGACCGTAATAGCGCAGCGGCCTCGGCCAGCAGGCTTCACTGGCCACCTGCAGGACCGCCCCAAACTCCCCGGACAGGAGCCGTTCCTTGAGCGCCAGCCGGTAAGGCTGGTAGATGTAGTTGAAGCCGACCTGCGCCGCCTCCCTCGCCCGGGCGTCGGCCTCGATCATCGCTTCGAGTTCCTCGGGATCGAGCGTCGGCGGTTTTTCCAGGTAGCAGGCGATGCCCCTCTCCACGCACGCACGGTGCATCGTCCCGTGAAAACGGATCGGCGCGGCGATCGTCACCAGCCGCAGTTCATCCTGGTGGGTCGCCAGCATTTCGTCGAAATCGGTGTACATCCGCACGCCGCGCTCCTTGAGTTCCAGATCGCGGACGAGATCCCCCAGCCGCTCCAGTTGCGGGTCGCACGCCGCGACGACCTTGACCAGTCCGGTCTTTTCCAGAGTCCGAAGGGCTTCATTGTGAGCCCGGCCAAAACCGCCGATGCCGGCGACGGCAACAAGAAGAGGAGTCTTTGTCATAAAAGGGATGTAACCGGTCGGTTATGAAGCAAAAGGGAGGCCATTTCCAGAGCAAACGACGATCATTTGCGCCGGACAACGGTTCCCCGCGCTTCACCGCCCCGGAGAGTGGCCTTTTAAAAAGACCACCCCGCGCCATGAATGGACGCAAACCGTCCCCGCCTCCGCAGGTCGTGGATCAGGCCACCTCGACCGGCTCTCCGGAAAGCTTGAACCAGTCGTGGACGATGTTGGCCGCCCGGGTCGCCTCGTCTTCGTTGATGATCACGGCGATCTTGATCTCCGAAGTCGAAATCATCTGGATATTGATCGGCCCCTTGCCGAGCGCTTCAAAAAGATTGGCGGCCACGCCCGAGTGCGAGCGCATCCCGATGCCGACCACGCTCAGCTTGGCGATCCCGTCGCGCGCGACGATCTTGCTGCCGAGTTCGGCAAGCAGCGGCTCCAGCGTCGTGCGGGCTCTCGGGAGTTCGTCCTTGTTGAGCGTGAACGAGATGTCGGTCGCCCCTTCGAGCGAGACATTCTGGACGATCATGTCGACCACGATCCCCGCATCGGCGATCGCGTTGAAAATGCGCGAGGCCGTACCGGGCCGGTCGGCCACCTGGGTTAACGTCACCTTGGCCTGATTGCGCTCAATCGAGATGCCCCGGATGACCACTTGTTCCATACTCTTGGTTTCTTCTTTCACAATCGTTCCCGGTTCGTCGCCGAAGGAGCTGCGCACCTCAAACGGGACCCCGAATTTCTTGGCAAACTCGACCGAGCGCGACTGCATCACCTTCGAACCGAGGCTCGCCATCTCGAGCATCTCGTCGTACGAAATTTCGTCGAGCTTGCGGGCGCCCGGGACGATGCGCGGGTCGCAGGTGTAAACCCCGTTGACGTCGGTGTTGATCTGGCAGATGTCGGCCCGGATCGCCGATGCGATCGCAATCGCCGTCAGGTCGGAGCCGCCGCGGCCGAGCGTCGTCGTCTGCCCGTTGTCGGTCACCCCCTGGAACCCGGCGATGACCACGATGTTGCCTTCGTCAAGGTACTGCCGGACGCGGTCCGCGCCGATGTTGCGGATCTTGGCGCGCGTGTAGCCGTCGTCGGTGACAATTCCGGCCTGGGCCCCGGTGAGCGAAACCGCGCGGTGTCCCAGCCCGTGGATGGCCATCGCCAGAAGGGAAATCGTCGTCTGTTCGCCCGTGGCGAGGAGAACGTCCATTTCGCGCTCCGAAGGCGTCTTCCCCCCGGCGACCTCTTTGGAAAGCTTGATCAGGCCATCGGTCACGCCCGACATGGCCGAGACGACGACGACGACGCGGTTGCCCGCCTGCTGTGTTGCGATGACCCTGCGGGCAACATTCAGAATCCGGCTCGGATCGGCAACCGAAGTCCCCCCATATTTTTGAACGATAAGACTCATGAAGAGCTGTCCATTTTCTTACAAGAGAAGCCGGGTTGTCAATGAACTAACTGGACTTGAGCACCTCGATGAACGCCTCCTGCGGGATGTTGACGCGCCCGATCGCCTTCATCCGCTTTTTGCCTTCCTTCTGCTTTTCAAGCAGCTTGCGTTTCCGGCTGATGTCGCCACCGTAACACTTGGCGGTCACATCCTTGCGGCTGGCGGAGACGTTTTCGCGTGCGACGATCTTCCCGCCCACGGCGGCCTGGATCGCCACCTGGTAAAGCTGCGTCGGGATGACCTCCTTGAGCTTCGCCGTCAACTGCCGCCCGCGGGCTGCCGCCTTGTCGCGGTGAACAATGCTGGAGAAGGCGTCGACCGGCTCGCCGTTGACGAGGATGTCGAGTTTGACCAGCTTCGAGACCCGGTAGCCCGCCGTCTCGTAATCCATCGATCCATACCCGCGGGTGACGCTTTTGAGCTTGTCGTTGAAATCGACCAGGATTTCGTTGAGCGGCAGTTCGCAGGTCAGCATGACGCGGCGGCTGTCGAGCGATTCGGTCTGCTCCACCACCCCCCGCTTCTCGAGGATGATCTGCATGATCTCGCCGATGTAGTCGTTGGGCACCAGGATGAACGCCTGGACGATCGGTTCGCGGATCTCCTCGATGACGCTCGCGTCAGGCAGGTAGGCCGGGTTGTCGACCTCCAGCTCCTCGCCGTTGGTCTTGAGCACCTCGTAGATGACCCCCGGGTAGGTTGAGATGATGTCCATCTCGTACTCGCGGCGGAGCCGTTCCACGATGATCTCCATATGCAGCAACCCGAGGAAGCCGCACCGGAACCCGAACCCGAGTGCCACCGAGCTTTCCGGCTGATAGACAAACGCCGCGTCGTTGATCTGCAACTTGCCCATCGCCACCTTGAGCCGCTCGAAATCGGCGGTGTTGATCGGGTAAATCCCGCTGAAAACCATCGGGTGAATCTCCTGGAAGCCGGGCAGCGGTTCGTCGGCGGGGTGGTGCTGTTCGGTCAGGGTGTCGCCGATCCGGATCTCGCTCGTCGTCTTGATGTTGGCGATGAAGTAGCCGACATCGCCCGCCGCCAGTTCCTTGCGCATCTCCATTTTCGGGGTAAACACGCCGACTTCCTTGATCTCGTAGTTCTTGTTGGTGCTCATCAGCTTGACCCCGAGGCCGGGCTGGAGCCGCCCCGAAGCCATGCGGATGTAGGCGATCACCCCCCGGTAGGTGTCAAACACCGAGTCAAAGACCAGCCCCCGCACCCGTTCATCCCCAAAGGGGCGGGGCGAAGGAATCCGTTCCACGATCTTTTCCAGAATCTCTTCAATGCCGATCCCCGCCTTGGCGCTGGCGGCGATCGCTTCATCGCCCGGGATCGCCAGAATATCCTCCAGTTGCTTGCGGCACGCCTCGACATCGGCATTCGGGAGGTCGATCTTGTTGATGACCGGGATGATGGTGAGCCCCTGCTTGTGGGCGAGGTGGACGTTGGCCACCGTCTGCGCCTCGACCCCCTGCGCCGCGTCGACGATCAGGAGCGCTCCTTCGCACGCCGCCAGCGAACGGCTGACTTCGTAGGCGAAATCGACGTGCCCCGGCGTGTCCATCAGGTTAAGGATATAGGTCTCCCCGTCCGCCGCCGTATAGCGCATCGAAACCGGGTGGGCTTTGATCGTGATCCCCCGCTCCCGTTCGAGGTCCATCGAGTCGAGGTGCTGGTCCTGCGATTCACGTTTGGTGATCGTCTGGGTCTTCTCCAGCAGCCGGTCGGAAAGGGTCGTCTTCCCGTGGTCGATGTGAGCGATGATGCAAAAATTGCGGGTCTTCTGAATGGCCATGCGAGTCGTCCACTATGGGGCTGCTCCCGGCGGACGTCAACGGTTCTGTAAGGCGCGTCGCGAGGGAGGGGGTCAGTCAACAAATCTTGACAAAATCTGTCAAGATTTGTTGACTGACCCCCAGATTATCACGGCTCAAGCGACCGGCTCCGGCACCGTTTTTGCCGGTTTGAACGCCGCCACCTCGCGGCAGAATCCGGCGAGGTCCTCCTCCGGCACCGCCAGCTTCCAAGGGGCATAACGGAGGAGAGCGTACCGGCTGAAAAGCGGCTCCAGCACCGGCCGCAGGTCGGGCCGCAGGTTCACGACCCGTTCACAGTAGGCCGCCGGCGTCTCTCCGGGCTTTCGCTCCATCCCGAGCCGGGCCAGCTTCAACCCGAGTTGCCGGTAGGCCATCTCCAGCGGTTCGGCGGCGGGAGGCCGCCGCAGCCACCACCAGAGCGCCGCCATCACCGCCCCCGCCGCCAGCAGCGAGGCGAGAAAGATCGTCGCCGTCCGGAAACGGTAGAGGCCGATGGAGTTGAAAAACTCCCGCTGCACGTCGTGGTCGTAACCGAGCACCCAGAGCGTCCAGCGGTAGTTGATCGCGGCCCACTGGTAGCTCAACCGCCGCATCTGGAGGAATCCCTCGCCGCCGAAGTCGCCCTGGACGGCATCCCCCGCCGTCTCCTCCTCGACCGCCTGCAACGGCAGCGCGGGCGTCTGCCCCGCCGCGCCGGGAACGAAGCGGGTCGGGTCGATCCGCACCCACCCTTCATCCTCCAGCCAGACTTCGCTCCAGGCGTGGGCATCCGACTGGTAAATCGAGTAAAACCCGCCGATCGGGTTCCACTCGCCCCCGGCATAGCCGATGATCGTCCGCGAAGGAATGCCCGCCATCCGCATCAACGACGAATAAGCGGCGGCATAATGGGAACAGAACCCGACCTTACGGTTAAAAATGAACTCATCAAGCATCTCCCAGCCGTCGCGATGACCGTAGCCGCCCGAAGAGAGCGTGTACTGGAACCCCCCGCTGGAGAAAAAACGTTGCGCCGCAGCCACCTTTTCCCGCGGTGTCCCTTTCCACGAGTCGGCCAGATCCCACAGCCGTTGCGAGATCGCCCCTTCGTCCCTGGGAAGCCGGAGCGCCATCGCCCGCTCCATTTGCGAAAGCGGTTCGACCAGTTCGCCTGAAAAAGCCTCGTAAAGCCGCCGCTGGTCGACCCGTGTTCGCGACAAAAGGTAACGCCCCAACTGCAATCTCGAGCGCTCCGGCCCCATCAACGGCTGGTCGAGCGCCAGCAGCCAGTAGCCGCCGTGGGGTTCCAGAATGACCTCCTGGTGAATCCACCTCCCCTGCCGCCCGGTCGTCCCCTGCGCGAGCATATCCCGAAAACCGCCCCGGTACCACTCCAGCCCCCGGCTCTGCCAGAGCACCACCCCGCGCCAGTAATAGGGCGACTGCTTCGGGTCGTAGCCGAGAAAACGGACCCGGAAGGCGAGCGACCCGTCGGCCACCAGTTCCTCCACCGTCCCCGGCCGGAGTTCGTCGGACATGCCGGTCGTCTGCTTGCGAAAAAGCTGCACCCCAAACCCCTGCGGCGCACGCGGAAAAAAGAAAAAGAGCAGGAGGATGATCGGCGCCCCCTGCACGAGAATTTTGGCCACCTGCCCCGTGGCGATCCGCAGCGCCTGGGAGCCATGGCGCGCATTGCCGAAATGAAAGCGGTGGAGGGTCATCCCGAGCACCAGGAAAAGGCAGCCGACGATCAGCGAAACGCTCAACTCACTGGAAATGAACAGGTTGCAAAGGAGCAGGAAATAGCCGAGCGACAGGGCGACCCGGTAGTCGCGCGCGCGACGCAGTTCCAGGATCTTCACCCCGAAGAGCCCGAGAAAAAGCGCCACCCCCGGCTCCATCCCGACCACGCTGCCGTGTACAAACCAGACCACCCCGGCCCCGATCAGCAACATCCCCCAGAGCACCAGCCGCGAGACCCCTTTCGCTTCCCTCAAACCGTTGAGAAAAAGAAGTATCGCCGTGATAAAACAGGCGACCACCGGAAACCCGACCGCACCCATCAACGGAAGCGAGGCGGCGATCAACACCGCGCCGAGCCAGAGCCCGTCGCCCAGGGTGACCTCCGACACCTTCCCCCTGCCAAACCGCCGCCCGCCGCTCATCGCGCCCCCTCCCTCTTCCCGCGCCGCAGGAAGCTCCATCCCTTCCTGCGCCGTGCCGCCGGGTCGCGCCGGGCCTCCTGCGCGGGATAACGCGCCAGCCGTTCCAGCAGGTCGGCAAGGTGGGCCTGTCCCTGCCCGAGGGAGGGCGCTCCACCCGGAAAGGCAAGCCCGTAGCGCTCCCCGGCCTTCTCCTTTTCCAAGAGCCACCCTGCAACCCGCGAGAGCTTCCACTCCACTTCCCCCGGAAGATTTTCCCAGTCAAGCAGCGACACCTTCAACGCATCGCCGCCAAACTGCTTGACCTGCATCACATGCCCGCGTGCGACCGCCTTCCAGTCGACATGCCGCTGCGATTCCCCCGGCTGGTAACGGCGCAGGCCGACAAAGTCGTCCCCCCGAACCCCTTCCGTCCCGAGGCGGTCCCCGAAATCCGCCCGGAGCGGCAACTCGCCACCGCTCACCGGGTGGGGATAGACCGGAAACTCACGACCGCCGAGGGAGGTGCGCTGCGTCACCTGCAAAAACCCAAAAGGATAGAGCGAAGAGAGCGCGATCTCCTCCAGGCGATGAACACCCCTCGGCAGCGGCGCGAGCGTCACCACTGCCTCGCACGCTTCGCCGGTCGCCAGCGGTGGGAGTTCCGCGCCGGAGACGACTTCAAAACCGGGCAGGGACAACCTGACCCCATAACAACCGCCGCGCTCGCCGACCTGTCGGACCGCCAGCCGCACCCGCACCCGCTCCGGCACCTCCTCCCCATCGGCAGCCGCCTCTTCCGCCGGCTCCTCCCCCGTCACGGCGACCGGCGGGGCAAAGGCGGGCATCACTTCGATCACCCGCACCTCCACCTCGGCAAGGTTGCGCCACCCGTAAAGCAGACCGACACACCCCATCGCGACCAGCCCGAAGGCCAGCAGGTAAGCGGGCCCGTTGTTCTGGCTGGCGGCGGCATAGATCGTCGCGACAATGATCGCCAGCAACCGCCAGGTGCCGGCCGTCATGGAACACGAACGCCCGGCGCGCCCGCGATTCACACCGCCACCTCCTCCAGCAGTTCCAGAGCGAGCCGTTCCCCCGCATCGTGCCACCGGCCGCCATGAAGGTTCCCCCCCGTCTCGCCGCCGTTGCCGAGCCGGTGCGCCATGACCGCCAGGCCGACCGCCTGGAGGTCGTCGGGAAGAAGGTAGTCGCGCCCCTCCAGCAGCGCCCACGCCTTGGCGGCGCGCAAAAACGCGATCCCCGCCCGCGGCGAGAGCCCGACGGGGTGCCGCTCGCGGCTCGCCGCCAGCAATGCCTGGAGGTAGGCGATCACCGCATCCGAAACCCGCACGCTCCGCGCCACCGCCTGGAGTTCGCGAAGCCGTTCCCCGCTCATCACCGGTTCCAGCGTCCTGAGCAGAATGGAGCGGTCTTCCCCGAGCAGCATCCGCCGTTCGCTCTCGCGGTCGGGAAAGCCGAGGTGCAGCCGCATCAGAAAACGGTCGAGCTGCGATTCGGGAAGCGCAAACGTTCCGAGTTGCTGCGGGTTTTGCGTCGCCACGACGAAAAACGGATCAGGCAGGTCGTAGCCGACCCCGTCGATCGAAACCCGCCCTTCCTCCATCGCCTCGAGAAGCGCGCTCTGCGTCTTCGGCGTCGCCCGGTTGATCTCGTCGATCAAAACCGCCCCGGCAAAAATCGGCCCGCGATGGAACACAAACGAACGCGACGCGGCATCAAAAATCGAGTTCCCGATGACATCCGCCGGGAGAAGATCGCTGGTAAACTGGATGCGCCGGAACTCGAGGCCGATCGACTTCGCCAGCGCGTGGGAAAGGGTCGTCTTGCCGACTCCCGGCACGTCCTCCAGCAGCAGGTGCCCCCGCGCCAGAAGTGCCGTGACGGAAAGGCGGACGATCTCCTCCTTCCCGACGATCACCCGGTTAAGCTGCCGCAAAAGCAGGCCGATCTCTTCAATCAGGGAACCGGCATCGGCAAGCGTCGTGGTCGGGGGGGAGTCGTGATGGAGCATGTGCTTTTTCTTGGGAGGGTGGCGGCATCCGGTCGCACCGACCGGGGAGCCTTCCCCTTATATAACGCACCCTCCGACCGTTTGCACCTTCCGAACACCCCGATTCGGCAATTTTTTACCCGCCGGAAAGGTGCTCTCCCCTGCCGACGAGCAGCGCCTGCGCCACCGCGTATTGCTCCGTGTGGCTCAGGCTCAAAAAAATCCGGACGACCCCGCGCCGCTCCGCCAGCCCCACCGCGCCGCCGTGCAGGTGGAACGAGGGTGCGCCCGAGTCGGCCCGGATCACCTCCATATCGAGAAAGCCGATCTCCCGGCCGATCCCGCACCCGAACGCCTTCGAAAGCGCCTCCTTGGCGGCAAACCGCGCGGCATAATGCGGGGCGGGTTCGCGCATCTTCGCGCAATAGGCGATCTCCCCCGGCAAAAAGACGCGTTGCAGGAACCGCTCGCCATGGCGCTCCAGCAGACCGGCGATCCGGTCGTTTTCCACGAGGTCGATCCCGGAACCGATCAGCATCTCCATAAAGCTCCCCCTGCTACGGGTTCATCGCCGCGAGCATCTCGCGCACCGCCCGGTCGAGCCCGACAAAGATCGAGCGGGAGACGATCGAGTGGCCGATGTTCAACTCGTGAAGGTGGGCGACTTCCCGCACCAGCGCGATATTGGTGTAGTTGATCCCGTGCCCGGCGTTGACGATCAACCCCCGTTCATGGGCATAGAGCGCCCCCCGGCGCACCCGCTCCAGTTGGCGGCCCTGCTCCTCGCCGGTGGCATTGGCAAAAGCGCCGGTATGGAGTTCCACCACCTCGGCCCCGAGCCGGGCGGCGGTGTCGATCTGCCGCAGGTCGGGTTCGATGAAAAGGCTGACCCGGATGCCCGCCTTGCGCAAGCGCTCCACGGTCAGCGCGAGCGAGTCGTAATGTCCCACGGCGTCGAGCCCCCCCTCCGTCGTCACCTCCCGGCGGTTTTCGGGGACCAGGCAGACATCCTCCGGCTTGACCTGGAGCGCGATGTCGACGATCTCCCCCGTGTTGCCCATCTCCAGGTTGAGCTTCGTCTTTACCGATTCGCGCAGCGCGAAAACGTCGTCGTCGATGATGTGGCGACGATCGTACCGGAGATGGATCGTGATCCCTTCCGCCCCCGCAGCTTCACAGGCGGCGGCGGCGGCGATCACATCCGGCTCCCGGTTGGCGTAGGTGGCGCGGTCGCTGTAACGGGCCTGCCGCAAGGTGGCCACGTGGTCAATGTTGACCCCAAGGCGAAGAGGGTTCGATGCACTCATAGGAGATAAAACGCCCGGGGGGAAGGTGAAACGGGTTAATGTCGGAAATGGCGGACGCCGGTCATCACCATTGCCATTTTGCGTTCGTCGGCGGCGGCGATCACTTCCGGATCGCGCACCGAGCCGCCCGGCTGGATCGCGGCGGTCGCCCCGGCTTCGGCGGCGGCGATCAACCCATCGGCAAACGGGAAGAAAGCGTCGCTTGCCACCACGCTCCCCTCCAGAGAGAGCCCGGCATCCTTCGCCTTCCAGATGGCGATGCGCGAAGCGTCAACGCGCGACATCTGCCCCGCGCCGATCCCGAGTGTGCGGTCCTTGCCCGCGTAGACAATCGCGTTGCTCTTGACATGCTTGACCACCCGCCAGCCGAAAAGCATCGCCTTCATCTCATCCGCGGTCGGCGGACGCCGGGTGATCACCTTGTTTTCAATATCGCTCAAGTTCTCCCGGTCGCGGTCCTGCACCAGCAGCCCGCCGATAACGGAGCGGAGGTCGAGCGAGGTATCGGGCTTGTGCGCGAGCTTGCGCATGAGGCGAAGGTTCTTCTTTTTCTGGAGCAGCGCGCGGGCGTCCGGCTCGAAGTCGGGCGCGATGATCACTTCTGAGAAAATTTCGCTGATCGCCCGGGCGAGCGCTTCGGTCAACGGGCGGTTGCAGATGATGATGCCGCCAAACGGAGCCTGTTTGTCGGTCGCGAACGCCTTGTCCCACGCCGCCCGCAGGTCGTTGTCGCTGCCGACGCCGCACGGGTTGGTGTGCTTGAGGATCGCCACTGTCGGCTCGGAAAATTCGTCGATCAGTTCCGAAGCCGCCGTGATGTCGAGAATGTTGTTAAAGGAGAGATCCTTCCCGTGCAGCTTCTGGAAGTAGTCGTCAAAATCGCCGTAAAGCGCGGCGTGCTGGTGCGGGTTTTCGCCGTAGCGGAGCCGTGCGGCGATCGGAAGCGAAACCGAAAAAGAGCAGGTGGTCTCCTGCTCCTTGTTGAGGTAGTTGGCGATCGCCCCGTCGTAGCGCGAGGTCGTGACAAAGACCTTGATCGCGAGCCGCTCGCGCAGCTTGAGCGTGGTGCGCCCTTCGTCGTTGCGAAGGCTTTCGAGCACGTCGGCGTAGTCCGCCGGATCGACCACCACCGTCACCGACCGGTAGTTCTTCGCCGCGCTCCGGAGCATGGAAGGGCCGCCGATGTCGATCTGTTCGATCGCCTCCTCCAGCGTCACCCCCTCCTTGGCGATCGTCGCCTGGAACGGGTAGAGGTTGACGACGACGAGGTCGATCGGCTCGATCCCGTTCTCCTCCGCCTCGCGTTCGTGCCCCGGGTTGCCGCGCACGTAGAGCAGCCCGCCGTGGACCTTCGGGTGAAGGGTCTTGACCCGCCCGTCGAGAATCTCCGGCGAACCGGTGAAGCTGGAAATCTCCGTACAGGCGATCCCTTCGCTTTGCAGCAGTTTGGCCGTCCCCCCGGTGGAGATGATTTCGATTCCGAATGACACCAGTTCACGGACAAAATCGACCAGACCGGTCTTGTCGGAAACGGAGATTAAAGCGCGCTTGATCTTCATGGGCTTGGTAAAAAGTCGAAAGAGGTTTCCTTCCCCCCTTTTAGAGGGAAAACCTCCCGGAAAGGGTTGAGCTTAGAGAAAAAACCCGAGCCGGGTCAATCCTGCTCGAAAGGGAAAGGGATTGCGACCCTTCAGGCCGCAGGATGGGATGCCATTCCTACCCAGGGCGTTGCCCTGGGCTGAGGAATGGTCGGCCCTTTGGGCCTTTTAAGACGTGTGATGTCCAAGCGAAAAATGGGTAACCACGTCCCAATGGATACGGGTACGATACCCCATCTCTTCGTGCCAACGGCCCGAAATTCCTCAGCCCGGCCCACCGGGCCGGGTACGAGGTGGACCCAAACCCGCACCCCAACGGGGGGCGATACTCCCCTACGGCATCGACCCCGTCTCGTGCGGAAGGACCAGGAACGGCTCCAGCGCCGGGACCGAACGGCCTGCGATCGAGGCGACGACGTGCGCCACCTCGTCCTCGTACTCGAGCGAAAGGATGTTCCCCTCGCGGTGGAGCCGGGCGACGAGGTCGCTCCTCTGCGGCGGGATGCGGAGTTCCACCGTCCGGAGCCCGTCCGCGACAAAATCGCCAATCCGGCCGATCAATTCCTCCAGCCCCTCGCCGGTATGAAGCGAGACAAAGACCGCGTCGGGAAAATGCCTCTTGAGATCGACCAGCACGGAAGGGTCTTCCACCTTGTCGATCTTGTTGAAGACCACGAGCATCCGGCGCGTGTCGGCATCGAGATCGCCGAGCACCTTCATCGTCGTGTTATAAAACTCGACCACCCTCGGTTCGGAGGCGTCGAGCACATGGATCAGGAAATCCGAGAGCGCCGCCTCCTCCAGCGTGGCGTTGAACGACTCGATCAACTCGTGCGGCAGGCGACGGACAAACCCGACCGTATCGGTCAAAAGCAACGGCTGTTTGTTGGGCAGGGCGACGCGGCGGGTCGTCGTGTCGAGCGTGGCGAAAAGCTTGTTTTCCACCAGCACCTCCGCCCCGGTCAACCGCCGGAGCATCGACGACTTGCCGACGTTGGTGTAGCCGACGATCGCGGCGTTGGGCACCGGCGTCCGCTTGCGGTCCTTGCGCTGGGTGGCGCGGGAACGGCGCACTTCGACCAGTTCCTTCTTGAGCCGGTCGATCTGCCCGCGGATCTTCCGCTTATCCTGTTCGAGCTGCGATTCCCCCTCCCCCTTGCTGCCGATCCCCCCGCCCTGCTGGCCGAGGTGGGTCCAGGCACGGACCAGGCGCGGGAGCGAATACTCCATCTTTGCCACATCGACCTGCAAACGGGCCTCGCGCGTCTTGGCGCGCGCCGCGAAGATGTCGAGGATCACCTCGTGCCGGTCGAGCACCGTCACCCCGGTCAGTTTTTCCCAGTTGCGCTGCTGCGCGGGGGTCAGTTCATTGTCGAAAATAATGGCGTCGCCGGAGAGTTCCTTGACGCGGTCGGCGAGTTCCTGCGCTTTCCCGGTCCCGACCAAATAACGGGCGTGGCATTCGCGGTGATGCACCAGGCAACGGTCAACGACCGGAATGCCGAGCGTGTCGACCAGTTCCTCCAGTTCCTCCAGCAGGCTCTGCGCATCGGCCTGGCTGGCGTGCGACGTGTAGGCCCCGACCAGCACGGCCCGCTCTACGATTTTTTCCCGCTCGGTGATTTCAAACATTCGCTTTCAACGTACCACGCCGCGCCGCGTCACGCCAGCAACTCGGGGTAATAAGTCCGGGCGACTTCCTCGCACTTTTCCATGATCGAGGCGGCACAATCCATGTTTTTGACTTCGTCGACCAGTTGCAGGCAGACGCCGACATCAAGGCTCTGCACCGCCCGCTTCACGCGCGGCACCAGCGCCGCGCCGGTGCTCAGTTCATCGACCCCCAGACCGACCAGCAGCGGCGTCAGCGCAATTTCGCCCGCCATTTCCCCGCAGACCCCGACCCAGAGGTTGTGCGCGTGCGCGGCATTGACGACCATCTTGATCAGCCGGATGATCGCCGGGTGGGTCGGCTCGTAAAGGTGGGCGATCCGTTCGTTGACCCGGTCGACGGCGATCGTGTACTGGATCAGGTCGTTGGTGCCGATGGAAAAGAAATCAACCTCGCGCGCCAGCAGGTCGGCCACGAGCGCGGCGCTCGGCACTTCGATCATCGCGCCGACTTCCATCGATTCGTTGAACGCAATCCCCTTGTCGCGCAACTCCTGCCGGCATTCTTCGAGCACGGCGTTGGCCCGGCGGAGTTCGTCGACGCCGGAAATCATCGGGTACATCAGCCTCACGTTGCCCGAAACCGAAGCGCGCAGGATCGCCCGCAACTGGGTCTTGAACACGTCTATCTGCTCCAGGCAGAAGCGGATCGCCCGCCAGCCGAGGAACGGGTTCAACTCCGAGGGGAGTTGCAGCGTGCTCATGAACTTGTCGCCGCCCAGGTCGAGCGTCCGGATGATCACCGACTGGCTGCCCATCTCCCGGGAGACGTTGCAATAATTCTCGTACTGCTCCTCTTCGTTGGGGAGTTCCTCCTTGTTGAGGTAGAAAAACTCGGTCCGGTAGAGGCCGATCCCCTCCGCGCCGCTCTGCTTGACCATCTCGATGTCGTCGGACGACTCGATGTTGGCCGAAAGGGTGATGTGCCGCCCGTCGAGCGTGGTCGAAGGCGTCTCGCGCAGTTCGATCAGTTTCTCCTCGACCGCCGTCTTCTGCTCTTCGAGTTCGCCGTATTCCCAGAGCGTCTCGTCGGTCGGGTTGACGATGAGATAACCGTTGTAGCCGTCGAGGAGGACATGGTCGCCGGTTTCGATCGCGTCGCTGACATTCTGCAACGCCACGACGGCGGGAATGTTGAGCGAACGGGCCATGATCGCGGTATGCGAGGTCCGGCTCCCGGCATCGGTGGCAAACCCCTTGACCAGTTGGCGGTTGAGCTGCGCGGTGTCCGAGGGGGTGAGGTTGTGCGAAACGAGGATGTGCGGCGTGTCGACCTCGGAAAGGTTGCGCCCGCTGGTGCCGACGAGATTGTGGATGACCCGGCGGGTCACGTCGTTGATGTCGAGCGCCCGTTCGCGGAGGTACGGGTCGTCGATCTCGCTCAACGTCTTCGAATAACGGCTGGCGACTTCGGAGAAAACCGACTCAATATTCCAGAGGTCGCGCTTGAGCGTGCGCAGGACTTCGTCGATCAGCGTGCGGTCTTCCACCACCAGGAGGTGGGCGTCAAAGATCCCGGCATCCTTCGCGCCGATCGCTTCGGCGATCCGCTGCTGCATCTCGAGGATCTGCGAGCGGGTCTGGATGAGCGCGGTTTCGAAGCGGGAGACTTCCGCGGCGACATCGCCTTCGGTGATGCGGCGCCTGGGCGGTTCCTCGTCGTCGGGCCGGAGGGCAAAAACCTCCCCCCGGGCGATGCCGGGGGAAACCCCCACGCCGTGGTAACGGCGCTCGGCTCGTTCAGGTCGCTCGGGCCGTTGGGGCCTCGGTTCGCTCGACTCACCCATTACCGTAGGCTTTCGACAGGGGGGCGCAGACCCCGGGGCGTTATTGCCCGGACTCTCTCCCGATTTGGTTTGGTTGGCGGAGTGACCATGCAGCGGTGCTCTCGCATCGACGCCTTCTTCCCTTAAAAAGCCCCTTTGCGGAGAGGTTTTTTAATCCTCGTCGAAATGTCGCGCCACAAGCGCTTCGATCTCGACCAGCGCCTTCTCGGCATCCGGCCCCTCGCAAGTCACCAGCAGTTTCGATCCCTGCCCGGCGGCGAGCATCATCAGGCCCATAATGCTCTTGCCGTTGACTTGTTCACCATCCTTTTCAACCCAGACATCCGACCTGAAACGGCTGCAAATCTTCACAAACATCGCCGAAGGGCGGGCGTGAAGACCGAGACGATTGAGGATCGTGATCTCCTTGCTGAATTTCTTCTCCTGACTACTGGTAGTTCTGCGGCTTAAGAGGCCCATTATGGTTGTTTCTGCATTAAATTCAAAAGACGTTCGTTAAATTCCAAGGCGCTGTTTCGCCCCATGCCTTTGAGCTTCTGATCCAGAGCCGCGACCTCCACGAGGCGCGCCAGATCCCGACCCGTCCGCACAGGAATGGTAATATGGGGAACCGGAATGTCCAATATTTCGTAGAACTCCTGTTCCAACCCTATCCTATCCACCTCTTCAAGCTCTTGCCAATCTTTTAATGTCACGATCAGATCGAGCTGTTTCTCGAAACGGATGGCCCCGATGCCAAAAATCGAGGTGACGTTGATGATCCCGAGCCCCCTGACCTCCATATGGTGCCGGGTCAACTCGGGGGAGGTCGCCATCAGGCGGCGGCCTTCGATCACCCGCAGGCGGGTCACATCGTCGCTCACCAGCGAGTGCCCCCGCTCGATGAGACCGAGGACGCACTCGCTCTTGCCGATGCCACTCGACCCCCGTACCATCGTGCCAACGCCGAGGATGTCAACCATGCTCCCGTGTTCGGTCCGGTTGGGGGCGAAGTCGTTTTCCAGCGCGAGCGTCGCCGCGTTGATGAAGTGCATCGTCACCAGCGGCGTGCGGAACACCGAGACGCCGACCGCCTCCGCCTCCTCCAGCAGCGGCTGCGGAGGCCGGGCCGAACGGGAAAGGACCAGGCACGGCACGCGGCGGGTCACCAGCGCGCGGACGCGGCGGCGGACTTCGAGCGCGGGGAGGCTTTTGAGGAACGCCAGCTCCGCGCTGCCGAGCACCTGAATCCGTTTATCGGCAAAAAACTGAAAAAAACCGGTCAGCGCCAGCCCGGGCCGGTTGATCGTCGGCTCCTTGATGCGTCGCCTGAACCCGGCGTCGGAGCTGGCCAGCGTCAGGCTCAAGGCCGCGCCGTGCCGTTCATAAAACTCGCCCACGCTCACCGCCGGGTACTTCAGACGTGTCTTCAAAGGTTCAGAAAAAAGAAAAATCGAGGAACCAAAAGCTCCCCTCCTTTTTGGAATGGCAGGGGAGCCTGACCAAAAACCTTTCCCGGATCGGGCGGTTCTCCTGAAACTCCTGAGAACCGCCGTTTTCCGGGAATTTGTCACCCAACGGTCACGAGAAGACCGGCTCGATCACACCAACGCCGTTGTCCTTGCGGCGGTAGACGACATTGATCCTGTCGTTCTTCGCGTTGTGGAAGACCACGAACTGCCGGTTGGACATCTCAAGCTGGAGGATCGCCTCGTCGACATACATCGGCTTGACCGGGTATTTCTCGGTCTGCACGACGCTCGGCTCGGCGTCGAGATCGGCCAGGTCGAGCCCGTCGAGGCTGAAGACCTGCTCCTCGACATGCCGCACCTCGCCCTTGCGCGGGCGGTGCTGGCGCATGATCCGGGTCTTGTACTTGCGCATCCGGCGCGCGATCTTGTCCATCACCTGGTCAATCGAGGCATACATGTCGGTCGTTTCCGCCGAGGCTTCGATCGAAATGTGATTGGCGCAAAGGAGGAGTACTTCCGCAGAATGTCGGTATTTCTGAACGTCGAGGACCACTTGCGCCTCAATGATGCGGGGGTAATCGAGGTGCAGCCCTTCCACCTTCTTGATCGCGTAGGCTTTCATCGGTTCCGAAACGCTGACGTGACGGCCGGTGACTTGGATGGGCAGGTTTACGTTGGCAACTTGCATGCTTTGTTTCCTCCTTTGGGTTTGGTGTTTACATCTGGAAGCGTTCCCCCAGATAAAGTTGTCGGCTGACCGGGTCGTGAATCAGGAAATCCTTGGTCCCCTCCCGTTCGATGCGTCCTTCAAAGACAAGATACGCCCGATCGACGATGGAGAGCGTCTCGCGGACGTTATGGTCGGTGATCAAAATCGCCAGCCCCTCCTTGCGCAGATCGGAGATGATCTGCTGCACGTCGGAGACGGCGATCGGGTCGACGCCGCTGAACGGTTCGTCGAGCATCAGGAGGCTCGGGTTGCTCACCAGCGAGCGGGCGATGGTCAGACGCCGTTTTTCCCCGCCGCTCAAGGTCAGCGCCTGCTGGCGGGCGACGTGCGTGATGCCGAACTGCTCGAGCAACTGGTCGCACCGTTCGCGGCGCGCCTTCCGGCCGAGAGAGGTGGTTTCAAGGATCGCCATGATGTTCTCCTCCACGGTCAGCTTGCGGAAGATCGACTCCTCCTGCGGAAGGTAGCCCATCCCCGCGCGCGCGCGGCGATACATCGGGTACTGGGTCATGTCTTCCCCCTTGAAGACCACCCGTCCGGAATTGGGCCGGACGAGGCCGACGACCATATAAAAAGTCGTCGTCTTGCCGGCGCCGTTCGGACCCAGAACCCCGACGATTTCGCCGGGGCGGATGTTGATGTCCACCCCGTTGACCACGGCACGTTTACCATACACCTTAACCAGCTTCTCTGTAAAGAGAATTGGCTCGGTGGCCTGGGCGGTTTCGCTCTTTTGGGGGGCCAGCGCCTGCTTCACGAATGGGAACCGGTTGCGGTGCGATGAAACATCGCCCCTGGACGCGGGGAAGCGTTCTTTTCCTTCTTTCCGGGCACCGGCCCGGAGGAATCCGAAATCACCGTTTTACTCGGGCCCCTGGTCTGGAGAGCCCCCTTCTGGTTGAGGATCATCACCGTTCCCTCTTCCGTGGCGACCTGGGTGTTGATCCCCTGCTGGATCTGCGGCCAGCCGCTCAACGTCACGTTGCCGGTTGCCGCATCGTACTCCGCCTTGCGGGCCTTGCCGACGTAACGGGTCACCTCCCCCTTGTCGTCGACCTTTTCCTGCACGATGACGACCCCGCCCTCTGCCACGGCGCGTTCAAGCCCCCCGCCAGCCTCCGGGGCCTTTCTTTCCGCCCCTTCGCGGGATGAATCGCGGCGCAGGTAGGCCGTCAGTTTTTCGCAGGTCAGGTGAAACTGGGCATCCTTGACGCTGACATCGCCCAGAAAGACCGCTTTTCTCGTTTTCTCATCGAAAGTCGTCTCCTTGCTGGCCGTAATCTCGGTCGGTATTTTTCCGTCCCGTTCATGCGACCGCTTCGGCCTCTCTCCCGACCGGTCGCCACTGGCCGGGCTCTTCGCCTCGAAACCGGATGCTGGATCGACGCGAAACCCGTTCTGCGCCATCGCGCTCCCGTGCGGGAAAAAACTCCCCCCCAAGACCATCGCCACCGCGACAGCCACCGACAGGCCGGGCTTACTCATCGCTCTCCTCCTTCTGTAATTTCGGTGCATCAAACTCCTCACGATTATAAATCAGCATGCGGACCGGGCCGGTAAACTTCCCCTCCCGCGTCCGGGTATTAAAGGTCATGTGGGAGCCGGTCAACTCCAGATCGTGGCGATGGATCGTCACCGGTTCCGCACTGGAGAGGATGCGGGTCTCCAGGTCGATCTGCGAGTGCGAAAGCTCCATCATCATCTCGGAGGCCCCATCCTCGCCGAACATCTCGATCTTCAGGTCGCTCATCTCCATCACCTTTCCGGAAACCCGTTCCGCCGCGCCGATCTCGAAGTTCATCCGCAGGTTCCCGTTCTCATCAAAGTCCGGCAGCTTGATCCCCTGCGCCTTGTGGCCGATCGGGATCGGCACCTGGATGCCGTCGCGCTCCTCCTTCGCCTTCTTTTTGTCCGAAGCATGTCCGCCGGACGGCCAGCAAAGCAGCGCCGCCATGGCAAGCCCGAGCCAGCCGTTTCGCAACAGCAGGCGTCGGTTCGGGATGCGGGCGGACGGCTTCATCCGGGGTTGAAGGGCAACGGAGTTCAAAAAAGGTCAGACAAGATGATGGATCGCCTTGAGTTGCCGGAGCAACGGCAGAAGGTCGTCGAGCGGGATCTGGTTGGGCCCGTCGGAAAGCGCCTCCGCCGGGTTTTCATGCGTTTCGATGAACACCCCGTCGCACCCTGCGGCCACCGCCGCCCGCGCCAGCACCGGCGCGAGGATGCCGTCGCCCGAAGTGCTCGCCCCCGCGCCGCCGGGACGCTGCACCGAGTGGGTCGCATCAAAAATGACCGGGTAGCCGACCTCGCGCATCCAGTAAAGCGAGCGCATATCGGCCACGAGGTTGTTGTAGCCGAAGCTGGTCCCCCGTTCCGTGAAGAAAAACCGTTCGCACCCGAAGCGCTCCAGCTTGACCGCAATGTTTTTGACATCCCACGGCGCGAGAAACTGCCCCTTCTTGACATTGACCACGCGGCCCGTCTCCGCGGCGGCCTGGATCAGGTCGGTCTGGCGGCACAAAAAGGCCGGGATCTGCAAAATATCAATGAACTCCCCGGCGATCGCCGCCTCCTGTGGAGAGTGGATGTCGGTCGTCACCGGCACGCCGAGGTCGCACCCGATGGAGGCGAGGATCTCGCACCCCCCGCGCACGCCGGGGCCGCGAAAGGAGTCGACCGAAGTCCGGTTCGCCTTGTCGTACGACGCCTTGAAAACAAAGGAAACCCCCGCTTCGTCGCAGATCGCCTTGATCCGCTCTCCCATCCGCCGGGCAAAGGCTTCCGACTCCATCACGCACGGGCCGAGGATGAACACCGGCTCTTTGGCGCCGATCGTCACGGAGCCGACTTGAAACGATTTGATCTTCATGGATTGAAGTCGGCCCTTTTAGCGCCGCTCGGCCTTGAGGGCTTCCGCGAGGCTGTTCTCCAGATGGGTCAGGGTATTCTGGAGCACCGTCGCTTCATTGGCGGTCAGGTTCCCGCGCGTCTTGAAGGCGATGGCCGCCAACTGCTCCACCAGCATCCGGGCGACATCAAGGTTCACCTGCGGCCTGCCGGTCTGGGGATGAGGCATCAACCCGAGGCAGAGCGAAGCGTTTTGGGCATGCATCCGAACGAATTCGATGAAACGAACCGTCATTTCACCTGATTCCGTCGTCTTCTGTACTTCAGCCATAAGTCTCTGTAATGGAGGAACCGCCTCCCCGCAAGGAAAAGCCGGACCGTTGTTTTTGCGCCAACGTAAGCGGCAGCGGGGAGTTGTTCCAGCAAAACCGGTGCCGCGCCTAAGGTTTTCCCCTTTGGGGAAGCAACCGGCCTGCGGGGCTGAAGAGTGAAGAGCCGATGGATCGCGACCCTTCGGCGCAAGGATCCGGGTTGCGCGGCAGGAGGGTTTTGCCTCCACACCCACCGCGCTCCCGTCGGTTGGAGGGCTACCCCCCCTTCTTGATCTTCTTGAGGAGCGCCGCATCCTCCAGCACCTTGTAGTAATCATCCAGCGGGTAACAGCCCGAGCGCAACCCATTACGCGGGGCCGTGGTGCAATCGCTGAAGGTGCGGCAGATAAACCGTTTCTGGAGCGTTTTGCCCTCCAGCGAGTCGGCCACCACTTCGGGGTAGGAAAGGACCATCCGGCCGATGCCGACAAAATCGACCCAGCCGTTGGCCACGTTGTGTTCCGCCACGTGGGGCAGAAACTCCTGAAGGTACGAGTAGCCGGAGCCGACCAGCAGCAGGTTCGGGAACGCTTCCTTGAGCTTGCGGACCACGCCGACCTGTCGCGCGACGCCGACGAGCGGGTCTTCGAGAAGGCCGTAACCATCCGAAGGCGGGTACGAAGCCGGGCGCTGGATGTGCGGGTTGTAATACGGGCTCCCCGCCGAGAGGTTGACCAGCCTGACGCCGAGCTTCTCCAGCATTTCGAGGAACAGGCGGCTTTCGCAAAGGTCGAACCGGGTCGGGTCGTTCGGATCGACCCCGAACGCGTACGGGTACGACTCCCCTTCGGGGTACTCTTCGGGAATGCCGGGCCCGAGCGAACCGGGGACGCTCAACGCCGGGTCAGGCCGGTACGGCAGGAGGTCAAACGCGCTCAGGCGGACGCCGATCCCAAGGCCGGGCACCTCCGCCGCAATCCCTTCGATGATCTCGCGGGTGATCCGCGTACGGTTCTCGAAACTGCCGCCGTACGGCCCGGGCCGGGTGTGGGCGCTCAGGAACTCGTGCAGCAGGTAGCCGTGACAATGCTTGATGTCAACGAAATCGGCCCCGACCTCCCTTGCGATCTTCGCCGCGCGGATGTAGTCATCGATCAGGACGCGGATCTGGTCGTCGGTCATCACCTGTTCGCTCCGCGTGACCGAGAACTTTTTGTCGAGGATCGGGTGGTTGTACGCCACCATTGATTCCCAGCGCGTCTTTTCATGCGGACGACAGAACCGGCCCGAGTGGGTCAACTGAAAGCCGATCACGAGATCGTCGCTCTTGCCGTACCGCTCCTCGTGCGCGGCGACGAGCGCTTCGCGCAGCCCGGCGATCCCCTTTTTGTTCGCCTCCTGAATGATGATCTGGTTCGGGTTGGCCCGGCCGTCGGGGCGGACCGCCATCGCTTCGCCGCCCCAGATCAGTTTCGCGCCCGACTGCCCGAAGCGTTGCCAGCGCCGGAGCATGATGTCGGTGGTGCCGCCCGAAGTGGTACCGTCCCACCCTTCCATCGGGTGAATGGCCCAGCGGTTTCCGATCGTTTTGCCGAACGCTTCCGCCGGTTGCAACAGGGCGGACTGACCCGCGGGCGGGAGCTGCGAAAACTCGAGATCAAGACCGAGTTCGTCGATCAGACGGCGGAAATCGTCGGTCGATTTCAGGGAGGCGAGGCGGGCAACTTTGAGTTTGGACATGGGACGTACGGGTTTTGAGGGGGTGGGGGTTTTTTTCAGGAAAGCGAAGCGATCATGGCGTCGAGGCGCTCGAGAATATCGGCCAGCACGGGAACGTCGCTCTCCGGACGGGCGGCGGCTTTCGCATGGGTGTGGTCGCAGCCGATCAGGCCGCGGAGTTTCAGAAACTGCGCGGCATTGTGCTTGTAGGCGGGAACGGCGGGGCGGAAGGCGAAGAAGCCGAGGTATTGCAACAGGTCGTTGAGGCCGAAAAACTCCGGGCGGTTTTCCTTCCAGAGCCGGTCGCGCAAGGCAAACGCTTCCGGGTGGAACGCGGAGAGGCCGAGCAGGTAGTCGCTGCCGTAGATCACCATGTCGATCGCGAGATCGTTGCCGGTGTAGACCTTGAAGTCGGGGCGGACGCGGTCGCGCAGTTCGAGGCGCGCCCATTCCAGCCCGCGGTCGAGCGAAGAGTGCTTCGCGCCGAGAAGGCTCGGGATGGCAAGAAGCCGCTCGTAGGTTTCCAGAGAGTAGATCCGCCCGAACGGCACGAACATCTCGCCAAGTTCAAAGGCGAGAAACGCCGGGGTCGCCTTGCCGAGTTCGGTGTAGAGTTCGACCACCTGGTCGTCCGACATCGCCTTGAGCGCCGTGCATTGGAAGAGGATCGGCGTGCCGCCCCGCCGTGTGATCTTTTTGATCTGCCCGAGGTAGGCGTCTTTGAGATCGCCCTCCTTGTCTTCCACATACGACCCGGCGACAAACGGCCTCCCCTCCGCCGTTTCCGTGACGAAGTCGAGGATCTCCACCCGCTGCTCTTCACTCAGCAGGTTGCTGTAGCCGGTATCCATGTTCACGGCGGGGGTCAACCCGGCGTTCCAGGTGCGCAGCAGGAGGGTACGATACCCCTGGAGGTCGAACGACCCGTCGGGCCGGAACGGGAGGAGGACGGCGGAGATTCCTTCGATCGTCCGGCCGGGACGGATGCGGCAGACGGCGGATTTGGCAGTGAACGGGGACGGGTTGGAAGACATGACGCCTGCCACCGTACCGGCTTTGTGCGGGAGGGAGTTAGAACAAGAAACTTGAAAATAGCACAAAATCGCTCTTTTATGAACCGATGCCTGCACGATCCGCCATCGCCCGGTTTCATCACGGACCGGGAAGCTACCGGGTTTTCTCGATCCAGCCGGAGGAAAAAATCGCCGTCGCCGGGTGTGAGGTGATGCGGCTGGCGCTTCACCGCCATTCCGACCTCCTGCGGACGACCGGCATCCACCGGCACCGGCACCACCAGCTCCTCGTCTACCTGCGGGGGAGCGGCAAGGTGCGGACCGGCGCGGAAATCCTCGAAATCACCACCGGCACCGGGCTCCTCCTGCCCAAAGGGTGCGCGCATGAGTTCATCCGCCACTCCCGGCGCAACCCGCTCTGCCTGGCGATCGACTTTTTGTGTGAACAACCGCTCGGCTTTGTCATCCAGAAGCCGGGGGTCTTCCGTCTCTCGATCCTGCGCAAGCTGGTCAACGAACTGGCGCATTTCCGCGATGGCGGGCCGCTTTCGCAACGGCTGCAACGCGACGGGATCGCCGCGCAGCTCCTCGGCCTCTGCCTCGGGATGCTGGTGCCCGGGGAAGCGGCGGCGATGCGGCATTCCGTCAACCTGCTTTTGCGGATCGAGCAAAAGATCGAGCAATCGCCGGGCGGCAAACTCTCGCTGGCGGACGCCGCGCAAATGACCGGCTACCAGAAGGATTACCTCAACCGGATCTTAAAGGAACAGAGCGGCATGACCTTCGGGCAGATCCGCGCGCAGGTCCGGCTGCGACAGGCCCGCAGCGCGCTCAAACGCCATGGAAGCGTCAACGCGGCAGCGGCGGCCGTCGGGTTTGATGATGTGAACTACTTCGTCCGCTGGTTTCGCAAACAGACCGGCCAGACCCCCGGGCAGGCGCTCCGGGAAGGGGGGTGAGACCCCGCGTGAAGCGACATCCAACGCCGCGGTCGACGGAGGCCGACCCTCCAATGCGCAAGCGCCACGCTCGAAGTGAACGGAAGCAGGATACTCAATGCGTCTGGCCAGCCGCCTCAACCTGCCGTAGAGTCCCTCTGGTGAGGAACCGTAAATAAGCTTTCAGGGATGGCCTTCCGCAGGATTCGGAGAACCCGGAGATCGCTTCATGGCTCTTCGCAAGCGAGGCGGGCGCAGAGTTTTTCCGTAAAGGAGGAGGTGGTCTGGCTGCCGCCGAGGTCCGCCGTTCTGCTTTCGGGCTCGGCCAGCAGTTGATCGACCGCTGTCTCCAGCGCCTCTCCCGCCCGGCAGAGGGCGGGGCGGTTTTCGCGCCGTCCGATCCACTCCAGCATCATGGCGGCGGAAAGGATCAGCGAAACCGGGTTGGCGCGGTCCTGCCCGGCGATGTCGGGGGCGGAGCCGTGCTGGGCCTGGGCCATGACGTGCTCGTCGCCGCAGTTGATGGAAGCGCCCAGCCCGAGGCTGCCGGAAAGCTCTGCCGCTTCGTCGGAAAGGATGTCGCCAAACATGTTGGTAGTCACCACCACATCAAAGCGTTGCGGGTCGCGGACGAGCAGGGCCGCCATGGAGTCGACCAGTTGTTCGTCGTACTCCAGCCCGAACTCGGCGGCGGCCTCGCGGGTGGCGTTGAGGAAGAGCGGTTCAGAGACCCGCAGCACATTGGCCTTGTGTACCGCGGTTAGTTTTTTGCGTTTCCGGTGGGCGGCCAGTTCCGCCGCGCAACGGGCGATGCGGCGCGACCCCTGCGCGGTCACCTTGCGCAGGGAAATGGCGACATCGGGCGTCGGCATCAATTCCCCGGGGCCGACGGCCATGTTCCGGTCCGCGTAGAAGCCCTCGGTGTTTTCGCGAACGATCACCAGATCCATCGGCGTCCGCCCCCAGTGGGGGATGCCGGGCCGGGTGCGGCTGGGGCGGATGTTGCCGTAAAGATCGAGCCCGATCCTCAACGCCGAGGAAACATTGATCCCCCCTTCCTCCCGGGAGGGGTAAATGGCGTGGGAGATCGGCCCGAGCAGGACGCCCTTTGCCTTCCGCGCCTCTTCCAGCAGCGCGGGCGGAAAGGTGCTCCCCTCCTTGCGCAAACGTTCCAGGCCGACTTCGAAGCAGGGAAACTCAAGATTCAGGCGGAAGCGCCGGTCGAGCGTCCTGAGCACTTCGAGCGTCGCCCGGGTGATCTCGGGGCCGATCCCGTCGCCGGGAAAAACGGTGATGGAAATGGGGTGGGCGGGGTCGTTCATGGCGTCGGTAAAACAGGTTATGGGATTCTTGCCGGAATGGCTTCCTGAAAGTTCATCTTTTCTTGTGGAATTTTGAGCTTTACCCGGGCTCCCTTGGGACCAAAGGGGTCCAAAACCGGGTCCGGGTCCGAAAAGTAGAGGTCGGCTCGCCGCCGGATTCCATGGTTCCACGGGCGGCGGACCTGGTCACCTGCCTCTCCTTTCCCATGAAAGATTCGATTGCTTCCACTTCGGCCGATCTTGATCAACTTTGCGTCAACACCATCCGGTTTCTCTCCGTGGATGCGGTGGAAAAGGCCAACAGCGGCCACCCCGGCCTGCCGATGGGGGCCGCGCCGATGGCGTACGTTCTCTGGACAAAATTTCTCAAACACAACCCGGTGGAGCCGAACTGGGTCGACCGCGACCGCTTTGTCCTCTCCGCCGGGCACGGGTCGATGCTCCTCTACAGTCTGCTCCACCTGACCGGGTACGACCTTTCGCTCGACGACATCCGCTCCTTTCGCCAATGGGAAAGCCGCACCCCGGGGCACCCGGAACGGGGGATGACGCCGGGGGTGGAGACGACGACGGGGCCGCTGGGGCAGGGGTTTGCCAACAGCGTCGGGATGGCGATCGCCGAGGCGCACCTCGCGGCGCGTTACAACCGGCCGCGCTACCCGATTGTCGACCACTACACCTATGCCCTCTTGAGCGACGGCGACCTGATGGAAGGGGTCGCCTCGGAAGCGGCATCGCTGGCGGGACACCTGAAGCTCGGCAAGCTGATCTGCCTCTACGACGACAACCGCGTCACCCTCTCCGCCGGGACGCCGATGTCGTTTACCGAATCAGTGCCGGAACGTTTCGAGGCGTACGGGTGGCATACGCTCAGCGTGGACGATGGGAACGACCTCGCGGCGATTGAGGCGGCGCTGCGGGAGGCGCAGAACGAACGGGCGCGGCCTTCGCTGATCCGGGTCCGCACCCATATCGGCTACGGGTCGCCCAACAAGCAGGATTCGTTCAAGGTACACGGCTCCCCGCTCGGCGCGGAGGAGGTGGAACTGACTAAACGGGCGCTCGACTGGCCTTCGGAGCCGGAGTTCGCGATTCCGCAGGAGGCGCTCGCCCGTTTCCGCCGGGCGGTCGATCGCGGCCGACAGGCGGAGGCGGAGTGGAACGCCAAGTTTTCGTGGTACTCGGAAGCGTTTCCGGAGCTTGGCCGGGAATTTCAGCAGGCGATGGCGGGGGAACTTCCCCAAGGGTGGAACGCGGAGATTCCGGTCTTCCCGGCGGACGAAAAGGGAGTGGCGACCCGCATCGCTTCGGGCAAAGTGCTCAACGCGATCGCCGGGCGGCTCCCGGCGATCCTGGGCGGTTCGGCGGATCTTGATCCCTCCACGTTTACCACCCTCGACGGAATGGGCGATTTCCAACCGCCCCCCGGGGAGGAAGAGCCGGAGCCGGAGCGGCAAGGTTCCGCAGGGGGGCCTTGGAGCTACGCCGGGCGCAATCTCCATTTCGGCGTCCGGGAACATGCGATGGGGGCGATCGCCAACGGCCTTTCGGCTCATGGCGGCATCATCCCGTTTACGGCGACGTTCCTGATCTTTTCCGATTACATGAGACCGCCGATCCGCCTCGCCTCGCTGATGGAACTGCGCGTGATCCATGTCTTTACCCACGACAGCATGGCGCTGGGCGAGGATGGGCCGACCCACCAGCCGATCGAACAACTCGCGTCGCTGCGCGCCATGCCGGGGTTGATCGTGATCCGTCCCGCCGATGCAAACGAAACGGCGGTGGCATGGCAGGTGGCCATTGAAAGCAGCCATCACCCGGTCGCTCTGGTCCTGACCCGGCAGAAGGTCGCCACTCTCGACCGCGGGAAGTACGCCCCGGCGGAGGGATTGCGGCGCGGGGCTTATATCGTGTCAGAATCCGAAGGGGAAACGCCCGACCTGATCCTGATCGGCACCGGTTCGGAAGTCGGCCTCGTCCTCAAGGCGGCGGAGCGGCTGAGGGGAGAGGGGGTGAGCGTCCGCGTTGTTTCGATGCCGAGCTGGGAGCTTTTTGAGGCGCAACCGGAAAGCTACCGCGACGAGGTGCTCCCCCCGAAGGTGAAGACCCGCCTCGCCGTCGAGGCTGCGGCGACCCTCGGGTGGTGCCGCTATATCGGAGACCGGGGCCGGGTAATCGGCGTCGATCACTTCGGCTTTTCCGCCCCGGGGCCGGAGGTGATGGAGCGCAACGGGTTCAACGAGGAGGAGGTCTGCCGACAGGCCCGCGAATTGCTCGATAAAAACCGGACGGAGACCGCTCTGCCGCAGGATTTGTAAATACAACCTGGATCATTTCGTCATTTTTTTAACGCTCGCCATGCGTCGATGCGCTCGTATGATGGGTTTTCACCCCGACGCGCAGCACGGGTCCCCCTCCCTGCGCGAAAGCAGAGTGTACCATCATGACGGAAACCAGAACGAAGTTGGTCATCATCGGCGGCGGTTTTGCCGGAGTCACGCTCGCCCAGCAACTCGAACGGCTTTTGCCCGAGGAGGCGGAGATCGTAGTGGTCAGTTCCGAGAACCACATGGTCTTCACCCCGATGCTGGCGGAAGTCGCGGGGCGGACGATCTCGCCGCTGCATGTCGTCGTGCCGGGGCGGCAGTTGACCCGGCGCACCCGGTGGCTGGTGGCACGGGTGACGGCGGTCGATCGCGACGCGCGCGAGGTCCATTACACCCGGATGGACGGCACCGCGGGAAGCGAAACCTATGGCGAACTGGTCCTCGCCTGCGGGGCCGCGGCCAACCTGCGGGAGATCCCCGGGCTCGCCGCCTGCGGATTTCCGCTCAAGTCGGTCATCGACGCGATCGCCATCGGCAACCGGCTGATCGGCAATTTCGAGACCGCCGCGACCGAGACCGACCCCGCCATCCGGCAGCGCCTCCTGACGACCGTGGTGATCGGCGGCGGCTTCAGCGGGGTGGAACTCGCCGGGAACATTTCCGATTTGACCGATTCGATCCGCTGTTTTTACCCCGAGCTGAAGCACGAGACGCCGCGCATCGTGCTGTTGCAGAGGGGAGACCACATCGTGCCGGAACTCCAGGCGCGGGCGCTTTCGGAGTTTGCGCTCGACAAGCTGAGGCAAAACGGGATCGACGTCCGCCTCAAGTCAGAGGCCAAAGAGGTGACCCCGACGAGCGTCACCCTCGCCTCGGGCGAAGTTATCGAGACCGGGATGATCATCTGCACCGTCGGCACGCAGACGCACCCCCTCGTCACCAGCCTCGACCTGCCGCTGGAACGGGGACGGCTCAAGACCGACCCCGACATGAAAGTGAGCGGGGCCGACCACCTCTGGGCGCTCGGCGACTGTGCGCTCATCGCCAACGCCTACAACGACCGGCCAAGCCCCTCGACCGCGCAGTTTGCCGTGCAGCAGGCCGCGCAGCTTGCCGCCAATCTCGCCCGTTTTTGCGAGGGGAGGCCGACCCGGCCCTTCAGCTACCGGCCCCGGGGGATGTTTGCCTCCATCGGGCACCACAATGCCGTCGCGGAAATCTATGGCGTGAAGATTTCCGGCTTTGTTGCGTGGTTCCTCTGGCGCGGACTCTATCTTTTCAAGTTGCCGACGCTGAAGCGAAAGATCGACGTTGCCATCAACTGGGCGGTCAGCATTCCTTTCCCGCCGAACATCGTGCAGTTGCAGCGGCCGATGCGCGACAGGGACGCTGGAAGCAGGGAAGAAACGATTCCCCAACAAAACCAGAAACCATGAAGATTGATCTGAGCGGAAAACGTGCGGTGGTCACCGGCGGGAGTTCGGGGATCGGCGCGGCCATCGCGATCGCCCTCGGGAAAGCCGGAGCCCGGGTGGTCGTCAACTTCGGTTCCAACGAAAAAGCGGCGCAGACCGTAGTCGGGACGATCCGCGACAGCGGCGGTGAAGCGGTGGCGATTCAGGCCAACGTGGCCGACCCCGCTTCGGTGGAGGCGCTTTTTTCCGAGGCCGACCGGGCGCTGGGCGGCCTCGACATCCTGATCAACAACGCCGGGATCGACGGAAAACGGGCCTTTTCGTGGGAAGGCGACCTTGAAAGCTGGCGCAAGGTGATCGAGATCAACCTCTTTGGCGCTTATTACTGCGCGCGGGAGGCGCTCCGGCGGATGATCCCGCAGAAAAGCGGCGTAATTTTGAGTACCAGTTCGACGCACGAGAAGATCGCCTGGTCGGGCTACAGCGCCTACACGGCCAGCAAGGGGGGCTTGAGCATGCTCTCCAAGACGCTCGCGCAGGAGGCCGCGCCCCACGGCGTGCGGGTGTTGGCGCTCGCCCCGGGCGCGATCAAGACGCCGATCAATCGCGATGTCTGGGACGACCCCGCCGCGAGGGACGACCTGATGGACAAGATCCCGCTCCGGCGCATCGGCGAACCCGAAGAGGTGGCCGCCATGGCGGTGGTGCTGGTCTCCGACGTGGCCTCGTACGTCACCGGCGATACGATTTTTGTCGACGGCGGGATGACCGACTACCCCGCTTTCGCCCATGGAGGGTAGCATGAAAACCGGCCTCCATCCCGGGATCGTGACGGTCGGCCATTCCACGCGAAGCGCACAGGAGTTCATCGACCTGCTCAAGGCCCATGGCGTGACCTGCGTGGCCGATGTGCGCACCGTCCCCCGTTCGCGGCGCAACCCGCAGTTCAACAAGGAGACCCTTCCCGAAACACTGAAGGCGGCGGGGATCGGCTACCGGCATTTTCCCGGGCTCGGCGGCCTGCGGCATGCGAAGGCGCATGTGCAGGAAAACCGCGGCTGGCACAACGCCTCCTTTCGCGGGTATGCCGACTACATGCAGAGCGCGGAGTTTGCCGAAAGCCTCGACGAACTGATCGAACTCGCCCGGCACGAGCGGGTGGCGATCATGTGCGCCGAGGCGGTCCCGTGGCGCTGCCACCGTTCGCTGATCGGCGACGCGCTGCTCGTGCGCGGCATCCCGGTTGAAGATCTGATGACCCCGACCCGCAGCCAGCCGCATACGCTGACTTCGTTTGCCAGGGTGGAGGGAACCCGTGTGACCTACCCACCGGAGCAGCCCGACCTGGCGGGTCTCTAGTGTCGTGTTAGGTTCGTTCCTTGAAAAAGTTCGAGGTGATTTTTCGCATTCTCCAAGGCGCGAGTAAGGTGCTGGAGGGACGCGGAGGTCCGCTCCAGTGCGCTCCTGGGCCATGGCTGTCATGGGAGGCAACGACGCTTTTCAAGCATCGTGAACACGCCCTAATAAAGCATCGACTCATCCGGGGCGGCGGTCGGTTCGATCCCGTCGACCTTGATCACCGCAAGGTTGCGCCCCCCCTCCATCGGGAAACCGGCGACCCCGGTCACCTTCACCCATGAAAGCTCCGGCAGGTCCGGCGGGAGGGTGGAAAACTCGACCAGCGCTCCGACGGGCCGGGCGTCGGCGGCGCAGCACGACATGTACATGCGGATCAGCTTCATCCGGTTGCCACGCGGGTTGCTTTCGCTCTCCTGCATCAGTTGGCCGATCACTTCCACCGGCTTGCCCGCAAATTCGGACTGCAAGGTCGGCTCCGCGCTGGCGTAGAGGAGGTCCATCACCGAAATGCTCAACCGCCCATCGACCTGTTTGGGAGAAAACTCCCCTCCCCCCTGATAGGCTCCGCCGCCCATGGCAGCGGCATCCATGATCACCCCCCGGTTCTCGATCGCCGTCATCCCGAAACCGTCCTGCGAATGGCGGAAGGCCATCGTCATCGGCAGGATCAGAACCCCAAAGGCAAGAAGCTTGCCGGAGGTGAGCCGCGCCACGGAGTGCCCGCACGCCTCCTCCTCACAACAGCTCGCGCTCCCCCCGATGGCGACTGCCGCCGCAAGGATCAGCAGGACCACCCCCGCGATCATCACCCCCGGGCGGAACGACGGGTGGAGAAATGCCGAGAGCCGTCCGCTGTAGAAAAAGTAGAGAAGCACGCTTCCCCAGAGGGTCAGCGTCAACGAAGGAAGCCAGCGGTCGAGGGTCTTGGTCATGACAAAAAAAGAGGGGGTTACATGTCGAGAACGTTCATCCGCAGGCAAATTAGCGCAACCGCGACAAAGAGTCCAATCGAGAGGAGCACGATGAAACGCCGGCGGAACACCAGGCCGTAGAGGAAAAAGAGCTTCACATCGACCAGCGGCCCGAAGACCAGGAAGGCGAGCTTCGCGGTGAAGGGAAACGCCACAAAGGTCGCCGCGATAAAGGCGTCGGTACTCGAACAGAGCGCGAGCAGCGAGGCGAGCCCCATCATCGAAAGGGTCGCCAGCACGGTGTTGGAGGCGAGCGGCAGGATGACCGACTGGTCGATCGCCGTGTTGAAAAGCGCGGCCACGGCGGCGCCGATCACGAAAAAGAGCGTCACGTCGAGAAAATCGGGCGTGGTCGAACGGGCCACCCGCAACAGCTTCGTCCCGATCCCCTCTTCCCCCTGGGGCACGGCGGCGATCCTGAGCTTGCGGCCCTTGCGCCGACGCGCCCGGGTCGCCACCCCGGCTCCCCCGTCGTCGATGGCGGCTTCCGGCCCGGCTCCCCCGTCGCGCGGCGGCAGGGAACGGTAAAGCGCCCTTGCCAGCACCTTCTCCAGCGGGAGCCGCTGCACGATCAACGCCGCGCCGACCGCCACGCCGTAGCCGATCAGCAGCCGCATCGAAGTCATCATCCACGGGTTCTGCCCACGAAAGGCGGCAAAGGTGCTGATCGCGACGATCGGGCTGACAATCGGCGCGGCGAGCATGTAGGCCACCGCGCTCGAAACCGGCAACCCCTTGGTCAGGAACCGGCGGATGACGATCACGCTGCCGCACTCGCACATCGGGAAAATGATCCCGAGCAGGCCGCTTAAAAAAACCGCCGCCGTCGGGTTCTTCGGCAACACCTGGGTCAACCAGCGCGCCGGGACAAAGACATCGACAAACCCGGCAATGACCGCGCCGAGAAGCAGAAACGGAATCCCTTCAAAGAGAATGCTCAGGAAGGAAAAGGCGAAGTCTGAAAAATGAAAGTTAAACCATTCCATGCTCAAGGGGTCTTTATCCGGACGGTTTTTTTTGCTGTCGCGATGGTAGACAAAGCTCCTCCCCGGCGGCAAGGGCAATGCGCCCGCACCCCCGCTCTACCCGCGCGCCTTGCGAAGCTGGCGGCGACGGCAAAGCGATGCCCCGGCCGAGACCAGGAGGCACCCGGTAAGAAGGGCCACGTCGCTCAGGACCATCGTCGGTCCCGTCGGTGTGTCAAGGTGGTAGGAGCCAAAAACGCCGAGCGCCGCGCCGACGAGCCCGATCACCGCGCTCGCCGCCAGCATGAAACGAAAGTTCGGGGCGATGACCCGCGCCGCCGCCGCAGGCACCACGATCAACCCGCTGATCAGGAGCGCCCCGAGCTGGCGCAGGAGCAGCGCGATCACCAACGCCACCAGCACCACAAACGCGTAGTTGAGCCGCCGCGTGTTGAACCCCTCCACGCGCGCCAGGTTTTCCTGCACCACCGCCAGCGTGAGCGGTCGCAGGTTGAAAAAGAGAAACCCGCAGGTGAGCACCGCCAGCCCGGCCATCAGCCAGACATCGCCCGCCGACGAGGCGAGGATGTCGCCGAAAAGCGCCCCTTCGAGCCCCTGGCTCCCGCGCAGCCGGGAGATCATGATCATCCCGAGCGCCACGCTCCCCGTATAGGTAAAGGCGATGATCGTGTCGGTCTGCAACGTCGTCCGCTCCAGCAGCCACGCCATCAGAAGCGCCATCGCCACGCAAAAAAGCGAGACGATCAGTTGCATCATCGGGTCATTGAGATCGCGCGCCAGGGTCAGCGCAAAACCGAGCGTCACCCCGGTCATCGCGCCGTGGGAAATCGCGTCGGAAAAAAACGCCATCCCGCGCAGGGTGATGAACGAACCGAGCAGCCCGCCGAGCGGCCCCGCGATCAACGCCACGTAAAACGCGTAGCGCATCTGCGGCAGGTCGAGAAATTCCAGCAGCCACTCCATGGGATCAATGAATCCTCCCCAGGGGAATGAACGCGCTGCCGTCGCTGGCCGGGACCATGCCGGGAATGTGTCCGTACGCCCGGGCGAGGTTGTCAGGCCGGAGCACCTCCTTCGGCGCGCCGTGACAGCAGAGATCGCGGTTGATGCAGAAGACCACGTCGCTCAGGTGCTCGACGAGGTGAAGATCGTGCGAAACCATCAAAATCGTCATCCCCCGGTGGTCGTGCAGATGATGGAGCAACCCGTCAAAGGAGACGCCGCCGCGAATATCGACGCCGGTGAGCGGTTCATCGAGCAGCAGGAGGTCGGGATCGCCCAGCAACGCATACGCCACCAGCACCCGCTGGAATTCCCCTCCTGAAAGCCGCCCGAGCCGCCGGTCGATCAGGTGATCCGCGCCGATTTCCTTGAGCTGCGCCTCGATCTTCTCCCGCATCGCCCCCTTGCCCGGCGCTCCCCACCACCAGCGCGAGCGGGTCAGCTTGAGGGAAAGAAATTCCGCCACCGTCAACGGCAGCCCGGGGTCGAGCGGCAACTGCTGCGGCACATAACCGATCCGCCGCGCGCGGGAGCGGATCTCGCCCCGGCTCGGGCGGATCAACCCGATCACCGTTTTGAGCAGCGTGCTTTTCCCGGCTCCGTTGGGGCCGATCAGGCAGCCGAACGTCCCCCGTTGCAGCGTCAGCGAAACATCGGCGAGCACATTTTTTTCGCCGTAATCGACCCAGACCCCGGAAACCTCCAGCAACGGGTCGCCCTTTGCCCGGGAGGAAGGGGCGTCGCCGTGGTGGCAGTGGCACGGCTTAGCGTCCGCCATCAAGCGCCTCCCGCAATGCTTTCAGGTTGGCCTCCATCACCTTCACATAGGTCTCGGGGGCGGCGGGGGCCATCTCCATCGCGTCGAGCCGGACCAGCCGCAAATCAAACTCCTTCGCCAGCGATTCCATGACGCGCGGCGTGTGCTCCGCATCGAGAAACAACACCTTGATCTTCTCCTTCCCGATCGTCTTGCGCAGCGCGCGCAGTTCCCTCGGCGTCGGTTCCTGCCCGTGCGCCTTGCCGAAGACGCCGACCACCTGGAACCCGTAACGCTTCGCAAAATAGTGGAACGCATTGTGCGCCATCATCAACCGCTTGTCGGGAAAACCGGCGGTCGTCGTCCGGATCGCTTCGTCGAGCTGGCGCAGCCGCGCAATCGCCGCAGCGGCGTTGTTCCGGTAGAGATCGGCATGGTCGGGATCAACCCGGGAAAGACCGTCGCGGATCACTTCGATCTGATGAATCGCGAGGATCGGGTCGAGCCAGACGTGCGGGTTCCCGTCGTCGGTGCGAATCCCCTGCCCGGCGGAAATCCGGACCGCGCGGGTTCCCTTGAGCGCGCCGGTCACCCACTCCTCCATCCGCAACCCGTTTTCAACCAGCACATCGGCCTTGGCAAGCAGCCGGAGGTGGCGCGGGGAGAGCGCGAAGTGGTGCGGGTCGACCCCGGGCGGGAGGAACTGGGTAATCTCAGCCTGATCGCCCGCCACCTGCATCGTCAGCGAAGTGATCGGGGCAAACGTGGTCAACACCGTCAGCCGTTTCTCCTCCGCCGCCCCGAGCAGGAGCGGAAAGCAGCAGCACAAAACCAGCAGAAGACGATAACCTTTCATCGGACCCGATAAAAGAGCCGGAAAAACGACCAAGTGCAAGCTTATTGCATTTACAAAATTATTTCGCACCCTCTTCCCGTTCCACCGGATGGACGACGATCCGCGATCCCTCCACCGCGACGACCCGGATCGGCGTCCCCGCCTCGACAAAAGCGCCGGTCGAGATGACATCGCGCAACGTCCCTTCGATCTCCGCCCGCCCGCTCGGGCGCAGGATGGAGAGCGCCACCCCCTGCGCCCCGGGCTCCACGCCGGAAAACTCGCTGTGTTCGGGCACAAAGGAGGGCCCTTCCGGAGGCGCCCAGCCGAGGACAATGGAGCGGTAGATCCGCGTACGCGGCAGGTAACGGACGAGGAGCGCCCCGACCAGGAGCGTGATGACCAGCGCGATCGCGAGGTTCACCAGCGGCAGGACGAGCGCATCCGCCAGCGTCGGGAAGGTGGCGCCGGGGTAGTAGTCGACCATGGCCCAGATCAGCGAACCGATCATCAGCACCGCCCCCGCTGCCGCCAGCAGCAGGATGCCGGGGAAAAAGACCAGTTCCACGATGATCAGCAACACCCCGAGGAAGAAAAGCAACGGCGCTTCCAGCCCCGAGAGACCGGCAACATAGTGCCCGGTAAAGAAAATGGTAAAACAGATCGCCGACAAGATCCCCGGTATCCCGAATCCGGGCGTCTTGATCTCGATCCAAAGCCCGAGCATCCCTCCCATCAGGAAAAGCGGGGCGAGCTTGGTGATCCAGAACGCCAGCCGGTCGAGCCGCGTCGGCTCCACCGAGTGGACCGGCCCCTGGAGGTTCGCCTGGCCGAGCAGATCGTCGAGCGACTTGACGATCCCGAGCGCCAGCACCGGTTTGCCGTTGATCCGGCGGGTCGCCTCCTGCGCGCTCAACGTCAGCGGGGCTCCCTTCGAGTGGATCTTCTCGCCGCCGATCTCCACCTCCACCTCCTTGTTGATGAACGCTTCGGCGATCACCGGGTTGTGCCCGTTCTCCTCCGCCGTACTCCGGAAATAACCGGAGTAAAAGGAGACGGTCTTTTCCATGATCGTCTGCGGGAGGTCGCCGCCCCCCTGCATCACCGGCGCGGCGGCCCCGATCGCGCTGATCGGAGCCATGTAAATTTCCTTGGTTGAAAGCGCGATCAACGCCCCGGCGGAACCGGAGTTGGGGTTGATGTAGGTGATCGTCCTCCTCCCGCTTTGCGAAAGCGCCTTTTGCATGGAGACCGCCGCGTCGAGGCTCCCGCCGTAGGTGTCCATGTCGAGGATGACCGCCCGGGCATCGCGCTCCTGCGCTTCCTTGAGCCCCCGGCGCAGGAAGAAAAACTGCGCCTCGGAGATCTCTCCCTTGACCGGGATCACCACCACTTCGCCCGCCGTTGCCAGACCTCCTCCCGCCGCCCATCCCAGCAGCAGGGCCAGCACGACGAAGCCGCGCCACCACCCCCGGAATGGAAACAACCCGCACCTGATCATACCCGTTGGAATCGGCGGTTTCATAAGCGATGCCAATGTCGCCAGCGACGGCCCGGAACTCAAGCGCAAACCACGCCCCCGCGCCCCGCCCGGCAAGGGGGGTTGCGGTCTTTCGGCATTTTTGCCATCTTGGACGGACTCCCCCCCTTCTTCCCATGACTGCCCCCCCGGTAAACCGTTTGAAACGCCCCTGGCTCCTCCGGCTGGCGGCGCTGGTCGTGCTCGTCGCCATCGGCTACGCCTTTTACCCGCGCCGGGGGAATTTCCACTCCTTTGACCCTGCGGAAATGGCGGCGCTGGAGACGATCATGTGGCGGCGTTACTACGAAGGGCGCTACCTTTCACTCGCCTGGAACCTTTATACCATCACGCGCCACCAGTACGGCCTGCGCCCGGCGTCGTCGCTTAAAACCGCCTACCACGCCGCCATGGCCGCGCGGATGTTCCGCAAATCACGCGGCCGCGCCGAAGCCGAACGCGCCATTCCCCACCTCGAAAAGGCGTACCGCTGCATCAGCGACAACACCGGCTCCCCCTTCGACACGCAGAAAGCCGCCGAGATGGAGCTTCACTGGTGGCAACAGCGGCGCGAACATGTCCCCACCGAAGGGTACGCCAGAACGATCGGCGACCTGATGACCCTCGTCCACAAGGTCGACGACCCCCGGATGCGGCATTCCGCCTTGCTGCGCGCCAGGATGATGGCCTACCGTGATGCCCGGCGCAACGGCCAGATGAAGGAGGAGGACTGGGAGGTGATCCGCAAAAACCTGACGGAAGCGTACCAGCTTTATCATGATGCCGTGACTTCCGTGACCACCTTGTGAAAAACAACGTTGATATTCCCGAAGAGGGGCTTTTCGGACCCGGGTCGATGATGTGGCGGATCAACCGCGAACGGGTCGTCCTGCTCGGCGGCGGGGCGGCGACCGTCCTCCAGGTGGCGCACCCGGCGATCGCGCTCGGCGTCGCGCAACACAGCGATTTCCGGCGCGACATGATGGGGCGGCTCTCGCGGACGCTGGCAGGGGTCTACGACATCGGCTTTGGCCGTCGCCCGCAGGTGGAAGCCGCCGCCGAGAGGATCGCGCAGGCGCACCGCAGGGTGCGGGGAAGCATGACCGAACTCGGCATCAAAGGGATGCGGACGCGCTATCATGCCCTTGATCCCGATCTTCAGCTTTGGGTCCTCGCGACCCTTGTCATGACCGCCATTGATTCCCATGAAGCCTACCTTGAACCGCTCGAAATGGAGCAGAAGGAAACCTACCTGGCCGACATGCGCCTCTGGTGTACCTTTTTCGGCCTTCCGCTCGACTACGGCCCGCAAAACTGGTGCGACTTCCAGGCTTACTACGCCGAAATGATGCAGGGCGACCTGCTCGGGAGTCACCCGGTCTGCGCGCAGATGGCACGCGCCGTCGTCTACCCGGAATACCCGTTCTGGCTGCGACAGGCGGCGTGGCCGTTCCAATACCTCGTCACCGAAGCGATCCCCTCCCCTTTACGGGAGCGCCTCGGCCTCGCTTCCGCGCCGTGGAAACAGAAGGCATGGCATTTTTCCCGCCGCTGGCTGCCGAAAATCGTCGGGCTGACCCCCGACCTCGCCCGCTTCTGCGGTCCCTACCGGGCGCGCGTCGCCTGAAAACACCCAAAAACCGCTCACCCCCACCCTTAAAAGATTGCCGCCGCACGCCGGTTCGGCATAGTTGAAAGAAGATGAAATTCATCGAAACGGTCTACGAGAAGCTTCGCCGTCATCCCAAACGCATTGTGTTTCCGGAAGGGACCGAGCCGCGCGTGCTTCATGCCGCCGAACAGTTTGTGAAGCTCAAACTCGGTGCCCCGATCCTGCTGGGCAACCGCGACGAAATCAAAACGCTCGCCGAGCGTGAAAAGGTCAACCTGCACCGCATCGGGATCATCGATCCGGCGCAATCCAACGAACTGCCGCTTTTTTCACGGTGGCTGCGCAAACTGCAACGCTACCGCAACCTCGGCGAAGGCGAGGCCGAAGGGTTCCTCCTCAACCCGAACTACTTCGGGGCGATGATGATCCAGCACGGCCAGGCGGATGCCATGGTCGGCGGGGTAAGCGGCTATGCCGGGTCGCTGCTGCGGCCGCTTTTCCAGCTCGTCAAGCCGCTGCCGGAGGTTGCCTTCATTTCCAGTTGCATGCTGATGGCGCTCAAGGACGAACGCTTCGGCGAAAAAGGGGTCCTCTTCTTCGCGGACTGCGCCGTCATCCCGGAGCCTGATGTCCAGCAACTGGCCCAGATCGGCGTCCAGGCCGGGCGGCTCTGCGCCCAACTCACCGGGGAACGGCCGCGCGTCGCTTTCCTGAGCTACTCCTCCAAGGGAAGTGCCCGCAGCGCGTCGACCGAAAAAGTCGCCGCCGCCGTCGGTCAGGCGAAGAAGGAGGCCGAAAAACAGGAGATGGAGATCGAGGTCGATGGCGAACTCCAGGCCGACACCGCGCTCCTGCCCGATCTCGCCACCCTCAAGGCTCCGGGGAGCCTCGTCGCCGGGCGCGCCAACGTCCTGATCTTTCCCGACCTCAACGCGGGCAACATCGCCGTCAAGCTGGTTGAACACCTCGCCGGTGCGGAAACCTACGGGCAGATCCTGCTCGGCCTTTCCAAGCCGTGCGCCGACCTTTCACGCGGCGCGAGTGTGGAGACCATCGTCGGGGCGGCGGCCATCGTCGGCCTCCAGGCGATCGAATACCGCAAGCTCTACCCGCTCGACCCGAGGGAGGAAGACGAAGAACTCGCGCTCTTCGAAAACCGGCGGGGTTAAGGTGTGTCAACGAAGGCAAAAAGAGGATGCGCCAAAGGCGCAATATTCCTCAGCCCGGGGCAACGCCCCGGGTCTCCGTCACGCCTCACCCTGCGGCCTGAAGGGTCGCGATCCCCTCATCTTACTTTGAGCCGCTCTTTTTAACGCCCACACACCGTGAACACCGTAACACCCCGCATTTTCATCGCCGCCACCCGGCAGAACGACGGCAAGACCACGACCGCGCTCGGCCTCTTTTCAGCCCTCAAACGGCGCTTTGGCCGGATCGGCTTCATCAAACCGGTCGGCCAGCGGTTTGAGGAGGTCGACGGCAAGCAGATCGACGAAGACTCGCTCCTGATGGACCAGACCTTCCGGGTCGAAACGCCGATCGAGGATATGAGCCCGATCGCCGTCAAACCCGACTTCACGCGCCGTTATATCGACAATGCGAACAACGAGTTCCTCGTCAAACGGCTGCGCCGCTCCTTTGACCGCACCTGCTGGGAAAAGGAGTTTTGCCTCATCGAAGGAACCGGCCACGCGGGCGTCGGCGCGGTGTTCGATCTCTCCAACGCCCGGGTCGCCCGCCTGCTCCAGAGCAAGGCGATCATCATCACCCGCGGCGGCATCGGCAAGCCGATCGACGAGATCGCCCTCAACCTCGCGCTCTTTGAAAAAGAGGGGGTCGAGGTCGTCGGCGTGATCCTCAACAAGATCATCCCCGCCAAGTACGACCAGGTGCGCGACTTCGCCGAACGGGGGATGGCGCGCCTCGGCATCGAAGTGCTCGGGGCGATCCCCGCCGAGCCGATCCTCGCCAACCCGACGCTTTACCAGATCTGCCGACAGGTCAAGGGAACCCTCCTCAATGCCCATGCCGACAAGTGGCAGCGGATCGAAAAAGTCATCATCGGCGCCATGAGCGCACACAACGTCATTTCCCACTTCGAACGGGGCACCCTGGTCATCACCCCGGGCGACCGCGAGGACATCATTTTAAGCGCCCTCTCCACCGCGACCGACCAGCACCTCCACGCCCGGGCGATCACCGGCCTGCTCCTGACCGGCGACCTGCGCCCCAATGAAAAGGTGATGCAGATGATCGCGCAATCGCCGCTGCCGGTCATGACCACCCCGCTCGACAGCTACTCCTCCGCCAGCTCCATCCACTCAATGACCGTCAAGACCATGCCGGGCGACAACGAAAAGATCGCCTGCATCCAGAGCCTCTACGAGCAATACGTCAATATCGACCGGCTGCTGGAGAAGGTCGGTGTGGGCGGGAAGAGCTAGTGTCGTGTTAGGTTAGTTCCTTGAAAAAGTTCGAGGTGATTTTTCGTATTCTCCAAGGCGCGAGTAAGGGCGGTATCCTAAGATACCGACCGCAGCGAGCAACGCCGGAGAATCGGAAAAACGCCCGAAATTTGAAAAGGAAATAAGCTAACATGACACTAGCGGCGAGTCCGCAAAGAGGGGGAAGATCACCAGACACCCTACTCCACCGGCCATGTATGCAGCCGCCACGTGCCCGCGAGGTCTTCAAAGGTCAGCGGCCGCACGCTTCCATCGACAAAAAGGGCATTGGCCCCCGGTGGATGGCGCTCAAAGTCGATCCGCCTCGGAGGCGGCGGCTCCTCGCGCCGTGAACCCTTGGCCAGCGGCCAGGCGCTGGCACTCACCGAACTGCTCCACTTCCCGGCATCGCCCAGGTCGACATAGTCAATCAGATAGATCAAACGGGAGATCGGCACCTCCCTGATGTTTCGGCGGGCGGCGAAGACGGGATCGTATTCCGGATTGGGTTCATGGTTCCAGAGTGTCCGGGGGGCATATTGCCCGCCGAGGTACTGGTTGTGGCCGTAGGAATGTCTCCGCTTACTCTCGGGCCGCTTCGTATCGCCGGGGCACCACCAGATGGTGGTGACATCCTCAAGCCGCAGGTAGCTATTGAGCAGGTCCGGGAGAAAGGGCATCGTGGTTTTGACCCCTCTGACATTCCGGTACTGCGTACGGCTCGGCGGGAAAAACCCGTCGTGGTCGGCTTCATAAGCGGCAACCGCGCTCCCGATCGTCCGCAGGTTGGAGGCGCACCGCGCGGCGTTGGAGGCGTTGCGAAGATGTCCGGCCACCGAAAATGCCAGCACCGCTAGGGTCGCCACGATCGCAACGCAGAGGACCAGCTCCATCAGCGAATAGCCGTGTCTTCCTTTCATGGCGCGGCAGCGAGGTTGGCGGGTATGAGTTCCACCCGGTTGTTAAATGGCGTGATCTCCCGTCCTCCCTTCTCCTGCCGGACCGTGAAGGCCACCGGCAGGTCGGCGTTTTCAATAGCGACGCTCCATTGAACCTTCCCGGTGCGGAAGTTTTGCGGCGGCGACAACGGTTCAAAGCCGTGCACCGCCAGTTCGCGCCCCTGCTGGGTAGCCCGAACGTGGAAAGCGCTGCTCGCCCGCGCTCCGATATTGTGTACCCGGACCGCCAGTTGCCCGGTCTCCGGGTCGTAGCGTGCATCCAGCGGGCTGATGGCGAGATCCGGGCGTTCCGCAAGAGGCGGCAGCTTTTTCTTTTGCCGAAAGGTCACCGTCGCCGTGGCTCCCGCAGGCACCTTCACCGGCAGAAGGGTGTATCTCTCCACTTCCCGCTCCACCCGGCGCTCCACCGCTTCCGCATCGGGATGGGGCCGGGAACGGGTGATCACGTCATAGATTCCCGGCTCCAGCCCCCACGCCCGCAGGCCGACCGAAAGCGCCGCCCCGGCCTCAAGGTTATGAATTTCCACCTCCATCGCGTCATCCGCCTGCCGGCGCACCAGCGGCGCAAAACGCCCCGAGGCTCCTTCCCAACTGACCGCGTGCTTGGGGAAAATCTGATTACGCAGAAGGGAAAACCCACCGAGCGTCATCTGGTTGGCCAGCCGCTGGGGCAGCCAGACGCGATCGGTCGTCGCACCGGCTTCCGTCAGCATCGGCATCGCCCAGGTGAGGTGATAAAGCGCCAGCCGGGAGCCTTCATCCAGCCACCGCTCTTCGCCCGTCCGCAGCCACGCAGCGTAAAAGGCGTCGAGATCCCTGTAGTTATTGTTATGAAGCGAACGCTTCCAAAGCCCGGGATCGGCCGCCGCCGTGCGCCACCGCCCATCCCAGCGGGGGTCGCCCGTCTCGCGGAGGTACGCCCCGAGGATGGAGGTGGTCGTGTGGACATTTTTAAGCGGTTTGCGCGTCATTTCCCAATCGATCATCTGCCCGGCGAAATCGCGGAAGGAACGATCGCCCGTCAAACGGTAGCTGGCCCAGATCGCATCCGAAAAGGCGAGCCGGAAAAACGGCTCATCCATCACCTTCCCCGAAGGAATTTCAATGGTGACTCCCGGCACACCAGTGGTTTTGGAGGCTTGCGCGTTGATATGATCCCGCATGGAGGCGCTCCAATGCGAAACGATCTCCATGCAGGCCGGATCGCCATTATACCACGCCAGCAACATGGCCGGCTGGAGCATCAGGGCGTTGATCATCGAATCCCGCCCGTAGACGCCCTCGGTGCGAATTCTTCCCGCGCCAAAGTACCACGACCTGAAATGGAGATGCCTCCCCTCACACGCCTGCGCCATCCATTGCCGGTAATGGCTGGCAAACCGAAGCAGCCGTTCGAAGTAGACCGGATCGCCATACTCCAGCACGAAGGCAAGCGTCTGGGCATTGATCCCCCACTCATAGCTATGCAGGGTATCGGTCACTTTGTTGGAGACGCCGTCGGTCGTCGTCAGCCGCCACGAGAGATCGGCCACCTTGCGCACCGCACCGCGGATTTTCGGGTCCGGCCCGTTCATCAGGTCGACGGCAAGCCAGTCCTGAATCAGATCCGTATCGTCATTGATGCCGTCGGGAGCACCAAATTCACCCTCCGGCGTCTGTCGATGGTCGATCCACCAATACGCAGCCTGCCGGAAACGGTCGACCGCCTCGGAGGTAGCTACCACCCAGGGCGGCACCCCTTCGGGCGAAGGCGGTAAAGCGAGGCCCGGCGTCTCCTCGCGCGGGTGGGTCCAATGCCAGTAACCGCGCACCAGCGGATCGTCCGGCGCGATCTGCCGCAACCGGTCGATCCGGCCCAGCAGGGAACCGAGCCATTTGATCTTCTTCGGGTCATGCGTCCACGGGCGCGGTTCGCTCATTTCCTGAAAGGCGTCTTCGACCAGTAGAAGCTGGTCTTGAAAAAATTCCTTTTCCGCCTCTTTGACCGGAAGGGTGTGAAGACCGAGCCGGGAATGCACCGGGTCAATGTTCAACGGAACGCCGGAGTAAAGGACCAGCCATGGCCGCTCCCCTTCCGCGTAGAGGAGATCGCGCAGATCGAGCACCAGGCGCAGCGCAGTAGCGCCGGGAGCGATCCGGAAGGCGGCCAGCGCCGTCCGCCGCTCGTAGCTGACCGGGTCCACCACGGCCACGGCCACGTCTGCCGCGCCGGGTAACGGCTCTTCCAGCGCGAGGTCGAACGCGATCGCGCCCACGCCTTGTTTTTCGCCCATCGTCGGCCCGAGGAGGTGCAGCGCGGCTCCCTCCGGAACTTTCAGGGCATGCCGCGCGTCCCCTTCCGCGACCAGCGTACGGCGATCCTCCGGTGCGAACTCCTGCTCCACCAATGGCTCCGCGCCCTCCCGGCGGCTCCCGAGCGGATGAAACCGCCACCCGCCTTCACCGGCTTGCGGAAACGGGCGCGTCTCCGTCTGATAGAAGGAAAGGCTCCACAGAAAGCCGTCTTCGCGAAGTACATCGACTTCCTGCGCTTCCACAGCCGCTGGCAGAAACGCGCTCTGGAGGCTGGCCTCGGGCAAAGAAGCGGCAAGGAGCGCCTGACTCCCGGCCTTCACCTCCATCGGCCCCGAGCCGAAAAACTGGATCGTGTTGAACCGGCTTCCGGCGGGAAGCCGGATCGCCAGCTTTCGGCCCGACCCGGAATACCCCTGATACCTCGGCCACGCGCGGCCAAGATCGCCATCGAGCCCGGTAAAAGAACGCCGGAGCACATCGACAGCCCCTTCCGGACCGACCTGCCGCATCCAAAGCGCCTGCCCCGCTTCCACAGGGGCGACCGGCAGCGATTCGCCCCGCCCCAGTCCGTATCGCCGGGCCCGCTCCCTGAACATGGGGCCAAAGTCGGCTTTCGGCTGCGGATTTTCTCCCCTGGCCAGAGCCGCCGCTTCGCCCGGTTCCAGCCAGACATTATAGATTCTGACATCGGCAAACGACTGGGCCATGGTGGCCGTCGATGGCTTGAAATAGGCCGTGGAACGGCATGCGAGACTCAGATGATTGATGCTGGCCCCAAAGTACCACGGTTGCTTCACCTGCTGCTCGAGTTGTCCGTCCAGATAAAGGGCAAAGCCGCGCCCGAAATCCCAGGTGAGCGCCACATGGTGCCACCCGCCCCCGCCGGGCGGTTTCGCCGTAGCCAGCCGGTAGCTGGTGGCACGGTTGACCCGCGCTGCATCATCTCCGGGGAGCGCCTCCGCCTCGTCGGTCGCTTCGGCGCTTTCTCCATGATAAAGCGTCGCCTGCAATTGCCCGTTTCGGGTAGTGATGCGCAGCCAGCGGCAGAAATCAAAGCGTTGAAAGCTGCTGATGTTCAAGACTTCCGCCTCCGTCTCCTGCGCCGGTTCATCCAGCCGCCACCAAAAGCTGACAGTTCCCGACGGCATCCAGGCATTGCCCGCACCTTCATAGACGAGTTGCCCGCCTACCGGGATGGAAACCGCCGCGCGCCCCGACGGCCCTTTCCCGTAAGAAGGCAGGTCTGAATAGAGCGGCGCGCCGGAAGTGTTGGTCCCGCCTTCCGCCGCCGGGTCAAAGCCTGCATGGAAAGCCAGATGGCTTTCGTCGGCGCACAGGAGGCCCGGTAGAAGTGCCAGCCAAACCAGCAGAAAACCGCGAACGGGGGACTGGTTGAAAAACATCATGATCGCTAATGAAGAAACCGTTAAAAAAGAAGGGCAGCCTTCCTTCTCCGCAAAGAAGCCAGCCCGAGCGCCGCAAACATTACGCTCAACGCGATCGCCGAGGGTTCCGGCACCGTCGCCACCACCTGGACCGACTCGATATAGAGCGTCGTTGTCTTCCCCTGCTCCGTCTGCCGGAGATCAAAGAAGACGCCGACAGCGCCAATATCCTCGAAGGCGGCTCCGCTAACCTTAAAGGCAGACGTTCCGGGCGGCGCGGGAAGGAACTCCTCGCCCTCCGGTTCGTAGAGCGCCCAAAGCTCCGTCCCGAGACCGCTCCGGGTATATTCTCCCCCTCCCCCTCGGGGATTGTTGAGGAGATACCAGTTCCATTGCCCTTCCACGAGGGCATAGGCGCTTAAATAGATCCTGCGGGTGCTGCCGATCGCGCTCGCCAGTTCAATGCGGAAGGAACTCTGCGAATCCAACGTCACGGGGCCGCTTCCCGCCCCGGCAAAGTCTTCCTTTTTGAAAAAGAACAAACCACGCATCGCCAAAGGACTTGCCCCGGCGGTGGCGGCCACTTTGAACCGGTCGCCGGGTGCCGGTCCATATGGAGCCAGCCCAAAAGCATTGTCATCAAACGCCGGGACGCCGCTGCCGTCGCCGTTGCTCAAGAGGAACGCACCATAGAAAGTCGGCCCGCCCGGGTTGATCGGCACGGTATCCGAATAAGCGTATTCCGTGCGGCCTCCGGCGGAGGTCGGCTCGTCGATATCAAACGGAGCATAGGAAGCGAGATACTTTCCGCCCCAGTTGACGATCAAGGAGGAAGCCTTCAACGGGATGAGGGAAAACAGGAGCGCCACGGCGGCGACAACTCCATAGCCAACCTTCGGGAAGAGGAACGTTTGCATGATTTAATAGATGCCTGATCCGCCGCGTTTCGCAAAGAATGCTTTGTGGTCCTTTATTTGAACCAAATTTCAAGGTTTCCTATCTAATCACTGTATAAGCTTGCAGGTTGATTCCTATTGGATCTAAAAACGGACCATGAAACCAGCCCCTCATGATCTCCCCTTCCGGCCCCGCGCCTTTCAGATTGCGGAGTATCTTCAAAAGCAGGTGCGTGCGGGCCAATGGAGCGAACAGCTTCCGCCCGAAAGGGTTCTGGCCGCCCAGCTTGGCGTCAGCCGCGGCGTCGTGCGCGCGGCGCTGGCGGTGCTTCAGGAGCAGGGGATCGTCACGGAACGCTCGCGCAGGGGCACCCTCGTCCGCAAACTTTCAGCGCAGGTCTCCACCGGTCAGCTCACCGTCGGCATTCTGCTCCTGATGAAGCTGGAACAAACCACCCATCGCACCATGGCGTGGATCAATGAACTGCGTCGCCTGCTCTACCAGAAGCAGGTGCGGGTGGAAATCTATGATGGCTACCTTCGCAAGCCGAAATTCTTCCGCAATCTCGGTTCGCATGCCCAACATGATGCATGGGTGATGGTCTACCCGAACCACGAGGCGCTCCGGTGGTCCCTGCGGACGGGAATTCGCGCGGTGGTGGGCGGCACGGTGGATGTCTCGCTCGGGCTGCCGAGCGTCGACATTCACTACCGCGCCATCGGCCGCCATGCAGCAGGGCGGCTGGCGGCGTTGGGACATCGACGCCTGGCGTTTGTCGTCGATCGCCGCGAGTGGGGAGCCGATCAGGAGACGGCTGCGGGATTGATGGAAGGCGCGGCTGCCCACCCTGGCATGACGACCCATGTCTACCATCACAACGGCTCCCCCGAAGGCATCTGCGCGTTGACCGATCAGTTATTAAACATGAAACAACGGCCCACCGGCTGGCTCACTGCCGTGGCCCACCATTCGTTGACGATCCTGATGCACCTGCAACGTCGGCGCGTGGCCCTGCCCGGGGATCTATCGCTGATCATTCAGGACGCCGAACCGTGGCAACGTTTTGCGAGCCCCGAACCGACCCGCTATGTCGCTAATGTAGCGCAACTGGCCCAGGCGACCGCACGGGAGGTCTTGCGCCTGCTCGCCGGTGGCTCCAGCCAGGGCAAACCGCAACGCATCCTCCCCGAACTGACGCCGGGCGAAACGCTTGGACCCGCGCCGGCTGACTAGAAATTTCGGCCGGGCAGTTCTTCCCTCAACACCGCTACCGCATGCCGGGCATAGAGTCCGCGCAGGTCTTGCGTGTAACGCTCCAGAATGGCGCGGCCCAGGCCGTTGCAGTCGCCGCTCAGGTACAACCCCTTGGCCAGATAGAGTTCGCGCAGCGAAAGGTTTCGCGGTTCGTCCTGCACGACGCCGGTGTGGGCGTTTTCAAGGGTCGCTTCCGTGGAAGTGATCGCGTGGCCCTGCAAGGTCGGCTTTTCAAGCAGCGCCGCGAGCGGAGCCGCCAGCCGGGGCGAACGGAGATCCGCCGCTGCCACCGCCACGGCGCGGCAGTGGGAAAAGGCGGCATCGCCCCCGAGCGCCGCGATCTTTTCGGCGATCGGCTCCACGGCATCGGCTGCGCCGGTCTTGCCAAGGGCGAGGATCAACCCGTCCATCCGGCTCAGGCTCATCCCGAACTGCCCCATCCCGCGATAGTTCCAGCCGTCGTCCCACGGGCGGGAGCCGATCAGCCGGATCAGGACCGGTGCCGCCTCGCTGCACCCCATCAGCCCGAGCACCAGCGCGACTTCCTCCTCCTGTTCCGGGGAAGCCGGGTTGGCCAGTACTTCGAGCAGAAGCGGTCGGCTCTCCTGCGGGTGGGCGAAAAGGACCGCCGTGCTGAAGAGATCGAGCGGGGTGGTCCGCACCGCCTCCCTCACCGTCTGCGGCGGCAGCGGGAAGCTCTCGCCCCAGCCGCTCGCCTCGTGCGGCAGGCAGCCGGTCGCAATCAGGTGCCGCTGAAGCTCCCCGATTTCGATCCCTTTGAGATCGCCGCCGATCTTCGCCGCCATCGCTGCGGCCACCCCGGCGGCGTACCCCTGGTTCTGCACGTCGGCCTGCATCCGGATCACGGGGATCGCGTCGCGATGGGCGCTCATCCCGAGCCCCGTCACCAGCAAGCCGCCGACCCCCTGCGGCATCAGGCAGCGCAGGGGGACGTTGGCCTCCAGCGGACGGGTATCCGGCGGCATCATGATAAAGACCGGGTGGACGACAAACCCGTGGCTGTCGAAGTTACTCCGGGCGATGTTGATCGTGTCGGAAAAAGTCCGCCCGGCGAGAAAATCGAGCGGTGAAAGCTCCAGTTCGCCGATGATCTGCCGCCGCTCCCGGGAATTGACCAGCGGGATCGTGTCGAACTCGTTTTCGGCAAACCGCGCCCGCGCATTGACAAAAGCATGGGTGACGCCGACCAGGTCGCTGTCATCAATGAAGGTAAAGTCCGAGTTGACGTACGGAATCGCGGGGCGACGCGGCGAAAGACCGGTTCCCTGCACCCCGGCGTGGTCGCCGGAAATCACCCGGCACGGCGCACCGGCGGCGGCGGCGATATCGGCATTGCCGGTCGCATCGACCACGCACCCGGTTTCCAGCACCCCGCACCCGAACGGCGTCGAGACGAGCAGCCCGTCGATCCGCTCCCCGCTGCGTCGCACCCCAAAGGCGAAACTGCCAAACCACGCCTCCCCGCCCGCTTCCAGAAGCCGCTGCTGGTACCACGCCATTTTCAGTTCCGGGTTCCACCGCGCCGTTTTGTCGGTCGCGCCGTGGCTCGGGTCGATTTCGTGAAGCTCCTCGTTCAACTGCTCCGTAAACCCGACCTTGTTGCCGTGATAGTAGCTGGCGATCAGCCCGAGCGTCCCGACGCCGCCCAGCCCGTGCTGCGTTTCGAGCACGACCGTCTTCGCTCCGGCCCGGGCCGCGGCAATCCCCGCCGGGGCGCCGCCCGTCCCCCCTCCCGCGACCACCACGTCGCACTTCCCGAGCGTCGGGAGCAATGGCAGTTCCACCCGGAGCATCGTCGCGTTGCCACGTACAAAACTTTCCGCGAACCCGAAACGCCCGTCGAGCTTCCCGGTCGGCTCCAGCATCGCCCCCGGCGCTTCCTTGTCGGCCAGGGCAGCGGCGATCCACTCCCCGATGCGCCCGCCAAACTCCGGCGACAGGTCGGGCGCATGGAGCCGGGCCAGCCCTTCAGCATCCAGCGGAAGATCGTCGCCGATGATCCAGAGGTGGTCGGCCACGGCAAAAGCTTCCTGCGGGAGCGCCATCGGGTCGGACGCCAACCCGTCCCCCTCCTCCGGCTGGTTGGCAAAAACCGGGCTTTCCGCCGTCAGGAAGAGCGAAGCGTCGAGCGCGAGCCGGCTGCGGAAGCGGTGTTCCACGCCAGCCAGACCGGCGATATCCGACGGACTTTCCGTGATCGGAGCGCTCCAACGCTGGGCCTGAAGCGGCAGTGCCTCCTCTCCCTTCCAGGCAAACGGCACGGGTGAACCGACGAGGGCCGCGCCGGGCGCGAGCGGCTGCTCCTCCCGGGAGAGAAGCCGCAGGGAGCCTCCGGTAAAACGGGGCCTCCTCCGCGTCGTCTTCAAGCCCGGCAGCGCGGCGACCAGCCCGTGCCGCGTGGCATCGAGCACCCCCCGGGCGCGGATCGCGTAAAGAGCGGTGCGCGAGGCGATCACCACCCCGTCGAGCCGCCCTTCCCCGTCCGGCAGAAGCGCCACCGGGCGGGCGAGGAAAACAAACCCGATCCCGTGCCGCAGCAATCTCTTCTCCAGCGCATGCTTGAGCGCGCCCGGCCGCACCGGTGCGCCTCCCTCTCCGGTCAGCCCCTCCAGCTCCAGCGTCCCCGCGGATTCGACCCCAAAGTAAGGCCGGTCGCTGACCAGAAAGACGCTCAAGCCGCTTCGACGGGCCGCCACGGCAGCGGCCACCGCTGTTGAGGACGAGCCGAAGATGAGCAGGTCCGGGGATTGAAGCAGGGGAAGATCAAAGGAGTGCATGAGAGGATATTGTGTACCCCCTTTTCGCGAAACCCTAAGCCAAACGACTGTTTATTTCGCGAAATCACGGTAGATTTGCCGCATGACGCAACCGAACGAGCTCCCCGGCCTTGGAAAAAACGCCGTCGCATGGAAGGAGACGATGGGGATTTTGATCGAGCCGATGATCATCTACCGGAACGGGGTCTCGCCCGGCGGCCTGAACTCACAACGGACGCTTCCGTTTTACACCTGGTGGTGGATTGAAAGCGGAAAGGTCGAGATCGAGACGTGCGGCAGGCTTCAGGTGGTCCGCCCCGGGCAATGGATTCTGATCCCGGCCGGGGTGATGCGGACGCAGGAGTTTGATCCGGCGAGCACGATCATCTCGATCAACTTTCTTGCCTCGTGGGGCGACCGCCTGCCGCTTCTGGGTCTCGCGGAGCCGTTGATCGGCGAAGGTTGCCGGACGGCGCGGCTCCGGGAGCTGGCCGGGGCGGTCTGCGAGGTGCTGGAGAATGCCGCGGAACCGTCCCGCCGCGGGCGACACGGCGCCAGCCTCACCCTTCGCGAGGCGCTCCGTTTCCGCACCCGCCTTTCAGCGTTTGTCAGCGCGCTTCTCGAATATGCCGCCGACCACGGGGGGCAATGGATCGACCGCTCCGCCTCCGAGCCCCGGCTCGAATGGGTCCTGGAGTCGATCCGCCAACAGGTCCGCGCAGGTCCCCTTCCCTTCGACCAGTGGCAGCGGGCGACCCGCCTTGGCCGCTCCCAACTGGAGCGGCTGGCACGGCAACATCTGCGGATGAGCCTTGCCGTTTACCGCGATCGGCTGCTGGCGGCGGAAGCGTGCCGACGCCTCGCCTCGCGCGATCTGCTCATCAAACAGATCGCCGCCGACCTCGGGTTTGTCGATGTTGCCCACTTCTGCCGCTGGTTCCGGGGGCGGACCCGGCAATCGCCGGGCGAGTTCCGCAAGAGCCATTTCTAAACGCTCTCCTGTTCATCGGTCACGACGCGGGTCGACTGCCGGTAGATCACCTCGCACGGCGGGACCTTGATCATCCCCGGCTCCGGTTTGGTTCGCGCCTCAATCGCCGCACAGAGGATGGAGACCGCCCTGCGGATCATCTCCCCCAGCGGCTGGTTGACCGTCGTCAACGCAATCGGAGAAAACCGCCCGGCCTGGCTGTTGCCGAAACCGGTCAGGGCGATTTCGGCAGGCACCTTGATCCCCGCTTCAAAACAGGCCGTCATCGCCCCCAGCGCCCATGGGTCGTCATTGCAGATGAGCACTTCGGGAAGGTTCCTGCGCTCGGCGATCAGTTGCCGCGTGGTCTCCCGGCCGTTGCAAAAATTGCGTTCCGAAGGGTCGTTCTCCTGCGAGACCACCAGCTTGCGGATGATCTCCACGCTTTCGAGCCGATGGACCGATTTTTCCACCGCCGCCTGAAACCCCCGGGTCAGTTCCTGGGCATGGCTGTAATTGGGCACCGGCACGCTTCCCGCCTTCCAGCTCGGCATCAGGGCGAGCCGCCGGTAGCCCTTGCCGATCAACCCGAGGGTCAGTTCCTCCATCGCCCCCGCCTTATCGGGATAGACCCACGGCAACCCTTCGATATAGGCCCCTTCCACGCAGACCGCCGGGACCGGCATCTCCAGAAGCACCTTTTTCAACTGGTCCGCAATCGGGCGGGGGAGCGATTTGAGGATCACCCCGCTGACTTTCAGGTCGAGAAAAAGCTGAAGGCTCTCCATCGCCCGTTCGGGGCGGAAAATTTCGTTGACCAGGGGCGAAAACCCTTTTTCCTGAAGCATCTCGACCGTGCGGAGCATCTTCTCCAACCCCTGGTTACCCGGCATGAAGTTAAGCACGCCAATGAGCTGACTGCGCCCCTGCCGCAGGATTCTCGCCTGCAACGACGGCTTGTAGCCATACTGCTCGACGGCTTCCAGGATGCGCCGACGCGTTTCGGGGCTCACCCGCACGCCCGGGCGTCGGCTCAAAACGCCGGAGATCGTCGTCTGGTGGACTCCGAGGATTTCGGAAAGTTCTTTCTGGGTGATCACGGTGCACGATGCTTTTAACACGGCTGCCGCGCCCCGGGAAACGCTTTTTCCATTCGCCTGAAATTACGAAAGATCATATTCGTGGTTCACTCAACACCAAATACGGGAAAATTTCGGCTATTTTCACCCCTAATAAAGCGTTGACGCGCCATTGAACATCCGTAAGATCACATTTCATGAGCCATCCATTGAAACCGATTGATGTCGCCGTGGTCGGCCTCGGCATCGCAGGAACGGGAATTCACCTCAAGGCACTCCGGCAAGACCCGAGATTCCGCGTGACCGGCGTGGCGGACCCCGATCCCGAGCGGCAGGAACGGGTCTCCGCAGAATGGAAATGCCCCGCCTTTTCCAGCGTGGATGAACTGCTGGAGGGGTGCGATGCGGAGTTGGTCATTATCGCGACGCCGACCCATTTCCACGAACGCGACGCGCGGGCGGTTCTCGATCATGGACGCCATTGCCTGCTGGAGAAGCCGATGGCGCTCGGCTACCAGGCGGCGGCCAGCCTCCATCAACACGCCTGCAACCGGCAGCGGCTGCTGGCGATCAACCATTCCCATCTTTACCGCAGCGATTTCTACTTCCTGCGGGAAGTGATCCGATCAGGGCTCCTTGGCGAGCTGTTTGAGATCAGCTTCAACTGGTCTTCCTACAAGCGCCGCAACGACTGGCAGACCTTGCGGGCCAACGGGGGCGGACACCTCGGCAACCATGGCACCCATGCACTCAGCATTCTGTTGCCGCTCGTCGGCGGGCGGGTGACCTCGCTCTCCGCTTCGGTCCGCCATCTCAAGGATGCCGGGGATGCCGAAGACCATGCCCATCTTTTCCTGAAGACGGACAATGGAATCGCCGCCAACCTCATCGTTTCCACCTGCCTTGCCATTCCCGGCCCGCGCTATGCCCTTTACGGTTCGCACGGGGCCGCCGTTTCCGACGGCAGCGGCACGGTGCGCCTGCGCTATTATGATGCCAAGGCGGCTCCTCCGCTCGCGCTGGTGAGCGGGCCGCGCCAGCCGGCTCCCCCGGAAAGCCTGCCATGGGCGGAGGAAGTGCGCGAGATCAAGGCCGAGGTCCCCTACCGCAATGTTCATGACAATCTCTTTTCCAGCATCCGCGAACAGGCTCCGCTTCTTTCCTCAAGCGGGGAAGCGCTGGAAGTCATGCGCATGATCGACTGGGCCGTTACAGGCCGGGACCCCGCCGGAGCCGACACCACCCAAAAAGACTAGCTATTCACCTTCATCATGAAAGAGCCCCATCCGATTTACCTTCACATCAATTACTTTGAAAATCGCTACCCGCTGGAGGAAGCGTTTGCGCACACCCGGAAGCTGGGATGTACCGGCATCGAAGTGCGCGACCGCGACCGGTCGGGCGCGATCGCCCTGGATGACTACCTTGCCCTGACCGCACGGCTTTCCCGGGAACACGGGCTGGACATCGTCTACGGTTGCCGGGTGGAAACGACCGATCCCGACCCGGCGAAACGGGAAGCCTCCATCGCCAATTTCCACAAGGTGCTCGAACACGCCCGGCGGAACGGCTTTCAGCTTCTCAATGTCTTTACCGGCATCCTGATGGCCCCCGGGCTTCGCTTTTCAAAAGCCGGTTCGACACTGGCCACGGAAGACGACTGGCGCGTCTCCACGGAAGTCCTGAGCGAAGCGGCCGCAAAGTTCCCTACCCTTACCCTCGCCGTGGAAACCCACAGCGGCTACCTTCACGATCTTGCCGAAGAATGCGCCCGGCTGCTCTGCCGGGTCAACCGGCCCAATGTCCGCGCCAACCTCGACTTTGGCAACATCCATATCAACCGGCGGGGAACCTCGTGGCGGGAGAGCCTGAACGCGCTCAAAGGCTCCATCGGCTATCTCCACCTCAAGAACGTACGCACCGGCCCGGACCGCGAAGAGGGCGACTTTGACCGGGTGCCCCTTTCGGAGGGCGACCTCGACATCGCCGCCATGCTGCGCGATCTTCAGGCCGCCGGTTTTACCGGGCCGATCGGCCTGGAAAATACGATGAAAGAGGACAAGCTCCCGATCGCCCGCGCCGATCTTCGCTACCTTCGGGAATGTCTTGGGGGATTGATCCCGGAATGCGGCGATTTGACGCACCCCGCCCAAAGCAGTTGACGTTCCCCGCGCCTTTTCTGTAAAAGAGCGACAACCGTGTTTCGTCGCTTCGCACTCCCAATCCACCTGGCCATCGTCCTGATGCTCTTTGCCGGTTCGGGGGCGCAGTGGCTTCTCCTCCAGTCCGTGGCGTGGACTTCGATGCTGGTGAACTTCTCCCAGCAGACTTCGCTGGTGGAAGCGATCGAGAAAACGTTCGACGGCTCCAGCCCGTGTTCGCTTTGTGACCACATCGCCAAGGCGAAAAAGAGCCCGGGGACCGGCAACGCCTCCATGCAGGAAACCGGGCAGAGCCTGCGCGGCGTCCTGACCGCCACGCTACCCACGTTGATTCCCTCCTCCGCCCCGTATCGCTACCCGGCGCTCTCTGCCGAAGCGACCCGCCGGGCCGACCGGCCGACCACCCCGCCTCCCAGAGCCGGTCTCCGCAGCGCCTGATTCCCGCCCCCTTTCCGTCCGGCGAGCCTCGCCGTGACGAGAGCCCCGGCCTGATCGGCGCGCCCGCTCTTCGCGAGCCACAAGCCCGTGATCCCCGCGCCCTCTTCGCGCGCGCTCATCACACCGGAAAAAGCGCTTTTTCCCCTGCCTTTTGGGGGAACCGCGCGGGCAGCACCTGCAAAGCTGCCTCCCTACCCATGCCGCCACTGCTGCGTGGGGCTCCATCCTGATTGATTTTTTCTCTCTTTTTTCCATGAAACCTTTCCATTCCCTGTTTGTTCTAAGCCTTCTTTGCGGCTTGGCCCACCCGGCGCAAAGCCAGACCGATGCGGCTCCTCCACCCGAAGCCGCCGTCACCGAAACCGAGTTGAGCGAGATCGTCGTCCACGGCGAAGCCGCCCCGCTCACCGTCCCTTCCATCGAAGCCAAGCGCGAGGAACTGCGCGAACTCCCGGGGGCGGCGGAGGTGATCGACGCGGAGACCACCTTCAAACGGGGGCGCGCCACGCAGCTCAAGGATGCGCTCGACTTCGCCCCGGGGGTCTTTGTCCAGCCCCGCTTCGGCGCTGACGAATCGCGTATCTCGATCCGCGGTTCGGGCCTCCAGCGGACCTTTCACGGACGCGGCCTCCTGTTGTTGCAGGATGGCGTGCCGCTCAACCTCGCCGACGGGAGCTTCGACTTCCAGTCGATCGACCCGCTTTCCGCGCGGCAGGTGGAGGTCTACCGGGGGGCGAGTTCCCTGGAGTATGGCGGCACCACGCTCGGCGGCGCGATCAACTTTGTCTCGCTGACCGGTTACGACGCCCCTCCTCTCGGCGCGCGCCTCCTTTTCGGCAGCTTCGGGACGCTCCAGGCCCAGCTTTCCAGCGGGGTCGTGGCGGGGCCGTTTGACGGGTACATCAGCCTCTCCCATCTCTGGCAGGATGGCTTCCGCGAGCACAGCCGACAGAACAACCAGCGTATCTTTGCGAACCTCGGCTACCGGATCAACCCCGACCTGGAGACGCGCTTCTACATCAGCTACATCCAGACCGACTCCGAGCTTCCCGGCAACCTGACGCCGGAACAGCTTCGCGACGATCCGCAACAGGCGCAGCGCAACGCCACCATGAAGCGCTTTGACAATGTTGACAGCAACTGGAAGCGCGACTACATCCACTTCCGCCTCGCCAACAAGACAACCTTCGAGCGCGACGACCACCGGCTCACGCTGACCTCCTTCTGGTCGTACAAGGATCTCGATCACCCGATTCTTTACGTCATTGATCAGGAGAGCCACGACTTCGGTTTCCACCTTCGGTACGACTACACGGGCGACCTCCTGGGTCATCGCAATCGCGCGACGCTCGGGGTGCTCTCGACCTTCGGACAATTGAACGACCGGCGGTATGAAAACCTGCTCGGCCAGCGCGGGAAATTGATCGCCGACTCCCTGCAACGGGCGACCAATGTCAACTTCTTCGCGCAAGAGCAGTTTTACGTGACGCCGGAGCTTTCCGTGCTCGTCGGCACGCAGGTCACCTATGCCAAGCGCGACAACGAGGATCACTTCACGGTCTCGCCGACCGATCCCGACAACAGCAGCACGCAGGACTGGTGGGGTTGGAGCCCGAAATTCGGCCTCCTCTGGGAGGCGACCGAAACGACGCAGTTTTACCTCAACGTCAGCCGCAGTTTTGAACCGCCGAGCTTTGGCGAGTTGACCGCGCCGGCGGAAGGGGGCGGCGGGCTGGTCGACCTCCGCGCGCAGACGGCCACCACGCTCGAACTCGGCACCCGGGGGCGCGTCGGGCGCTTCGCGTGGGATCTCGCCCTTTACCGTTCGTGGATCGACGACGAACTGCTTGAATACGAAGTCGCCCCCGGCCTGAGCCAGACGGTCAACGCCGACGAGACGATCCACCAGGGAATCGAGGCCGCCCTCGACATCGACCTGCTGCGCCACCTCGCCACCCGGCCCACCGACGATCCGGAAACGCCGTTTGACCGCGTGGTGCTCCGCCAGGTCTATCTCTTCAACGACTTCCGCTTCTACAACGACGACAGCTTCGGCGACAACCGGCTCCCCGGGGTTCCGCAACACTACTACCGCGCCGAACTCCTTTACGAACACCCGTGCGGTTTCTACGCCGGGCCAAACGTCGAGTGGGTGCCGCAGAGTTATTTCGTCGATTCGGCCAACACGCTGGCGACTCGCCCCTATGCGCTGCTCGGGTTCAAGGCGGGCTACCGCTCTCCGCGCGGCTTCTCGGTCTTCTTTGAAGGCAAAAACCTGACCGACGAGCATTACGCCGCCACCACCGGCGTCATCCATACCGCCACCGCCTTCAACCGCAACCAGTTCCTGCCCGGCGACGGGCGCGGTTTCTACGGCGGGATCGAGTGGCGCTGGTAAGACGGCGTCGCCGAAGAGCAAAAGGCCGGGCGTGATTAAAAAATGGTGCAGACAAGAAGCAACCTGAAGGGTTGCCAGCAGGGAAGCCGGGGGTAAGCGCAGGGCGCGCCACCCCCGGAAAAACCAGTGGGAGGGAAATTGACCCTGAAAGGGTCGTAGCGGATCGTTCCGGATACGGCCCTCTTTTCTACGACCCCGTTCAGGGTCGATGATGGGGAATCCAATAGACCCGGGGGTGTCGCTTCGCTCGACCCCCGGCTTCCCCGCTGTCAGCCCTCCGGGCTATTCCCTTGCTGACACCGTTTTTAATCACACCCCAAAAGAAAGGAAAGCGCTTTTGCGCTTGCAGTCGGGGCGCGACGATTCAACACTTCGCCCCCGATACGCCGCCGCCTCGCGCGCCTTTTTCCCTGCCAGCGTCTCTTTTTCCAAGTAAGAAAGGGGGTGGCGGTCGTACCCATAGAGAGAGCTTTTTATGAGTGTTCACGCCGCCGCTGCCTCGCGCCTTGTGCTCGAAGTGTTTTCAGAAGAGACCGTCGCCAATGCCGCCCGCTCCGCCTTGCAGGAACTGGGAGGCGAGGCGACGCTCGGCTTTGTCTTTGCCTCGGTTGATTACCGGCCCCACCTTGATGATCTGCTGGAACTGCTCACGCTCCACGGGCACGTGCCGCACCTGCTCGGGTGTTGCGGTTCGGGGTTGATCGGGACCGGGATGGAGATCGAAAAAGCGATCGGTTTTTCCCTGCTCCTGCTCCACCTGCCGGAGACGAAGCTCCATTTTTGCGAGATCAGCACCGACGATGCCGCTTCCCTTGACACGCCCGAAGAGTGGCACGCGTTCACCGGGGCCGCTCCGGATGAGGTCGAGAGCTGGATCGCCCTGATCGACCCGTTCGGCTTCCCGATCGAACCATGGCTGGAAGGGTGGAACCGCGCCTACCCGGGCATCCCGATGATCGGCGGCCTGAGTTCCAACCCGCACACCGACGCCGAAGCGGAGGAGGTCTTTGTGACCCATAACCGCGAGATCCTCCCCCCTTCGAGCGCGATGCTGATCGGGTTCAAGGGAGGGATTCAGGTCCGCTCCGTTCTCGCGCAGGGGTGCCGCCCGATCGGCGAACCGCTGACCATCACCGGCACCAACGGCAACCTCCTCCTGCGCCTCGGCGGCAAAAAGGCGTACAGCGCGCTGGCCGAAGCGTTCGAGGGCCTGAGCGACGAGGAGAAGGCATCGGCGCAGGGGAATCTCTTCGCGGGATTGGCGAGTTCGGAGTATATCGACGAGTTTGCGCTGGGGGATTTTCTCATCCGGAGCATTCTCGGGGCCGATGCCTCCTCGGGAAGCGTCGCGCTCGGGGCGCAATTGCGTGTCGGGCAGAGCCTCCAGTGGCAGTTGCGCGATGCGGCGAGCGCCATGCGCGATCTCGACACGCGGCTCGCCCGTGAAAAGAAGAACGGGCCTCCGCCGTTTGCCTCGCTCGTTTTTTCGTGCCATGGACGGGGCGAGGAGCTTTTCGGCAAGGGGGGATACGACGCCGACGCGCTCAAGAAGACGTTCGGACCGCTCCCGAGCGCGGGGCTTTTCTGCAATGGCGAGATCAGCCCGATCCGCGAGCAGAATTACATCCACGGCTATACCGCTTCGATCGCGCTCTTTACCCGGGCGTAATGTTTCCAAGGGCAGTGGCGCTGATCCGGCGTCATTGGAGGGTTAAGCCTCCGCGTCGGGCATGGTGGGGGATTGGGGTTCACCCGTTTGCTCGCGGCAAGCTCGCGCGCGTACCTAAAGCCGGTGGATGAAGAGGCCGGAAAGCGGCTGGAGCGCGGGGGCGGTTCCGTTGGCGCAAAAGGCGTTCCATCGGTTCCGGGGAAAGAAAAGCGCGAGGGCGCGGTTCCACGGTTCCTTGCCGGTGTGGGAGGGGTCGGCTTCGCGGCGTTCACGGCGGACCTGCGCCATCGCCGCCGCCTGCGCCGCTCCTTCGACGATCGTCGCGCCCGGCACATCGGCAAAGGCGCGGATGAAGAACGCCCCGAGCGCCTCGCCCGGTACGCGCCAGAGGGTATGCGCCACCCCGTCCGGAGTGGTGAAATCGTACAGGGGCGGGATTTTGACCACCTCTGCGCTCAAGGCGTCGAGGTCGGCGCTTTCCGGGTAGGTCAGCACGACCGGGCTGGTCTGGGCATTGAGTGCTGTGATCAGCCGGGCGCGTCCGGCCACTTCCCCGGCATCGCCTTGCGGGTCGTCGGTCGGGAGATCATCCAGCGCGCAGGTGATCGCGATGCCGGTCTGTTCCCGCTCTCCTGCCTTCAGACGGTAGAGGTAGACGCAGGGCACCGCCTCCGGCACGAGGATCTCCTGAGCCACGTAGGCGTCGAGGGTTGTCCGCGCCTTGCGGCAGGCCGCTTCGGAAAAAGGGAGCGTCCCCGATTCGAGATCGACCTCGGCGTGCTCAATGTGAAGCAGGCTGAAGGGGTTGTCGGCGGTCTGCGCGAGCCGTTCCCCGTGGTCGAGCGCACCGGGGCGGCAAACGACTTCGGCGACGAGGTCGCCCGCCGGGCAGAGGCCCTGGAATGGTTCAACACGCAATGCCATGGGAATGAAAAACCGGGTCAAGAAAAAGCGCCTTGAAGCAGGGGAAATCTCCCCTTTTCAAGGCGCTTTGAAAAAACTCCTCTTTCGGAGAAAACTTAGGCGGTCACCGCGACTTCCACGGGGTCGACGTTCACGCGACGCCCGTCGCGGTCGAAGCGGACCTTGCCGTCGACCACCGCAAAGATCGTGTAATCGCGGCCGATGCCGACGCCGCGACCCGGGACGAACTTCGTTCCCCGCTGGCGGATGATGATGTTGCCGGCGCGAACCGCCTGGCTGCCGAACTTCTTGACGCCGAGACGCTTGCTGACGCTGTCGCGCCCGTTCTTGACACTTCCCTGACCTTTTTTATGAGCCATGAGTAAAAATAAAAGTGGTTAAAAAACTAGGGTGAATGGTGAATGAAATCAGGCGTTGATCGCCGTGATCTTGACCTTCGTCAGCTTCTGGCGATGACCGACCGTGCGGTGGTAGCCCTTGCGACGGCGATACTTGAAGGCGATCACTTTTTCGCCCTTGACCTGCGCGACCACTTCCCCGACGACGTTCGCCCCTTCAAGAGCCGAGGCGTCCGACTTGATGGCATCTCCATCCGCGTAAAAAAGGACATCGGAGAAGTTCGTTTCGCCACCGGCGGGCACTTCAAGTTTTTCGACAAGAATCACGTCGCCAGCCGCAACCCTGTATTGTTTCCCGCCTGTTTTGATAATCGCGTAAGCCATAAGAAATCTGTAGAAAGGCGCAAAACCTGCCATACATGGGGAGGGTTGACAAGCGGTTTCTCTCTTTTTTCGCCTTATTCCCGCTTATTCCCGCGCCCGGTCGGCCATTTGCGTCACTTCCCGGTATTGACGCCGGAAATGATCGCCCAACTCGCGGGAAAGCCGCACCTGATCCATCCGGCTCCCGGTGGAAAGGAGGGGGCGCAGGCGGTGAAGGGCGGCATCGTAGTCGATCGCCGTGATTTCGTCAAACCGCGCCGTCGCTTCCCTGGGGAAACCGTTGCGGATCAACGCGCGCCATGCTTCGCACAATTCGTCGTGCGCGTCGATCGCCATGGCCCCGATGACAAAGCCGATGGTGCGGAAAAGCCGCGCCGTCCATTCGGGGTGATAGACAAAGGTCGATTCGCGGTAGGGGTCGACCTCCGGGTCGGAGCGGAGTGCGGCCCATTGCGGCTCGTAAAGCGAAGGGAGCACCGGCAGACGCCGCAGCGCATGGCGTTGAGGGCCGCCGGGCGTGCCGACCTTCCAGTTCCAGAGTTTCTGCCCCTCGGGCGCCATGACAAAACGGATGAACTCCCGCGCCAGCGCTTCGTGCGGAGCCCCGCGCAGGAGGCCGATCGGGTCGCTCCCGAAGGAGGAACCGTCGCGCGGGGTGACATACTCCATGCGTGAACTCCCGTCCGGACGCCGGACCGCCTCGCTCTGGTAGCGCCCGTAAAAGTCGATCACCATGCCCGCCGCCGCGTCGCCCGATTCGACATCCCACGGCACTTTCGACGCGGAATCGGTAAAATACCGGGCATTGGCGCTGATGCGCCGGATCAAACGCATGGCCCGCGCCCAGCCGTCGGCGACCGTGCCCCCCTCGGCGATCGTTGCGGCGATCTGCTGCTGCACCAGCATCTCGAACGCCTTGGCTGCCGAACCGCTCTGCGTCGGGTCGGAAAGGGCGATCCTGCCGAACAGGCGCGGGTCGGCCAGATCGCTCCACGCCGTCGGCGGGGTGGTGATCCCGGCCCGCGCCAGCGCCTCCCGGTGGTAACAGATCCCGAATGCCGAAAGGGCCGCGCCGATCCAGCGCCCCTCGCGGTCCCAGTACGGTTCGCCGCCGACCGATGGCGGGACCCCGGCCACCATCTCCAGCAGGCCGCAGTTGACCAGCCGCCCGGCGGCCGCCTGTTGGGAAAAATCGTAGCTCCCGCCGCCGAAAAGGAGGTCGACCCCGCACGAAACCGGCGATTCCAGGAACGCCTTGCGCGCCTGCGCCGCGATGCTCTCTTCTCCCGGGGCGACCTGCGGGTTGTCAAAGGCGGCTTCGACCTCGCGGGTCCATTGGCGGCCAAGGTCTCTCTCCCAATAAAGGCGAAACGCCCCGAGGTATTCCGAAGCGAGGTAGCGGGCGATCTCGCTGCCGCCGCCCGGGGTGCGCCAGTCGATCGCGACCGTGCGGCCGGTCCGTTCCCGGTACTCCCGGGCAAAGGCCGCCGCAAACTCGCTCCGCGTCGCTTCGTTGTGCGGCGTCATGATCACGAGCGTTTCGTCCGCCTCGCTCCCCACCCCCTGCCCGCGCGGGCGCAGCACCATCGGCAGCGCGATCACCGCCGCGAGCAACAGCACAAAAAGAAAGGAGGAACGGTGGTTCATCACAAAGCAAACACCATGAGGTCGTCGCGCTCCACCGTTAGCAGGCACGGCTCGCCTGCCTGCCGCGCGGCGTCCGGCCTCGGGTTGAGTTCGTGGACTTTGATCCTGCCGACTTCGGTATCGACTTCATACTGCGCCGTCTCGCCGAGGTAAACCCGCTGCGCCACCCGCCCGGGGAGGGTCAACGCCCCCGGAGCGGCTTCCGCAACCATCCTCCACGCTTCCGGGCGGATCGAAACGCTCACCGCTTCCCCTTTGGCGAACGCGACCTCGCGCGCCAGTTCCCACCGTTCCCCCGCCACCTCCAGCAGGCGCGGTCCCACGACCACGGCGGGGAAAAAATTGGTCTCGCCGATAAAGTCGGCCACAAAACGGGTCGCCGGTTGGCGGTAGACCCTCTCCGGCGTGCCGATCTGGCAAATCCGCCCGCTTTCAAGCACGGCAATCCGGTCCGCGACGGAAAGCGCCTCCTTCTGGTCGTGGGTGACGTAGATCGCCGTCAATCCCGCCTCCTTGCAGATGCGGCGGATCTCGGTGCGCATCTCCAGCCGCAGCTTGGCGTCGAGGTTGGAGAGCGGTTCATCCAGCAGCAGGCAGCGGGGGCGGATCACCAGCGCCCGGGCGAGCGCCACGCGCTGTTGTTGCCCGCCGGAAAGCTGGTGGATGCTCCGCGTCCCATACCCTTCCATGCGGACGGCGGCGAGCGCTTCCCCGACGCGCCGGACGATTTCGTCTTTCGGCACGCGCGCCTCCTCCAGCCCGAACGCCACGTTTTGCGCGACGTTCTTGTGCGGCCAGAGCGCGTAATTCTGGAAGACCATCCCGGTCCGGCGCAGGTGCGGCGGCTGGCGGGTCACCTCCTCGCCGCCAAAGCGGATCGACCCCTCCTCGGGGAGCAAAAAACCGGCAAGACAACGAAGGAGCGTCGTCTTGCCGCAGCCGCTGGGGCCGAGGAGAAAAAACATCTCGCCCGGCTCGATCTCGAGGTCGACCGAATCGAGAGCCAGGGTGGAGCCGAAACGCTTGGTAAGCTGCCGGATGGAGACACCGATCACCCCCGCATTACGCCTCAGGAACGCCCTCCCCGCAAGCCAAACCGGCTCCCGTTTTCCGATCGGAGATCACGGCTTTCCCGTATGCCGGGCGAGCCGACGCCGGGTCATCCAGACGCCGACCCCGAGGCCGCTGATCATCAGGAGGGAGACGCCCGGTTCCGGGATCGTCCGGAGGCGGATGTTGTCGAGATAGAAGTCGTTGTCGATCGTGCTCCCGGTGAAGCTCATCCCCATGCGAACCGAATTGTTGTAGCCGGGGTCGATCGCCTTCAGGGCGGACGGCATCAGGTTGACCACGGAAGTGGAAAAAGCCGGTTCGCTTTCCCCGCGCCGGGTGATCGTAAAATCATAGCTCAACCCGACGTTGGCGGGATTGGCCCCGGGCGCGGAAAATGAGTTGATCGAAAAGCTGACTTCGTACCAGACCCCCGCCTGGACGGAAAGCACGTCGGTCGGGATGGCGGTCATCTGCGAAGTCAGCGTTTCCGTGTTGGGGTTGGTCAGGTAGCTGATCGTGCCGCCCGAAAGCCGCAGGCCGGCAATGTAACGCCCGGCGGAAGCGGCCCCGTCGTCGAGCCGGAAGAAAGCGCCTTGATCGGGAGTGGTGGGAGCCTGAAAGTCAAAACTCCAGACATAGCTGGAATTGGCGGTGATCTTCAATTCCTGCGTCCCGGTGGGATTGTCCGGGGCCGGGGTGGTTCTCAGGGTGACGCTTGAGGTGCCGCCCGACTTGACCACATGAAGCACGCGGTCCGTCGCCGACAGACTCTCCACAGTATAGCTGGAAGTCACGCCCGTGGCGTTGCTGATGCCGGTAAACGAAGTCCCCGCCGTGGTCAACGGGCCCAATGGGTAGTCATTGAAATCAACATCCAGATGGTTGATGATCGCTGCCTGCGCGTTGACCGCCATCAGGACGGGAAAAGCGAGGGTGAGAAGCGGCTTGATGAAAACGGAGGCGGGGCGTGATTTCATGGTAGTTCTGTTTGGATCGGTTGGGGCGGGGAAGCTTCAGAGGCTGTGAAAAGATGATTTTAATGGCCTCGGAGTACCTATTTTTAGCCTATAACGAAATTCCGACGACCGCCTGTATTCAGGGAATACAGAAGGGAGGAAGAATGCAGTTAGAGGCAAAAAGAGGTGCTCCATGGCCTTTGAAGGACTTTTTT
>DATMFV010000005.1:0-14957 GCA_035555975.1 Chthoniobacteraceae bacterium
GCCGAAAAATACCCGTGGCGCAACGAGATCGTCACCACCACCTTCTGGGTCGGCGAACCGGCCAGCCGCCGCAATCCGGTCCACAACCAGGCGAGTTCCTGGGATCAGAGGTGGGCCAGGAACTTCGGCGGCTTTGACGACCCCAACCCCAAGAACCGTTCCGGCTACCTGCCCGCCAAGTTCACCCCCCGGCAGAACCCTTTCTACGTCGCCCTTCCCTACAACGACGTGACGCGCGGGAAAACCAAGCCCGAGGCGCGCAAGGTGATCCCATGGTTTGACGAAGCGTTCGAGCGCGAGGGGAGGAGCGTCGTCAAGGGGCGCTGGGTGGCGATCCGCTACAAGGGGAAGGTCGCCTACGCACAGTGGGAGGATTGCGGCCCGTTCCGTACCGACCATTGGCAGTATGTCTTTGGCAGTGAACGGCCCAAGCCGAACCTGAACAAGGGGGCCGGGCTCGATGTCTCCCCCGCCGTCCGCGATTATCTCGGCATGAGCCCGACGGACGTGACCGACTGGCGGTTTGTCGATTTCGAGGAAATCCCCCAGGGACCATGGGCCACGCACGGGGAGAACAATACCTTTGTGCAGAGAGCCCGCGAGCAGATGCGGCAGACGGCGATGGCCCGCAACGAGAGCGTGGAGGAGGAGTAACCGTCCGGAAGCGGGAGGTATTTTAAGGGCGCGTTAACGATCGGTCCGGGACGAAATCAACAGGCCGATTGGTCTCCGTGGGAAACCCGTGACGATGGCAGGTGATGTCAAGGGACGGCGGCAGGAAGGTGTTTTTCGTCGATTTTCTCCCAAACTCCGCTCTTTCTATCCCGGCAGACTCTCGGGTATCCTGTCGGGTGCCTGCCCTTCTCCTGACGTGAACTCCACCCTGATCTCCACCCCCATCCCGGCTCCTCCGGTGTCGACGGATGAGGTGCGGAAAGGTCTCCTCCGGGCCTCCCGCGATGCAAGCCTGGCGGTCGCCCTGCTCGGCCTCTTCGGGATGCTCGGGCAATGGCTGAAAATTTCGCTCTTCGCCAGTTTTCTTCCCGGGTTGATCCCGATGCGGATGGAGACCGGCGCCGGGTTGCTGGCGGCGGGGGTCGGGCTCCGCCTGTTGCTGATGCACCCGCGGGTGTCGTGGGCCCGCTGGCTGGCATGGTTTCCGGCTGCGCTTGTCGTGACGCTGGGAGGGACGGTTCTGCTTCAGCACGCGGGATTGATCGCGTGGGACGCAGGGGGGTACGACCATTTTCTGTTCAACTACCTGCCCGGCTCGGGCGAGGTCGGCGCGCTGACGGTCAAGACCGCCGGGACCCTTCTTTGCAGCGGGCTGGCGCTGCTGCTGATCGACTATGAGGCGGAGAGCCGCCGCTGCCCCGCGCAATGGCTCGCGCTGGCGGTCCTCCTGAGCGGGTTCTGGACGCTGCTCGGCATCCTTTTCAGCGCCGGGGCGACCGGCGAGGTCGATGCGTACAACCGCTCTTCGGTCAATACCGCGCTCGCCTTCATGGTGTACGGTTTCGGCGTGCTGCTGGCGCGCCCCGGGACGGGGGTGATGGCGATTTTTTGCAGCAACACCGCCGCCGGGCAGATGGCGCGCAAAATCCTTCCCTATGGGTTGTTGATGCTCTTTGTCATCGCGACGGCGACCACGCTCGGCTACCGGCTCGGGCTCTACGGGCAGCCGATGCGCGATGCTCTCTTCACCCTCGGCAGCATGGTCATCCTGACACGGCTCGTCTGGCGCAACGCGCACGAGATCGACGAGACCGAACGGGAGCGCGAGGAGGCGGAAAAGATCGCGCGGCACCAGCGCGAATGGTTCCAGGTAATGCTCTCGAGCATTGCCGACGCGGTGATCGCCACCGATGTCCACGGAAACGTCCAGTTCCTCAACGAAGTCGCCCGCGAGGTGACGCAGTGGGACGATGCCGAGGTGTCCGGGCGTCCGGCGGCCGAGGTCTTCCGGCTGATCAACACCCGCACGGGCGAGCCGATGGAATGCCCGACGACGCGCGTCCTCAAACACGGGGAGATCACCGGGCACCCGGAGTTTGCCACGCTCGTCACCCGGGAGGGCGACCAGATCGCCGTGGAGGACAAGGCGGCCCCGATCCGCAATTCCGGCGGGGAGTTGATCGGCTGCGTGGTGGTCTTTCGCGATGTCACCGACCGCCGCCGCGCCGAGGAGATGCGGCGGGAGGTGGCGCGGCACTACGCCACCGTGGCCGAGGCGATCCCGCAGATGGTCTGGACGGCGCAGGCCGACGGCGCGCTCGACTTTTTCAACCGCCGCTGGCGCACCTACACCGGCCGGGGGATCGAGGAATCGAGCGGCTGGCAATGGCTGGAGGCATTTCACGAGGAGGACCGCCGCCGTTGCGAGGCCGCCTGGCGAAAGGCGGTCGCCACCGAAGGGCGCTACGAGGTGGAGGGGCGCATCGTCCAGCACGACGGCTCCTCGCGCTGGCACCTGATCCGCGCGCTTCCGGTGATCGACCAGCAGAACCGGATCAGCAAGTGGTTTGGCACCTGCACCGACATCGACGACCAGAAGCGGGCGGAGGAGGCGATGCGCTTCCTGGCGGACGCGAGCACCGTCCTTTCCGCTTCGCAGGCGGAGATCGGCACGCTGCAAAGCGTCGCGGAACTCGCCGTGCCGAAGATCGCCGACCTCTGCACCGTCCACCTCTCCCTCGACGCGGCGGACGGGCCGCAGCTTTTCCTCGCCGCCGTCTCGCACATGGACCCGAAAAAGGTCGAACTGATGGTCGAGATCGACAAATGTTTCCCGCCGAAAAAGGGGCAGACCAAGGGGGTCAACGAGGTGTTGCGCAACGGCATGCCGGAACTCGCCCCGGAAGTCGACGACTGGCTGCTCGACGCCCAGGCGGTCGATTCCACGCACCGCCAGTTGCTGGGGGAACTCGGCGTGCGCTCTTCCATGATGGTGCCGCTGCGGGGGCACCGCGACATGCTCGGGGTCATCAGTTTTCTTTCGATCGAGTCGGGCCGTCGTTTTACCGCGCGCGATCTTTCGATGGCCGAGGAAGTCGCCCGGCGGACGACGCTGGCGCTCGAAAACAACCGCCTGCTGGCCGAGATCACCGAAACGAAGGTCGAGGCCGAAGCTGCCAACGCCGCGAAGGATCAGTTCCTCGCCGTTTTGAGCCATGAGCTGCGCACGCCGCTCACCCCGGTGCTTCTGGCGGTGGACGATTTGAGCCGCGACAAGACGCTCGCCCCCCACCTGCGCAACGTCATGGAGATGACCCGGCGCAATATCGAACTCGAAGCGCGGCTGATCGACGACCTGCTCGATCTGACCCGCATCCAGCGCGGCAAGTTGCAGCTTCACCGCACCACGATCGACGCCCACGCCCTGCTGCAAAGCTCGCTGGAGATCTGCAACGGCGACATCGCCAGCAAGAAGCTCTGCATCTCGCTGGAGTTGAGCGCGGAGCATTACCACGTCCATGCCGACCCGGCGCGGCTCCAGCAGGTTTTCTGGAACCTGATCAAAAACTCCGTCAAGTTCACGCCGACGGGCGGGTCGATCATTTTCCGCTCGCGCAACAGCGTGCAGGGGAGCGTCGAGGTCGAGGTGGAGGATAGCGGGATCGGCATCGAACCCGACCTGCTGCACAAGGTCTTCAACGCCTTTGAACAGGGCGAAAGCATGCGGGGCCGCCGTTTCGGGGGGCTGGGGCTCGGGCTCGCGATTACGAAAAACCTGGTCGAGGCGCACGGCGGGACGATCGGCGTCCAGAGCCGGGGACGCGACCTCGGGACGACCTTCCTGGTGACGCTCACGACCGTGACCCCTCCGGCGACTGCTTCGGACGACGTGACCAACGACGCCGAGGAAGCCGACGCCACCAGCGGCCTGCGCATCCTGCTCGCGGAAGACAACCACGATACCGGAACCTTGATGCGCAGGATTCTGGAACGCCGCGGCTACCAGGTCGATCTGGTGACCGGGGTGGAGGAGGCGCTCACCCACGCCAAGCGGCAGGTCTACGATCTTTTGATCAGCGACATCGGCCTCCCTGACGGAAGCGGGCTGGAGTTGATCGAGCGGATACGCCACATCCGCCCCGTGCCGGGGATCGCGATGAGCGGCTTCGGCATGGACGACGATATCCGGCGCAGCCGCGAAGCCGGTTTCACCGAACATTTGACCAAGCCGGTCAGTATCAGCAAACTCGACGAAGTGATCAAACGGATCGCTTCGACGCCGGCGGAGTAGACACTCCGGCAGAACGCACCTTTTTTCTCTCTTGTCCCGGCCCCGCCCCATCCTTTCCGAGATCGCCCCGATCCGTTACCCGCCCGAGCTTCCCGTCTCGCAGCAGCGCGAGGCGATTCTGGCCGCGATCCGCGCGCACCAGGTGGTCATCGTCGCGGGGGAGACCGGTTCGGGCAAGACGACGCAGCTTCCCAAGATGTGTCTGGAAGCCGGGCTCGCGCAGCGGGGCAGGATCGGCTGCACCCAGCCGCGACGGGTGGCGGCGATGAGCGTCTCGCGCCGGGTGGCCGAGGAACTCGGCTGCACGTGGGGGCGCGAAGTCGGGTGCAAGATGCGTTTCGCCGACGACACCGGGCCGCAGACGCGCATCAAGTTCATGACCGACGGCATCCTGCTGGCGGAGATTCAGTCCGACCCGCTGCTGCGCGCCTACTCGACCCTGATCATCGACGAAGCGCACGAGCGTTCGCTCAACATCGATTTTCTGCTCGGCTACCTCCAGCAGCTTCTCGCCCGCCGCCGGGAACTCAAGCTGGTGATCACCTCCGCCACCATCGACACCGAAGCGTTTTCGCAGGCGTTCGGCGGCGCGCCGGTGGTCGAGGTTTCCGGGCGGCTTTATCCCGTGGAAGTGGTCTGGCGGCCCCTGGAATCGCTGGAACCCGAAGGGGGCGCGGGCGATTCGCTCTCCTACGTGGAAGGGGCGGTGAAGGTGGTCGAGGAGGCGTTGATCGAGTACGATTCGGGCGATCTTCTCCTCTTCATGCCGACCGAGCGCGACATCCGCGAAGCGCGCGAACAGCTCGAAGGCCGCCTCGGGCGGGAGATCGACGTGCTCGGCCTTTTCGGGCGGATGGCTTCCGCGCAGCAGCAACTCGTTTTTGCCCCCGGCCCCCGGCGGCGGGTGGTGATCGCCACTAACGTCGCGGAGACTTCGCTGACGATCCCGCGCATCGGCATCGTTGTCGATACGGGGCTGGCACGGATCAGCCGTTACAACCCGAGGACGCGCACCCAGCGGCTCCCGATTGAGCCGGTTTCGCAGAGCAGCGCCAACCAGCGGATGGGCCGCGCGGGGCGTCTGCGCGACGGGGTCTGCATCCGCCTTTACGGTGAGGAGGATTACCTCAAACGCCCCCGGTTCACGCAGCCGGAGATTTTGCGCTCCAACCTCGCGGAAGTCATCCTGAGGATGAAGGCGTTCCGGCTCGGCGAGGTGGAGAGTTTTCCGTTCCTGAACCCGCCGCAGTCGCAGGCGATCCGGGCGGGTTACCTGTTGCTGGAGGAACTCGGCGCATTGATCGAACAGGGGGCGGGCGCGATCGGCGAACGCTATCCGCTGACCGACCTCGGGCGGGAACTCGCCTCGCTGCCGATCGACCCGATCCTCGGGCGGATGCTGCTTCAGGCGCGGCAGGAAGGGGTGTTGCCCGAAGTGCTGGTGATCGCCGCCGGTTTGAGCGTCCCCGATCCCCGGGAGCGGCCGGAGGAGGCCAAGGAAGCGGCGCAGGCGGCGCACCGGGAGTACCACGACCCGGCGTCGGATTTTCTCTCGCTGCTTCACCTCTGGAACGCCGCCCCGCCGCTGGAAGGGGCCGGGGTCGCCACGACCCGCAACGCGCTCCGCCGGTTTTGCAAGGGGCGTTTTCTTTGGCTGACGCGGATGCGGGAGTGGCGCGACCTCTACCGGCAACTCGGGCAGGCGATGGAGGAGGCCCGCCCGCGCGGAGGGCGCAGGGGAGCGGCTCCGGAAAGGAAGAGCGACAGGGAACAACCCCGCGCCACGCCGGAAGAGGCGCATTACGCGGCGATTCACCGCTCCATCCTCACCGGATTGCTCGGGCAGATCGCCCGGCGCGAGGAACGCAACCTTTACCTCGCTTCGGGCAACCGGAAGGTGACCCTTTTCCCCGGTTCCAACCTCTACGAGCGGCAGCCGCGCAAGCCGAAGCCGTCGCGCGAGCAGCCGCGCAAGGCGGAGGAGAAAGCGCCCAAGAGCAACCAGCCGCCGTGGATCATGGCAGGTGAAGTGGTCCAGACCTCCCAGCTTTTTGCGCGGACGGCCGCCCGGATTGAGCCGGAATGGGTGGCGGAACTCGGGGCGCATCTTTGCCGCTACCGCCACCTCCATCCCGAATGGCGCGCGAAGGCGGGGCGGGTGCTGGTGACCGAACGGGTGTTGATCCACGGGCTGGAGATCACGCGGCGACCGGTCGATTTCGGGAGGATCGACCCGGAGGCGGCGACGGAGCTTTTCATTCGCGGCGCGCTGGTCGCAGGGGATGCGCGGATCAACCACCGTTTTTTCCGGGAAAACCGGAAGCTGCGGGAGCGGATCGAAAACACGCTGACCAAGGTGCGCAGCCACCGGTTGCACGATCTCGACGAAGCCTTTTACACCTTTTACGCCAAGCGGCTGGAGCGGATTTCCAGCGTGGCCGATCTCGACCGGTGGGTGCGCGAACGGATCGCCAGGGAACCCGACCTGCTCGTGGCGAGCGAGGAGGAACTGATCGCGCCCGATGAACTTGCCTACGACCGCGAGGCGTTCCCGGACGCCGTGAAACTGGAAAACGCCGTCATCCCGCTCCAGTACGCCTACGCGCCGGGGAGCGAGGAGGACGGGGTGACGCTCCGGCTTCCGCTGCCGCTCGCGGAGGCGTTGACGCCGGGGCAGTTGCAATGGATGGTGCCGGGCCTGCGCGAGGAACAGGCGGGGGTGCTCCTGCGGGCGCTGCCAAAGGCGATCCGCAAGAGCCTGATGCCACTGGAGCCGAAAATCCGCCGGATCGCCTCGGAACTCGAACCGGGCAGCGAGCCGTTTCCCGCGGCGCTTTCGGCCTTTGTGCGGCGACATTACGGCATCATCATTGAACCGGGGGCGTGGACGCTCCCTCCCGACTACCTCGTGCCGAGGGTGGAGGTGATCGACCCGAAAAACCGGCCGATCGCCGCCGGGCGCGACCTGGAGGCGGTTCGGGCGACGATGAAGGAGAAGGGGGTCCGCTCCACCGGATGGGACCGCGCGGTCCGCCAATGGGAAAAACGGGGCCTGACCGGCTGGAGCTTCGGCGATCTGCCGGAGTCGATCGGGGTCGACTCGGTCGGCGGCGTGCCGCTCCTTGCTTTTCCCGGGCTGGCGCTTCGCGACGGGCGGGTCGACCTGAAACTGTACCGTTCGCGTGAAGAAGCGGCGGCTTCCACCCCGGCGGCGATCGTCCGGCTTGCGCACCTCGTTCTGGGAGAGGAACTGGAGCGCCGCGTGAAAGGGTGGCGGGTCATCCCTCCAACCCCTCCCGCGCCCAGAGGAGGGAAACCGAAGGCCGAAGACCGGGGCGGGGTGGCGACGCTGGGGCAGATGCTTGAGGGCCTGCAACTCTCCCTTTCCGCCACGCCGTCGCCGCGCGCGCCAAAGCCGTTTGCAAAGATCACCGCCCCGGCGCGACCGGTCCCCGCGCCGAAGGTGGCGGCGGGGTCGCACGGACAGGTCGATACCGCGACCTTGATCGCCCACGTTGGCGACCACCTTTTCCGGCTGGAGCCGCTCCTGCCGCTGACGCGGGCGCGGTTTGAGGCGATGCTGACCGCCGCACTGGAAGCGTTGCCGGAGGCGCTCGAAAAAACCGCCCGCTGGTGCGGTGAAGTGCTGGAACTGCGGGGGCGGATCGCCGCTTCCCCGCGCCGCTACGACGGGATGGAGGCCGACCTGGAGCGGCTCGTCCCCGCGCGTTTCCTCGCCGCCACGCCACACGGGCGGTTGCGGCATCTGCCCCGTTACCTCAAGGCGGTCGCGACCCGCGCCGAACGCGCCTGGCTCCACCCGGCCAAGGATACGCAGAAAGCGGCGGCGCTCCGCCCGTTGGAAGGGTGGGAACGCCGGGTCGCCCCGGCCAATCGGGAAAAGTTTCGCTGGCTGCTGGAAGAGTTTCGCGTCTCCCTTTTTGCGCAGGAACTTGGCACGGCGGAGCCGGTTTCCGCGCGGCGGCTTCAGGAGTTGCTCAACCCGAGTTCCTGAGCCGTTTCGAGGATCGCTTCGGCGATATGGTCGGCGTCCTCGTCGGTATAGAGCACACCCAGCGGGAGGGAGATGAACCGCCCGATCAGGCTTTCAGTCCGCGGAAAATCAACGGGCCGGTACCCTTGGGCGGGCCACGTCTCGAAACGCGCAAACGGGGAGGCAGCCGGGGTGTAGACGGCGCGGTTCTTGCAGTAGTCGCGGGCATACTGGCAGTAGGTGCCGGTCATCCGGGCGCAGTTCACGTTGCGGGCGTCGAGCCGTTCCCGGAACGCCATGGCTGTTTCCCGGTCGGGCAAAAAGCGGTAGATTTCAAAGCCGGAATCGCCCTCCGGGTCGGGAATCCGCCGCGGGGTGAGCCCGGGAAGTTCGGCGATCCGGGAGTCGATGCGGGCGCTCAAGCGTCGGCAATGGGAGCGGATCGTCTCCAGCTTGCGAAGCTGCGCCAGCGCGACGGCGGCGGTCAGTTCGCTCATCCGGTATTGCCCCCCGCAGAAGGCCGAACCGCGCGGTTCCAGGTTCGGGTTGAAATGCGGCCGGTAGAAGCCGAGGTCGTGCATTCTCACCGCGCGTTCGTAGAGCGCGGGGTCGCTCGTGACCACCATGCCCCCCTCTCCGGAGGTGATGCTTTTCTGGATCTGAAAGCTGTAGATGCCGATGTCGCCCATTGAGCCGACCGCCTTCCCATGGTACCGCGCTCCGGGCGACTGCGCGCCATCCTCCAGGACCGCGAGGCCGACCTCCCTTGCCTCCGCGAGCAGCGGCTCCATCTCCGCCGCCACCCCCTGGTAGTGCATGATCATGACCGCCTTGGTCCGTTCATTGGCGAGACGGCGGATTTCGCCCGATGCCAGCGAAAAACTTTCATCCATCTCCGCCAGCACCGGCAGCGCGCCGAGCCGGACGACGGCGGTAAAGCAGGAGACCCAGCTCCAGGCGGGGATGATCACCTCATCCCCCGGGCCGACCCCGAGCGCGGCGAGCGCGACTTCCAGCGCGGCGGTGCCGCTGGTGACCGCCAGCGCGTATTTTACCCCCATTCGTTCGCAAACCTCCCGCTCCAGCGCGGCGCACAAGGTTTCCTCCTCCTGGTAGCGGTTGAGGCGCTTGCTGCGAACGGCCTGAAGGAGAAGCGCCTCCTCCTCTTCGCCGATGAGGGCCGCGCCGAGGCCGAGTTTTGGCCGGGGGCGCACGGTTTGCGGGGTGATAAGCATGGATGAAGAGCTTTCCGGTTCCCGCGGAGGTTGGCGATGCAGTATTCGCCGGAACTTTTATAATAAACGCTGAAGCATGTAGCGGATTGACCGATTCCGATTGACGCTCCCTGCGCGAATCAGCCACGTTTTGCGGAGATGTCCTCCCATTCCTCGCCATCGGCGTTGCGCGACTGGAATTTGCTAAAATTGATGTTTCATCGCCATGGGCGTGATGCGGTCTGGCCCCGGGGGCACCATCTCTCGCGGGCATGGTTCCAGCGGGTGCTGCTCGATTTTACCTTCTGGTTCTTCATTCAGGGCAAGGGGAGGCTGCTCGACCATCGCAGCGGAGCGTCGTACCCGTTGAAAGCGGGGGTCTGCCTCTGCATGAAGCCGGGGATGGACCTCGAAGTCTGGCAGGACGATGCCGACCCGCTTGGCGATGCTTTTTTTCACCTGAGTTTTCTGCGAGGTTCGCGGCTGTTGCCGCAGCGCCGCTGGCCCGCCTGCCCGTTTTATACGGAAGTGGCGGAAGTGAGCTTTTTTGACCAGACGACCCGCCGCATTCTCGCGCTGCTCAACCGGCGTCATCTCCCGGGCCACGTGGAGGATGGGGTCGAAGGCGACGAACTTGTGGCCGGGTTCCTGATGAAAGGGCTTTTGACCGACCTGATCCGGACACATGAAAAGAACGCTTCCGACCGCGGGGACCGCTACCATGAAAAGGTGATCTCCACCGCGTTGACCGCGCTTTACGAAGAGCCGCGCCGTTTTCGCAATGTGGATGACCTTGCCCGTGCGAGCGGTTACAGCGGCAGCCATTTCCGTCATCTCTGCCGGAAGGTGACCGGCGAGCGGCCGAGCCATCTCTTGATCAAGGCCCGCATCGAACGCGCCAGGCATTACCTCTCCCATTCGGAGTTGACGATCGGCGCGATCGCCGATGCTCTCGGTTACGAAAACGTCTACTATTTTTCACGGCAGTTCCGTCTGGCGACCGGGATGACGGCTTCCCGATACCGGCGGGATCACGGTTGAAGGACGCTCGCGGCACCGGAAATGCTGTTGCTTTCGGAGCGAAAACCGTACTCTCTCTGCCCGCTATGATCCGTCTGCTTTGTCTGTTCATCCTGGTTTTTCTCCTCGGCTTGGGGGGAGGATGGTTCCTGCGCGGGTGGAAGGGGGCGCAGCCGCCCGCGATCGTCCCGGTTGCGGAGGAGAGCGCCGGGAAGGAGCCGCCGGTGGCGTTCCGGACCGGAACGGCCAAAGTGGAGGAAAAGGAGGGGGAACCCGCGCCGGATCGGAAGCTTTCGCTGGAGGAGGCGATGAAGGAAGGGGCGTTGACCTTTGAGTTTCGCGGAAACGCGCGCGACCGGCTCCGGATGACGGCGGTTAACCGGACGGGCCGGGCCGTCCGCCTCACGATCCCCGCCGGGCAGGCGTTTGAGAGTGCCAACGGTTTTGTGGTGACGCCGCGCGAACAGTGGGTCGACTACCCGGCGGGGGAGACCCGGCTCGATGATCTGCTGGTCATCGCCATTGCCTCGAGCAACGAGATTGAAAAGGTCACCTTTGTCGTCACGCCGACGAAATTCCCGCGGCTCGACGAACTGCTCGCCTACCTCGCCCAGCACCCGGAGGTTTCACAACCTGCGGCGCAGGTGGCGGCGCTCGTCATTCTTGAAAACCTTCCCGCCAGCGCTTTCGCGAAGTTCGCCGCCGCCGGGAGCGATCTTCCCAGCCAGTGGGACAGCAACGCCTTCAAGGTGGAGACGGCGGAACTGATTGAGGCGCTGCTCGTGTTGCGGCGGATGGGCCTGCCGGACGAGCAACTGGCGATCACCGTTGACCAGCAGACGCGGATCGAGGCAATGATCGACCCGCTCGCCCGGGCCGATGCGATGGTTTATTACGGGATCGCGCCCGGGAAGGAGTGGGATTTCTGGAAGGAGCAGCTTCTTAACGGCGAGCCGGCAACCCGGCACTATGCGCTATACGGGATCGCCCGTTATTTCCCGTCGGTCGCGCTCCAGATGCTTCCGCAATGGGCGAGGGAAAAACGGACGCCGAAAATTTTTCGCATGACGGCGATCCGCGCCCTGCCCGACACCCGGCGGCCCGAGGCGGTCGCCATCCTCAACGAACTCGCCAAGGAACTCGGGCGGGGCAACGAACTTGGCCGCGCCGCCCAGGAAGCGGCGATTTTTCTCGAAGCGAGCCTGAAACAACCCGCAGCCGAGCCGTTGCCGGTCCGCTTCCGGCTCGGAGGAAAGCAGGAAGAGGGCGTGATCGAGCCGCCTGTGCCCGAGTCGTAACGTTCCGTGAAGCCCCCGGAGGGCGGCCTCCACGCAGATGATCAGGCGTAGCAGAAGTTCACCGGCTTTTCGATGTCCGGGTGGAGGCTCTGGTGAGCCGGGCAGGTCAGCGCGGCCCGTTCCAGCGCGTCGCTTTTTTCGATCCCGGCGGGGAGGTGGATCGTGGTCGTCAGCTTCGCGATGCGGCGCGGGGCGCTCTGTGTCATCTCCTTGGTGACGGAAATGCGCATGCCGGTCAGGTCGATCTCGTGGCGCGAGGCGTAGATCCCCATGATCGTTGCCATGCATGCGCCGAGCCCGGTGGCAAGGAGGTCGGTGGGAGAAAATGATTCTCCGCGTCCGTGGTTGTCGACCGGGGCGTCGGTGGCGACCGTCGCGCCCGACGGGCCGTGTTTCGCATTGCAGTGAAGCTCGCCGGTATATTCGATTTCGATGTTGACCATAAGCGCGTCATTCAAACGCCGTGCCCGACGCTTTGACGAGCGAAATTTCCGGGAACCTCCACCTCGCGGCGGCGGGTGAGCGGTGTCCGGAGGGCCAGCGGTTCGCTCCGCAAGGCTTCGCCCGGTATGTTTCCACCGAAGGGGGGGAGCTAAAACACCAGCGGTTGCCCTTCCGTCATGACGGAAATACGATCCGCGACTCCTTCCTTCTCCGCCGCCGCGCGCAGGCGCATCAGCGGTTCGTCGGGCGGTTCGTAGCTCAAGCGGAAGGAGCCGTAGTGCATCGGGACCATCTGCCGCGCGCCGAGGTCGAGGAACGCCTGCACGGCCTCCTCCGGGTTCATGTGGACCTCCCGCCCGCTCGGAGGGTCGTACGCGCCGATCGGGAGCAGGGCGAGGTCGATGTTGAACCGTCGTCCGATCTCCTTGAATCCGTCGAAATAGGCGGTGTCGCCGCAGTGATAGATGGTCCGCCCGCCGATTTCGATGATGTACCCGCCGAAGCCGCGATGCGAGTCGTGCAACACCCGCGCCCCCCAGTGGTGGCACGGGGTCAGCGTGATCCGCGCCGTCCCGTACTCGAAAATCTCCCAGTAATGGAGTTCATGCACGCTCCGGAAGCCGAGGTCGTGGACCAGGTTGCCGACCTCGAACGGCACGACGATCGGCTGCCCTTCGGCGATGGAGCGCAACGTGTTGCGGTCGAGGTGATCGAAATGGGCGTGGGTCACCATCACCAGTTCGATCGCCGGGAGATCGCCGATCGCTAGCCCCGGGTGGCGAAGCCGCTTGATGACCTTGAGCCATCGCGCCCAGTTCGGGTCGATCAGGAGATTGGACTGAAACGTCTGGATCAGGAACGAAGCGTGCCCGATCCAGGTGACGCCGATCTCCTGTTCCTTGAGTTCCGGGAAGAGCGGGCTGACCGGTTCGCCAACCCGCTTGGTAAAGAGCGAGGGGATCAGCACTTCCGTCAGGAAATTGCGCCGATGCCACCCCTCGCCCGGCTTCAGGCCGACCTTGTTAAGCTCCACTTCCTCTCCGGCGCTGAGTACCGGGCGTCGTTCGTCTGACCGCCCTTTACCGAGGCGGGTGGCTGCGTTCCGGAGTTTTTCTAAGGGATTGACCACCAGGCGGGAAATTTGACAACGAACTCCAACCTAAGCACCAAAGAGCGGAAAATCAAAAAATTTACCGGTTTTTACCCCGGGCGTCGACCGGCCAGATGTCGACCACTTCGGCCCCCCGGACGACGATCGTCTCGTCGGCAAGGTTGAGCACCGGGCAGACGTGGGCCGGGATGAAACGAAGGCGGTCGCCGAGGTTCAGGTCGTCCACGCCGTCGCCGTTGAGGTAGCCGTGCTCCTCGTTGCAGCGGATGACGCGCAGTTTCCCTTCGCGCAGTTCGATGCCGGAATCGCCCGAGCGGGCCTTGTCGCCGCTGAAGGTTTTCGACCCGGCGTCGATGAGCGCCAGCCCCGGCTGCGGACGGTCGACCACGGTGGTCAGGATCGTCAGCGCGGCGGCTTCCCACGGGAGAACCTTTGCCGTGACACAAAGAGAGATGTCGCCATAAACATACGCCCCCGGGCGGACCGCCTGGACGTTGGGGAGGGTGGCCATGATTGCCGCCGTGGCGCTGCAACCGGGCCAGATCGGGAGTTCCGGCGCGATGGCGTCGCGCACCTTGGAGAGTTGCGCGTGGACGGCGCGGGCGACGGTTTCGAGTTCCTCGCCGTTTTTGCCGTAGGCGTGCCCTTCATGGCTGTAGAAGCCGCGGAGCGTTAGATTGGAGAGGCACTGGATCGTTGCCGCGAGTTCCTTGGCATCCTCCAGCGAACGGCTCCCTTCCCGGCCCAGGCCGGTATCGACCGCCATCATGACCGGGAGCGTCAACCCGGCGCTCGCGAGCACGGCGTTGAGCGCTTCGGCGTGGAGCTTGCTGGTCACGGCCATGATCAGTTCGTCGAGCGCACCGGCGAGCGCGGCGAGGCGGGGGCCGTTGCGCGGGTCGACGATCGAGTGGGCGATAAAGATCCGCCGCACGCCGGAAGGGAGCATCGCTTCGGCCTCGCCGATCTTGGCGCAGGTCAACCCCCGTGCGCCGAGTTCGAGCTGGCGGCGGGCGATTTCCACGCACTTGTGGGTCTTGATATGAGGCCAAAGCTCGACCTGGTGCTCGTCGCAGATCGCCTGCTGGCGGGCGAGGTTGGCTTCGAGACGGTCGAGATCGACAACGACTCTCGGCGTTTCAAGTTCATCAAGACGGGGAAGGGGAGCGGTGGAGACGCGGGTTTGGCTCATGGGTGAATGGTAAAGAGTTGGAAAAAAAGAAGGGTTCCCTTTCGGGGGAGGATTGTAAACTTCAAAAAGAGTTGCGGGTATGTCAAATCTGACATACTTTGTGTCGCAGGCATGAGTAAACCATTGAGATGGCTCTCAGGAGAGGTGAAAACCCCTCCTATGAGTATGGAAGCCCGGAGAGAGGTCGGCTACTTGTTGAGGATGTTGCAGGAAGGCGAAAAGCTCTCCCTCCCCCATTCCCGCCCCATGCCATCAGTGGGAGCCAGATGCCATGAGTTAAGAGGCTGTGAAAAAAGTCCTTCAAAGGCCATGGAGCACCTCTTTTTGCCTCTAACTGCATTCCTTCTCCCTTCTGTATTCCCTGAATACAGGCGGTCGGCAGAATTTCGTTATAGGCTAAAAATAGGGGCTCCGAGGCCATTAAAATCATTTTTTCAC
>DATMFV010000006.1:0-15295 GCA_035555975.1 Chthoniobacteraceae bacterium
GTAAACATAGGAAGAGTTTTCGCAGTTAGTTCCGGTCGAGGGCGAAAAAGGTGGACACCGAACCTTGTTCATTGCCATCGGCTGCCGCCGCGGGCCATGCTACCCAAATGGTTCCGGTAATCGGTTTTCTGTCATCGTGAACGGATGTCGAAGTAAACGTGACTTTGACCTTATAACGCGCATCGCCCTGTGAAGTCGTTGTGCCTCCGTTTTTAAAGTACAGTAACTTGGGTCCGGCGGGAACAGTGATGCCAAAACGCTGAGAGGTGACTTCGTCCGTTGACCCCACAGGCTTCTGCTTCATGTCTGCAATGATATTGGAGATGATATTGGTCGCTTGCGTTTGTTCCATTGCCGTTTGGGTACTGTTGAGACCAACGGGGATCAACCCGAGAATGGCAATGAGGCAGAAGGAGGCAATGCCTAATGCGAGCGTGACTTCGACCAGCGAAAAACCGCGATGGATTTTGAGAAGTTTCATGGCATCAATACTTTCACTTTTCCGCTCAGGCCTTCGACAAGGATGGCGGTTGGGGGGAGTCCTTCCTGTGTCGGGTCATCGACAGCTCCGCGTGTGGCGCGAAAACTAATTCCAATCCACGGTGTCGGAGGTTGGGAAAGGTGGTTGGCGATGCGAGAGGCTTCACCCAAAGGGCTGAATTCAATAATTTGTTCGAATTTATAGGCGCTTGCGGTAGCCGTGCTGGTGGTGGGGTACCAGAAGGCGGGAGAGGACTTAAACGTATTGCTTCCGACCTGATAATTGCTGGGGATCACCGGCCAGTTTGGGTTAGCGTTGTCGTCGTCTGGCCCGGGAAATTCGGCGAGTCGGATATTCTCAAATTTATAAAGCGGGCTGATCTGGGTGACTCTGATCTGGGTGGCGGTCGGGTTCGCAACCGAGTCGGCGACAAGGGTGTTGCTCGTTGCGGCATACCGGTTGCCGTCGGTGGAGGCTACCGTTGAGATGATGATTCGTCCTTGTCCGGCATTCACTTTGTTGCGCACCCATGGATCATTTCCTTTTTCTTCAAAAAAGCCGACCCAGGCATAGGTATTGTTGGCAATTGCATAATCCCGGGCTTGGTTGAGAATGTCAGCAATGTTGTAAACTTCGGCATCAAAGCTGCGGGCGTCCTTGATGGAGTTCACCGCGGGTCCCATAAAGCCCATGACAAGCACCATGATCGCGATCACCGCAAGGAGTTCCGGGAGGGTGAACGCTTTTCGGCGTTTGGGGCGGGGTGGGGGCTGGGTGGCGATGGTGGGGTTGGGTTTCATGGCCGGAGGTGGTTGAAAGGCGGGTCGGGAGATCGGGGAGAGAGGGCTGGCGCAGGGCGACTGGAAAAGGGGAAAGAGCGGGAGCGGGGGTGTTTTGGGGTGATGGGGGTTGAAAGTTTACAATGTGATTACATCTAAAATGGCAGGTTTGTGGCGGAGGTCAAGCGGAATGATGCGCGGGAGGGGGCTTTTCCCGGGGGAGGGGATGCCGGGAGGGGAGCAGGAAGTACGCCAGGGCCGCCGGGAGGGAACTGCCTCCGGCGGCCATCCGGGCTGCCCGTCCGCTTGATCTCTTTACTCTTTACCAGGCGTAGGCTTCCGGGGCGCTGCCGGTGGGGGGCCAGATTTCGTCGAGGCGGCGGAGGGTGGCTTCGTCGAGGGCGCAGTCGAGGGCTTCGAGGTTGCCTTGAAGCTGGTCGAGGGTGCGGGGGCCGATGATCGGGGCGGTGACGGCCGGTTGGTGGAGGAGCCAGGCGAGCGCGATGGTGGAGGGGGCCCGCCCGAGTTCGCGGCAGAGGGCTTCGTACGCTTCGACCTGTTCCTTTCTTTCGGTCCGTTCGGCGATGCGTTCCTGATCGTGACGGCGGCCTTTGGCGGCGGGGGGACCGGCGAGCAGGCCGCGCCCCAGGGGGCTCCATGGCAGCAGGCCCAACCCGTGGTGACGGGCGGCGGGGATGACCTCCAGCTCCACGGAGCGCTCCGCGAGGTTGTAAAGACTTTGTTCGCTCACCAGGCCGACGAAATGGCGCTGGCGCGCGGTGAGCTGGGCGGTGGCGATGTCCCACCCGGCGAAATTGCTGGAGCCGACGTAAAGCACCTTGCCCTGGGCCACGAGCGTCTCCATCGCCTGCCAGATTTCCTCGAAGGGGCAACTCCGGTCGATGTGATGCATCTGGTAAAGGTCGATCCAGTCGGTCCGGAGCCGTCGCAGGCTCGCTTCGCACTGGCGGATGATCTTCCGTGCGGAGAGGCCGGGGGCGAGGTTGGGATCGCGGACCGCTTCGGGCTGCATGTTGCCGTAGACCTTGGTGGCGAGGACGATTTTCTCCCTTCGGCCGCCGCCCTGGGCAAACCAGTCGCCGACGATCGTCTCGGTATACCCCTCGCCCGTGCGCCAGCCGTAGACATCGGCGGTGTCGAGGAAGTTGATGCCGGCCTCAAGCGCGCGGTCCATGATGGCGAAGCTCTCTTCCGGCGTGGCCTGGGGGCCGAAGTTCATGGTGCCGAGACAGAGACGGGAGACGCGCAGGCCGCTGCGGCCGAGGTGGGTGGTGTTCATGGCGGGGACGGAGTGTAGCGGATGGAGCAAGTAAAGGAAAGACGAACGTACGTGGAGGCACAGGTGCCGGGGTCAACTCTTGAAACTTGACGTCAAGTTTCAAGAGTTGACCCCGTTTTCTCCCTTTCGCGTTTACCTTGGCGGAGCGTGGCGTTACTCTTTTTCTATGGTTTCTTTTTTGGATCGTAACCGGTCGCGATGGAGGGTCCGCAGGTTTCAGCCCGGGTTGGCTGCGGTTTTCGCGATGTTGGCGATGTTGGTTTGGAGCGGGAGGCCGCTGGCGGCGCAGGAACCGGCGGAGAGCCCGGCTGCGGCGACCCCGGCGGAGGTGCAGCCGTATGTTTTGAGCGAGGCGGTGACGCAACTGGAGACGACGGCGGCGGAACGGCAGACGATGGAGGAGACCCTTGCCGCAGACCGGACGGCGCAGGAGGTGGCCGCGGGGTTGAAGCGGTTTTCGGCCGAGATCGACGTGCGGGCGCGCGAGACGCGGCGGCTGCTGGCGGTTTCCCCGTCGCTGGAGCGGCTCGGAACGATGGAGGAGGGGTGGCGCAAGCAGGGGGAGCGGCTTGCGGACTGGAACCGGACGCTGACCTCCAGCGCGCGGGAGACCGATCGCCTGACCGGGCGGCTGCGGCTTCAGCGCGACCGGTGGAAGGCGACGCTGGAAGGGCCGGACGGGATGGCGGCTCCGGCGGATTTGCAGGCGAGGATCGAACGCGAGGTGACGTCGCTCGGGCGGGTGTTGCTGGAGGCGGGGCAGCACAAGAACGAGGTGCTTTCCCTCCAGAGCCGGGTGGTGGAACAGAGCGAACGCGTCGGCCGGGAGGTGGCCGACATCAAGGAAGCGCGCGCAACGGCCCGGGGGCGGTTGCTGGAGCGCGAGTCGCCGCCGATGTGGCGGGCGGAGGTGGAGATCGACGCGGCGGCGCGGGCATGGGAAGCGCCGCCGTCGTTGCAGGAGGAGTTTGAAGAGGTGGCGGTCTACGCGCTCGGGCACCCGGAGGCGTTTGTATTTCACGCCGCGCTGTTCGGGTTGATTTTTGCGGTGGTGCGCTGGGCCCGCAGGCGGGTGGAGGGATGGCAGGGCGAGGGGGGGAGCGACGCGGAGATGGAGTCGGTCTGGCTGGTGTTGCGCAAGCCGTGGAGTACGGCGCTGCTGCTCTCGCTGCTTCTTGGAGCGTGGATCTACCCCGATGCGCCCCGGCTTTTCCGGGTGCTCTGGGGGGCGGCGGCGCTGGTCCCGGCGATGCTGATCCTGCGTTGCCTGCTCGAACCGGCGATCTACCCGATCCTCTACGCGCTGGTGGCGCTTTATTTTGTCGATGAACTGCGGGTGATGACCGCGCCGTTTCCGTTTCTGTCGCGGGCGATTTTCCTGACGGAGATGGTTGGTGCCGGGTTTTTTGCCTGGTGGATGATCCGCACGGCGCGGTGGAACCTGCCGGAGGGGGAGGGGAAATGGAGGGTGATCCGGGGGCTGGCGCGGTTGGCGCTGGTGGTGTTTGCGGTGGCGTTTGCGGCCAACGTGGTCGGGTACGTCCGGCTTTCGCAGGTGTTGGGGGATGCGGTGCTCTACAGCGCCTACCTGGCGATGGTCCTCTACGGCGGGTTGCGGGTGGTCTCGGGGCTGGTGCTGGCGGTCTTTTCCTTTGGCCCGTTGACGCGGCTGCGGGTGGTGGAGCGCCACCGCAAGCTGCTCTGGCGGCGGGTGCGGTGGTGGTTGCGCGCGGGGGTGGCGGTGCTATGGGTGGGGCTGGTGCTCAACCGGGTGGCGTTGCGCGATCCCGTCTGGGAGGCGGGCAGGGCGGTTTTCCAGGCGACGCTGGAGATCGGGGCGCTTCATCTTTCGCTGGCGAATGTGACGATGTTCATCCTGACGGTCTGGGCGTCGTTCGCGCTTTCACGGCTGATCCGTTTCGTGCTCGACGAGGAGGTCTACCCCCGGCTCTCGCTGGCGCGGGGGGTGCCATACGCGGTTTCGACGATGCTTCACTACCTCGTGCTTCTTTTCGGCTTTTTTACGGCGGTGAGCGTGCTCGGGTTCAACCTGACGCAGTTTACGATTCTTGCCGGGGCGTTCGGGGTGGGGCTCGGGTTCGGGTTGCAGAATATTTTCAACAATTTCATCTCGGGGTTGATCCTGCTCTTTGAACGGCCGGTGAAGGTCGGCGATGTGATCGTGCTCGACGGGATGGAGGGGGTGGTGCGGGAGATCGGCATCCGGGCGAGCGTGATCGCAACGCCCAACGGGTCGGACCTGATCGTCCCCAACGGACGGTTGATCTCGGAGCGGTTGACCAACTGGACCTACACGAACCGCGTGCGCGGGATCGAGATCCCCCTTTCGCTGCCGCGCGTGACGGAGCCGCAACAGGTGCTCGACCTGCTGCGAAAAGTGGCGGCAGCCAACGTCGGGGTGGCGGCGAGCCCGGCTCCCGAGGCGGTTTTCCTGAAGATGGCCCCGAGCGCGGAGTTCGAACTGCGCGTCTGGACCAACCATTTCGAGCAGTGGCAGAAGATCCGCTCCGACCTGACGCTGGCGATCCGCAAGGCGCTGGAGGAGGAGGGGATCGCGACGGGGTAGCTCGAATGAAGAACGCTTGATTTACCGCACGACCTTTCTCAAGGAACATCTGGCAAACGACGCATCCGTCGGCCCCGACCGCCCTTCGCCATCACGGCAAGGGCGGCTGCGGCCAGCGCCCCGAGGATCCCCAGCGACGGTTCGGGAACCATATAGGTAACGGTAAAGGGATCATCAATGGCGATCATGATCGGTTGCAGGGTATAGGGACCGGGCTTGGTATAGAAGTCGTTGATCAGGTCTTCTCCCGGGCCTCCGGGGTTGTAAAAAGGCAGGTATTCCCCGGTTGCCGGGATCTCGATGTGGGTGAGCAGGCGCATCGCGGCTTCATCGCCTTTCAGGATGATGTCGATCTGGTTGTCGTGATCTTCCTGGTAGGTCAGGTCATAGCTGCTCATCCACGGCCCGAGGTCGGCCAGGCCAACGACGGTGATCGAGCCTTGTGACGTGGATAAGGGGACGCCGACTTCGGTTATCCATTTGATGATTTCGTTGCCTTGATCATCCAGATCCACCACCCGCAGGCGAAAGTGGGTCGAGAAGTCGGTCGGGAAGACGCTGCTGACCCCGTCGCGGGAAAACCCTCCGGTCGTCAGCATGCGCAGCCGGTATTGGGCATCTTCCCCGTACAAGGCCTCTCCATGGTTTGGAAGGGCGGAGGAGAACATGGGGGGAGCGCCTTCGCCCAGCGTGGACATGGTGGTCAGCTTGGCTCCGACGAGCGTCGGCCCGCCATTGGGAGTATAGGGATGGGTGCTCTCCTTCTCGAGACCGACCGCGCTGACCGGCCCGTTGGGGCCGACGAGTTTCATGGGAGTACTGGTCTTCACAATCGTCACCTTCACGGGATAGATCGCCCCCTCGGTTCCAGGGGTAAGGCGGTTGCCGAACTCGCCGAACATCACAATGGTGTTGCGTTCGTTGTATTCCAGGTTCGGGCTGATGGAAACCACGGCAGGGGTTACGATCTCCCCGGTGTTGAGTTCGATGCGGAACGCCTCGGCCGTCACGGTGCTGGGCAGGACCGGCCAACTGAAAACGATCGGCATGGCATCGGCAAGCTCAACGGAATATCCGAAGTTGGTCGCCACCTGGTCGGGCGTGGGCGAGGAGGTTTGCGAACGCAGGGGGGGATTTTCGTAACCGGGAAGATCCAGCCACGCCGAATGGGCGGCGAGGACCGCCTCCTTGTTGCCGTCAACGCCAATGATTCCCTCGAAACCATAGCCGGCGGAGAGGATTTCCGGAGTGGCGCTCCAGAGGTCGGCGTTGATCAGGATATCCTGCATCAGGATCTTGTAACTGGCAGAAGGTTCCGAGCCGGATTGCGCCTGCGCTCCGATGGGAAGCGAAAGCAGGGTCGCCAGGCTCGAAGCTAATATCAAACGGCGACAACCCGCGAGGGCATGGCGGACGGGAAGGAACGGAATTTTAAGGGAAGGTTCTGGTTTCACGCCTTTGGTTCTGATCGGGATTTGAACCGTTTTCACGGGCTATTTCACCAGGCTGCCTGAAAACTTCATGAAGCTGCCAACTCTTCCAGGGTCTGTTCACGAATTTGCCGAAAGCGGCTGAAAGCCGCCTTTTGGCTCAAAAGTCGGTTTCTTCGGGCGTCCGAATCTCGATTCGGCCTTCCTCAGAAGCCCGATTTTGATCTCAAAATGCGTCTTTTCATCCATCTTTCTCAATTCGTGAACAGACCCTGCAAGCGCTGCTTTGCGTTGTTCGTGAAACAGGTTACAACAGGGTGCATGAGTTTGTTCTCCTCCATTGAGGCTCGCGCCGGTGGTGCGATGTTGGAAGTGGCGCTTGGGCCGGTTGCTTCCGCGTCGGGCGCATCCGCTTTCCGGGAGGAGGGAGGCTGGCGCGCAAAGCTTTTCTGGAGGCTCCAGGGCGTCGGTTGGGGCGGCGCTGCATTGTTGACCGTTCTTTTTGCGGCCACCGGCTATTTTCCCTGGCGGGATGCCCTTTTGCTGGGCGGTTTGCGTACCGCCTTCGGTTTTGCCGTGACGTGTGGATTGCGGTATGTTTACCGTCCTTTACGGCGGAGTCCGCGAAACCGATGGGTGATCGCGCTGGCGGTGTTTTTCTTGTGCGGCGCGCTCGGGCTGGTCGATGCCGTGGTGTTGATATCGGCCGGGCGCGCCATTGGCGCTGATGTGGCGATTCCCGGGTTCATGCAGTTTCTGGCTGGCGGCATCTTTATGCGCTGGATGCTTTACTGGCTTTGGACCCTGTTTTATTTCGGCATCAACTACTGGCTCGACACCGAGCATGCGCGGCTGCGCCTCGCGCAGGCAGAGACCGCTGCGCGGACAACCGAATTGCAGTTGCTGCGCTCGCAGGTGAACCCCCATTTTCTTTTCAATGCGTTGAATTCCATCATGGCCGAGTCCGACGACCCCGTTGTAGTCCACGATCTGACCCAGGCTCTTTCTGATTACCTTCGCTTTTCACTTCAGCAGCGGGGGGATATTCAGCGTCTCGGTGTGGAACTGGATGCGCTTGAAAACTATCTTCGCGTGGAGAAGACGCGCTTTGAGGAAGACCTTGAATACTCCATTGAGGCCGATGCCATCGCACGGCACACGCTGGCCCCTGTTGCTGTCGTGCAGCCGCTGCTTGATAACGCCATCAAGTATGGCCAACACTCTCCCGTCCGGCCTCTGCGCCTTCGCGTAGCCTCCAGGGTGGCGGGGGATGTCTTGACGATCGCGGTGGTCAACACGGGCGGCTGGATCCTGCCTGGAACCGTCTCTTCGACCGGCACCGGCCTTGCGAACCTGAGGCGTCGCCTGCAACTGCTTTATGAAGAAGCGGCCTCCCTGACGGTGGAGGCCGGGGAGGGCCAGGTTCGTGTGACGGTACGGCTCCCGGTCGTTCAGGAGGAAGGGGAGAAGCCATGATCACGCCTTTGCGGGCCTTGCTTGCGGACGACGAACGCCTGGCGCGGAAGCGGTTGCGCAAACTCCTTCTGGCGCATCCGGAGATCAGGGTGATCGGGGAGAGTCATAACGTCACGTCCACCGTTGCGTTGGCCGGGCAGGAGAAGCCCGATGTCATCTTTCTCGACATTCAGATGCCACCCGGTTGCGGGTTTGATGTGTTGTCATTGCTTGCCCCGCCCCTTCCAAGGATTGTTTTTGTTACAGCGCACGACCAGTTTGCCGTGAAAGCTTTCCGGGCGAACGCGCTTGACTACCTTTTGAAGCCGGTCCATGCCGCCCTGCTCGCGGAGACGGTGCAGCGCTTGTGCTCTGCATCCACCCTTGCGGCGGCTCAGGGCGAAGACCCCGCCGGGCGGCTCTATCGGCGCGATCTGGTCACCTTGCGGGATAAAGGGGTGCTCCGCATCGTTCCGGCCTGTCAGATCGCCTCCATTGTAGCCGAGGGCGCTTACTCGCGCATTCTGCTTTCGGGGCAGGCCCCGATGCTTCTTTTCCGGTCGATCTGCGAATGGGAGAGCCGCCTGCCCTTTCCGCCGTTTAACCGGATCGACCGTTCGCTGCTGGTGAATCTCGACCTCGTTCGTGCGGTCGATGTCCTGAGCCGGGGCGAGACCCATCTCCGCCTTGAAGGGGTCCCGGAGCCACTCATTCTGGGGCGCGCAGCTTCGACCCGGCTTCGCAAATTATTGAGTGATTAGGGCCATCGGCTGGTAGGAGTTGCCTGGCGCGCGATGGTTTGTGGCTTGTGTTTTGGGGGTGTTGTTGGGGATAGTCGGCGCGATGATGAACCGCTGGATTTCTCCGGGCCTTCTGGCTGCTTTTGATGCTGAAGCCACCACCGCGCACCGCCTTTTTACGACGGAGGGGGCGTGGGTGGAACGGCTGGGGGAGGATGTTCTCTTTTCGCTCCATGAAGGGGTGCCGGCGGAGCCGCTGGCGGAGGGGTTCCGGGAGTGGGAGGCGCAGAGCGGGTTCGTTTCGAAACGGGTTTTCTGCCGCGTGCAGCCGAAGCGGCGTGCGGAGTGGGGGGCTCCGGAGCTGCTGGAGGGGGATGGCAAAACGTCGTTGCAGACGGTGGTGAGCGAGGCAGGGGTGCGCTACGGGCTTGATTTTGGCGCGGGTTACTCGACGGGATTATTCCTCGACCAGCGGGCGAATCGGGCGTTTCTGCGGGAACTTGCCCCGAAGCGGCTGCTCAATACGTTTGCCTATACCTGTTCGTTTTCGGTGGTGGCGGCGCTGGCGGGAGCGGAGACGTTGAGCCTCGACCTTTCCAAGCGGTCGCTGGAGCGGGGGCGGCAGAACTTTGCACTCAACGCTTTGAACGAAGAGGGGCACCGGTGGATCGCCGACGATGTGCTTGATGTCCTGCCGCGTTTGAGCCGGCGCGGGGAGGTTTTTGATGCGATCATCCTCGATCCGCCGACGTTTTCACGCGGGCGGCGCGGGAAGCCGTGGCAGGTGGAGCGCGGCCTGGAAGAACTGGTGTTGCAGGCGGTCGAGATCGCTGCCCCGGGTGCGGCGATCCTCGTTTCCACCAACTGTACGCGGCTCAACCTGCGGACGCTGGAGTCGATCGTGCGGTTTGCCCTGCGCACCCATCGGCGCAGCGGGGAAGTCCACGTCGAGCCGACGCTGCCCGATTTTCCGGAAGAGGAAGGGGCGCAGGCGCTTTGGGTGAGGTTGAAATAGCCTCCGCCCGGTCAGGCTTCCTTGGATTTCGGCGGGCGGGGGCGGTAGAGGACGACGACGTGGCCGACGACCTGCACCAGCGCGGAGCCGGTCGCTTCGGCCATCTGCGCGGCGAGTTCATGGCGCTGGTCCTTGAAGTCGCCGAGCTTGATCTTGACGAGTTCGCGCAGGGCAAGTTCTTCGTTGAGACCGGCGAGAAAGGCGGGGGTGATGCCGTTTTTGCCGAGCTTGACGGCGGCTTCGAGGCGTTGGGCCATTCCCCGGAGGTGACGGCGTTGGGCGGAGGTAAGGGTCGGTTGCAAGAGGATGGTGGAAAGGTAAAAGGTGACGATGTGGGCCAGGGAATCCGCGCAGGTTTTCTGCGGGTTACGGGCATTTGAAGAGCGCTTCGGAGGCGGCGAGTTGTTCGCCGGTGCCGAGCAGCAGGATGCGGTCGCCCGGGTAGAGCGATTCGGAGGCCCCGGGGTTGACGATGCTCTGGCCGTCGCGTTCGATCCCGACGATGCTCGCGCCGGTTTCCTGCCTCAGGCCCAGTTCGGCAATGCTTTTGTTGGCCCCCCATGTTTCGGGATTGATGGTGAGGGTCAGCAGTTCGGCGTCGCGCAGCAGCGGCGGGAGGTCGGCGACCGGGGGCGGTTCGGGCGTGGAGGTGAAGGTTTCCAGCAGGGCGATCTGCGCCTTGGCGTAGACGCGGGTGAAGGTCCGGCGCAGGAGGAAGGCCGCCCCGACGAGCACCAGCGCGAGGACGAGCAGGACATTCCACGAGGGGAGGATGGCGGAACTCAACACCAGGGTGAGCAGGACGAACCCGGCGCACCCGGCGGTGACGACGGTGGTGGAGATGATGCCGCGAAAGGCGGAGGTGTTGGCTCCCGCCGCGCTCTCGGCGACGCTCATTTCGGAGATGAGCATCCCCATCGCCTGGATCTTCCGGAAAACGGCGATGAACATCGGGAAGCTTAAGATCATGGCAAGCAGCCAGAGGATCGCCTTGAGCCCGTTTTCACCCCCGGGCGCATGGGGCCACCAGAGCATCCCCCGTTTTTTAAACGCGGCGGCGGCGATGAAGACGGCGGTGATCAACAGGAGGTTGAGGCCGATCTGCCACCCCCATTTTTTTAAGAGGGTGGCCCCGAGGGTGCTCTTGCGGCTGGAAAATTCGCTGAACCAGCGGGTGTACGCCTCCATGTAGCTCAAGGCGGAGGTCGGGGCGACCCGTTCCAGGAAGGTGACGGTGGGGCTCGCCCAGCGGATGAGGAACGGGGTGAGCAGCGTGGTGACGGCGGAGACGGCGACGGCGATCGGGTAGATGAAGTCGCTCGTCAGCTTGAGGCTCAGGCCGAGGCCGGCGATGATGAACGAAAACTCGCCGATCTGCGCAAGCCCCATCCCGACGCGCATGGAGGTGCGGGTATCGTTCCCGGCGATGAAGGTTCCGAACGAGCAGGCGACGACTTTGCCGACAATGACGGCGGTGGTGATGACGAGGATCGGCGCCCAATACTTGACGATCTGCGCCGGGTCGATCAAGAGCCCGATGGAAACGAAGAAGACGGCGCTGAAGATGTCGCGCACGGGGAAGGTGAGCATCTCGATCCGTGCGATCTGCCGCGCCTCCGCAATGACGGCCCCGATCAGGAACGCGCCGAGCGCGACGCTGTAGCCGAGCTTGACGGTGAGCAGGCAGACGGCGAAACAGAGCGCGACGACGGCGAGCAGGAGCAGCTCGTTGCTCTTGAATTTCGCGACAAACTCGAGCAGCCGGGGGACGAGGATCAACCCGACGACGAGGACCACGCCGAGGAAGGCGCTCAGGGTGACCATGGTCATCCCGACCTCTGCCGGGGCGAGCGAGCCGGTGGCGGCGAACCCGGAGATGAGCGCGAGGATGAGGATGCCGAGGATATCCTCGACGATGAGGATGCCGAAAATGAGGCTCGCAAAGCGTTCCTTGGTCAACCCCATTTCGTCGAGCGCCTTGATGATGATGGTCGTCGACGACATCGCGAGCAGCGCGCCGAGGAAGATGCTGTCGACCTTGTTCCACCCGAAGGTGAGGCCGATGTGGTAGCCGATCCACCCCATGAGCAGGATCTCCATGCTCGCGCCGAGCACGGCGGTGCTGCCGACCTCCTTGACCTTTCGCAGGGAGAACTCCAGCCCGAGGGAGAACATCAGGAAGATGACGCCGAGTTCCGAAAGGGTGTTGATCGTGTCGGTATCGGCGATCAGCGCGAAAGGGGGCGTGTGCGGGCCGATGACGACCCCGGCGGTGATGTAACCGAGGACGACCGGCAGCTTGAAGTGCCGGAAAAGGATGGCGCCGAGCGCTCCGATGACGATGACGACCGCGAGGTCCTGTAAAAAGGTGCCGTGGGACATGCGCAGCAGTTTACCGGATGGCGGGCGGGCGTCGCGTTTTCGGCTGGCTTTCCGGCCGGTGATACGGCAGCGGGCAGGCTTCCCGGTAAGGGAGAGCGCCGATCAACCCGGTTAACCCGGATGGATCGTTCGAACGGTGATTCAGTCGTTGAACCGGACTCCTCATGGACGGCTCTCCGCCGGTCCGACACGATGGTGTGTGCGAGGGTAGGCGGAGACGGCTTCGAGGTTAGCCGATGGCTGAAGAAGGTTTCGAGTTTTTTTGAAAAAATTTTCAGGCCGCTGTTCCGCCGGCGTCCCGTTGCCGTTCGTGATAAAGGGAGAGAAGTTCCCCGAACGCGGTGAGAAGTGCCTCGCGCTGGGGCGGTTCCAGCGATTCGGCGTCGAGGCGTTGTTCAAAGACGCGGCGCGGGTCGCCGAGCTGGTCGTGCGCCTGGGCGGCGTCGGCCTCCTCTTCGAGGGAGAGCGAGGCGGCTTCCGCGGCGTGTTCGGTCCGGACGCGGACGACGGAAAAAGGCCGCTCGCAGGCGATTTCCTGCACGGCGCGGTAAAGTTCCCGGTTTTCACCGGTCCCGGTGACAATGACCTCGAGCCACGGCGGGAGCGGGGCGGCAAAGGCGGGTTGCCACGCTTTGAGCCGGGGGGCGAGTTCGCTCTGCGGGAGGCGCAGCGTGGCGAGCTGCCGCGCGGGGGGAATGGCGACCCCGCACTGGTGCAACAGGCGGCCTTCGCCGAACTCGAGCAGGCGGATCTCCCGCGCCTCGGCGGCTTCGCCGAAGCCGAGGGCGATCGGGGAGCCCGAATAGCGGATCGTCTCCCGGCCTCCGACCGCCTGCGGGCGGTGGAGATGGCCAAGGGCGACGTAGGCAAAAGCTTCGGGGAATCGATCGGCCCCGATGGCTCCCAGGCCGCCGACGTGGATCTCCCGCTCGCTTTCGGAGTGTCGGCTTCCCAGGGCGGTCAGGTGCCCGGTCGCCAGAACGGGGAGACCCCCGGCGCGAAACGATTCGGCGGCGGCGGCGGTTTCCCGGTAGATCGTCTCCAGGCCGTCGCGCAGGTCGCGGGCGATCTCGTCGGCGCTCTGGCCGAGCCGACCGGTGCGCAGCTCGCGTTCGCGAAGGAACGGGATGGCGGCGACGATCAGTTGCGGCGCTTCGGGCGAGGGGAGCGGGTGGAGGAGGGCGGCGTAATCGGGCGCGCCTTCCGCGGTGAGCGGCCAATGGCCGACGACCTGCGCCTTGACGAGGCGGAGAAGATCGCGCGGGGCCTCGAGGTGGGCGGGCGAGTCGTGGTTGCCCGCCACGACGACCACCCGGCAGGCGCTCCCGGCATGGAGCGCGGCGAGGAAGTCGAAGTAGAGGCGGATCGCCGACTGCGGCGGGTTGGCGGAATCAAAGAGATCGCCCGCGATCACCAGCGCGTCGACCTTTTCTTCAACGAGAAAGGTCTCCAGCCACCGGAGGAAAAAGCGGTGTTCCTCCGTACGGTCGAGGTCGCCCAGGGTCTTGCCCAGGTGCCAGTCCGCGGTATGGACGACACGGTAAGGGCGCGACATGGGGCGGGATTTTCGAAGCTCGCGGCGATTATTTCCGGTCGTCGCCCTCGCCGTCCTCTTCGTCGTCGTCGAACTCGTCGAGATCGGTGACCGACTGGAGGTATTCGACCTGTTCGCGGCTGACGGCGAGCGACTGGGTGTCGGGATTGATGACCGCGCCGGAGCACGAAGCCTGGGCGAGGATGAAGTCCCACGCTTCAAAGGCGGGGAGTTCCATGACGGTGACGGTTTCGTTTTTCCAGGCGCGCAGCGCTTCGACATCGGTGAAGAGCGGCAGAAATTCGCGCTCCTCTTCGTCCACGCAGACCATGAGCTGGATCATCTCGTCATCATCGCCGCCGGGCGCGGGTTCGCCGTCGCCTTCGGGAACGGTCGGGATCAGGAACACGGCGTCGAGCAGGGCGTTGGTGACGGCGTCCTGCGCTTCGGGGGTCTCCTCGGCGGTCAACTGTTCGATGGCGGCGACCAGTTCCGGATTTTCGACCGGGCCGTCGTCCTCTTCGTCATCGAAAAAATCGTCCTCGTCCCCGTCGTCATCCTCATCGTCGTCTTCGTCATCCTCGTCCCCTTCGTCGTCGTCTTCGAAGGTGACGGAGTTGACATCGAGCCCCTGAAAGAGGACCCCCTCCCGGCTTTCGGCCAGCGCTTCAAACTCCTGATTGCGGGCCAGCAGGCTTTCGGGGGTATGGGTCTCCTCCTCCTCGACGCGGAGGGTAAAGCCGCCCGTTTCGCTTTCGTCGTCCTCAAAGATGCCGACGACGCGGTAACCCGACTCTTCCATCCGGTCGCCCAGGGCGGAGAGCCCTTCGGAGGAGGCTGAACTGAAGTAGTAACCCCAGAGGAGTTCGCCGTCGACCTCCCACGTGGTCTCGCTGCGAAGTTCCTCAAAGAGGCGCTGACATTGTTCCAGAGTCATTGGTTCCATGAATGGAAGGAAAATTGCCGACAAACGCCGCGAATGGCAATCCCGGAAAGCGGCTTTTGGCTCGCGCCCGGGGAAAAAAGTACGGGCTTGCACAGCCACCCCCCGGGGGTGTATGGGTGGTGGCGTGCCTGCCGCCCGCGATCCCAACAAAGCCCTTGCCTCCTTCTGGATGCACCGGGAGATCTATACGGCCCTTGGCGTGGTCAGCAAAATGAAGAACGTGACGATGACCCGCTACATTCTCGAAGCGCTGGCGGAGAAGATGGGGTTTACGTTGACGCCGGAGGGGCGGCCCGAGGGGCTCGACCTGGAGCGGTTGACGCGCGAGGCGTTTGAGGAAGGGAAAAAGCGTGGCGGCGCGAAGCGCCCGCGCAAGACGGGCAAGCCCCCGGGCGCGGCCTGATTCCGGGCGTCGCCCGCCGGAAAGCATTGCGTTTTTGCCTTTGGCAATGTGGTAAGTTCCGGGAGCTACGGGCCGGCGCCCGAGGAGTATCTCCGCCGCCCGCCCGTCAACCTCAATCATGACGCAGGATCTCTTCGATATCCTCCGGCCACGCATTAATGCAAGGGTGTTGGAGATTGTTCACAACCATCTGAGCGATGAGCAGATCGGGCTTTTGCTCGTCAAGCTCATCAACCCTTATGC
>DATMFV010000007.1:0-26399 GCA_035555975.1 Chthoniobacteraceae bacterium
ATCTCCCCGGCTTCCACCAACCCGAAGGTGACGGAAGTGGGCGATTACATTTTCCGCGTCTGCTTCATCGACCCGTTCCAGGGGACGGTGATGGCCAAGTTCGCCCTCTCCAAAGGGTTCAAGAAAGTCGCCGTGCTGACCGACGAGAAGCAGGACTACAGCAAGGGGCTCTCGGAGGCGTTCATCAAGCACTTCAAGGCGAACGGCGGTACGATCGTCAAGGAGCAGAGCTACAGCTCGGGCGACAAGGACTTCCGCGCGCAACTGACCTCCATCAAGGCAAGCAACCCGGATGCGATCTTCCTCCCCGGGTATTACTCGGAAGTCCCGCTCATCGCCCGGCAGGCCCGGCAGTTCGGGATCAAGGCGGCATTCCTCGGCGGCGACGGCTGGGTCGGCAGTTCGCTCCTGACCGTCGGCGCCAAGGCGCTCGAAGGGAGCTACTTCTCCAGCCACTTCTCGGTGGAGAACCCCGACCCCGAGCTTCAGCGCTTCGTCAAACTCTACACGGAAAAATACGGCTCACAGCCGGACGATCAGGCCGCCCTCGGCTTTGACGGGCTCAAGATGCTGGTCGACGCCATCAAGCGGGCGGGCAGCACCGAACCGGCGGCGATCCGCGACGCGCTCGCCGCGACGAAGGATTTCCCCGGCGTGACCGGCAAGATCACCATCGACGAACATCGCAACGCCCAGAAGGCGGCGATCATCCAGACCATTGCCGATGGCAAGTACAAGTTTGTGGAAGCGGTCGAACCGTAATCTCTCCTCTTTTAAGAGAAACGCCGCCCGGTTTTTCATCGGACCGGGCGGCGTCTTGATACCCATCCATCGTGACGGAATTTCTCCAGCAGTTGATCAACGGCCTTTCGCTCGGGGCGATCTATGCCCTGATCGCGCTCGGCTACACGATGGTCTACGGCGTGCTCCGTTTCATCAACTTCGCCCATGGCGACGTTTACATGATCGGGGCTTTCGTCGGCCTTTATGCCGCGCCGTTCGTCTGGAAGATTTTCCCCGTTTCGGAGGATTACGAACACTTCAGTTGGAGCACCACGGCGGGGGCGGTCACCGTGCTGCTGGTGGCGATGGTGGTCTGCGCGCTTCTCGGGGTGCTCATCGAATGGGCGGTCTACCGTCCGCTGCGCAGCCGCCCCCGGCTCACGGTGCTGATCACCGCCATCGGGGTCTCCATCTTTCTCGAAAACACCGGCCAGCTCATCTTCGGCGCGGAACCTAAGTATTTCCCCGAGATCATGCCCGACCGCGTGATCGAGGGCCTCGGCAACCTGACGGTGACGGTCAACCAGTCGATCGTGCTCGGCGTCACCCTCGCCCTTCTCGTGGGGCTGCACTTTGTGGTGATGAAGACGCGGGTCGGCACCGCCATGCGCGCGCTCTCTTTCAACCCGACGGCGGCTTCGCTGATGGGGATCAACAACGGCGTGATCATCTCGTTCACCTTTGCCGTCGGCTCCGCGCTCGCGGCGGCGGCGGGGATTCTCAACGCCATCAACTACCCCTCCATCGACCCGCTCATGGGCATCCTGCCCGGGATCAAGGCATTTGTCGCCGCCGTGCTGGGCGGCATCGGCAACATCCCCGGGGCGGCGCTCGGCGGGTTCATCCTCGGCATTCTCGAAACGCTGGTGGTCGGCTATATTTCCCCGATGTACCGCGACGCGATCGCCTTTGCGGTCCTGATCCTGATCCTCCTCTTCAAACCGACCGGCCTGCTCGGCAAGGCTGAGAGGGAAAAAGTTTAAGCTGTGAACCACCGGCCCAAACTCTGGCTCCTCTGCGCCGCGCTCCTGAGCTTCATCGCCTCGCGCTCGCTCGGTTCGATGGACCCGTACTATTACGACGTGCTCGTGATGATCGGGATCAACATCATCCTCGGCGTCGGGTTGAACCTGGTCAACGGTTACACGGGGCAGTTTTCGCTGGGGCACGCCGGGTTCATGGCGGTCGGGGCGTATGTCAGCGCGTCGATCACCGTCTACCTGGCCGACGACGTGGCGCGCTGGGCCGGGGCCGGGGAGCCGACGCAACTGGCGCTCTATGTGGTTGCCCTGCTCGTCGGCGGGCTTGGCGCGGCAGTGGCCGGGTTGATCGTCGGCGTGCCGTCGCTCCGGTTGCGGGGCGATTATCTCGCGATCGCAACCCTCGGGTTTGGCGAAATCATCCGCGTGGTCATCCAGAACACCGACGTGATCGGCGGCGCGCGCGGCTTTTCCATCCCGGACCGGCATACCAACTTTTTCTGGACCTTCCTGATGGCGGCGATCGCCATCTACGTCGTCCTCGCGCTGGTCCATTCGACTTACGGACGCGGGTTTTTGACCGTCCGCGACGACGAAATCGCCGCCGAAGCGATGGGGATCAATACCACCAAGTACAAGGTGATCGCCTTTGTCGTCGGTGCGTTCTTCGCGGGGATCGCCGGGGGGCTTTACGCGCACTTCAAGCAATACATCCACCCGGAAGGGTTCAACTTCCTGCGCTCGGTCGATATTGTGGTGATCGTCATCCTCGGCGGCATGGGGAACACGCTCGGGGTCATCGCCGCCGCCATCCTCCTGACCATCCTGCCCGAAGGGTTACGGGCGCTCGCGGGTTGGGAAGCCCTGCCGATCTGGACCCGGCAGATCATTCAGAACCGGATGATCCTCTACTCCCTGCTGTTGATCATCCTGATGCTGACCCGTCCGCAGGGGCTCTTTGCCGGGAGCGCCCGCTGGAAAAAATGGCTCGCACCAAAGGAGGGGAAGAAGGTATGAAGCCGCTTCTGGAGTTGAAAGAGTGCACCGTCGCCTTCGGGGGCCTGAAAGCGGTCTCCGGGCTGGAGTTCGCGGTCGGTGAAGGCGAACTGATCGGCCTCATCGGTCCCAACGGCGCGGGAAAAACGACCGTTTTCAACCTGATCACCGGCGTTTACCGACCGACCGGGGGGGAGATCACCTTCGACGGGCGGACGGTCATCGGCGAGCCCCCCTACCGGATCACTGCGCGCGGCATCGCCCGGACCTTCCAGAACATCCGCCTTTTTGCGTCGCTTTCCGTCTACGACAACGTCCGCGCCGCCTGTCATCTCCACCTGCGCCACGGGATCAGCCACGCTCTCTGGCGCGGCCCGGCCTTCGAGCGCGAGGAAGAGGAGATCGGGGAAACCGTCTCGGAGTTGCTGAAAATCTTCAAGCTCGAGGGGTTGCGCGAAGCCCCCGCCACCGGCCTGCCGTACGGCGACCAGCGGCGGCTGGAGATCGTCCGCGCCCTTGCCACGCGCCCCCGCCTCCTGCTCCTCGACGAACCGGCCGCCGGGATGAACCCGACGGAAAAGGAAGAGTTGATGCGGCTCATCCGCTTTACGCAAAAGAAATTCGACCTCGCCGTTTTGCTGGTGGAACACGACATGAAAGTCGTCATGGGGATCTGCCAGCGGATCGTCGTGCTCGACCACGGCGTGAAGATCGCCGAAGGCACCCCCGCCGAGGTCCGCGCCAACCCGAAGGTCATCGAAGCCTATCTGGGAGAGTAAACACGTCCGATGCTCAAGATCAGCAACCTGCACGTCAACTATGGAGCCATCGCCGCCCTGCACGGGCTGGAGATCACCGTCCCGCGTGGAGAGATCGTGACCTTGATCGGTGCGAATGGCGCGGGAAAATCAACCACGCTGCGGGCGATCTCCGGGATGATCCCCTCCCGCCTCGGTTCGATCCACTTTGAGGACGAAGAGATCACCCGTTACCCGGCGCACAAGGTGGTCAGCCGCGGCCTCTGCCACGTCCCCGAGGGTCGGATGGTTTTCGCCAACCTGAGCGTGATGGAAAACCTCCTTCTTGGAGCCTACCTGCGCCGCGACAAGTCGAAGTTTCCCGCTGATCTCGACTACATCTTCGGCATTTTCCCTCGCTTGAAGGAACGCGAAAAGCAGAGCGCCGGCACCCTTTCCGGCGGCGAACAGCAGATGCTCGCCATTGGCCGCGCCCTGATGAGCCAGCCGCGCTGCCTGATGCTCGACGAACCCTCCCTCGGCATCGCCCCCCTGCTGGTCAAAACGATCTTCGAAAAAATCGTCGAGATCAACCGCAACCTCGGCCTCACCATCCTGCTCGTCGAACAGAACGCCAACCTCGCGCTGGAAATCTCCCACCAGGGGTACGTGCTGGAAACCGGGAGGATCATCCTGCACGGCCCGTCGGAAGTGTTGAGGAGCGATCCCAAGGTGCGGGAGGCTTATCTCGGCGGATAAAAAAGGTCAGTCGAGCGGAATCCCACGCACCGCGCCCCGGGGCGGGAGCGGTCTGCCGACGGCGGGGAGAAGCCGCATGACCGCGAGGGTATCGAGATCAAGCCGACCCGACGGCCGCAACTGGTTGGCGCGCTGGTAGGCAACGATCGCCTCGCCCGTCATCGCCCCGGGCAAACCGTCGATCGGCCCCCGGTAATAACGGCGACCGGCGAGAAGCCGTTGCGCCTTGAGCACGGTATCGCGCTGCACCTGCGGCGGCGCGTTGAAGTAGGGGGTTCCACGGAAAAGCCCGGCGTACCCGGAAGAAGGGACCGGCGCAGGAGTGCGCGGCGAGGCAGGCGGGCCGGGCGGCAAGGGACGAGGCTCCGGCGGGCGGGAGGCCGGAGGCGGCAGCGCGTTGGGAGGAGGTGCCCCGCGGTCAAGAAATTCGCGGTCGCTCTGCTCCACTTCGTTGCTCACGGCATCTTCCGTTGCCGGGGCGGAGGCCGATGGCGGCGGTGTTTGTTCCGAAGCGGCCTCCCGCATCGCCTCCGTGGTTTCCGCGTTGAGTTCGCCCGTCGGCGTCAATCCGCGATGAATCTGAAACCGCCGCACCGCTCCCTTGAAAAGGACATTCACCGTCCCATCCTCCGCACCTTGATAAAAGCCGAGTTCCTTGAGCGAACGTTGCGCCAAAAGGACCGCTTCGTCCGCGTGAAGCGAAACAACGGCCAGACCGAGAAAAGCAATCAAAAGGAGGGAGCGCTTCATGGGGAGGTAAAGACCCTTAACCGATACCATTCTTTCCTGCGGTTTTCCCCTGAAAAAAACCGCAGCGATTCACTTTGCCCCGTCCGCCTTTGCCAACTGCCCGGGGCGGGGGTTGAACGGGTCGGACTGCCGCTCGTACCAGTTTTCCACCCCCTGGGCGATTCCTTCGGCCATGCGACCCAGGTAGTCCTGGCTGGCGAGAAGGGCCGCCTCCATCCGGTTGCTCAAAAAACCGCCCTCCACCAGAATCGCGGGCGACCAGGTGTGCCGGGTGACGTAGAACTTCGACGGGCGGATGCCCCGGTCCCGCGCTCCCGTTTTCGCCACGATCGCCTGCTGGACTTCCGCCGCGAGCACTTCGCCGGTGTCGACCTCGTCGGGCGGGTTGAAAAACCCGATCCAGCGCCATCCCCGGGGCGGGGCCTGCTTCTCTTCGCAGTAGTAGGTCTCCACGCCGTTGATGTAGGCGGCGTTCCCGCGGTTGAAATGGAGGCTGATCAGGAGGCTCGGCTCCTCCCTCGCGTTGACCACCGCGACCCGTTCCGAAAGGGCGAGGTAGCGGTCGTCGGTCCGGGTCATCACCGTGGCGTAACCGAGTTCCTCCAGGCGGACCTTGAGGGCCTCCGCCAGGCGCAGGGTCAACTCCTTTTCGAGATGTTCGCGCGAGCTTGCCCCGCCATCGTTGCCGCCATGGCCGGGGTCGATCACCACCGTGGGCCGGTGGTTGGACAGGTTGGGATCAGCCCGGTCGTCGGGCGCCACCACCAGGGTGAAGCAACCGAGCACGACCACCAGGCCGACGCATGCCGCAAAGCCTCGCATCGCCGCAACGTTGGCATAGAGAGCCGCCAAAGCCAAGCCCCCGAGCCATTGCCCCGCCCTCCCCTGCGCCAAAGTGTCGCGCCGCTTCACAAAAACGGATACGACGCCGTGGGGTGATTTGCACCTACTCCCCGGGGGGAGCCGCCTTGCGCCCGAGCCGGCGCAGCACCATGGCCCGCAGTTCCTCGACCTCTTCGATCCGCAGCCAGAGCACCGCAACCCCGAACGCCCCCGCTGCAACGGCGATCGTCCCGAAAACCGAGACCAGCTTGACCCAGAACGACATCGTTTCGAGCCCCGTAAACCACCACTGCTGCGCCGCGAGGCAGACGAGCACCATCGGCACCGACCCGAGCAGCAGCTTGAGCAGGCCGCCCATGATGCCCCGGGTATCGAGCCCCCCTTCCCGGCGCAGCATCAGGCGGTACAGAATCGCGAAATTGATCATCGCCACGAGACTCGTGGAAAGCGCGAGACCGCGATGGCCGAACCCGAGGTAAAACGTGAAAAACTGGTTGAGGAGGTAGTTCGTTGCGATGGAAAAAAAACTGACGAACATCGGCAGGTTGCGCTGGTCGAGCGCATAAAAAGCCGGGGCGATCACCTTGATCCCGGCGTAGGCCACCAGCCCCAGGGAATAATACCGGAGCGAAGCCGCCGTCTGGAGCGTGTCCTCGAAGGAAAAGCGCCTCCCCTGGTAAATCAGCGAGATGATCGGCTCGGCGAGCAGTATCAACCCGAGCGCCGCCGGGACGGTCAATAGAAACGCCAGCCGCAATCCCCGCCCGAGCGCCGAACGGACGCCGACGAGATCGTGCAGCGCCGCAAAGCGCGAAACGAGCGGCAGCGTCACCGTGGCGACCGCCACCCCGAAAAGCCCGAGCGGCAGCATCATCAACCGGAACGAGTAACCGAGCCAACTGACCGGGCCATCCCCCGGGATGAAGGAGGCAAACCGGGAATTGACCATCACGTTGACCTGCACCGCGCTTGCCGCAACGACCGCCGGACCCATCAGGAGCAGAATCTTGCGCACCCCCTCGTCGCGCCACAGGAAATCAGGCCGGAAGCGGAACCCGACCTGCGCCAGTTTCGGAAACTGCACGACCAACTGGAGCAGCCCGCCGATCAATGTCCCGATGGCGAGGCCGACCAGCGCCCGCTCGCCAAAGGTCGGGTCGAGCCAATAGCCGAGCCCGACCCCGCTGATGATCGAGCCGAGATTGAAGAAACTCGACGCCAGCGCTGGCATCCCGAAGACGTTCTTTGCATTGAGCATCCCCATCGTCAACGCCGCCAGCGAGATGAGCAGGATGAACGGAAACATGATCCGCGTCAGCGTGATCGTCAGTTGCGCCTTCTCCGGGCTGAACCCTCCCGCGATCAACCAGACGAGCCACGGCGCGAAGACGATGCCGAGCAGCGTCAAGAGACTCATGAAAATCACGGTGAGCGTCGCCATCTTGTTGGCGAGCTGCCACGCCGACGCATCTCCCTCCTTCTCAATCTTCTTGGAAAAGGTCGTGATAAACGCGGTCGAAAGCGCTCCTTCGGCAAAAAGGTCGCGCAACAGGTTCGGGATGCGAAACGCCATCATAAAGGCATCCATCGCGGGGCCCGCCCCGAAAAGTTTGGCAAAGACCACCTCCCGCACCAGCCCCAGGATGCGGCTGCACCCGACGGCCAGCCCGACCACCCCGGCTGATTTCGCATTGACCCGCGCCGGTTTTTCCCCCGGGGGCGGGGGCGTCGGGGAAGGTGAAGGCGGCTTGGGCGACATGGTTGGGAAGGAAAGCGAAAAAAAAGGCGGTGGTCAAACTACCGATGAGACGCACGCCGGAGCCGGTCCATGATCGCCGCGCCGAGCCCTTCCTCCGCCACCGGTTCGGCGACGATCTCCTCCAGCCCCGCCGCGTCGAGCCGCCGCATCGCCGCAAAAAGTCGCGAGGCGGCTTCACGCAGGTCGCCCGCCGGGCTTAATACTTCGACGGAGCCAAAGCAGGCGGCGGTCTCCGGTTCGGGCGACCGCCATGCCAGCAGGCCGGAGGCGCCTCCGCGCGCGTCGCCGGGCGTCGCCCCTTTGGAAAGGAGCCGCAATGGCGTCCCCGGTGCGTAATGGCTGGCGAGTTGCCCCGGTGCGACCGGTTGCGCGACCGCCCCCGGCGCGACGATTTCGCCCCATTCCTCCAGCATTTCACGCGTCACGGGGCCTTTGCGAAGGATCTCCAGCTTCCCGCCCCTGGGCGCGATGATGGTCGATTCCACCCCGTGCCGGGTCGGCCCGCCGTCGATCACGAGCGGTATCCGCCCGGAAAGTTCCCCCATGACATGTTCGGCGCAGGTCGGGCTGACCCGTCCGAAACGGTTGGCACTCGGCGCGGCGAGCGGTTTGCCAAAGGCCGCGACGATCGCGCTGAAAACCGGGTGCGCGCTCCGCCGCACGGCGACGGTCGGCAGCCCGGAGGTCGCCAGATCGGGCACCAGCGCGGTCCGGGGCAGCACCATCGTCAACGGGCCGGGCCAGAAGGCGTCCGCCAGCCGCGTGATCCACGCCGCATCCTCCGGCGGGAGGGTGGCCACCTTCTCCAGCCAGCCCGCGTCGGGGAGGTGGACGATCAACGGATCAAAAAGAGGGCGCTCCTTGGCTTCGAAGATTTTTACCAGCGCCGCCGGGGAGGTCGCATCCGCAGCCAGACCGTAGACGGTCTCGGTCGGAAGGGCGACCGGGTTCCCGGCTCCAAGTTCAGCCACCGCCGCCGCCACCGCAGCGGCGAGCTGTTCCGGTGTTTCCGTGGGAAGGAGCCGCGTCTTCATTCTTCCTGGTGCAAGATGTCCTTCTTCGTAAACCGCAGCCGCTTCCGCGCTTTGCGGACCGTGGCGGCCGCCGCGTCCACGTCATTGCCAAAGGCAACGAGGTGCCCCATCTTGCGGCCCCTCCGCGCCGCGGTCTTCCCGTAAAGGTGGAGCTTGACCTCCGGCATCGCCAGCACCGCCGCCCAGTCGGGTTCGCCGCCGGCCCAGAGATCGCCGAGCAGGTTGGCCATCGCCGCCGGGCGCAATGTTTCGGTCGAGCCGAGCGGCAGACCGCAGACCGCCCGCAACTGCTGTTCAAACTGGGTGGTCACGCTGGCGTCAAAGGTGGCATGGCCGGAATTGTGCGGCCGGGGGGCGAGTTCGTTGACCAGAATCCCCCCATTGGGCAAAAGAAACATCTCCACCGCCAGAAGCCCGACCAGATCGAGCGCCTCGGCCACCGCCACGGCCACCTTGCGCGCCCGCTCCGCGCTTTCCGGCGCGATCCGGGCCGGGAGGAGCGTGACGTCGAGGATATGGTCGGTATGGAGGTTTTCAAATACCGGGTAGGTCGCCACTTCGCCGTGAAGCCCCCGCGCCACGATCACTGAAACCTCTTTTTCAAACGGTACGAACGCCTCCAGCACCGCCGTGCTCCCTTCGTACTTCTGCCACGCGGCGGAAAGGTCGTCGCCGGGGCGGAGCGTCCGCTGCCCCTTGCCGTCGTAACCGAAGGCCGCGCTCTTGAGCACCGCCGGAAGCCCGATCTCTCCCGCCGCCGCCTTCAGTTCCTCCACGCCGGTAATCTTTCGGAACGCCGGAAGCGCGATCCCGGCCCCGGCGAGGAACTCCTTCTCCCGCAGCCGGTGCTGGCAGATCGACAAAATCTTTCCCGAAGGCCGCACCGGGCAGTAACGGGCCGCCCATGCCACCGATTCGACCGGGATGTTTTCAAACTCGAAGGTCAAAACATCGATCTCCCGGGCAAACGCGCTCACGGCGGCTTCGTCATCGTACGGCGCGGTCACTTCGCGGTCGACCAGCGGGCCCATCGGGGTTCCGCGGTCGGGGCTGAAGGTGGCGATCCGGTACCCCATCCGGCGTGCGGCGATCGCCAGCATCCGACCGAGCTGACCGCTCCCCATCACGCCAATCGTACTGCCGGGCAAAAGGGGATCGTTCATGGCCGTTCGGGAAGCTCCGAGTCGAGGACATCCTGCGTCTGCGTCTCGCGGAAGGCGTTGAGGCTCGCGCGGATCTTTTCGTTCTGGAGGCTTAAAATCGCCGCCGCCATCAGCGCCGCGTTTTTCGCTCCCGCCTCGCCGATCGCCATCGTCCCGACCGGGATGCCTCCCGGCATCTGCACGATCGAAAGGAGCGAGTCGATCCCCTTGAGCGCCCGGCTCTGCACCGGCACCCCGAGCACCGGCAGCCACGTCTGCGCCGCCACCATCCCGGGGAGATGCGCCGCCCCTCCAGCCCCGGCGATGATCACCTGAATCCCCCTCCCCGCCGCCTCGGCCGCAAACCACGACATGAGGACCGGCGTCCGGTGAGCCGAGACGACACGATGTTCGGAAGGGATGCCCAGCCTGTCGAGGAGTTCTACGGCGTGGCGCATCGTTTCCCAGTCAGACTTGCTCCCCATGATGACGGCGACAAGAGGCGATTCCATAAGCAACAAAAAAACCTCCGTTCCATCGCATTCCATCGCCTTTGTGTAAATGCTAAAACCGTCCAGACCGCCGGTTGCCCGGAGAATTGATCGTCGCACCGGGGCTTGACAGCCCCTGTTTTTGCGCGATCAATGACCCCTTCTCCCCTCTCTTGAACCAACCACCCATGAACCCGATCCGCATCACCGTCTGGGGCGAAAACGTCCACGAACAGCGGCACGAACTTGTCCGGCGTCTCTATCCCAAGGGGATGCACGCCTGCATCGCCGACGGCCTTTCCGAAGAGGGCGATTTCCAGGTCCGCACCGCCACCCTGCAGGAGCCCGAACACGGTTTGAGCGAACGCACCCTTGCGGAGACCGATGTGCTCCTCTGGTGGGGGCATGCCGCCCATGGCGAGGTCCGCGACGAAGTGGTCGAACGGGTCCGCAAACGGGTCTGGGAAGGGATGGGGCTCATCGTCCTCCATTCCGGCCATTATTCGAAGATTTTCAAGCTGCTGATGGGGACCTCCTGCTCGCTCACCTGGCGCGAAGCCGGGGAGAAGGAGCGCCTCTGGGTCTGCAACCCGGGCCATCCGATCGTGCAGGGGATCGACCGCTACTTCGAACTCCCCCACACCGAAATGTACGGCGAGCCGTTTGCCATCCCGACGCCCGACGAGCAGATCTTCATCTCGTGGTTTGAAGGGGGCGAAGTCTTCCGCTCCGGCTGCACCTGGCGGCGCGGCAATGGCCGGATCTTCTATTTCCGCCCCGGGCATGAGAGTTACCCGATCTACCACGACCCGAATGTCCGCCAGGTCCTGAAGAACGCCTGCCGCTGGGCGAGGCCGGAGGGGATCTGGATCGACAGTTGCCCCAATATCCCGGTCGAAGAGGCCCCGGAACCGATCACCGCACAGGGCGAAACGATCCACCTGCCGGGCGAGGAAGGCTTCCGGTAAAACTTTCGTGCGCGAAGCCTCATTTTTGGCTTTCCCTTTTGCCAACCGCTGCTATCTTTCCTGCTCGCTTCACCCCGCGCGGGTGATCGCGAGCAAGGAAAAGCGAGGAAATGGTGACCGTAGCTCAGTCGGTAGAGCTCCAGATTGTGGTTCTGGCTGTCGCGGGTTCGAGCCCCGTCGGTCACCCCACCTTGAACTCCAGAGAAACACATTAGTGGCGTGTTTACGAATTTAAGGGAGAAGCGACTTTTTGGCCCAAAACGGGTTTCCTCGGGCGCGGTACCATTCCTACTCTCCCACTGCTTGAGCAATCGCCCGCTCCACAAAGGCATTGAGGCTCCGGTGCTCCTGCATCGCGCGGATTGTGGCGGCCTGATGTAACTCCGGTGGAACCCGGACGACAAACTTGCCGGTGAAATCTTTCCCTCTCGCTTCCGGCAGCGGCCTGCCATCTTTCTCGAAAATATCGATCCATTCATCGACAATGACTGCCAGTTGAGCAAAAACCTCTGCCTCATCGTCCCCATGGCAGCACTTCCCGATCAACGGAGGAGCGCTCCCGACGAAGCAATGGTCTTCTTCGCTCCACTCCACAACTTTCATGTATTGAGGTTTTTTCATCATATCATCCCCTCGTTTTGCTTTCTTTGATCGCCACCTTCACCTGCTTTTCCTGGTATCATTTTGATACTACGAATACAAGTGCAAAGATAGAGAGCGGTGGGAGCCTCGTCGCTCACCCCAATTCCTCCCGCATCTCCAGCGAGGCGCTCTCCCCCGTAACGAATTCCGGCATCAGACTTAAACGACGCAGAGGGCCTTCGCTGCGGTCGACGATTTTCATCGCTTCAAGAAAGAGCCGGCGGGCGAGCCGGAGCGGGTCGATCCGGTAACGCGCCACGGTCGGCAACATGCTGTCGAGGACCGGGTCGTCGTCGCGGGCGGCGAAGGCGTAGTCGCGCCCGGCGATCCTGCCCCGTTGCGCCAGGTGGAGGACGGCGGTCAAAAGCAGCTTGGCCGGGGCGATCAACGCCGTGGGCGGCTCCCGGGCGAGGAAACGGCGGTCGAGCGCCCGTTGCAGACCGGGGATGGTGCCGTCGTGGGAGAGGAGATCGCGGTCAGGCTGGAGGTCACCCTTCGCGGCAAACGCTTCCCGCCATCCTTTTTCGGCAAAATGGTCTCCTGCATACTCCGGTTCCCTGACGACGAGCGCGATCCGCCGGTGTCCCCGCGAGAGGAAAAGGCTGGTGGCGTGCCGGACGGCCAGCCGCAGGTCGATGTCGATGGAAGGAAGCGCCGTCCCCTCAAACGAATGCCCCATGACGATCGCCGGGACCCGGTTTACCACAAACCATTCCTGCACCTCGCGGGTCGCCCCCTGCAAAATCCAGCAGGCGGCGTTGGTTTCCGAAACCACGGCTTCCAGGGCGCGGTGGTGTTCCGCGGAAAAGAAGCGGGCTCCGCTCCGGATGACGAGATCGATCCCCGCCTTGCTGAAGTCGTGCCGGAGGCGGTTGGTCCGGATCAGGATGCGCGATTCCCACTGTTCAAACGGCACGGCGGAGAGCATCGCGACCCGCCGCCCCGGCTCGGCGACCGGTCCCTCCCGGCGCACGATCAGGCAACGGGAACGGTTGCGCCGCACGATGAACCCTTCCCGCTCGAGTTCGTGCAGGGAACTGCGGATCGTCTCCCGGCTGACGTGAAATTCCCGGCTCAAATTTCGCTCGCTCGGGAGATGGCTCTCCCACCGGTTTTCCAAAAGCGCCTGACGCAGGACCCGGGTCACCTCGGCGGCCAGTTGGTAGCGCTGCGGAAGGGAGGAGTTCATCCCGGCGAGCGTAACACCGCCCCGCCCGGTAATCCAGCCGATGCCGTACGGCTCCGGAAAAGGCGTCGGTTCCATCGCCCGGCATCCGTTCACGAACGCCAGTTCCGTTCGATCTCCGCAATGATGGAAGCGGCCTTCGCCTCCAGCCCGGGGAGGACCGCAGCGATCCGCGCCTGCGCCGCCGTGTGGTTTTCATGGATCGCAAAGGCGGCGGCGAGGATCTCCCCGGGGCTCCCTTCGTCGGCGTCGATCAACCAGTCGCCGAGTCCGAGATCGCGGAAAACCTCCATCTTCCGCCCCGCTTCCACAAACGGGTGATGCACCACCGGCGTCCCTGCACCGAGCGCCAGAAAGGTGGAATGGATCTCCATGCTGATCATCAACCGGGCGCGCTGGTAAACCGCAAACGCCTGTTCGGTGGTCCAGAATTCCTCCAGGCAGACCACTTTTCCCTTCGCTTCCGGAGAAAGCAGGCTCCAGAGATGTTCCCGGGCGGAGGCAATCGTATCCGCCCCCTCGTGGGCGATCAGCACCTTCAGCCCCGTCCTTGCGATCCATTGTTCGATCACCTCCCGGTTCTGATCCATCAGCCGGGCCAGCCGCTCCGGTGGGATCGCATTTGCAACCGGGTCGGGCGATCCCGGCCTGCAAATCGGGATGCGGACCATCACCACCGCGAAACCACCCTCCGCGAGGTCGCGGGTCTTCAAAAACTCCGTCGCCCAGGCGGTGTCGGGGCGGTTGAAGAAAAAGGTGGTATCCGCGCCGAACCCGCTGTTGCGGTTCAAGAGCCGGCGCTGTTCGAGGTAGAGGAGGGAATCCGAGTCGCGGGTGTAAAGAAAACGCGCCTCCCTGAAAAGCGGCCGGTAGACGAGATCGACCGGCCAGTCGACCGCTTCGATCGACTGCGGCGAAAGCCCGTACGGGAGCTTGAGCGCCCGGGCGATCAGGAGCGGCATGGCGTTGCCCAACGTCTGCCCCCACCAGTTGCGGACGCCGAGCCGCCCGAAGCTCAACGAGGTCGAGGCATTGAAAAGGCAAAACCCGGCTTCCGAAAAGAGCGTTGCGAGATCGGGGTGGCGGCTTTCGAGTTCCCGGTAAAGCTCCAGCGGGAACCGCTCCAGCAGGTCGTCGGCCATCGCGGCGGCTTCCCGGCTGCCGAGGCAACCGCGCTCGAAGTTTTCCAGCCGTCGCCGCCCCCAGCGCCCGACCAACCGCCGCCATGCCCCCTCCTCCGGCGCATCGTCGCCGATCAGTTCCCGGAAAATGTTCGGGTAAACCTCCGTGGGGGCGTGGTGTTGGGGGTAATAGCTTTGGGCCCGGGAAAACTCCGGGTTCTCCCGCCCCTGCCACGCGAGCAGGCGGACCGGCAGTTCCGGCTTGCGCTCTTGAAGGAAACGGAGGAACCCGGCGGTGATCCCGACATCGCCGACGTGCCCGAAGGTCCACGAAAACGCGAGGAAAAGATGCCGGTTCATCCCTTGCAGGAAAAGGTGTCCTTCGGTTCGTAAAGGCATTGGTACGCCCCGGCGGCATATTCCACTCTCCCCTGCTGGAGGACGATGGCGACATGCTTCTGGTCCTGCATCCGCTCCATGTCGTCGAGCGGGTTCCCCTCGACGCAAAGGAGATCAGCCTCCTTGCCCGGTTCGATGGAGCCGACCCGGTCGCCGATGCCGTAGGCCGTTGCGGTGTTCAGGGTGGCCGTGCGGATCGCTTCGAGCGGCTCCATGCCGCACCGCACCATTTCGGCCACTTCGAAGGTGCTCGATTCCCCGTACTTCCAGACGTGCGAGGAGCCCGGCCCGTCGCTCCCCATTGCCAGCGGGACGCCGAGTTCGCGCGCGAGCCGGAACCCTTCCCGGTGCGGACGCGCCGCCGGGCCCATCCGTTCGCGCTGCCACGGCATTCCCGGCCAGGCGTCGAGATTGCGCTCGCTGGTGATCCGGAGCGTCGGCAGGAACCATGTCCCGCGCCCGGCCATTTTCTCCAGCGCCGCGCGGTCCATTAGGCAACCGTGGTAGATCAGGTCGGCCCCGGCTTCGATCGCGCGGTCGAGCCCCGGTTGCGAGTGGGCATGAACCCCGACGCGCATCCCCCAGGCGTGCGCTTCGTCCACCAGCGCGTCAAACTCCTCCCGCGTGTAGTTGGGGAGCCGCAACCCCTCGTGCTTGCCCCAGAAACCGCCGGAAGCCGCCGTCTTGACAAAGTCCGCCCCGGCCTGCGCCATCTCCCGCACGGCGCGCCGGACTTCCCACGGCCCGTCTGCGGTGCGGCCATGATTGTGGGCGTTGGTGCAGTTGACGACGTAACCGACGACGACCCGGGCGCACCCGCGCAGTTTCCCCTGGTCGATCGCATCGCGCAGCGGCACGCCCCACGGCTGGTTCCCCTCCGGGTTGCCGTGAAACGAAATCGCCGTGGTGATCCCGAACTGGAGGTAATGCCTCAAAACCTCCACGCTGCCGAGCATCCCGACGTAGCCGACAAACCCGTTGTGCCCGTCGATCAACCCGGGCATGACGCTCAGGCCGCGCCCGTCGATCACCCGGATTTCACCGGTTTGCGGAACCTCCGCGCGCGGGCCGACGTAGGCAATGCGCCCTTCCCGCACCCAGATGGAGGCTTCTTCGATCGGCGCGCTGCCGGTGCCGTCGATCACCCGGTCGGCGTGAATCAGGTAACTGGCGCAAGGGCCGCAATCCGCTGCTGCATGGCTTCTCTTCATGGGTACGAAGAGTAAAGCCGAAGCCCCGGCGGCGTAACGGAGAAGCATCTGGCCTTTTCGGCGGACCAGATTTATCGGGGATCAGATCGAATTCGTACGCACCTTCTCGCGCTGGACGATCCTCTCGCCGCAGAAACGGGTTTCGTCGTAAAACAGCGTCTCATCTTCCCAGAAACCGGCCGTTTCGGGCGTATTGAACTGCCCCGTATAGGCCACCTGAAAATCGAGAAGCCGGGCGCGCATTTCCTCGACCTGCGGACGCAGGCAAGCGTCGCCGAAGCGGTTGACGCGCTCGTCGGGATCGTTCTCCAGATCGTAGAGTTCATGCTCTCCGGTGGAGGCGTGGACATATTTCCAGCGGTGGTTGCGCACCATCGACTGGTGGAGCCGGTCGGTGCTGTTCACGAACTGCAAGGCGCACCAGGCGGCGGATCGCCCGTCGAAATGGCCGCTTTCCATGGCAGGCAGAAGGTTTTTGCCGTGCATCTGCGAGGGAACCGGCAGCCCGGCCCAGGCGAGCAGGGTCGGCAGAAGGTCGAGGTTCTGGGCAAACCCGGTCACTTCGCGCGGCGCGATGCCCGGGGCGCGGATCAGGAGCGGGATGCGGCAGAGAACGTCGTGCATCGTCCACGATTTGCCGATGATGCCGTAATAACCGCCGAAATCGCCATGGTCCGAGGTAAAAAGAAGCAGCGTCTCCTCCTCCAGCCCCGCTTGTTTAAGGGCTTCGACGACCCGACCCACCTGATGGTCGACCAGCGCGATCAACCCGTAGATGACCGACAGCATCTGCCGAAGCTCCTCCGGGGTCATGTACTTGCGGTTCTGGAGAATCCATCGGCGGAATGCCGCCGGTTTCCCTTCCAGGTCGCGCTCGTCAAAGGCCGGAAGCGTGAGCGCGGCGGGATCAAACAAGGTATCAAAAGGCGGCGGAACCGCGAAGGGACCGTGCGGCGCGATCAGGTTAAGAAAGCAGAGAAACGGACCCGGGGCGTCGCTTTGAATGAAGTTGATCGCGCGATCGGTCATCGCCTTTTCAAAATGGATTTCCGGCGGGATGTCAGAGCGCCCCGCGCGCCAATAGCGCATCGGTCTCCGTTGGGTAAGGTTCTTTTCGGGGTAGCGAATGGCCACCCCCTGTTCGCCAAGCCATCGGTTGTAATCGCCTGCCGAAAAAAGCTCCCCCCACCCTTCATCCGCCATCGCAGCGGCATGGACGCCATAATGGGTCTTTCCAAAATAGCCGGTGCGGTAGCCTCCTTCGCTGAAGAGCCGCCCCATGCGCGGTTCCCGGGGCGGCAGCGCCATGTGGTTGGAGAGCACCCCGTGCCCGGCGGGAAAACGCCCCGTCATCACACTCGCCCGCGCCGGCACACAAACCCCGGCGCACGTGACGGCATCGGGAAAGTTGGAACCTTCAGCGGCGAGCCGGTCGAGATGCGGCGTGCGGATATCGGGATGCCCGGCGAACCCAAGCTGGAACGACGCCAGCGCATCGCATTGAATCAGGACAATATTCTTTCTGGTTTTCATAAAAGAAGAGAGAGGAGATCGCAGGGCAGAGGTCCGCTGTCTCAAAAAAACGGATTTTATCTCGTAAAATCTTTTAGACCTCTCCTGACGAGTTACTTTTTAAGAAAATTGAAGATCAGATACGTGTTATTCAAATAAATTAAGAAATTCTTTTGCAAAATTACCTATATTTCATATTAAAAGCTCGTTTATCGCTAATAAAATGTCCGATTCTTCACCTCTCCAGACCGATCATCTTCTGCTCCGTGCGATCCGGAACGGACGTTGGAAGGCGGGTGAAAAGCTTCCGGGAAGCCGCCAGCTCGCGGAGGAACTGGGGGTCACCAGCCGGGAGATTCACCACGCGCTTTCCGCGCTCGCCGCGCAAGGTTATCTGGAGCGCAAACAGGGCACCGGGACCGTCGTCCGCGCCCGGCGGCGGGTTTCCAACGTCGTCATGCTGCTCAAAAACAACCTCCATCTCGAACAGGCCCACTCCAACCGGCTGCTGGTGGAGATGAGCCGCCAGGAACTGGAAGCGCGGGGGTATGGCCTCGTGGTCATCGACCATCTCTTCGCCGCTTCGGCCCGGCCTTATGCCGATTACCCCGCGATCATGGAACGCCTGCGCCGCCAGTTGGAAGCCGCCGAGCCGGTCGGCGTGCTTGAAGTCGCCTGCGCCCTGAACCGCTTTCCCGAGTTGTACGCCGGGTTCAAGCGCCCTTCGGTCCGGTGGGGTCGTCCGCAGCAGGGGGGCGACGTTTGTTTCGACTCCGCCCACTTTCTCCGGTGCAGCATGGAACACTTCGCCGCCCGGGGCCGCCGGAAGATCGCCATCCTCCGCAAGGAAAGCCCGTACGTGAACGACGAACCGCTCTGGAAAGCAGTGGAAAAGCTCGGCTTCCTGCGGTGCCAGATCCGCGAAACCCATCGCGAATGCGATCTGGAGATCGAACGGGCCGGGTATGAACTGACCGCCTGCCTGGTCGACGAATGGAAGGCGATCCGGAAAAACTACGTTCCCGACTGCCTGCTGGTGACCGACGACATCATGATGCGCGGCGTGGCGGCCGCCCTGCTCCAGTCGCACCTCGACCTCCCGCGCGATCTGGAGATCATTTCACTGACCAACCGGGAGATCCCGGTCCGCTTCGGCGTGCCGGTCCACCGCTATGAAGTCTCGCGAAGGGACGCCGCCCGGGAATTGGTCGACCTCTTCGAACTGCGCGTGGCCAGACGGCCCACTCCCGGCTACCCGAAAACCGTGCCGGGTCGGCTGCGGCTGGCGGCGGAGTTTGAGTAAAGCGCGTGGGCTTGGGTTCACCTGTTTTCCTGCGGCGACCTCAAATGCCGCGGTCGGGGCGCAGCGTGGAATGATTGTTTTGCCGGGTGATTTCCGGTTCGCTTGTCTCAAGCTCCAGATAAAGCGTCTCGGCGGCAAGCCCCGCCGGAACCGGGAGATCGACCACCGCCTTCCCGGGCTTCCACTCCCCGAGTGCCGGGAGCCGCTCCAGCTTCGCCCGGCTGACCGGTTCCCCTTTCCCGTCACAAAGCAGCACGGTGATCCCTTTCATCTCCACGCACCCGAGGTTATAGACCGGAACCCGCAGCACCCCGTCCCGGTAACTCGCCCCTTTGCCCCCGGGCATCAGCGCGGCGTCCCCGCGCACGGCGGGAGCTTCCGAACGGCTTTCCCGGGTAAAGACCAGCTCCAGCGACTCCTGCGGCGGCAGGAGCAGTTCGACGGCGTCGGCCCGCTGCCACTTCGGGAGGGAACGGGTCGAGAGGGTCTCTTCTCCGCGTCGGATGGTGAGCGAATAATCGCCCTCCTCGAGTTGCCAGGTGCGGAGGCTTCCCTGCCGGGGTTGATCTCCAAACAGGTAGAAACGGAGGCGCAACCGGTCGGGCCCGTCCTCCAGCACCATGGCGGAAAAATCGTCCCACCCCTCGTAGCTCACGGCGATGTTGGGGTAAAAATCAGCGTTTCGTGATCCCGCCGAACCTCCAAGGTAGAGGTAAGCCAACAGATTCTTGGGGACCGCCACCCGGTCTCCCGACATCTCGGCTTCGGTCAGGACCGGTTGCAGGAATTTCCATTTCCTCCACATCGCTTCGAGGCCCGCATGAAGCTCCTTTTCCTCTCCCGATAGCTTCCATTCCACCCAACTGGCCACAAACCGCCGGTCGGTATCGCCCATGTGGGTCGAACGGAGCGCTTCAAAGCGATCGCCATCCCCTTCCATCTCTTTCAAGGCCCCGAGCGTGGCCTGCCGGTCGATCCCCGGCAGCGTCGCCTGCAGCTTCGGCTCCAGCCGCGGGTTGGCGAGCAGGACACGCTTTTCCGTCCACGCCTTCCGGTCGATCATCGGTGAAAGCCACTTCTCCTCCCGTGTATGGTAGTAAAGCCCGCCGAGAAGCGAGGAGCCGACCGATTGCCATTTTTTGTCCCTGCGCGCAAGGCTCCAGCGGCCGAGCGCCGCCAGTTGATCCCAGATGGCGGGATCGCGGTTGTACCACCCCGCCATCAGCCCCGGGTGGGTAAAAAGATACGCCCAATAGTCGAGGCTGCCCCCGGTGGGAGGGCAGTCGGTGTTCAAAAAAAGGCGCTCGCTCCCTTCATCTCCGGCGAAGCGCAACCTGCCCGGCTCCCCGGCGGGGACCAGCAGGTAGCCATCGTAGCGCGAGACGGTTTCCAGCAGCCGCGCAAACTTCCCGGGGTGGCCATAGTTCATCAGAAAATCCGACGCCTGAAGGTTCAATCCTTCCTCATAGGCATGCAGGGAGTCGGTATAACGGGTATTGAGCCCATTGCGGATCAACGGCTCCCCGTTGCGCCGGTATTTGCCGACGATCGCTTCGTTGAGACGGCTGAAGGATTCCCGCACCTTTCCGCCCGGGTCGCTGATGAAGACCAGGTTGACCCATTCCTGAAGCAGATCGCTATCATCGCCATACCAGTGGCCAAACTCTCCGTTGGGGTGTTGCCGGTGGTCGATCCACCAATGGACAAACTCCTTGTAGAGTTTAAGGTTTTCCCGCAGCAGGCTGGCCCACCGGGGAGCCTTTGGCGTCGCTTCGGGAACGGCCAGCCGGGTCGCGGGGTTGGGCATCTGCGGATGGGTAAAGGTAAAGACCGCCCGGTAAAGAGGATTTTCGGGAAACTGCTTCAGAAGCTGCCGCAGGCCGTCGTCCACGGCGGCATAGGCGGGGACCTGCAACCGGAGCCACCAGGCGTTTTCCTTGACCTCATCCATCGCAGCCCAGGGGCGCGGTTCACTGATCGATTCAAAGTGATCGCGGACCGAACGCCACCGATCCCTCCCCCAGAGCGCCAGCGCCTTCTGTTCATCGCCTGCCGGCGCCAGCGTCACCGCCGAGCCTCCCTCTCCCGTCCGCAGCTTCAGTTCCTTCTCCGCGCAAAGGGTCAGCCAAAGCGATTCCTTTTCAAAGAGCACCGTATCGCGGAGATCGAGCCAAAGCTGGTAGGTTCCATCCCCGCCCGGTTGCAGAAGCACCGTGCGCCGCGAAAGCTCCTTCCACGCCACACCCGGCGCATGGAGGGTCAACTCCAGCGCCACCGGCTCCCGCAAAGGCGTTTCGAGCGCGAGCCGCAGGCCGATCTCTCCGAGAGGGTAGCGTTGCCCGGGCGGCTTGATCGCCACGTGCCACGCCTGCCCGGGGCCGAAGTGAAGCGTTGCCTTTCCCTCTTCATCCCCGGCGGGCAACACCCGTTGCGATGCCGGGTGATAACGGCTCGCCAGTTCCCGCTGCGCCATCTGCGCAAGCGCCGCCCGGCCATTGCCGGAGGCGATCGGAAAAGTGCGCAACGGCCCCGGGGGAGCCGCCGCCGGAGCCTCCTCCCGGTAGAACCCGATTTCGTGAACCAACCCTTCCGAGACAGACAACCGGTACCGCCGGGCGCTCCCGATCGCTTCATCCATGTTCCCTCCCTCCAAAGCGAGCGGTGTCCCCTCGGAGCCATCCTCCAGAAGCGGCGCGAGTCGCCCCCGGGCCGTGCCGGTGAGGGTCACCGCCTTGGGGCCGCTTCCCGGGGCGAGCGTGATCTCCAGCCTCCGTTCCGGCAACTGGCTGTATCCATGGTACCACCACGGAAAAGCGCTGGCCGCCGTCCCATCCACTGCCAGCCAGCCACCGGCCCGCAATCCTTCCTCGCGCGCGTCCTCCACCACCGCCTCCGTAAGGCGCAGGGGGATTCCCGGGTGCAGCCTTGTCAAGGTTCGGGCCGGGGGAGTTGCGGGCGGCAACGGGCTGGTCACCGGCGGCTCTTCAACGCTTAAAGCCGTGGAATAAAGCGCCAGTTCCTCGATACCGCCCGTCGGGTTGCGATGGATCTGAAGACGTTCCACCGGAAGATCGACCCACGCGCCCGCCGGGGTGTTCTCCTCCATCGCGAGCGGTTCGCCATTGAGGAAAAAGCCGATGCCCCGGGTGGCTTCCCAATCGACCCTCAGGCGTGCTGCGCGGTCGGGAGCCAGCGTGACCGGCCGCGTCCGCCCTTTCATCGCTCCCGTGCGCAATTCGAACGCGACCTTTCCCGGTTCCTCGCGGGAAGCCGCCAGGCTCAACTCCCATGCCGTCGGCCCCGCCTGGGGCGAACCGACAAAGGTGGAGGTGACGCTCAAGAGCACCCCGCCCTTCTCCGCCGGTTCGCCGGGAATCCATACCAGCGACAACGCACCGCTTTGAAGGTTGAGCGCTCCCAGAATATCGAGGCTGAGCGGTTCGTTCGGCACCAGCCGATAGCGGCCATCAACGTTCCTTAAATCTTCAAGGATGGAGCGATGAACCCCTTTTCGTTCCGTATGCGGGTCAGCCCGCGGCCCGCCGAGGTAAAAGCGGCCGACCCGTTTTTCCCCGGGGGCCACCGTCGCCTCCAGATGACCGGAAGCAAAGTCGAGCAACAGCGCAGGCTGCGGGGCGGACGCCGGGGCGGCGACCAGCCCGGCTTGCGCCAGCAGAACCAGCGAAAGGATAAGAAACCGTTTCATAAATCGACGCCTAATCGCCACTGACCCCCATTCCATTTCCCCAGATGACGTTTCGAGGCAGGCCGGTATCGCCGCCGCCCAGCGGCCGCCGCGGTGCCACGTGCCCGTCGGCAAACACGAAATGGCCCTGAAAGCGATGCGGGTAGACGATCCGCTCCGGTTTTTGAGGGTGAACAATGGCTCCATTGTGCCGGGCTCCGAAAAGAGGCCAGCTCAAACCGTCGGCATTGAGCTGGGGTGAAAGCGATTCCATCAGGATCAACTGGAGCGATCGGTCTCCGATCGTCTGCAAACGGCCGCTGCCCGCATGGTTGTTGGAAAGGTAGAGATTGTACCCGTAGCTGCGGCCAAACCGCGCGTCGCCGTTCTTCCTCGCAGCGGGACAGTAGAAAACCGTACGCTCCCGCCGCGTGGCATTGGAGACTTCGAGCCCGAGGTAGGGGGCAATCTGGGCATCCCACTGGACCCCGAGCCCGTCGGGATTCCCTTCCTCCCCGATTCGCTCGGGAGGAAAGCGCCCATCGTGATCGTTCGCGAAAAGGAGCGTTGCCTGGGCCAGTTGCCGCAGGTTGAGCAGGCACTGCGCGGCGACTCCCCGTTCCCGGACGGCTCCCGCACCTTTAAGGGCGATCGCCAGCAGGACCGCCAGCAGCCCGAGACTCACCAGAAGCTCGACCAGGCCGAAGCCGCCATGGCGGCTCATCAGCGCGGGAGACGGAACGGAATCAGCCTGTTCGTCGGGAGGCATGACCGGGAGAGGTTACGACCTGTTGACCTGTTTTCCAAGAGACGGTGAAGCCCCTTTTTTCCGGCGACGGCGGATCTGCCAGACCCCGAGGAGCACGACGCCCGGGAGCAGGGAGAGGGTGGCCGGCTCCGGAATGGCGACGATCTCCAATGCAACCACGCCGAGGCCGCCGTAACCCGTCTCGTCATAATGAAGCGTGCCGGTAAAACCATCCAGCGGCCCCAGCGTGAACGCGCCCGCCGCCAGCCCGCTCCCGACCGACGTCAGCCCCGCCTCATCGCCAAAGAATGAAAAAAGGGTGAACACCCCTTCCTGCACCTGGTCGAGCGTCAGCCGCATACCGGTGGAGGGGAGGTCAGCGGCTCCCTCGTAGGAAAGGAAGGTGATCGTGTCGCTCTGGTTGCCGCTGCCGAGGCGGAAGACCAGTTCGCCCCCGCTTTCCACCAGAAGGATCGGGCTTGATCCATTGATGGCTCCGTTGAGCTTCAACTCCGCGAAACCTTCGCCGAGCGCGCCCGGGGCGAGCGCGCCGCCCGCTTCGATGGTAATACTCCGGCCGTTGCCGAGCCGCACGGTCCCGGTGCCTGCGGCGGCCAGAACGCCCCCCTCCCCGACGGTCACTGCGCCCGTACCGAGGACGCTCGCGTCATGACGTTCATTGTGAATCGCCAGGATGCCGCCGGAAATGATCGTCCCGCCGGAATAAGGGTTCTCGTGATCGGCTGCCGTGCTGCCGGTTCTGGAGAGAATCTGTGTTCCCTCCCCCTGCTTGATGAGCGCCAGCGTTGCGGGAAAAGCAGCGTTGTTCGTGTCGCGGAGGGTGCCGGTAAAGGTCGTTGGAGCCGGACCATCGCCGACGATTTCCACCGTGGAGGCGGTCCCCGCGTGGGTCGGGCTTCCCCAGACGGTCACCTCCCCCGCCCCCTGCAACGACGCCACCTCCAGCGTGCCGGTGCTGTTGCCCCGACCGCCGAGATAGATCCTCCCCCCCGCCTCGAGATCGAGAGCCCCCAGGCGGAGGCGATTGCCGTTGTTGATCCCGGTAAAAAGCAGCAACCCGCTGGCGCCGATCTTCGTCGTGCCCGAAACCTCGAACTTGTCCAGCAGCGCCGTTCCCTGGCCGATCTCCACCGTCCCTTCATCGAGTTCGAACGTACCGATCTCGAGGCCGAGGGAGCGGTCATCCCCGCCGTTGCCGATGACCAGGGTGCGGTTGCCGCCTTTCTGGAGCGAGACCAGCTTCAAGACGACATTGCGGCTGCGGCGGGCGTAAAGCCGCTGCGATTCCGTGCCGTCGCCGTCGTAAACCAGATTGCCGATACTGGTGGTGCCATTGGGAGCCACCAGCAGCGTCACCTCTTCGGAACCGCTGGCGGGCGAGAAAAGGACGTTGTCGTCCGGTGAACCCGGAAAAGCGCCGGGGTCCGTCAAGCCCCACGTCGCGGGAGCGTTCCACTCATGGCTCCCGCTGGAGTGGGTGAATGTGTAGTCGGCCGCGAAGGCAGGTGGCTGCAAAAGCAGGAACGCGGTCGCCATCGCGGAAAGGCTCGTCCGGACGCGGATTCCGGACAAGGCAGGGAGGGAGAGGGGTACTTTCATGGCATCGGGAGAGAAAGGTAAGCCAGGTCACTTTAAGTTTCAGTGACAATAAAGTGATATTAAAGCGGACTGGTCAAGATTTTTTTAAACGACTCACTTTTTCGCAAATGAATCACCGGCGACCGATGATATTGGATGGATGTTTCAGCGGAACTGTTCGCGCGCTATCGAAAAACCGGCTCACACCCCATTAAAACCGGATGGAAAGATGATGATTTACTTTCAGCCGCTTTTCATCCATATTGCCGCAATGACACGACTCAGCGAAAGTATGCCACCCGTAGCCCCCGGAGTGAAACCGCGGGCACGGGAGCGTGTTCTGGCGTATCTGGAGGCGCAGTTTGAACGGGGGGACCTCCCCCAGGGGGCGCGGCTCCCCTCCGGGCGGGCCCTGGCCGGGCAGCTCGGCGTCAGCGTCTCCACCGTGCAGTCGGTCTTTCAGATGTTGACCCGCGAAGGGGTGATCAGCACCGAGATCGGCAACGGCAGTTTCCTGCTCAAGGCCCCCAAGACCGACCGGCAGACCTTGCGCCTCGGCGTCACTTTCGGTTCACTTACCGGCAGCCCTGCGGTCGACCTGTGGCACCTGCATATCTCGGGAGCGATGGTCAATCACCTCGCCCGGATGGACCGGGAGTCGCACATCGTCCCGATGACCATGCTCGACCAGACCGGGGAGCAAGCACGGCAGACCCTGGAAAACTACCGGCACCGGGTCGACGGCGTGATCCTGCGCCCCGTGGAAGGGTTGGCCGCGCGCCTCGATCGCGAGCTGCTGGAGGAAGTGGCGGTCGTCCATCTCAACCCGCCCGCCCTTTCCGCCACCGCCGACTTTGTTTCGGCGGATTTCATGGATACCTGGTACCGGATCGGCAAGGCGCTCCTGGGCGCGGGGCGGCGGCGCATCGTCAACCTGAGCAACTTTCACGAACAGATCGGCGTCTCCAACCTTCTTCGACATGCGGGGCTGACCGCCGCCATCGGCATCCGGACCGGCCGGGAGGTGAGCTACGAGATGGTCAACGCCATCGATCATCACGAAGAACACGGGTATTGCGCCGCCGGACAGATTTTCGCCAAAGGCCGGGAGTGGCCCGATGCCGTGGTGGCGACCGGCGACGAACTGGCGCTCGGCGTGCTCCGCTACTGCCGGGAAAACGGGATTCGCGTCCCGCACGATGTCAGCGTCATCGGCGGCAGCGGCACGCACCCCGCCTCCTCCCGACATCTCACCACGGCCTGCCAGCCGATGCAGGCGATCGGGGTGGAGCTGGTCGAAATGCTCTGCCGGAAGATCGATGCACGACGCCATCGCCGGAACCCGGTCCAGACCGGCGTTTACCTTCCGATGACCTTTTCCGGCGGAGGCACCACGCTCCCTGCCGAAAACGAGTTGCTCGGCATCGCCGCCTCGGGAGCTTCGACCGACCGTTAGGGCGTGTCTACGAATTTTGAAGGATGAATAAAAGATCGATTTTTGAGGCCAAAACGGGGCTTTCGAAGAAGGCTTCAATCGAGATTCGGACGCCTGAGGAAACCCGTTTTGGACCAAAAAGCGGCTTTTAGTCGCCTTTCACTTAAATTCGTAGACACGCCCTAATGTCGTGTTAGGTTAGTTCCTTGAAAAAGTTCGAGGTGATTTTTCGTATTCTCCAAGGCGCGAGTAAGGGCGGTATCCTAAGATACCGACCGCAGCGAGCAACGCCGGAGAATCGGAAAAGCGCCCGAAA
>DATMFV010000008.1:0-88651 GCA_035555975.1 Chthoniobacteraceae bacterium
GCGTCCCTTGGCGGACTATACGCAGATCGTTCCCAGGAAGACTAATGAACCCTAACTTCGACATCTGGATGTTGCTTCGGTTTATAACACCTCTCATCATGACGCCAGCATTGCGGCGGTGAATTCGATAGAGGCGTGCAAAATCGATGTACCCCCGGTCCATGACGTAAATGCTTCCTGCTTTGAAGGCGATCATATCAAGTATGTTTGCCGACAGGATAGGTTCCACAGGCAATGGAAGGCCGAAAGAAAACCCCAGAGCTTATCTCATCAGTGAAATGAATTGGTTCGAGTTACGAACACCCTAACTCGAAATTCGGACTTCTATTGCTTCTGTTACCTCACGGAAGCAATGAAACCGCACCGGAACTTGATTGGACCGCAGATCCGGAAACTGCGTTACAAGATGGGGTGGTCGCAGGATCAACTCGCGGCCAAGCTCCAGATTGCCGGACTCGATAACCGAGCCGATGCCGTGGTGATCATCCGGCACGCCGAGACCCTGCCGCGCAATCTCTCCTTCGTCACCCCGCACGATGTGTGGATCGAGGAAAGTTTCAACACCCCGTCCGATCCCGGCTTGGTCCGCAGCGCCTCCATCGTGACCAGCGGGCGAGTGATTGGCGTCGCAGAGTAGACGACTTCGTGCTTCAGGACTCCGCCGAAGCGGAATCAAACGGGTCCATCAGAAGAAGGATACTTTCCTGACGTTGATACTGGCTGATCAACGGCACCAGGCGCGTAAAGTGTTCCGTGGCGCAATGCACGTCCAGAGCCGCGCGATCCGGCCACTCCTCCACGAAAACAAAATGCCCTTCATCCTGCTGGTCGATAAAAAGCTCGTAGGAAATACAAAGCGCCTCTTGGCGCGTCTTTTCAATGAGTTCCTGATAAAGAGGCCGGACGCAGTCGAGATGCTCGGTCTTGATGAAGTGCTGGGCGATAACTTTTAACATGGGTCGATTTCGGTGGTTGAATGCCACGGCTCAATAGTGGCGATTATCCAAGCCGACCACAAAGCGTCCCCTTTTGCGAGCGCGTTTCACTCCGATTCTTTCCAAACCAGGCGAACAGCGAACTGTTTTTTCTCGGGCGTAATCACGATCTTGAAAGGAGGCGCTTCCTCTTTTCGAAGGTGATACCGGGCGCTCCGACTGCACTGGTTGGCCTCTTCCTTCGTTGGGAGCGATATGGCCTTCCCCTCCAGAAGCGCGGGAACGTACTGCCGCCACCGTCCGTAAGGCGTCTTGAACGTCTGTTCGCACTCCTCAATCAAAGGATTGGTTCTTCCGGTCGTCGGTTCCTTTGAGAGCCGAACACGCCATGCCCGCTCCCCCACCCGGTAACTCCACGACCAGTATCCCGCTCGCTGGATCGCCCTCCAGAGACTGATGACGTGCGTTTTGGACGTCACCTCAACGTCAATGCCCTTCTTGAGCATCTGTTCCACAATCTTCGGAAAATTGGGGCGAGTCAAATCGTCGGGATCAATGGTCAGCACTTTCGGCATGCCGAAAGCATGACAAATTGACCGTCAATATGCAACTTGTTTTGAATTCGATAGATATCACAATTCAACTTTCCTGATGGGCGTTGAGAACCTTTTCGGCGCTGTGGAGCGTATCGATAATTTCTCTAAAAGCCATCGGAACGTCGAGGAACATTCCTTTCATTTTCGTGTAATCGCGTTCCAACTCCGGGATACGGGCGTCCGGCGGGCAAAGACGGAACGTCCCTGGTCTGGCAAGATCGTAGGCCGCCCAACTTGAGGCGAAAAAACGGCTTTTATGGATCACCACCCGTTCGAGTAAATCGAACCGTTCGAGAGCCTTGGTACATGCCGGATGCTGCCAGAGCGCCGCAAAATCGGCATAGTGTCGCGCAAATCGATCACGTAACGGCTGGCCCGCAGGACGATGGTATTCCGCGTGAAGAATCGTCGCCTTTTCCCAGAAGGTTCGCTCCACCTCCAGAGCGACCACTTCGCTTGCAAAGTCCTCGAACTTCCCCGGTATAACGTTCGCCAGAAGCGGTCTGATTCGGTGAGCCCCGGTTGGTTGTTGATCGGTCAGTGAGCCGAATTCAATTTTCACCGTCTGCGGAATATAACCTCCTCGGCCATCGATAGCGGCAGGATAAAAAAATAGAAGAACCGGGGAACGGGTCGCTCCATCCAACTCGTAACATAACCAGCTTCTACCATCGCCGGGCTCGCCGAGCACGCGGCGTGTCGCCGTTTCCAGGATCGGCTGCAATCGCCCCTCCACGGCAGCAGCGCAAAGAGCTTCGATTTCCGCCATTCGTTTTCTCTGTTGAGTTCGAGTCGCGGCATCCTCGAGAAAGGCATCGTCGCGCCCGAGTAACCTCGGACTGATCGAGAGATCAATATCTTCGGAAAAGCGCTGAATGGCTCCAAATACTTTGGAAAGGGAAGTTCCTCCCTTGAAAACCAGGTGTGGCCGCAGTTCCGGGTTCTCAAAAAGACGTTCCAGCATCCAGCAAACCCAGAAGTCCTTCTCGACAATGACTGACGACACGTTGAGGCGCTCGGCAGCTTCGTGGATATAGATTGCCCGCTCTTCGGCGGACAAAGCGGTAAACTGATTCATTCGCCCGCCTTTCTATCCGCGATAAAGCGCAAGTGTGGATGCATCCAAGCCGGGGCCAGCGGCAGATCCTTCATTAACCGCCGCTTGTCAGAGGTTTTTAACAACTCGCGCAAATGAACGATACGCTCGGTGGTCACGTTTTCTTTTCCAATGGCGTGGAGTGCACCGAAGACAAGGCCGCTCATTCTTCCCGCTGCTGCCATTTTCCGAGGCAAACGCCGCTGAAATTCGATGGTACGCCGTCCAACCTTGATAATCTTTGAAGCCCCATCAGTCTCATAAATCGCTCGCGCGGGCACTTGGTCAGAGAGGTGGAGTCTATTGGCCGCCTCCGCTTCCGAGGGCTGGAGCCGGAGTCCCTGACGGCGTGCCACCGCCTGAGCAATCGCTTCCGCGGTCGGAGAGAGAGCGCCAAGATCCGGATGAGTACGAGGCACATCATAAAGCCCGCGCCCCAAACGGCGGATTTTTCCACTCCGTGCCAGACGCATCAACCCCATCCCGACGGCATCCGTCGAACCAAGATCAAGGAAATCGGCGCGGGTGAAGACCGCATTCCCCCTCTTTCGGCGCATGCGTTTCAGAATTTTTTCACTCAGGTTCACTGGGACAAAGATCGTTGATCCCTGTTATAAAATCAATCCTGTTTTTATAACAGATTCCGAGAAGCCACAAGACAGTTGCCGGAGGGTGAAACATCGATTCTTTCGATTCGTGCCATCTTTCTCTTGAGAGCCTCCCGAATGGCATCGCCTATGAATTTTTGGACTGCCTTTCTCATGGGCCGTGCTCCCAGCGTCTTGTGGATGCCCCGCCGGATCAGAAATTCAAAGGCCGAATCCGACACGGCCAGGTCGAAACCCTTCTTTTTGAAGCGTTCAAGTTCCTCCCAAACGACAAGCCTGCCGATCTCCCGCTGCGTTTCCGGCGAAAGCGGACGGAAAACGATCTTTTCGTCAAACCACCCGATCAATTCAGGTCGGAAGAATTGGTGCAATTCCGAAAGCACCGCCCGCTCCAGCGTTGTAAAGGGGAGGCGAGTAGGGCGGAAAAGCTGATGAGAACCGATATTGCTCGTGCAGACGATATAGAACCTGGAAAGATCGTAACCCGAAGTGCCTATTTCGCGCTCGCCCGTCCGAAACCATGTGCGGAAAAAGCACCTGCCGGCGGGGACAGAAACGCTTCGTACTGCGAGAAGATTTGCTTCAAGCCGCCCCGACTGAAAATCTCCGGGGACTCCGCTACGTTGACGGTCGGCGGAAAAACCTCCCAAAGCGCGGTGGCGCTTCCCTCGGGGGAGGCAGTCAATCGGCGCGCCACCTCGTCGGTGCTGATTGAGAGGAAAGAATCGCCGGGGTAACAAAGGGGAAGTTCCCCGGGCTCCACGACATCCGGGGTAGTCGCCTCATGGTAGGGGAGGCCGAGTTGCCCGCAAAGGTACCGGGCCAGGAGGGTACAGCGACGGGCGTCCCACGAATGCCCGCCTTCCGTCACCTCGGCCCGGAAATCCGTTGCCGCGCCCGCACGCTCGTAACAGGCCAGCACCTTGCGGGCGTTGTGCCAAAAGAGGTCCACGGGAAAGAAGTGATCCCCGTTTCCCTGAAAGAGAAAGAGCGGCGTCGGGGCCATGGCGCCATAGAGCTGCCACATTTCCAGCTTGCCGACCACTCCCGGAAGCAGGTTGCAATGGCAATGCTTTTTCTCCTTCTGCGCGATAAAGCTGAAGGTGCCCGGGTAGCCCGATGAAGAAATCGCTGCCAGGTCGTCCCGGCATAGCGCTCCCAGGAACAAGGCCAGCAGTCCGCCGCCGGAGTTCCCCACGAATGCGATCCGTGCAGGATCAAGGCGCGGTGCGGTTTTCACCCAATCGAGCCAGCCCATGGTCTCCATGACGATCAAACCCTGAAGCGAGAGCCCATATTCAAACACCTTCACGACCTTCGTATGCCCCATGGAGATCCGTTCACCCTGCCCGATGTTATCGGGTACCAGAACGGCCATGCCCTGGCGAACCAGATGAACCGCCATCCTGCGGTAGATCCCGGCACGCTTTCCCCCTTCTCCGTGGCCGCACGCAAGGATCACGACCGGGTACGGCTCCCGCAGCCGGTTGGGAAGATAGAGATCGGCCGCCCCCCGGCAACCCGGCCACGAAATGCTCTGCCAGTGTTCCACGCGGTAACCGCCACCGTCGGTCGTTGAAACCACCTCGGCATCGATGGTCGGCACCCACTCTCTGTGGATTCCCAGAGACGAACGGGCCACGCGAAGGATTTCCTCCCGTTCCTGAGCGCTCCACGGGACACGGACGGGCATCGTTGCCGCCGCAAGGGCAAACTGGCGTTCGTAGACCGTGAATCCGTCGTGAAGGGATAGCGGGGGCGACTCCATGGTCGGCGGGGAGAGGGTGTAGGAACGTTTCACCGCTCTTTTCGCCTCCACCAACCACCGAGCAGGCCGACGAAGACCATCGAAGCCAACGCATAGGTGGAGGGTTCCGGAATGGCCTGATAGGTCAGGTCAAGGCTCAACCCGTCAGTCCCAAGCGCCACCGAAAAGCTGCCGTCGAAGGCATTCAGGAAACGGCTGGTGTCCACCACAAAAAGGGAGGAATCGAACGTCCCCAGAAAGCCCTCCGTGGTGGAGATAAACGAGTGCCAGAGGTGGGGACTGCTGCCGTCCCACCCGTCGATCTCCCCGGTGAGGCCCGGCCCGCCGAGGCTGACAAGATCAATCTGCATCGGCTCGTCCATACTGAGGTTGCTCAGGTCGAGCACCCCGGTGATCCGATGTTGATCCCAATCGGTGCCGGCTTCCCCGCTCCCATCGGTTTGAAGCTTGAGCCGAAAGCGCCCTCCTCCCTCATAAACGGTACTGCCGGTACGAAACTGGCCCACGGAATCGGTGCCGGGAGCCAGTGTTGCCCCCGCCTTGACCACGACCTGCGCGTCGGCATTGGTGCTGCCCGTCCCTCCCAGGAGCGCCTGGTCGGCGACGACGACGGAGCCTGTCCCTGTCAGGTTGCCCGTCAGCCAGAGCGCCCCCTCCAGTACCGCCGTGGCACCGGTATAGACGCTGTCGGCCGTAAGAACGAGCGCCCCGCTTCCGCCTTTGCTCAGGCTGGCGCTTTTGGCCCCGATCCTCCCGGCAATCGTCAGCACCCCGGTCCCCTGCTGATGGATCAGAAGTTCCACGGATTCCATGCCGACCTGCCCGTTGGTGATGGTATAGTCGTTCCCGCCCTTCATCAGAAGGGCTTTCTGGCCGAGACGGAAGTAATCGGAATCCCTCCCGAAGGTCAGCGATCCGGCCCCGTCGGTGGTATCAATTTCCAGCGACTGAAAATAGCGGTTTCCCGAAGTAAGGGTCAGATCGCCCGAAGTACGCACATTCAGGCTGGCGTTGTTCCCGGTGTTGTCCACCAGCGTTTCCGCCGCGTCATATCTTTGGATCTCCCCATCCCGGACATAGCCAAAGCCGACGCCATCGGTGTCCGTCACCACGAGAAACCCCTGGATGGCGGTGGTCGATTGATGCGTGGTCTGCGATGGCAGCCCAGGGGCCAGAACCCGCCCGCCGCTGGAGAGATGCACCTGCAGGATGCCCCCGGAGTTTCCTTCGCGGGTCCAGGTGTCGCCGAGATTCAACGTGCTGCTGCCGCTGCCGGAAAAGGAAACCGAGGAAAGGGACCGGCTTGCCAGCGTCGTTCTGGAAAAGGTTTGCGAGACGCTTTCCCCCGTAGTGTTCAGCAGAACCAGATCGCCTCCTCCAAGGACCAGCGAGGAGGCGGCGTTGACCAGGTCTGCCGGATGGGTTGAGAAATCGAACACCGTGGCTCCCGCGTTGAGCCGCGTCGTACCGGTATAACTGCTCTGGCCGGAAAGGACCCATGTGCCGTTGCCCGACTTCGTCAGCCCGGGAGTCCCGCTCCCGTCTTCCGAGATGGCACCCGAGAGTTGCAGTTCTCCACGCGCCACATGAATCGATATGGCATTGCCCGTGGTGATCCGCAACGGCACGTCGAGCCGTTGCGTCCCGGCGCCGTAAACGGAGATGCCGGACGCGCCAAGCCCCAGGCTCTCTCCGGTGAAGGTGAAATCCTGAGCCGCCCGGTCGAAAACCAGACCGCGAACGTCCGTGCCCGCAAGTATGTCGAGGACGATATCGCGGCGGTCGCTTTGCGAAAACAACGCCGTATCGGCATTCGTTGGAACTCCACCGGAGGACCAGTTGGAGCCAGCGCTCCAGGAGTCGGAGGTGGTGCCGTTCCAGAAAAGATCATCGGCAAGGGAGACCGCCGGTAGCATCCCCGACAGGAGGATGAAGGCGGTGTATTGGGCTAACCGGCGAGGCGTTCGTTTCATAAGCTTGAGTTTTTAGGGGGCAGATGGTTATGGAAAGGTATTGCGCAGCGGTTTGATGTTAGCTAGTTCAGCGGCATCGCCTTTTACGGGCAGGTAGAGGAACCCGGGGGCGGTGATGCCGCCCGTGCCGAGTTCATCCACGCGACGGTTGGCGACACAGAGCACCACCAGATTGCGGCCCTCCACGACGGCGTTGGTGGCATCGACTTCAAAGGGTGTGAACGCGGAGGAGGGACTCGTCCCCACCCGTTTCCCGTTCACCCAGATCCGCGCCGTCTCGTCCACGCCGCCACACCAGAGAAACATCCGCTTTCCGGCGGACTCCCGGGGAACGGTGATCTCCTGCCGAAACCAGGCCAGCCCTTTGTAATAGCGAAGGCCGAGTTCGCTCCAGGTGGTTGAGAAGGTCGGTGTTTTTCGCCAGTTGCCACCCTTGGCCCGGGGGCTGAAGTAGCGGAGATCTTCTCCCACGCTTTGCGGGTCGAGCAACATTTCCCACTCATCGACAAGGGGAGCCACCACCCGGTTCCCGCCGCTGCTGCGCGCGTGCCCCTGCTCGACAGGCAGGCGGAAAAAGCGACGAAGAAAGGCTTCCGGGTGGTTGGAAACCAGCGGCGGGTTGCAGGCCCTCAGCCGTGCGGCGATTTCATCCATTGCTTTCAGTTCCTTTTCAGCGGCCTGCCACTCCTGCGCATCGCGGTGGGTGATCATGCTTGCAAAAGCCTCGTTGAAGCGAAAGCCTTCCGCGAAAACCTCCAGCCGCTCCCGGTAAGGCGATGCCGTTGCCACGGCTTGCGCTTGCTTCAGGTAGCCTTCCGCCTTTTGCCGTACAGGCTCCGGGTAAAAGCGGAGGAGGTCAAAGGCGCTCCCGGTATGATGGTCGGCATCGCGCAACGCTGCGTCGAGGCAGGTGAAATAGCTCTTCATCGGCCCGGCGGCAGGGCCAAAAAGGTGTTCGCAGAAGTCGTCCAGCAAGGCGTCCACGTCCGAAGCGGCATTCCACATCAGCTTTCCGGCGATCCAGAGCGACGGCCCCTGAAAGGCCCACTGCTCGGTGACCTCCGTGCGGAAGCCTTTGATCCCCTGCGATGCGTACCATTTGATTTCATCCCCCAAGCGATGCATCTGGATGAAGAGCATCCCCGGGTCGGCCAGGTTAAACCAATAGGAGCGTTCATAGAGTTCGGGAAGCAGTCCCCTCCACTTTTCAACCAGTGCCTTGAGGTAGCCTTTCTCCGGGCAGAGGGGATTGTTGAGACCGTGAATCCGGCATAACCCGATCGGGGCCAGGGCTCCCACGATCTTCGGGTCGGGCTGGACCTTGACGGGGGGCCGCAGGTAGTTGTGATAAATGTAGAAGGCGATCTTCTTCTCCGGGAACTCATCGTGAAGGCCCTCCAGAATCCGGTTAAAGAACCATAGGTAGCGATCCGTCACGCTGATTTCGTTGGAAAAGGGGTCCCAGTCTCCGCCGTCCAGTGCGGTGCACCCGCTGCACTGGCAGTAGCCGCTCGCGTCAGCCGGGCCCATTCCCAGCCATGGCTCTTCGGGGTGTTCGCGGAAGTACGTCCGGGCGTAATCGACGGCAAGCCGAAGCGTTTCAGGGTTGGAGAGGCAATGCTGCGGACCTTTACGCACGCCATCGACAAGGGCGTAGAGTTCCGGGTGCGTTTCCGGGGAAATGCCCCGGCCCAGCTTGAGCGTGTGAGCGCCGGGGAAATAAGGCCCGCCGGTTCTCTGATGGCGGACCCATTCATCCGACTGCCTGATCTGGGCAAAATGGCGCGCTTGAAAGGAGGGATGCTCCAGCCGCTCCCCGACCGGCACGGCCAGCCGTTCCGCCTTTGGAATCACCGTGCCGAGATGGCCGGGAAAGTACCAGCGGACGCCAAATCCCTCCAGCAAGGCATGGACGCCGATCTCGGTCCCCCGTGGCGTTCCCCCGGCGATCGCGAGAGCTTCCGGGCTGGCGCTGATCAGGAACCCCGCTTTTTCGGCAACGGCCTTCTTGAGATCGGCCGACGGTATTTTCGAAAGGGCCATTTCGCCCAGATAGATGGGCGCTTTGCCTTGATAAAGCTTCTGCTCCTCCTCCCGGCTCAGGACGAGCGAAGGATCGCGCCTCACGAGGTCGAGCCTGACGCCACTCATCTGCTCCACCAGTGAAATCAACTCTTCTGCGGTCTCGAGGAGGCGTGTCTCCCCACGGGGCGAAAACTTCTCCACTTCTTCCCGGTTGGAGATCACCACGACAGCTTTGGCTTCATGGTTTCGCACCAGGGTGAACTCCTGGGCTGCGAGCATCCCCGGCAAGGCAAGCCCGATTGCGGATAGTGCGGCCATCCATCTTGGTTTCATAAGGAAAATGCCTGGAAAAAAAGTGCTTAGGTGGGTTCAGCGCGCCCAGCGGTCGGCGTACCCGTCGAATGAGGAGCCCAGTTCCGCGTGCCCATCGACAAAGATCACGTTGAAGTGCTCCCAATGGCGAAGATGCGGCAGCGCCTGTCCGGCGTTGTTGGAGGTGCGCCCGCCTCCATCAAAAAGAAGGATGGCGCGGGGGTTTGTCGTGGTTCGTTTGTTTTTGGAAGAGGTGGCGGAGAGGACCAGGCCATTGGCGTTGTAATCCGTCTTCCACGTGCGGCTGTCCCGCTGGAACGGCACCTGTCCGTTGAGGCGCGTGGCCGGGCAGTAGGGAAGGCCTTCTTTCTTGGCGGGATTGGAATAAATTTCCCCGGAATACCGGCGTAGTTCCAGCACCCAGGTGGTCGATTTTCCACCGTTCGCGGCGGCCGAGATGTAGCCGGGAGGAAAACTATCGTTATTCTCCGTGGCGTAGGCATTGAGAAAAAGATGCAGCAAACGCAGGTTTGACAGACAACCCGCCTGCTGTGTCCGCTCGTGGATCCGCCCACCGGCCTGAACCGCGAGGATCGCCAGGATCGCCACCGTCGCGATGGCGACCAGCATCTCGACGATGGTGAAACCGTGAGGAGGGTGAAGTGATTTCATAGTGGGATGCCGTACTCTGCTTTTTATTGAATGGAACCCGGCAGGGCGTCCCGGGGGACCAGCCCCTCCTCGGCCCGGCGTGCCAGGAAGGCGGGCACATTCATCAGACGTTTTTCGCCCGCCACTCCTTTCATTTGCCACCAGGCACCATCCAGCCCATCGGGCACGGAAATCGAGAAGTACTCCGGTGCCTTCTGGCGCTCGAAGCTGTGCAGGACGCGCCCGTCGGGACTGAAGATTCTCCCCGAACGATTGGCGCTGTAACCCGAGACCTCTTTCGTACCGCCGGGGACGTAGAAGAAAAAATCCTGTCGCACCAGCTTGGCTGTCGTGAGCGTCTCCTGCGGCATGGCTACCCGCTGTCCCTGCGGCCAACTGATTTCCGTATTCCCGGGAGCGGTGATCTCCACGCGATAAAGGCCGGGTTCCGTACAGGAGAGGCGAACGGTATGCTGCCGCCGATCCGCCGGAGCCTCGGCCGAAGCCAGGGGGCTTGTTTCTTCATCCTCGTCGGGAGGGTATAATGCCACCCGGGCCGGGCCGCGGTTGCCGTTTTTGGAGATAACCTTTACATCGAAGCGGGCCTCCGCCCCGCCCTGGTCCATGTAGAGGTAGAAGCGGTTGCTCCCGACGAGAACCACTGGCGCGGGCGCTTCCGCGTCGGTCATGGCCCCGGTCCTCCGGGCAGCCGGAAACGGGCGCAACGGGCCTTCGAAGCTTCGGGGCGTAAAGTCCAGCAGCCGGTTGTCGGCAATGCCCCGGGCGACGTACTCTTTCAACTCCTCTTCGGTGATCGGTTCGTCGTTTTGCTTGAGAGGGTGTTCCCCGGCCGGAGCCGTGGCGGCGATGGGATCAATGGCATCGTTCGGTTTGCGGAACTCGCGCAAAATCCATCGCCCGGAAAGCATGTGGCTTCGGCGGGCCCGGTAGGAGAAATTCCCCAGTTCGGCCAGAATCGACCGGCGCTCCCTGCGGGGCTTCCCCTTGACGTTGAACGCCAGTTCCAGATAGCGCGTGTAGAGTACGAAATCGCCGATCCGCTGGCGCTCTTCCAGGCGGTCCGTATGGGAGAGGGCCGCCTCCAGGTGCCGGTACATCCGCCCGACAAGATCCTCCGAAAGCGGAGCGCGCGCCTGGGCCAGCAGGCATTCATCGAAATAGCGCCGCATCGGCTCGGCAGCCTTGCCAAAGGAGCGCCCGAAGAAGTCGGCCAGCAAGGCTTCCCGATCCTGCGCCGCCTCCACATCCCACAACAGGCGCGAGACAAGGTAGAGCCCGAGCCCGTTGGCCGCCCAGGACGGTGTCGACTCGGCCCGCCAGAACCGTGCCCCTTGCGCATGATAGTGCGGGATGGTGCGAAAAAGATAGTCAAGGTCGTTCGCCCTCGATTGTCCCGGGTAATCCTTGGCCCAGAGCCAGACACTCATGTAGTCCCGAATCCCCACGGTCGCGCCTTTGGCCTGCCAGGCATCGAGGAGCTGGTCCACGGTGAAGCCGCCCTTGATAAACGAAGTGGCTACCGACACGATCACCCGTGGGTCGACCGCCACCGTGGGAGCGGGTGAATGCTCGTTGTAGGCGTAGATGCCGACTTTGCCATGGGGATAGGCTTCACCGATTCCCCTGGCGACCTCGTTCGCCAGCGTGACGGCCTGGTTGGAGGGACTGCCGAGCGGTGAATCGGCCCTCCAGCCACCGTGGTCGCTCGGGTCCATCGAAACCGAATCAGGCGAATGCCGGAGTTGCTCCAGAGCGTCGCCGATCACCAGCGGGATCACGCCGGGATAGGTTGGATCGAGCTTGTTCTCCGGGGTTACCGCCTGCGGGTGTTCTTTGAAAAACGCCGCATGACGCCGGATGATGGCGTCATAGGCATGCCCCGTCTTCAACCGGAATCCCGAGGCCATCCGGTTGCGCACTTTCCATTGAGCGATGGACTCGCGGTTTTCCTGCCACTCCAGCATGGTCACCTCGCGGAAATAGTAGTCCGGGCGCTCATAGCGATCGACCTGTACGGAAAGCTCCTGCTGCCGGGGCCAGATTTCCCAGTGAGGGCCGGGGAAGAACTGCCGGAAGCCCAGGGAATGCAGAAACCCCCATAACGCGTGGGAAAGCCCGGTAGCGCTTCGCCCGACCAGAGAGAGCCCATGCGGACCCGAGCGAAGCAGATAGTCGTCCCGCGTGTATCGTTCGTCCATCCCTTCCTCTGCCTGCGGGATGAGCCCGGGCCATTCCCCGGCGGTTCCCATCACGATGCCCTTCACCGCTTCTCCGCTCGTGACGATGCGGAACTCGGCGCCTGTGATCTTGCGCAATCCTTCGGCCAGTTCGGCTGCCAGTTGGCGCGTCTCTTCAGAAGGTGTCGCCGGGATCACGATGGGAAGCATCGCTTCGCCGTGGCGCGCGAGGGCGACCACCCCGGCCTTCGATGAAGCGTCAACAACGCTCCCCATCCCTGCCATGGGAGCAAGGCAGGCCAGGGCAGCGCCGATCGAGGCTTTCAATAAAAGGGAGAATAACCGGGCTTTCATCATCCAGGGGAGGCAACGAAAAAGAGAGAAGAGTTTTGCCGCCGGGCAACACTCGAAACCTTGATTGGTACAAAATCCAACAAAAAATAAAGGTGCTTTCAAGAAAATTTATTCGACTTTCTGCAAAAAGGTATGCCATACCATTATTCATGAACCCGATTTATGTTCAAATCGCCGAGCAGCTCGAAGCCCAGCGGCTGACGCTGTCGGTGCCTCTTGCGCTGGCCGATGAACGCACGCTGGCCCAACAGTTCTCCGTCTCTCGCGAGACCATCCGAAGCGCTCTCCGCCATCTTGAGGAACGAGGCGCGGTGACGCGCAAGCGCCGGATCGGCACGTTCCTTCAACCGCGACGCATGCAGGTCGATCGCCTTCAGGGGAAGAGCATCGCCGTCGTGCCGCCATGGTGGGCCAAGCCGGGATCGTGGTACGCCTCCATGATTTTCGAAGGGGTGACCCGATGGGCCAGTGAGAACGACTGCAAATTTGTGCTTCTCCACGTCGGGCCGCGTCCCGCCCATGAGCACGACTGGGTGGAACGCGCCAGGCGCATGGATCTTTCCGGGGTTCTCTGGATTCAACCGCAGGAAAAGCAGCTTTCCCTCTTAAAGAAAGTCTCGCGCTTCCTTCCCACCGTGGCGCTGGGCCGCACGCTTTTGAGCGAGGGGCTTCACAACGTGATCCCCGACTATGGCCAGGCCGCAGAGTTGATCGACACGCACCTTGCCGGGCACCACTGCACCACGTATGCCGTGGTCGAGAAGAACGTTTTCGATCCCTATACGAGCCAGTGGATCAAAAGTATTGCCGATGCCCAGGCGAAGCGTGGCATGGATTTCGACCCCTCCTACCATTATTTCGACTTCCAGTGTTTCCAGAGCGACCAGAGCCTGCGCCTCGCCGAACTGCTGCTCGATTTCTATCTTCCGGCGCGTTCCGAAATCCAGGGGCTGGTCTTCCCCTCCTCCGGCGTCCTGAGCATCCTGGCGGCAGATCCCCGCTTCCGCGAGCGGATGCTCGACGGCCTCTCTGTAGTCACCACCAACTACGGGCCGTATCCGATGGAGACGCTTCTGCCCGGCCACACCATCACCCACGTCGCCTGTGACTGGATCAGCATTGCCAGCCGGGCCATGGATATTCTCGCCCAGGTGGCCGAGGGCCACCAGGTCCCTGAAGTCACCCGCGAACCGGTGGAACTCGTAGCGGGCGACACCGTTCACCTCGCCGCCGGTCGCGGCACCCTGCCCGCCGCCTGACCCCTCTTTTGCCATGACCATCCCATCCAATACCCTTTCCCTTCCCCGGCATGAATCCGCCGGGGCCGACTTTACGGCGAAGCTGCGCCAGAGCATCGTGCTGGCGTGTCGCTGGATCACCGATGTCGCGCAGGTCAAAACGCCCCGCCTGAGCCATGGCGAACGCGACCCCGGCTACGCCTACGACGACTGGCGGGGCGCCATCCGGAGCCAATACCGGGCCGATCTCCGCGAGTGGGGATTTTTCTGCCCCTACTGGCACTCTTCCCAGGCGGCCAAGGCGTTGCTGATGGCTCACGCCGCAATGGAAGAGCCCGCCTTCCGGCAAGGCGCGGAGGGCATCGGCTCTTTCCTTCTTCGCCAGAGGATTACCGACCCCGATGACCCCGACTTCGGCCTCCCGCTCGCTTTTGAGGATCTGCCGCAAACCGTGAATGTCAGTGCGATCCTCGAAGGGACCGAGGGGCTTTTCATGCTCTCGGATGTCACCCGCCATCGCGATTATGAGCGCGCGGCCATTGACTCCCTGCAATGGGTGGCCGATCACTCCTATGAAGCGGGTAAAGGCGTTTTTCGCGACTGCTATACCCCGGCGATACGCCGTTTTGTCGCCTTGAACGACTCTATGAAGGATTGCACGATCGTCGAGCGCTCCCGCCCGCTTCTGGATGACGCCGTTTACCTCAAGGCGTATCATCGAACCGGCAACGAGCGCTTCCTCTCGATCTTCCTCGAAACCGCGGAGCACCTGTTGCAGACCGAGCGACCACCCGGCAACTGGATCACCTACGGCCCCTGCAACGAGTACGAAGGCACCCTGCACCCCCGCCATGCCTACTGGTGGGGCAGCCCGATGATCGACGCCTGGAAAGAGACCGGCGAAGAGCGCTTCCTCGCCGCGGCCATCCGGGCCGCCGAATGGTATGCCCAGGCCCTCCGGCGGGATGGCGGTTTCTTTCGCGTGACGGACCTTGACTTCAACACCACCAGCTTCGGCCATGCGACCAGCGGGAGCGCCAGCGCGGCCATCCTCTTCCTTCGCCTTGCCATGGAGTGCGACGAATCCCGCTTCCTGCCCTTGGCGCGCAAGGCGCTGGAGTTTTGTATGAGCGTGCAGTTCACCACCCCTTCCGACCCCAACCTCAAGGGAGCCGTTCTGGAAAAAATCACCCCGCCGGCGGGAAGCGACGCCTCGCCGTATTACCTGAGGGACCTCGGCACCATCTTCTTTGTCCAGGCCGGGGTGCTTGCGCTCAAAAGCGAGGCGATGCCGGACGAGGCGGAGGTGAAGGCCGGGTAGCCGTCTCAATCGCTTGCCCGAGATTTTCAACACCGATTATCATGAGCCGTGGCACCGAACTGCCGGAGAAATAAATAATGATGGACTCCCCCCAAAACCTGTCCAGTTTTTCGGGGCTGAATCAAGTTCCTGATCATCGCCGCAGTTGATCACCGTTACTGATACTGATAGTTTGTCACGTTGTTGCGGCGGGTGATCTCCGGTGCGGGGCTGCGAAGCTCCAGCCGGAGCGTCCCCTGTGAATCACCGGCCGGCAGCGGGAGGCGAACCAGCGTTTCACCCAGCTTCCATCTTTGGACCGGAGGAAGGCTGGGAATGGTCGTTTGCGCCAGCGTACGACCTTCGCTATTGAACAGAAGGAGGTCCACGTCGGCCAGTGCCACGCTTCCGAGGTTATAGACAGGGACCAGCAAGCTATCGCCTTCCCGCCGGATGCCCTCGCCTCCGGGCTGGAGAGCGGCATCTCCACGCAGCGTTTGATCCATCCCGGTGCGGCTCTCCTGAATGAAAGTCAGGTTCACCGTTTTGCCCGGGGGGACTTCCACTTCGACGCCGTCCCCACGCTGGAGCGCGAGAGCCGGAATCGTGAAGATGGCTCCATTTTCTTCTTCCTGCTCCAGCCGATAGACGCCCTCGGCCAGTTTCCATGGACGAATGATGCCCCGCCCGGGCTGTGTACCAAAGAGATAGAAGCGGAGACGCAGCCGCTCGGGAGTATCCTCCTCAACGATGGCGGCAAATTCGTTCCACCCCTCATAGGTCACGGCAAAATCGGGGTAAAAGTCCAGATTGCGGGCTCCGGCCGAACCTCCCAGATAGAGTTGAGCCAGCAGGTGCTTGGGGATGCCAACGCGGTCGCCCGACATTTCTGCCTCGGTAACCGTTGGAAGAATAAACTTCCATTTGCGCCACTGGGTTTCGAGCCCGGCGCAGAGCGCCTCTTCATCGCCGGTCAGCTTCCACTCAAGCCACTTCTCCATAAAGCGGCGATCGCTCTCGCCCATTAATTCGGAACCGAGGCGGTCAAAATAGCCAACATCGCGGGCGGCCTGTTGATCCGCAAGCGCCGCCTGCGCCGCCTCCCTGCTGATCTTCAACCGCACCTGCCCGGGAAGGAAAGCCTGATCGGCAAAACTGATTTTTCCTTTCTCCCAGGAGGGTTGGTGCAGGAAAGGGGCAAGCCATTCCAGTTTGCCGCTATGGAGGTAAAGCCCCATCAGAAGCTGACTACCCATCGGTTTCCATTTCTCATCGGTGCGCTTGAGCGACCAGCGCCCGACGGCTTCAAGGTAGTTCCAGATGGCCGGGTCGCGTTGGTACCACCCGGCAACCAGCGCAGGGTGAAGAAAGAGATACCCCCGGTGATCAAGGTGCCCCCCTTTCGGCGGCCGGACGGTGTTGAAGAAAAGGAGGCTGGCACCCTCTTGCCCGGTGAAGCGGAGTTCCCCCGGTGTCCCCGTTTCCGTCAGCAGAAAGCCATCGTAGCGCGAAATGGTCTTCAGAAGCCGCGCGAACTTCTTCGGATGACCGTAGTGGAGCAGAAAGTCAGCCGGTTGAAGATTAAGCCCTTCTTCATAAGCATGGAGGGAATCGGTGTAACGGGTATTCAGGCCGTTTTGGATAATGGGGGCGGCATTGAGGCTGAAGCCCGTCGCAATGGATTCGCTCAACCGGGTGAAGGAATCGCGCACCTTGTTCCCGGGATCGCTGATGAAAGCGAGGTTGGTCCATTCCTGAAGCAGGTCCGTGTCATCTCCGTACCAGTTGCCGAATTCGCCGTTGGCATGCTGCCGGTGGTCGATCCACCAGTGGACAAAGGCTTTGTAGAGACGCAGATTTTCCCGCATGAGGAATGCCCACCGGGGCGCCCCCGGCTCTGCTTCAGGCAGGGAGAGGTCTTTTGCCGGGTTTGGGGCGTTTGGGTGAGTGAAAACGTAAGCTGAAAGAAAGCGCCTGTCGTCCGGAAACCGGCTTCTCAAGCGCTCCAGACCCCGTTCCAGGGCGGCATAGGCCGGGACGATCTGGCGAAGCCACCAGGCGTTGGCAGGGTTGTCGTCAATGCCGCCCCAAGGCCGCGGTTCGCTGATCGATTCGAGATGGTTGCGCGTGGTGCGCCAAAGACTCTCTCTCCAGAGCGCAAGAGCTTCCTCCCGGTCGGCTGCCGGAACGAGGGTGATCAAGGAGCCCCCCTGCCCAAGCTGAAGGGGGAGAGGGTGTTCTCCCTGAAGGGTCAGCCAGAGGCAGTCCCCTTTCAGGAGCATGGTATCGCGCAGGTCTATCCAGAACTCGTAAGCGCCCTCTCCGGGAAGAAGCGTCACTTCCTGCTGCGAAAGATGGTGAAAGGGGGAGTCCGGCGAATGGAGGGTGATCTTCACCCGCACCGGTTCGCGTAGCGGCGTTGCCGGTTGCAGTCGAAGGCCGACTTCTCCCAATGCCAATGCCTCCGTTTGCACCGGGGTGACGATATGCCATGCCTGCCGGGCGCTGAAGCGTTCCCCGGCAGGAGGAGGGGCGGTTTTCACGGCGGTAAAGAACTGGCGTGAACGGGCATGGTAACGGGTCACCAGCTCCGGCGCAATCGTCTCCGGGATCGAAGCAGCAGGAGCCAGATAGAGCTTCTCCCCGGAAGCGGGGGCTGCATCAACCTCCACGTTCTGAAAGCCGATCTCGAACGCATGCCCTTCTTTCACCCGCAAACGGTAGCGATCCGCCGGAGGCACCGGACCCTGGCGTTGAGCGATCTCCTGATCATCAACGAGGAGCGGAGGCTGTTCCGTTCCATCCGCGGCGACGGGGGTGAGCGAACCCTTCACATTCCCTTTCAACGACCAGCGCCCGGGGCGGCTACCCGGTGCGAGGGTAATCTCCAGCATCCTCTCCGGCAACTGGCGATAGCCGTGGTACCACCAGGGGAAGCTGCTCTCCATCTGCCCATCCACCGCGAGCCAGCCGCCTGCCCGCATTCCCTCTTCGCGCGCGTCGGTCACGATCGCTTCCTTGATTCGCAGCGGCTTGCCCGGGCGCAGTTCCAGAGGAGAGGCGCCGCGCTCCCAGTCCGGCGCGGGAAGGGCGCTTTCCTGCGGCGGGGCGTCGGCCTCCGTTACCGATTCGCCCCGCGAAAGCCGTGCGATGGCTTCGGAGGAAAGGGCGACGTTGTAGAGACTAAAGGAATGGAGTTCCCCGGCATGGTTTGCGTGGATCTCCATGCGCTCCATGGGAAGGGAACGCTCGGTCTTCGGAAGCTCCACTGAAGCCATCCCAACCAGCCGGCCATCAATGGCCAGCGCCGCGCCTTGAGCCACGTCCCAACGGATGGCGATGTTGACCCGCGCTTTATCGTCGATCGCAACCGGTTCGCTGCGGGCCGTCAGTCCGCCGGTTTCCAGCGTAAAAACGACGTTCCCCGCAGCTTCGGGAGAGGGGCTAATGGCCAGTCTCCATGCCATCGGCCCCCGCTGGGTCGAGCCCGAGAAGGTCGAGCGGACGCTGAAAAGCTCTCCCCCCTGATGGACCCGTTCCCCCAGGAGATAGGTTGCGGCGAGGGTGCCGCTCTGGCTATTGAGAGCGCCAAAGATATCGATCCCCAGGGGTTCGCCGAGGACGATATGGTGCCCGCCTTCAGTTTTGCGCAGGTGGTCGAGGATGGATCGGCGCTTGCCCTCGCGGGTTGTATAGGGGTTTTTCAGCACTCCTTTGAACTGGACACGCCCCATGCGCTTTTCTCCCGGAGCGATGGTCGCCTCCATCTTGCCGTCCCGAAAATCGAGCAGAAAGCTGGGAAGCGGTCCGCTATTTTTCCCGGAAGGCGATGCAGCCCTGGGTAAAGCCGGTTTTTCTTCGGCGCGGAGGAAGTCGGCGGTTGGAACGGCAAAAAGGAGGAGGAACAGGAGGAGGCGCTTCATGAAACGTAGGAAAAAGAAGAGAAACTTGAAAAAACTTTACCAGTTCATGCGGCTGGGGCTCTTGCCGATGAAGGCATCAAGGGGAAAAGCCTCGATATGACCGTCAAGAAACAGGGCATTGGCCTTGCCCTGATGGCGCAGATCGACATGGGGAGCGGCGTCGCCCCCTTGCGGCGGTTGCCGCCCGCTCTCCCCGAGCTTGAAGGGCCATGCCTTGTTGTTCAAGCGGCAGGTCGATCGGGTCCCCCGCATGGCGTCGATCAGATAGACCGACTGGTTGGGTTGGGCAATGGAGGTATAGCGAACCGCATCGTCCAGACCATGCAAAATGTTGATCCCATAGGAATGCATCGGGAGGTAGTCCCTGCGCGATCCATCTGCGGGGCACCAGAAAGGGCCTGCCTCCTGCGCAGTCCGGGATGGGAAGATAAAACCCGGGAGATACGGCTGAAGATACTCCTGGTGGTGGACGCCGGCGGGGTTACGCTCCGTCTGATAGGCGCTGTTGGCACGGTTGGGAGGAAAGCGCTGGCTGTTTTCGGTGAGGAAACACTGGAGCGCGACATAGACCTGACGCAGATTGGAGGCGCAGGCAGCCTGAAGGGAGATGGCCCGGCTTCGTGCGAACACCGGCACCAGCAGGCTTGCCAATACGGCCACTACCGCCACCGCTACGCTCAGTTCAAGGATGGAGAAGGCGCGCCTGCCCTCGGAAGCGCGGCGACGGGAAGAGGGCTGCGCGATGCCCGGCCCGGTCTTCCTGCGCCAGAAGCGGGCAACGACCCAGCCAATCGGAAGCAGCAGGAGGCAGCTCGGTTCAGGAATGGCGGTGGCAGCAAAGTAGGTGACGTTGGCATTGGCGTCGTAAAACAGCGAAGGGGCGAATCCGGTCATCTGGTTTTCATACGTGATGGAAAAATCATCAAGAAGACTCTGGATCTGTCCCGACTTGTCCCCTTCCCATGCCAGCCCATAAAGGGGAGCGCTCCCGGAGAGCGTCGGGTTTTGCGAGAAAATGAGGTGAAGCCCGGCGCTGGCATCTCCGCTGTGGGTGCCTTTGGCGGCGATGCTCAGGCTGGAGGTGTCGGAGAGCGACAGGCCTGCGGGGGCGTCGCCGGTGATCGTCACGATCATGCGCCCGCTGACATCAAGGATGACATCTCCGCCGACTTCCAGGTGGGTGCCGTTGAGCGTGATGCGCCCTGCCGTGGAGGCGGCAAGCCCGCTACCAAGGGTAAGGTCGCCGCCGATCTTTGCCTCCAGCCTGGGCAGAAGCAGATAGCCATAGCTCCCCGCATGACCCTGCCCGATGGAAACGTTGCCCGATACATCAAAGGCCTCCACCGTTGAGGCGGAAAGATCCAGCGTCGCGCTGGAGCTGCCCTGCCCCGGCAAGGCGACGGAAGCCGTTCCCATCGTAAGGCTTGAGAGATGGAAACTCGTCGTGGAGCCTGCTTGCGCTACAACGGAAGCGTGCAGGGCTTCGTCGCGGCTGGCACCCTGTCCCCCTTGAATCCACTCGCTGCGTTTGGCTGCGGTGCCAAATCTGGCGGCAGCACCACTCTGGATCGTAAGGGTGGCATCGCGGGCACGAGTGATGATCAGGTTGTTCCCGATACCGATCTGCCCTCCCTCCACCCTCATCGTCAACCCGCTGCCGAGGGAGAGGATATTTGTTGAAGCACCCCCCAGGGTAAAACGGGCCGATTCTCCGCTGATGAGAAGCGTGGTCGTGCTCACAGGCTGCAGCGCCCAATGGGCCTTGGCCTGGAGGTTTTCAAGCGTCAAGGCGTCGACATCGAGGCTGAGGGTGCGAAGGCTGCCTCCTCCGGTAAAATCGACCGTATCCCCGGCAAGACCGGGCGCCCGGCCGGGATGAATCGGTTCCGGCGAGCCCGGATCGGGGTTGGGGATGGTCCAAAGATTGAGGTTGCTCCAGTTGCGCGGGGTCGTATCGCCGTCGAGCGTGAAGGTCTCGCCGACAGCGGGCAGGGCATGGATGCCGCAGGCCAGAATGCAAAGGGCCATGCGAAAGAGAAGGAGGGTGTGTTTCATGGGAGTTCGGGGGCGTTCTGTCCTCGCGCATGATCTGTTTGAACGACGTTGATTTCCAGTTTTTAGATGCTTTACTAATACAACAGCCGTTGATTAAATTTGCCGGAATGACTGAGGCGGTCTGAAGTGTTTCCCGATGGAAGAAGAACCGGTAAAAAGGGTGAAAATGCGGGATGTCGCGAAGGCCGCAGGTGTCTCGGTGATGACCGTCTCCTACGCGCTCCGGGGGCACTCGCGTATTTCCAGGGAGACCACCGAGCGGGTGGTCGCGGTGGCGCGTGAGATGGGGTACCAGCCCCATCCGCTCGTATCAGCGATGGTTCGACAGATTCAGGCGAATCGCGAAGTGACTGCGGCGCCGGTCATCGCTTATGTGGTTTCCTATTCATCGCGCACCCGGTGGCAAAGGGGGGTTCCATGGCAGTTTTACGAAGGGGCGGCCGCCCGTTGTCGCCAACTGGGGTTTGGGTTTGAACTCTTTGAGCTATCCAACTACGGCATGTCGGCGAAGCGGATGTCGCAGGTCATGCGCTACCGCAATATCTGCGGCCTTGTGGTGGCGCCCGTCTCCATCGCGGGCCGGACGCTGGACCTCGACTGGGAGCATTTTCCCAATGTGGCGATAGGCTACTCCATGCCCTCACCTTCGGTCCATCGCGTTGCAGTCAACTATTTGCAATCCATCCAGCTTGTGATGGAGCGTCTGAGCGCCATCGGTTACCAACGCATTGCCACCGTGATTGACGTCCTGGAAAGCGGCAAACGCGGCGGGGAAATCTTTGCCGCGGGGGTGAACGTGTTCCATCGTTCGATACCGGCGGCGCGCCGGGTGCCGATCATCTACAAGTGGCCCGGAAACGGGCGGGAATTCTGGCGGTGGATTTCAAAACATAAGGTGGATGCCGTGGTGGCCCGCTCCGCCCTGTTTAACAATTTCTTCCATGAAGAGATTTCCGGGAGGCCGGATGGAGAGATCGGTTTCGCGACGCTTAGTTGGAAAGCGGACAAGCCCGAAATCGCCGGATTGAATCAAAACGCCTTCGAAGTCGGACGGGCGGCGGTCAGCACACTGGTCCAGCAGATCTATAGCAACGAGCGGGGAATCCCTCCTCTTCAGACTTTCACCCTGGTCAATGGCTCGTGGATGGACGGTCCTTCTGCACCCGGGAGGTTGCTCCGGTGATACGGCGTCAGGCACTTGAATCGTATCGGTTCCGTAACATTATTCAGGGCGAAAAAATCGGGATTGACCCGATGACACTGATACTGAAGCGGATGCCTTTCGGGCCTATTGCTGGAGATCACCCAACGACTCCCCACGATGCAGCGCCAGGGCGGTTCGGGTGGATTGCTGGCGCGAGCGCGGGGTCGGGCAATGCGCGGCGAGGTATCGGGCGGCTCCGGCGAATAGCAAGGCGCGATCCTCGATCCCGTCGGTATCTTTTGAAAGCTGGAAGGCTGCCTCGATTGCCTGGATCTTGTGGAAATCGAGGTCTTCGCGGATGGCCGCCCATGCCAGACAGTCCGTCAGTCGATCAATGGAACCGCCGCTTCTGATCCAGCGCACCGCCATGGCAACCACTTCGCGGGGATTGGGGGCATGGTCCATCGCTTTTAACAGTTGGCCCGGAAGCTCCGGGTCCAGACTTTCCTTTGCGGCTGGGATCTTCGGGTATGCCCCGGCGGGTACGTTGAGAAAGCGGTCCTGGAATACCGTCATCGCTCCATGCAGCAGCGCGGGATAAAGCTCCGCAGATGGACTCCGCTTGAAGGTCTGCACGACGGCGTTTGCGTAGATGAAACCATGGACGGGGGTGAACCAATCGCCCAGGTCATTGGATGGAGCGAAATGTGCCAGCCGCCAGGCTGCCGCAAGAGCGATCTCGCGGGCGATCAACCCGGGATCAGCCTGGGACTTGATGGCCCTGACCAGAGTGCCAAGGATCTCCCCGGAGTTTCCGCCCAGCAAAATATCCCTGAGATCGGGAGGCGGGGCATCGCGCCCCGGTGGAATGTCCTTCAACTCCGCTTCGGCGGAACGGATGGCGCTGATGAGATCGAATGGATTGCGCCACGCCGCGCGATCTTCTTCTCCCCGCCCTTCGACAGCTTCCGGGATCAGGAGCGGCAATATTTTCGGCCAGAAGTCTTCCTTCCCGGTATTCAGGAGAGCCCCCAGTTCGAGGGCCTTGTTCGTAAAGTCGTAGAGATGCCCGGTATCGATATAGACCCGTTGCAGGATGGCTCCGGCGAGGGTTCTTTGGCGGTCTCCCTGATCACGGCAAAGGTCATTGGCGGTCAGGAGCGCCCGCTCCGCGCCGTCGCGATGCCGCATGAGGACAAACTCCCGAAACCAGTCCTGAAGACGATCCAGTGTTTCATTGGCCCCAGTCAAAGCTCCCCGCTCACGCCGCCGCGGTTGACCGGAACAGTTCGCCGCGATCTGCCGGGCCGCCCAGCAGATCCCATAGACCCGGGTTTTGTCGGAAAGCACCGGATCAAGATGAGCCATCAGCACGATCAGCGTCATTCCGTCGGCCCATGCTTCATGATTTTCGCAGCCGAACTCTGCCAACTGACGGAGGATGTCCGGGACCGGGACTCCCGACTTGAGCAGGCCGACGATGCTTTTTGCCTGAAGCAGACTGAGGTTCTGTTCCAGTCCACGGCGCAACCGCTTCCGGTAATAGGCTTCTGTCGGTGCGGTCTCCGGTTGATCGCTGACCTCAAGGTTTCCATCCTCCTCCCGGACAGCGAACGTCGGCACATCATCCGCGTAAAGATCGAAGGCGCACCCGCCTTTCAAGGCAAACCGCGCATGGTGCCAATGGCACGTCAGAATTCCTTCCTGAACGCTGCCTTGATCCAGGGGAAAGCCCATGTGCGGGCAGCGGTTGTCCACGGCCTGCGGTTCTCCGTCGTTCCAGAATACGGCAATACGCCGGTCGCAGCCTCGCACCGTGACGACCTTGCGTTGCTTTAGTTCTTCACGGGTTCCAATTTTGATCCAGGACATTTGCGCGTTTAGGATGGATGAAATCTCGGCTGAAGCTATCACACCATCGTTGCTCTGTCGACCGGCAAGGGATTAGCCGTCCTTAACGGGCTGTTCCATGGCCGTTGAAGGACTTTTTTCACAGCCTCTTATGGCTTGCGAGCCTGTTCGAGGAACTTCATCGTTTCCCTGACGTCCATGAAGTTGGCCCGGTCCAGCTCCTTTCCATTGCCATTGAGCAGGACCATCGTCGGGACGGCGATGATCTCAAACCGGTCGGCGATCTCCCGGACTTCGGGTTGATCAATGTCGAGTTCCACCGGAATGAAATGTTGGTTGACCATCCCGGCCACCTCGGCGTTGGGCCAGACATTGGCATTCATGACCCGGCAGGGCGGACACCAGCTTGCGGTGAACCGAAGCAGGATGGGGCGATCCTGTTTGGCTTTCAGAACGGCGGCACCGTCGGTTCGCCATTCGACGCCGGAGGCAGCCCTGGAAAAAGGGTTACCCTGCAAGGCGATGCCACCGATGACGGCGAAAAGAAGGAAGAGGCGGAGTGGATTTAATCGTAGTGTTTTCATAAGTCTTGTTTGGAATGAGGGAATCAAGGTTCGGAAGTCGCGTGCCATGACCGCTCCGCCTTGGGCGAAGCCTGTTTTCCGGGCGCACTCTCCTGCGCGAGCCGGTTTCTGGAAGCGAGAGGGTTGGAGACGACGGTTTCCCCGGCCCGGAGCATGGCGTTGGGATTGATGATCACGGCGCTTTTTTCACTCAGCAGAGGCGAGATGACCTCGACCTGCACCCCGAGGTTGCGGCCGGTGAGCACTTCGACGAATGCCACCTTGTTGTCGGAGACCGTGCCCAACTTCGACTTGCCTTCGCGCAAGATCAAGGCGTTGGTCGGTACAAGAAAGGTGCCTTCGGGAGGTCCAAGCCGAAAGGTGGCGGTCCCGGTCAGCCCGGCAGGGAGGCTCAGGTCGCCGTTTTCCAACAGCAACTCGACCCGCATGGTGCCCGAAGCGGTATCAAAGACCCGGCTGGAACGGGTGACCTTCGCTTCGAATTGTTTTCCGGGAAACTCACGGAAGGCGACGGCGGCATCGGTTCCCGGCGGCAGCCGCAGCGCGACATCGGGGCTGGCATTGACCGAAAAGCGCAGCTTGTCCAGCCGCACCAGTTGGTAGAGCCATGCCTGCCCGGCGGCGGCATCCCCGCGGACATGGTCGCCCCTGTCAAAGTTTCGTGCGGCGATGACACCGGAAAAAGGGGCGCGAACGGTGGCGAATCCCTGCTGGGCTTCCAGGCGGGCAAGCCGGGCCTTTGCTTCTGCGACGGCGGCGTCGACTTCCTCGGAAGCGGAAGAGCGGCTTTCAAACTCCTCCCGGGAAAGGGCGCGTTCCCTGTGAAGCCGGGAGGCCCGGTCGGCGAGTTTGCGGGCGTTTCGGGCTTTCGCTTCCGCCTGAAGCAGTGCGGCGCGGGCCGCTTCCACGGCGTGGTCGATATCGGGAGCATCGACCAGCGCCACCACTTCGTCGGTTTCCACCCGGTCCCCGATGTCGAAGCGGCGTTCGCTAATGATCCCGGTGGCGCGCGTGGCAAGGTGGGCGGCTTCGTAAGGCTCGGTGCGCCCGGGGAGTTCGTAGGCGCGGGATTCGCGGGCGGGGCTCGGGTGGACGATCGTGACCGCCGGGAGGGCCGCGGTTTCGGGCCGGGCCAACGCCACCAGCGGAAACAGGAGAAGAGGCAGGATTCTTTTCATCGTTTTAGTGATAGGCTAACATGACATTAAAGAGTTGAAGGGGTAGCCATGGCAGGCGACGGCGTCCGGACGGGAGCCGGGCCGGAGGGTTCTTCGGCAGGTTTCCTTCCGGGGAAGCGGCTGCGCACGGCGGCGAAGACGATCGGGACCAGGAAGAGCGAGGCCGAAGTTCCAAAAAGGAGCCCGCCGATGACGGCGCGTCCCAAGGGAGCGTTTTGTTCGCCCCCCTCCGCCTGTCCCAGCGCCATCGGGATCACGCCGAGGATCATCGCCATGGCGGTCATCAGGACCGGCCGAAGGCGCGTGGTGGCGGCTTCCACCGCTGCGGCGGCGGGCGTCGCCCCGGCCTCGACACGGTCCCGCGCAAAGCTGCTGACCAGAACGCTGTTGGCGGTGGAGACGCCGACGACCATGATGATCCCCATGAGCGCCGGGACGCTGAGGGGGGTGCCGGTCACGTAAAGGCCGAAGAGGGCTCCCGATATCGCCACCGGCAGCCCGCTGATTGCCACAAACGGGAGCGACCACGACTGGAAGTTGACCACCATCACGAGAAAGACCAGCACGGCGGCCAGGCCGAGACCGCCGATCAGTTCCCGGTAGGAGGTTTTCATCAGCGCGGCCTGTCCGGTCAGCTCGATCCGGTTGCCCGGTTTGAGTTTGGCGCGGGCCTGGTCGAGAAGTTGCTCGAGTTCACGGGTGGCGCTGCCGAGATCGCGCCCGGTCAGGTTGGCGACCAGCGTGAAAGTCGGCTGGAGCATGGTCCGCGAGACACTCGCCGGGGAACGTCGTTCCACCACCTCCGCAAAAGCGCGGAGCGGCACCGGTGCGCCGTTCCCGGTCGATGGGCGGACGGTGAGATTCAAAAGATCCTCGACCGATTCCAGCGACAGCGGCGGAGCGATCACCTGGACATCGTAGGAGGTGCCGGTGGTCGGGTCGGACCAGAAGTTGGCCGCCACGCTCCCGCCGCTGCCGAGCACGGTCAGGAGCGCGTTGGCGCCATCCTGTTGCGTGATCCCGAGGGTTGCGGCGCGGGCGCGGTCGATGCGGACGTAGTAGCCGGGCTGGTCGAGCACTTCGCGCTGGGTGATGTCGACCATCCCCTTCATCGCCCCCATCGCTTCCTGCACTTCGCGGAGCCGGGCGAGATTGCCGGGAGCGTCGCGGCCGATGAAGCGGATCTCAAAGGTGCCCGGCGCACCGGAGGCGAGCGTCTGGCTGGTGGCGTCCGCCGGGCGGAAGAAGAACCGGACCCCGGGGAATTTTTCCGCCATCATGGTCCGGATCGCCTCGATATAGCCGTCGGTCGGCGCGTGGTCGCCGTGAAGCTGGACAAGGATCTCGCCGTCGGACGGGCTGATGGAGGTCGTTTCAATCCACGCCTGGTTGATGGCGCTGGGGACGCCGATGTTTTCGACGATGAACTGCAATTCGTCGGCGGGAATCAGCCGCCGCATCTCGCGTTGGATGTCGGCCATGACCCGTGCGGTTTCCTCCACCCGGATGCCGCTCGGGATGCGGACAAAAAGGCGCATCAATCCGGCATCGGTGCGGGGGAAGAACTCCTGACCGTTGCGCCATGCGGAGAAAGCGCCGATGGCAAGGGCGATGCCGACCGGCACGCCGATCAACAGCTTGCGCGAGAGCAGAAAGGCGAGGACCGCGCCCTGCTTTTCGCCGAGGCGCTCAAGGCTGCTTTCCATCCGGTGATGAGCCCGCGCAAAGATGCCGGGACGCTGGCCCGCATGACGCCGGGCGAGGCTGAGTTCCGCCGGAAGGATGAGCGATGCGAGGGTGGGCACCAGCGTGCGCGCCAACAGGTAACTGGCAAGCATGGCGAAGACAACCGCCTGCGCCAGCGGGCGGAAAACGTCGGCGGCGGTTCCTGTCAGCAGGAAGATCGGAAGAAAAACGATGCAGATGGAGAGGGTCGAGACCAGTTCCGGGAAGGCGACCTCCCGTGCGCCGTCGATAATTGCCTGCCGCACGGTTTTGCCGAGTGCGATATGCCGCTTGATGTTCTCGATCTCGACCAGCGAGTTGTCGACCAGGATGCCGATGGCGAGCGCCAGCCCGCCCAGCGTCATGAGATTGAAGGAGGCCCCGGCCAGATAGAGCCCGCCGACGGAACAGAGGAGCGCGAGCGGAATGGAGGTGAGGACCGTCAGTGTCGAGCGCCAGGAGCCGAGAAAAATCAGCACCACGGCCGCGACGAGTCCGCCGACCAGCATGATCTCGTGTTCCACCGCGTTCACCGCGGCGCGGACAAAGACCGACTGGTCAAAGATCGGCTCGATGGTCATGCCGGGCGGTGCGGAAGCGCGGATTTCGTCCATCCGCTCCATGATGCCGTCGAGAATGCCGACCGTGGAGGCGTTGCCGAGCTTGAGGATCGAGACCATCACGGCGTTCTGACCGTTGAGCCGGGCGATGTTGGTCGAGACCGCCTCCCCGTCGCGGACATTGGCGACATCGCGAAGCAGGATCATCTTGCCATCTGCGGAACGTAGCGGCAGGTCGAGAAAGGCGTGAACGGTTTCGGGGCTCGCATTGAGGCTGATCGGCAGATCCCGCCCCCCTTCCCGCAGGGAGCCGGAGGGGAGCGTCAGGTTTTGCCGGGAAACGGCGGCGCTGACTTCCGACGCGGAGATGCCGAAGGCGTGAAGCGCGTCGGGATCGAGATCGATCATGACCTGCCGCGCCGCGCCGCCGTACGGCAGGGAGATGCGCATCCCGGGGATGCTCTGGAGCGATGCGCGCAGCCGCAGGCGTGCGTAGTCGTAAAGCGCCCCGCCGCTCATGGTGTCCGAAGAGAGGACCATCTGGACAATCGGCACGCTGGAGGGGCTGGTCCGGACGATCAGCGGCGGCGTGGTTCCCGAGGGCATCCGGCGCAGGAGGGTCTGGGAGACGGAGGTGGCCTGCGCGAGCGCGGTATTCATGTCGGCGTAAGGCTGGAAGCGAAGCTTGACGAGTCCGACGCCGTTGGAGGACTCCGTGCGGACTTCGCGCAGGTCGTCGACGTTGTTAAGGATGGCGATTTCGGAAAAGGAGGTGATCTTCGCGCCCATTTCCTGCGCATTGAGACCGTTGTAGGTCCAGACCAGCGTCATCTCCGGGCTGTCGACCCGGGGGAGGATGTCGGTCGACATCCGGCGGCCGCTCATGCCCCCAAAGAGGAGGATCAGGATCGCAAGCACCCCGATGGTGTATTTGTAGCGAAGGGCGAGGAGGACGATGAGCATTGCCGACAAAGCTAGCATGCTCCCGCGGAGAAAGTGTGTCAGCGAGGGGGAAAAATTGTAACCAGATGTGTCAGAATGCGCCGGAAGCGGGGACAGTTTCTTACAATTTCAACATGGAGCGCGGCGGCGAGCGGTGATAGGTTCCCTCCGTTGTGGCCCTTTCCCCGTCCATTCAGCCGTATCATGTCGTGGTGATCGATGATCACGAAGAGATTCGTGAACTGCTCGTCCGTTACCTTGGCGAGCATGGTTACCGCGTGAGCGCTGCGGAAAGCATCGCGGCGTTCGAACGGCTGCCGGTGGATGATCCGCCCGATCTGCTGGTGCTCGACATCCTGATGCCGGGAGGCGACGGGTTGACCTTTTGCCGGGCGTTGCGGGCCGATCCGCGCACGAGTTCCCTGCCGATGATCTTCCTGACGGCGGTCGCGGAGGATACCGATAGGATCGTGGGACTGGAGATGGGAGCCGACGATTATGTCACCAAACCGTTTAATCCCCGCGAATTGCTGGCGCGGATCAAGGCCGTATTGCGTCGTACGCCCGCAGCCGAAGCCGCGGTGCGGCCCGCGCAGCCGCCCCACCGTTTTGCCTTTGCGGACCGGCTCTTTGATCTCCGCCGCCGCGAGGTGACGGGGCCCGACGGCGTGGCGACCCCGCTCAGTACGGCGGAGGCGCGGCTCCTGAGCGTCTTTCTCGAACGCCCGGGCGTCACCCTTTCGCGCGACCAGCTTCTGGAGCTGACTTCAGGCCGCGAAGCGGACGTATGGGACCGCAGCATCGACAACCAGGTCAGCCGCCTGCGCCGGAAGATCGAGCCCGATCCCGGCAAGCCGACCCTGATCAAGACCTGCTGGGGCGATGGCTACCAGTTTACGCCGGAGGTCCGGACGCAATGAGAAAGTGGCTGCCCCGGACGCTCCATACGCAACTGATCCTGCTGATTCTGCTGGCGGTGGCGCTTTCGCAGGCGGTTTCCCTGCTCGTCTACCGGGTGGAACGGATGCGGATGATGCGCAACGTGATGCAGGAGGAATGCCTCGGGCGGGCGGTCTCGGCTTATCGGCTCGCGCAGGCGATGACCCCGGAGAAACGGGCGACCACGGTCGGGACCGTCGAGACTCCGCTGACCCGTTACTGGATCAGCCGCGAGGGGCCGGAACCGGAGGGGGGCGACGAAGCGCATCGCGCGGCGGCAGTGCAGGAGTGGATTCGCCACGCGCGGGAGCAGCTTGCCCGTTCCGTACCCGGCGCCAGCCGCACCCACCTGACGGAGAGCCTTTTCGCGAACGAAAGCCCTCTGAGCCGCTCGCCTGCGGCGGAGTGGCAGCTCCTGCCGGGTAGCAACTGGCTGCCGCAACAGGCCGTCTATGTCCTGAGGCTGCCGGAGTGGAACGGCTTCGGCTTTGCCATGGACCTCGGCGATGGGCAGTGGCTCCATACCATCTATGCAAAACCGGATTATCTGATGCGCACGGCGCTCACCCCCGGCTATTATACGACGCTTTTTTTGACGATCCTCATCTTCCTTGTCGCGGCGATTTTCATTGCGCGGCGGCTTTCCCGCCCGCTGCGGCAACTGACCGGCGCGGCGGAGCGGCTCGGTCGCGGCGATCAGGTGCAACCTTTGGTGCCGGAGGGTCCGGCCGATATCCGTGCGACGATGGAGGCTTTCAATCGCATGCAGACACGGCTTCATCGGTTCATGGAGGATCGCACGCGGATGCTGGCGGCGATCGGGCATGACCTGCGGACGCCGATCACTTCCCTGCGGCTGAGGGCGGAGTTCGTGGAAGACGCGGAGGTGCGCGAAAAGATCATCGCTACCCTCGACGAGATGCAGGCGATGACGGAAGCGGCCCTGGCGTTTGCCCGCTCCGAAGCGATTGCGGACCCGACCCGCGTGGTCGATCTCAACGCCCTGCTGCAAAGCCTTTGCGACGATCTGGCCGACCTCGGCTGGAAAGTGGCCTATCATGGCGATGCCCGCCTGCCGTGTCTCTGCCGTCCTGATGCGGTACGCCGGGCGGTGCGTAACGTGATTGAAAATGCCGTCCGCTACGGCCATGGCGCAGCCGTTAATCTGGAACTGGATGGTTCGCACCGTGAAACCGAGGCCGGGCGCGGGCCACGGTCGGCTCCGGAGGAAGCCGCCTCAGGCGGCGTCAATATTCTGGTGCGCGATCAGGGGCCGGGGATTCCGGAAAGCGAGCACGAGCGGGTGTTCGCTCCGTTTGTACGCGCCGAGACTTCGCGAAACACCAGCACCGGGGGCGTCGGGCTTGGGCTGGCGATCACGCGCTCGATCATCCGGGGTCACGGCGGCGATGTCACGTTGCGTAATCTGTCAGGCGGGATGGAAGTCTGCCTCCATCTGCCGCTGGAGCCGCCGGAAGCGGAGCGCGAAGCCGTTTGATCATGCCCGGAGCCGGCGCTCCATCGCCATGCTCCTGAATTTCCCGCCGCGGTCAGGTCCAGTCAAAGACGATGCCCATGGTGCTCGCCCGGTCGCGGTTGGCCAGTTCGTAGGCTTCCCTGCATTGTTCCGGGGCGAACCGGTGGGAGATCAAACCGGAAAGGGCAAAGTCGCCTCTCCTGGCCAGGTCAAAGAAAAGGCGGTTGATGGTGGTGTTGCTCCATTCGTCCGTGTAATGGGTGGCATGAGCCCCGCGCACGGTCAGTCCCCGAAGGATCACGTCGCCGGTCAGGTGTTGCATCTGCGGCTGCCCCGTGTCGCCGAGGATCACCACGGTCCCGAACCTGGCCGCCATCTTTAGCGCGCTCTCAAAGACCCGGGCGTTTCCGGTCGAGTCGATCACCACGCGGGGAAGCGCGCCGTGGTTGGCGGCAAGGATCTGCTCGCGGGCCTGCTCAATGGGAGCCTCGATCACCGTGGTCGCCCCGCCCTGCCGGGCAAGCGCGAGCCTGCCGGCCACGGCATCGACGGCAATGATGGAAGCGGCGCCTGCAGCCCGCGCCCAGCGGATCGACATCTGCCCGATGGGACCGGCGCCGATGATCAGCACACGATCCCCGAGCCGATACTCCGCCGCCTTCGCTCCCATAAAGCCGATCTTGGCGAGGGAAAACCAGACCGCCTCCCCGAATGGGACTTCAGCCGGGATCGGCCAGTAATCCGACTCCCGAAGAAGGTCGTGGGAACGATGTCCCAGACCGAATGCGACATGATCGCCCTCCTTGACCGAAGTTCCGGGGCCGACCGCCTCCACGGTGCCTACCGAGGCGTAACCGGGATAGAAAGGATACTTTGCCCACCGGTCCCAGTGGGTCCCGGGATCGAACAACCGGTTGAAGACGATGTTTTCGGTGCCGGTGCTCATCAGCGAAGTCCGGGTGCGGACGAGGATCTCGCCCTCGCCCGGCGGCTTCAGTTCAAAGGATTCCAGGTCGACCTGTTGCTTCCCGGTGAAGACCATCCGGCGGGCTTCAAGGGACGGCGGCGATGTGACAGGAGAGGTTGAGTTCATGTTGAGATGATCGGTTGGCTGAATGAGTGAATCTCCATCGGCTGCCCCATCCGCGCCGATTCGATGGCGCCGAGAACCAGTTGCAGGGCGAGGATTCCTTCCTCCAGGGAGACCGGGGCGGGCCTGTTTTCGAGGATCGCTTCGATGAAAGCCTGGTTTTCGCGAAGAAATCCCTCTTCCGTTGCCATCTCTTCCAGCCAGCGTTGCTTTCCATCAACAAAGAATGCCTTCCGGCCCCGGTCATAGATTTGCACGGACTTTCCGCTTTCGGAGAAGAGTTGAATCAGGAATTTGCCCGTCAACCCGGCCACCGAGGAGTCGCCCTGCACCCAGCTTCCCAAAGCGCCGTTTGAAAACCGGATGGAGGCGATGCAGTGATCCGGATGGGGACTCTCCGGGTGGGTATGGTTGGAGGCCATGGAGTAAATCGTCTCCGGCCTTCCACCGCTTAAATAACAGAGAAGATCGGTGGCATGACACCCCTGGGCGAGCAGGTTGCCCCCGCCCTGAACCGGGTCCTGCGCCCATGACCGGTCGCTCCAACGGTTGTCGGCGATCTGCACCGTGACCATGCTCGGCTTTCCGATAAAACGTTTCGCCTTTTGGATCAGCGGATAAAAACGGAGCTTGAAGCCCATCATCAGGAGAGATCCGGCGCGCTGTTCCGCCTCCAGTATCCGGCGACACTCCGCCAGGGAAAGCGCGACCGGCTTTTCCAGCATGACATGCTTACCGGCATGGAGAGCGCGCACCGCGAGGTCGGCGTGGGAATCGTGTCTCGTGCAGATGTGGACGCAATCAATGGAAGGGTCGTCAAAGAGGGCATCGGCATCCGTCGATGCCATGGAACCGCCGTACTGCTCAAGAAAGGCGGTTGCGGCCTCCTGCCGGAGATCGACATACCCAGCGACCCTCGCCTGTCGGATTTTCGAAAGAGCCGCGAGGTGGGAATGCGCGATGTCTCCACACCCGATCATCCCGATATTAATCTGTTTCATGAGATACTGATCTGACGTTGGCACGCGATGGCTACTCCGCGCCGGTGAAAAGCAGGGAATCGAGTTCAACGGCCTCTGTCATCCGGCTCAAGCGCACTTCGTGCTCGCCCGCGGAAAGGTTGAATACAAGCGGCGTTCCGTTGCGATCACTAACCATCGTCTCCTTCCAGTTCTTCGCCGAAGCGCCAAAACCGTCGCCTGCGGGCAGGAGAACCTCCCGCATTGCTTCGCCGGGGATGGCCTGGTCGATCATGATAGCGGCCCGAAGGTCGGGCTTTGGAGTGGCATACCGGATCTTGAGATGGTACTGCCCTGCAGTGGCCACGGTGAACCGCCAGCCGAGGCTGTGGCCCCTGCCGGAGATGTCCGTCACCGCATATCCTCCTTGACTGCCGGGCCGTTTTTTCACCTTCGCTTTGCCTTTGGATTGATAGGTAAAATCCTCCGCTTCGATCGAAATCGTGTTTTCAGGAGAAAGGGCGGGTTGTTCGGGCAACCGCTTTATCTTCAATTCCGGTTCACTTCGGGAGTGGATCAGGGTAGCGAGCCATTGTTGGGCCTTCAAGGCGTCCGCCGGGTTCTGAATCAGAACATAGCGATGGTTGCCTTCATCCGCCATGGCATTGCCGCTGCGGGAATCCATCGCTGCCAGGGTCTCGCCTTCGGGCAGTTTGATGCCGTCATCCAGTCTCCGGCTGCAATCGACAATCCACCGCCCCTCCGGCGTCTGCTCGAACCCGATGTCGCATGGCGTTTCCCCCGCCAGCCGGACACCGGCGAAGTCGAGTTCCCGCGTTCCTGTGGCGATCAGAGAGCGGGCACCGCTTTCCGTGGTGCGGATCGCTACCATCTGAGCCGTGGCATGCAGGCCGGGAATGGAGATTTCGATGGTTGTTCCCGGTTTTCCGCGCTCAATCCGGTCGGTCCAGCCCGGGCCATTGATTTCAATGACTTCCCGACCGTTCTCCAGAACCCGGGCTTCTGCCTTCAGTTTCGGCAATGGAGCACCGCCAAACCCGGGCGTCATCAATGCGATCATCCGGATGGAGCGACCCTTCTCCCTGACCGCGTGGGTGTGGATCTCCTGTGCCAGAACGTCGATCTTGGGCACCGTCGGCTTCCGTGGAGAGAACGGCCTTGCGGGCTGGAGCATTTCGATGCGGAGATTTCCGTTCTCACCGTTGATCTCCAGAGCGTTTCCGGCATGGATCGGTTCCCGGCCAGGCTGGGCCAGCCATTCGAGGGAAATCTCCTCCGGCGCTTGTGCCGAGTCGAGCACCACGATGTATTCGCCCCGGCGGTGGAGGATGCCGCGCCGCAGCGCGCTCACCTTATGGTAGGCTCCGGTCAGGTCGACTTCGCTCCACGTCCAGAGCGGCGCGCTGAAAAAGGCGTCGATGGTTCCTTTTGATTCGATGTCAAAACGCTGGTTCTCTCCATTGACCAGCAAGGTGCAATGGGATTCCGTGGAGGGCGCGAAGAATTTCCATCGCTCACCGTTTCTCTTCCAGTAGGCCGGTTGACTGGCATCCTTGCCATAGCCCGGGGCGGTCAACAGCCATTCGTTGCCAAAGGCGAGCGCCAGCGCGCCGATGTCGAGATGGCTGTGCGCACGGTTGGCAAACCCGGCTTTGAGGGAAAGCAGGTAGTCGCCGCCACCCCACCCGGTGCGGGTGGTCACGATCCCGCCATCGGGAAAATAGTGATCCAGTGCCTGCGGACCGGAAAGCTTCCCTGTCGGCCGCCGGGTTCCCCAGAAAAGATTGAAGGCGGACACTCCGCTGGGAATCTGTTCGGCGAGCCACCACGCCGTATCATCATGATAATGTTCGGCAAGCCGATAGAGATTCTGCCGCGGGCCGGAGTAGTCAAGGGAGGCGGTATCCCCCCAGGGGAGGATGCTTCGGAACCCGCTTGTGGAGGAATGGAGCCGATAGCTGACGGCATTTCTCAGGAAAGCCGCGTCGTAAAGTTCGCCGGAGTCGATGATACCGCGCGTCGCTTCGATATATTGCAGGGTGTAGAAAATTCCGTAGCTCCAGTAAGAGACCCCCTGCGACGAACTGCCGTCCGCCGGAAGGAGGCGGGCCACTTTTTGAAAGTTGAGCCGGGCAAACGCCAGCCACTCCGGCGCTTCCGGGATTTCATTGTAAAAAGCCGCTCCGCAAACACCGAGCGCGGCGCAGCGAACCGGAATTTTGGTGTGATCGTAGACATTATACCAGTAGGCGGCCCCGTAACCTCCCGCCTGCAGATCATTGACCCTTGCCCGAAGGGTTTCGAGAATCACTTTCCGGTCCTCGCCGGTCCACAGCTCGGGAAACCAGTCCCAGGCAACGGCGATCCGCTCGGCGACGATGGCGCAAACCGAGTCGATATTTGGCTTGGAACCAAGAAAGCCCCAGGTGGGATAATGGCAGAGGCCCAATACCAGTTCCCGGATCTTTTCGCGAATGGCCGGGGAATCCTCAACGAGACCGGCTATACAGAGAACGGCCAGGTCGTCCGCGATGTGGCGTTGCCATAATTCTCCTGCGGCTGCCAGGCGGGTGACGCCCCGGGCTTTCATCTCCTCTTCGGGGCTGGTGTAAGAGCGCATCGGTTTGGCGACGATAGCTCCGACCGTTTCGAGAAGCGCGAAACGGGCCTTCTTGTCAGAGCGGATTTGCTCGCGGAATTGCTTCAGGTCCTTCGCGTTGAAATAGAGGTGCGGCCGGGGTCCTTCCAGCCGCTTTTTCCAGGCTGCGTCGTGCTCCGTCAGCGACTTCAGGACCACTTCCCTTTTCATACCCACCGGAGCTTGAGCCGCGAAGGCGACGACAGAAGCACTCAGGAAAAAAGTGGCAACCGGCAGGATGAAGAGCTTCCATCCCGACGCCAGGCGGCGGAATTCTGGAGGGCGAGGCAAAACATGGGGCGCTAACATCGTTTTTTTCATACCTGTTGAATGATTCAATAACAAGGTGCGGATGGCTCACACAAGAGAGTTGCCGTAAGAGGCTGTGAAAAAATGATTTTAATGGCCTCGGAGCGTCTATTTTTAGTCTATAACGAAATTCCGCCGACCGCCTGTATTCAGGGAATACAGAAGGAAGGAGGAATGCAGTTAGAGGCAAAAAGAGGCGCTCCATGGCCTTTAAAGGACTTTTTTCACAGCCTCTAAGAAGCCGGTCTCCTTTTCCGCAGCTCGTTCAGGAAGCAGGACTGGTTACTCCGCGCCGGTGAAGAGCAGGGAATCGAGTTCAACGGCCTCTGTCATCCGGCTCAAGCGCACTTCGTGCTCGCCCGTGGAAAGGTTGAATACAAGCGGCGTTCCGTTCGGATCACTAACCATCGTCTCCTTCCAGTTTTTCGCCGAAGCGCCAAAACCGGCGCCTGCGGGCAGGACGACCTCCCTCATTGCCTCGCCGGGAACTGCCTCGTCGATCATGAGCGCAGCCCGAAGGTCGGGCTTTGGAGTGGCATACCGGACTTTGAGATGGTACTGCCCTGCGGTGGCCACGGTGAACCGCCAGCCGAGGCTGTGGCCCCTGCCGGAGATGTCGGTCACCGCGTATCCTCCTTGGCTGCCGGGCCGTTTTTTCACCTTCGCTTTGCCTTTGGATTGATAGGTAAAATCCTCCGCTTCGATCGAAATCGTGTTTTCAGGAGAAAGGGCGGGTTGTTCGGGCAACCGCTTTATCTTCAATTCCGGTTCGTTCCGGGAGTGGATCAGGGTAGTGAGCCACTGTTGGGCCTTCAAGGCGTCCGCCGGGTTCTGAATCAGAACATAGCGATGGTTGCCTTCATCCGCCATGGCATTGCCGCTGCGGGAGTCCATCGCCGCCAGGGTCTCGCCTTCGGGCAGTTTGATGCCGTCATCCAGTCTCCGGCTGCAATCGACAATCCACCGCCCCTCCGGCGTCTGCTCGAACGCGATGTCACATGGCGTTTCCCCCGCCAGCCGGACACCGGCAAAGTCGAGTTCCCGCGTTCCTGTGGCGATCAGAGAGCGGGCACCGCTTTCCGTGGTGCGGATCGCTACCATCTGAGCCGTGGCATGCAGGCCGGGAATGGAGATTTCGATGGTCGTTCCCGGTTTTCCGCGCTCAATCCGGTCGGTCCAGCCCGGGCCATTGATTTCAATGACTTCCCGACCGTCCTCCGGAACCCGGGCTTCTGCCTTCAGTTTCGGCAATGGAGCACCGCCAAACCCGGGCGTCATCAATGCGATCATCCGGATCGAACGGCCTTTCTCTTTAATAGCGTGGGTGTGGATCTCCTGCGCCAGAACGTCGACCTTGGGCACCGTCGGCTTCCGTGGAGAGAACGGCCTTGCAGGCTGGAGCATTTCGATGCGGAGATTTCCGTTCTCACCGTTGATTTCCAGAGCGTTTCCGGCATGGATCGGTTCCCGGCCAGGCTGGGCCAGCCATTCGAGGGAAATCTCCTCCGGCGCTTGTGCCGAGTCGAGCACCACGATGTATTCGCCCCGCCGGTGGAGGATGCCGCGCCGCAGCGTGCTCACCTTGTGGTAGGCTCCGGTCAGGTCGACTTCGCTCCACATCCAGAGAGGCGCGCTAAAAAAGGCGTCGATGGTTCCCTTCGATCCCATGTCAAAACGCTGGTTCTCTCCATTGACCAGCAAGGTGCAATGGGATTCCGTTGAGGGCGCGAAGAATTCCCACCGTTGATCTTTCCTCTTCCAGTAGGCCGGTTGACTGGCATCCTTGCCATAGCCCGGGGCGGTCAACAGCCATTCGTTGCCAAAGGCGAGTGCCAGCGCACCGATGTCGAGATGGCTGTGGGCGCGGTTGGCAAACCCCGCTTTGAGGGAAAGCAGATAGTCGCCGCCGCCCCACCCGGTGCGGGTGGTCACGATCCCGCCATCGGGAAAATAGTGATCCAGCGCCTGCGGGCCGGAGAGCTTTCCCGTCGGCCGCCGGGTTCCCCAGAGCAGGCTGAAGTGGGCCAGGCCCGTAGGGATCTGTTCGGCGAGCCACCAGGCGGTATCGTCTTGATATTCGTCGGCCACCCGCAGGAGAATCTGACTGGGGCCGGAGTAATCACGCGAAGCGCCGTCGCCCCAAGGCAGGATACTCTGGAAACCGCTGGTGGAGACGTGGAGGCGGTAGGTGGCCGTATTCTTCAGGAAAGGGGCGCGGTAAAGATCGCCGGAGTCGATCACGCCCCGCGTCGCCTCGATATATTGCAAGATAAAGGCCATTCCGTAGCTCCAGTAGGAAACTCCCTCGGGAGAACTGCCGTCTGCCGCCAGAACGCGCGCCACCTTCTGAAAGTTGAGCCGGGCGAACGCCAGCCATTCCGGCGCTTCCGGGATTTCGTTGTAAAAAGCCGCTCCGCAGATGCCTAGCGCGGCGACGCTGACATGGTTGTGATTATGCTCGTAGGTATTGTACCAGTAGACTTTGCCGTAACCGCCCGCCAGCAGCCCGGCGGCCCGTTGGCGGATGGTTCGGAGGATGAGGCTTCGATCGTCGTCCGACCAGAGTTCCGGAAACCAGTCCCACGCCATGGCAACCCCGGTTGCAAGATGCCCGCAGGCGAGGTCGCTATCAGGCACTCCGGAAAGAAAGCCCCAGCTCGGGTAATGGCAAACCTCCCGCACCGTCTGCCGGATCTTTTCCCGATAGGCCGGAGCATCGTCGGCAAGCGCGGCAACGCAAAGGGCGGCGAGATCGTACCCGATCGGACGTTGCCAGTTTTGCAGGGAGGCCGCCAGCCGGGTGATGCCCCGGGCTTCCATCTCCTCTTCGGGGCTGATATAGGGAGGAAGCGGTTTATCGACAATCCGGTCGGCAGAGGCGAGAACCTCGGCAAAAGCTTTCCTGTCGGAATGAAGCTGCCTGCGGACTTCCTTCAGGTCCATTCCGTTGAAATAAAGATGAGGCCGCGGCCCTTCCAACCGTGCCTTCCAGGCAGCGCCGTTCCCGGCGAGCGATTCCAAGACAACTTCCCTCGGGATGGCGTCCGAGGGAACCGGGGTGTCGGATGCGGCGTTGGCCGGTTTTCCCGGAAAAAAAAGGCAGATGGAGAGAATCAACGCACTCCGTCCGCCCGCAAGGCGGCAAAGCCTGCTGCGGAACATGCGCCGGGCCGGGTTCATGCCGGGTTTGCGGAGGGAAGACAACTCGGGGGCTTTGTACATCGCACCATCAATGCCCCGCGGACGAGGCCGGGGCAAGAAAGGGGTTACTCACACAGGAGAGCCGCGGCTTGAAACGGACGCCGTCGCCTCCGTGAATCGACCCCAGCCTCCCTGACGCAGCCTTCCCTTTCATTTCGCCGGGTGAAGGCTTTTGCCTTCGTTCCAAAGCCCCTCCACAAGGAGGCGTTGCGGGCAAAGCGGCAGGCCCCTTCTTCCGTGCTGGATCATGGAAACCAGAAAATCGACGGCGACTGCGCCCATTTTGGCCGATTCTTCGGTAATCCCGCAAAGCTCGGCATTCGGCCCCGGCAGCCCGGGATAGCCGATGCCCACCTTTGGGTAGACAATGCCGGTATTTTTCAATAGCTCCATGATGGAGGGATGACTGGTGATAAAGGCATCCGGCTTGTTCCTGCGGAACCAGGAAGCCAGCATGGAGGAATCGATGGCTTCTTCATAGAGGGGGCGGACCTTGCCGCCATCGGCCGAAAGAAAATCCTCTGCCAGATAGGCGGCGAGGTGGGTATTATCCAGTTTCGAATCATTCCCCCTTAATCCCACAAAGCCGATCCGCCGGTAGCCGCGGCGGCGGACCTCCCTGATCGTCTGCCGGATGGCGCTGTAATGCGCGCCGGCGACGGTATGCAGCTTGGGATCTTCAAGGCTGTAACCGAACGTCACGGCGCAAAAGTCTTCGAAGGGAAAAACGAGCCGCGTGTGCGGTTTCCGTTGCGGGCAGAGCAGGATGCCGACAATGTTTCTCGCCCTCAGAACGGAAGCAAGCCGCCGGGAAGGCATGTCAGGCGTGTTCACATTGAAAACCTCGAGTTCATATCCGTGATAACGCGCCTGCCGGGTCGCCCCCGCAAAGTATTCCTTGAAATGAAGGTTCCGCCGCCAGGTCGGGACCATCAGTTGATCCACCAGCCAGGCCAGCGTCCCGTGAAAGTGGGCAGGCCGGTTGCTGTTGCGATAAACCGCCAGCGCGGAAAGCATCGGGTCCGGCGCATACCCGAGCGCCTCTGCGATTTCCATGATGCGCCGGCGGGTCGCCTCGGGAATGCTGGGATGGCCCTTCATGGCCAGCGACACCGTTGTGCGATGCACGCCCGCCTGCTCCGCAACCATCTGCTGTGTGATACGGCGATTCTCCACTGCTTTCAACGTTAGAAGCGGCGCGCAACCGCGTCAAGGAGCGACTTGCCCTGAGCGGCAATGCCTCCCGGTTGCGGCCTTCCTCACGGCTTGTTCATCCAGAGCCGGGTGTTACCCACGACCTTTTCCCTCGGTAACAGTTCGGCATGCCCATCGAAATAGACGACAGCCGCCTTGCCGCCGAGACGGTAGGCAACCCCTTTGGGGCCGGTCTCAAGGCCATCCCAATATTCGTCCGCCGTGGCCATGGTGACCCACCAGTTGAGCGCCTCGGCAAAGGCAAGGGTCTGGCCCGGTCGAAAGATATGAACCGGTTTGAGCCGGTAAATCTGCTTCGTTTTGGTCCCTTCAAACGCATCTCCATTGTAGCCATAGGAACGGCTCATGAAGCCGATTCCGTCCTTAATGGAAGGCGTCTTCGGGGAAAGAAGATGGGCCGGCCACAAAAGGGAACTGGCACTGCCGTTGGAAGAAAGCTTTCCATAAAACCCGAGATAGTTGCGAAACCGGAGATTGGTGTACCAGGCGGTGTTCGGGTTTTCCGGGTCCCTGCCGGTCAGATCGCTATAGGCCACATACCAGCCGTTATGTTCGGCGGCATATTGCTCGTTGGCCAGTTGAAGACTGCGAATCCGGTTGACGCTCTTGATCGCGTCGATATTCCCGCGCATCCGGGCAAAGACCGGAGAGATCAACCACATAAGGATCGTGATGATCACCAGGCTCAACAGAAGGCTTAACAAGCTGAACGCCGCTCTGTCGGTCGGTCGCAATATCCGCTGTTTCATGGGGGCTGGGGTTGTCGGGAAAGGAAGAGGAAGGCTCCGCTGAGACGATTCACTCTGGAACATCCATTGAGGAAAGAAAAGCAGAAGGTGACTCACACAGGAGAATTTTCCGGGCCATCCAAGGGAAATCGTGCCCGGAAGTTTGCCCAGCCAGCATGGTTGGCCGCCGTCGAAGGAGGCGACTCTCCTGTGTGAGTGGCGTCACCATTGCCCCTGCCGGACCGAAAAGGTAGCGTGATCCCCATTCACCCCTTCATTCCCATGAAATCATTCCACTCCCCCATGAAGCATTTAGTGAAAATCGTAACGCTCCTCTCTGCCGCGCTCCTGTCCGGGATGGCATCCGTCCAGGGCTCCGTTCTGATTCGACATTCCGGCAGTATCGACCCCGCCACGGAAGGATGGACCCTTCAGCAAGGAAACAACCCGAGAATCTCCGCCCACGCGGCGACGGATGGCGGCACGGCGGTCTGGCAGATCAACAACGTCAAGAACACACCTGAAGAAACGGGCAGCACCCACTATCTCTATTACCAGAGCTTCCTCCCACAGGATCTGGACCTCTCCACGGGATGGTCCCTGACGGTTTCCCTGCGGGTGGATGGCGTGTCTCAGGCGACAGGCGCACAAAGTACCATCACTTTCCTGAGCGAGTACGACCTCTCGGGCCAGAGACTTTCCGGCAATGACCGGATTTCCTATACCATGTACTTTGGAACGGCGTCGGGAGGCGGCATCCGCTTTCAGGTGCTGACGAGCGATGGGGCTGTTACGGTGGCCACCGGCTCGACCGCGACCGCAGGCGACTACCATACTTTTTCGCTGGAATGGAACCCGGGGGATACGGCGGTCTCGGCCCTGTTCGATGGCGAGGTTGTCAAGTCCGACTTCGCGGGCGTCACCGCAAGCACGGTCATCAGGTCGAACCTCCAATGGGGAAATGCCGCGACCTCCTCATCCCTGGATCGCACGACGTACTGGAAGCAGGTGGAATTTGCGGTCGTTCCGGAGCCCTCCACCCTTGGCTTTCTCGGCATTTTCGGGGGATTCATGGCGGCCTGTGCCACGCTTTCGCGCAGGGGCCAACAGGGAACGAACCGGTAAGTTTATGTTCAGAGATACCACACTGCCTGTACCGGTGGCGATCGTCGGCCTTGGCCGGGCCGGCTGGAACATGCACCTGAAGGCGCTCGTCAAGCATGGCGGTTTTCAGATCGTCGATGTGGCCGATCCCGTGGCCGAACGCTGCCGGGAAGCGGCCGATTTGACCGGCTGCGGAGCATTCAGCGACATTGATGCCTTGCTGGCAAAGACAAAGGCGGAACTGGTGGTCGTGGCGACTCCCTCTTCGATGCACTATGAAGACGCCGCCAAGGTCTTCCGTTCCGGGCGGCATTGCATTCTCGAAAAACCGATGGCATTCCGCGCCAGCGAGGCGGTGCGGCTGGCGGAGATGGCCGGGGAAAACAACCTGGGGCTGTTTGTGCATCATAACCAGCTTCACCTGCCGGAATACTGGCATCTTAAACAGGCGATGGCAGGCGACGTGCTCGGAAAGCTCTTTCACCTCCGGGTCTTTTGGGGCATGTACCGGCGGCGATGGGACTGGCAGACGCTTAAAAAGAACGGAGGCGGCCAGTTAAGCAACACCTGCTCCCATGTCCTGAGCATCGTTCTTCCCCTGCTGCCGGGGCGGGCGGAGTGTGTCTATTGCGAACTTCGAAACATCAAGGATGCGGGCGACGCCGAAGATCACGTCCACCTGGTCTTGCAAACCGATACCGGGATGACGGTCGATGTCGTGGTCTCCACTGCCATTGAGGCCATGGCACCAAGGTGGATGTTGTGCGGAGAATATGGCACCCTGGTTTCAGATGGAACCCGCGGTTGCCTGCGGTACATCGACCCGGCCGGGCTTCCTCCCCTTTCCGTCATCGATGCGGCGGCCCCCAATCGCGCCTATATGAAAGAAGAGCTTTGCTGGAGGGAGGAGGAAATCCGGGCGGATGCCTCATCGATCCCGCCCTTTCATCAGAACGTCTTTGAAGCCCTCACGCGGCAGGCACCGCTGGTGGTCACGCCGGAGAGCGCCATCGAGGTTGTCCGCGTCATTGAAGAGGCGAGGCTGGCTGCGACACTTCATTCGACGGCCCTTCCCGAGGTTCCCTCCGTGGCCTGAACCGGAAAGCACATCGTGACAAAGATCATGCTTCTCGTCGCGGCGCTCTGTTGGGCGGCGACGTATGACGCGGGCGCCACCGGGTCGAAGATCGAGCTTCGCGTCTCGGCCCTGCCCGACCTGGCCGACGTGGACCCCTCCAGCGTCGCCAAACAGCGGGCGATCAACCGTTTCCTGGAACTCAACCCCGACATCGAACTGAAACCGGCCCGGGGGCTCAGGATCGGGAACATGAATGCCGATGTGACGACGATCATGATGATCGCGGGGGATCTCGCGCCGGATGTGATCGAGATGCGCTTTCGCAGCATCGACACCTTTGTCAGCCAGGGGATGCTGGCGCCGCTGGACGACGACGTGGCGGCCGCCAGGGAGGCGGGCATCGACGTCGGCCAACGGATTCCGCCGCAGCTCCGGGACGTGGTCCACCGGCCCGGACGCGACGGCAGGCGACGGCTCTACGGTCTGCCCAACCAGTTGATGGTGCGGGGGCTCTACTATAATCGGGAGCTGTTTCGCGAGGCGGGCCTGCCGCAGCGGGCTCCTGTGGACTGGGAGGAGATGGCCGCCTTCGCCCGCAGGATCTCCGCGCTGGGACCGGTATACCACGGGCTGCTCCTCGGCTCGGGTTCCAGTGCGAGCTGGGACCTGATGAACTTCGTCTGGTCGGCGGGCGGCGAGGCGGTAAGGGAAATCGCCCCCAACCAGTGGCGGGCCGACTTCAACACGCCGGAGGGCGTGAGCGCCTATCGCTTCTATTATCAACTGACGGAAATCGATCGGCTGGTCCTCCGCCGCAGCGGCGACGGGATCAACCCAGAAGAGCGTTCGCGCATCGGCATGTTCTTTGGATACATCGGCGATACCATCCAGTGGGACCCCGAACTCTTTGCGTTTGGAGCCGTGCCAAAAGGGCCGACCGGCCTTCGCGGTTCCGAGATCAACTCGGCCCTGCTGGGGGTGTACTCGCGAATTGCCGACCCCAGGGTCCGGGAGGCAGCCTGGCGGTACATCCTTTTCATCACCGGGCCGGAGGCGGAGCGGATTCGCATCGACACCATGGTGGAGCTTGGCCAGGCCGGTCAGGTCAATCCCATGGCGTTGCGCCAACATGGATATGACGCCTTTGCAAGTCTTCAGGCACCGGGGCTGGAGCAGGAGATCGCGGAGACGCTGCGGCATGGCAAGCCCGAGCCGTACGGAAAGAACTGCAACCTGATCTATCAGGAGATGACCTATCCCCTCGACCGCATCCTTCTGAGCGAACCAATCCGGCAGGCATGGCTCTCGGGAGACATGGCCGGCGTGGATGCCCGGATCAAGGCGATCCTCGATGCCGCGGCGAAACGTTGCAATGAGCGGATGATTGGCTATATCGCCCCGCAGGCGATGACGTTCCGGCGACAGGTCGCCCTGGCGGTCATCATCATCATCGGCGGTCTCTTTGCGGCCACCGGCTGGCATGTGTCGCGCTTCTTCACCCGGTCCAGCGCCCTGCTTTCGCGCCCGGTCAGCAGCCGCAGTTGGCTGCCATGGCTATGCCTCCTCCCGGCGCTTGGCCTGATCACGCTCTGGAACTATATTCCGCTGATCCGAGGAAGCGTCATGGCGTTTCAGGACTACGAGTTGATCCTGGAATCCTCCTTCGCAGGGGTGGACAATTTCGCAAACACCCTGTTTGATCCGACGTTCTGGAAGGCGCTGCTGGCGACGCTCCATTTCGCGGCTTACACCCTTTCCTTTGGATTCATCGCGCCGATTCTGCTGGCTTACGGCCTCCACCTGATCCCCAGATACAAGGCGCTCTACCGGACGCTCTATTATCTGCCTGCGGTCATGAGCGCGACAGCGACCTTCTTTCTCTGGCGCGAACTCTTCGGCGTCGACGGCCCGCTCAACGAAGCCCTCCGGTTTCTCGGCTTCGCGGCGCGCCGGGCGTGGACGGACGATCCCGCCTTTGCCATGCTTTCCTGCGTGATCCCCGGCATCTGGGCGGCTGCCGGTCCGGGATGCCTGATCTATCTGGCCGCTCTCAAGACGATCCCCGAGGAGCAGTTCGAGGCTTCGGAGATCGACGGTGCGGGCTTTGTTCAAAAAACGCTGAAAATTGTCTACCCCGGCCTGCGGCCCCTGATCTTCATCAACTTCATCGGCGCAGTGGCAGCCGCCTTCCATGGAGCGACGAACATCCTGATCATGACCGGAGGCGGTCCGGACGGGATCACCGAAGTCGCCTCGCTCAAGATCTTCTATGAAGCCTTCACGCGGCTCCGCTTCGGACCGGCGACAGCCATGGCGTGGATCATCGGCAGCATGCTCGTCGGCGTCACCGTTCTACAGCTCAAACAACTCAGCCAGATGGAATTCAAAACCGCCAGGTAAGGAGTCATGTTCTCCCCCATCACCCAACGCTCGCCCAAGGTCCGATTCCTTTACCTTGGCATCTATGCGCTCCTGACTCTGGGCGCGCTGACGATGATCCTGCCGTTCCTGATCATGCTCAGCGGCTCCGTCGAACCGGGAACCCGGACAAAACCCGCCCTTTTTCCCTCCTGGATGGCGACCGACGAGGTGTTCTGGAATCGCTATATCGAAACCAGGTATCACGCCGTCCCCGACCTGCTCCGCATGGCCTGGAGCGATCCGGAGGCGAACTTCCGCAGCGGCCGGCAGGTCACGGAAGAAGCCGCGTCCGTTGCCTCGTGGAAACAATTCCTGAAGGAAACCCGACCGGGGCCGGAGTGGTTTACGCCGGGGTTCCTGCGCCAGAATACGCGGATGCCGTCGTTCACCGCGATCGCGTTCCGGAGGTGGCTGCTTGACCAGTATCAGGGCGACCTGTCGCTTCTGAACGCGACATTGCAGACCCGGTTCCACCGGATCACCGCCATCCAGCCGCCCACCGTTCACCTGATCGGCCCGAAAGTCGCCCGGAATCGGTTGATGCAGAAATACCGGGAATTCTGCGCGACCCTGCCGCCGACCCGCCTGATCCCGTGGAACGTCGGCGGGTACTATCGGGCCGTATACCTTCCGCGCGCGTTGGGGAGCGATGTGGCGGCGTACAACCAAAAATATGGGACGCACCATGCCTCCTACCGGGAGGTTTCATTTCCGGCGCAAGCACCCGCGACCGGTCGGGAAGAGTGGTTTTTCTTTGTCAGCAAGATCCTGCGGCCCGACTTTGTTGAACTGACGGAAAGCGGCAACGCGGCCTGGGCAGCCACCGGCGGCGTCCGGGAAGGCTTCATCCGCCACCGGGCGAAACCGGAGCATCTGCGGGTGATCAGTATCGATCTCCTTTTTGCAGCATGGGCCTCCCGCCACGGCCTTGCCGAGCTGGAAATCCCGCAGCGGGAGCTTGACCGAATCGCGTTCGAAGAGGAGTCAGGCTTCTGGCGATGGCAGTTCCTGACGATCAACTACCGGCAGGTGCTCGATGAAATCCTGTTCCATGGAAGGGCAATCTCCAATACAGCCATCCTGATTGTTCTTTGTGTCGCTGGCGCGCTGATTGTCAACCCGCTGGCGGCCTATGCCCTCTCGCGTTTCAAGTTGAAACAAACCTATTTCATCCTGCTCTTTTGCCTGGCCACGATCTCGTTTCCGGCGGAGGTGACGATGATCCCGGTCTTTTTACAGATGAAGGAGTTCCACCTTCTCAATACCTTTGGTGCGCTCGTTCTCCCGGGGCTTGCCAACGGGTTTTCCATCTTCCTGCTCAAAGGTTTCTTTGACAGCCTGCCCAAGGAACTCTACGAAGCCGCGCAGCTCGACGGAGCGAGCGAATGGATGATGTTCTGGCAGATTACGATGAACCTTTCCAAGCCGATCCTGGCCGTGATCGCGCTGGGTGCCTTTACCTCCGCCTACGGGGCCTTCTTCTATGCCCTGATCCTCGCCCCCGACCCGAAGATGTGGACGGTCATGGTTCATATCTACCAGTTGCGCCTCTCGGTCGATCCGCCCGTTGTCTATGCTTCGCTGATCGTGACGGCTATTCCTACGTTGTTGATGTTTACCTTCTGCCAGAACCTCATCCTCCGCGGCATTGTGGTCCCGTCGGAGAAATAACGAATCCACCTTGATCCCATGAACGCCTTTGATTTCAAGCCCCTTCTCCCTCATCCACGACTTTACGTCCCGCCTGAAGCCTTCTCCCGTTTGCCGGAACGCGTGACCGCGGCGTGGTTCGCGCCATTCTACGCAGTTGCCGCCGGGGAAGCGGAGGCGGCCCTCGACATTGACGGCTTTCCGGATGTCGGCAACGGCCATAACTGGCATCTCCACCGCGCCAAAGTGATGCAGGCCCGCATCGTCAATCTTGCCCTGATGATGCAGTTGACAGGGGAGCCTCGCTACCTTCGCGCTGCGATGAAGCACATCGAGATGATGCGGGACTGGGAGTATTGGTCTTGGATTACCTGGCGGCATGGCAATGCCGATCCCTCGGCCATCTTTGATCTTTCCTATGGCGAAAACTCCGCGACGCTGGCCATTGCCCTTGACTGGCTTCACCCATGGCTGACGCCAGCCGACGTGTCGTTGATCGTCGAAACGGCACGTCGCCCGATCGATTCCATTTTATTTCATACCCGCGGAAAGAACCAGCCGCACTGGGCCGGGGCGGCAGGCAACAACTGGAACGCCGTCTGCGCCGGTGGGATCGGAATGCTGGCGCTCTCTCTTTTCGAGAAGATTCCCGAAGAAGCCGCTGAAATCCTCAGTTTCGTGGAAGACTCCATGGTGCCGTATATGGAGGGACTCGAGGCGTTCAACGGCGCATGGCCGGAGGGCATCGGCTACTGGAACTACGGGATGCGTTATGCCTTCATGTATCTGCTGAGTTGCGAAAACGCGACGGGAAAGCCGCATCGCTGGATCACGCAACCGGCCACGAAGGATTGCCTCTACTTTCCGGCGGACTTCTGCCCGCACGGCATCGGTTGCAGCTTCGGTGACGCCAACAGTTGGTTTCCGCTCCCGATTCATCATGCCATGGCGCGCCGGCTCGAAGCGGACGATCTCGCCGCAGATCTTCGTGCGAGGCATGACGCCTCGGAACGCCGCGGCCGCTGGCCGTTCCATGCGGAAACCCTTCTTCTCGTGCCGGAAAAAGGCCGCGATCCCTCGATTGCCAGCGAAGTCGCACGTCTCTATACAGGGCAGGATTGGGGATTTCTTGCGGACCGGATGCCCGATCCCTCCCTCTATCTCTCCTTCAGGGGCGGAACCACCGATGTGCTGCACGGGCACCATGATCTGACCAGCTTCCACCTGGTGCTCGGCGACGAACGCGCCATCTACAACATCGGCCTCGACCGGTATCTTGACTCCACGTTCAGCCCCCGCCGCCATGAAGTGTACGAGACCATGGCGGCGTCCAAGAATGTGGTTCTCATCAACGGGCTGGGAGGAACCTCGCCTTCCTGTGTCACGACATTGCCGCTCGACCCCGGGCCGGGGCTGCGCGGGTTCCGCCTTGATGCGACAGCGATCCTCGGGGAATCATACGACGGGGCCAGGCCGCTTAACTACCATCACCGGCTTTTTCTGATGATCGAAGGGAGGGCTTTCCTGATCCTCGACAGCCTGGAACTGCCGCAGGTAGGGCTAGGCGAACTGCGTTTCCATACGGAGATGACTCCCACGGCGGGAGAAGCCTCCGTCCTGCTCAACGGCAGGCGGCAAAAAGGGGCGATCTCGCTTGCTTCCAACCAGCCGGGTCGTCTGTTGCAAGGTACGGCGCTGCAAACACTCCCCGGGCTGGAGCCGGTGCATGTGATTCGTTGGCTGACCCACGGATTGCACCACCGCATCGTTTTTGCATCGTTATTCGTTCCGGGTGAAACCCCTACTCCGCTCCGCGTCAATGTTGAGGGCGATCGCGTCGCCGTGACGCTGGAACTCGCGGGAGTCCGCCGAAGTCTTACCTTTTCCCATGATCTGGCCAACCTTTGTTGAAGTCCCCATCATGGGAAGGACGCTCTCGTCAAGCAGGCTACTCTCCCGTGTGAGTGATACCAGGCTTTCCGGGGACGGCACCTGATCGTACTCTCCGGGGATGGCTCACCTAAATCCCCTTGCGTTATCTCCCCATGAAGCGAAACTGGTCGGGAGAGCCAGGCGGCTGTTGACGCCTAGGCAGAAGCTCGCGCAGTTGCTCCATCCCGTCCTGTGGGCGCATTGGGACCCTTCGATGCCGGAAGAGGAGTTGCTCGAAAGAGCCCTGGAGGTTCCCTGCGGTGGCTATTTCATGGGTAAAGGAGGCAGTGATTGGATGCGTCAGATCGTGAGCGAAGCCCAAAAGCGCCTTCCTGTAAAGGCGGTGATCTCCGGGGATCATGAATTTGGTTGTCAATGCGACCATGGGACGGGGCTTGGCCGCGCCATGAACGCGGGCGCGATTCAACCGCTGGAAGATGCCGTGGAGCTTGCCTACCATGCAGGCAGGTGTACGGCACAGGAATGCCGTGCCTCCGGTATCCGTTGGAGCCTGGGGCCGGTGCTGGATCTTAATCTTAATCCGGACAACCCGATTGTGAATACCCGCGCCTTCGGCGGCAGCCACCCAACTTCGGCCGCCGCTGTGGCGATGGCCTATGCGCGTGGAATGCAGGAGCAAGGAATGGCCGCGTGCATGAAGCACTTTCCCGGCGACGGAGCCGACGCGCGCGATCAACATTCCGTGACAAGCATCAATCCCTTGTCGGAACATGATTGGATGGAAACCTATGGAAAGGCGTTTCAGGCGGGAATCGACTCGGGTATTCTGTCGATGATGGTCGGCCATATCGCGTGGCGCACCCGTTCCGGTCGCCATCCCAAGACCGGCTTCCTCCTTCCCGCCACGGTTGACCCACGCATCCAGGTCGATCTTTTGCGCGAAGAACTCGGCTTTCAGGGATTGGTGCTCACTGATGCAATTCCAATGGGCGGACTGCAATCGCATTTTTCCTGCGAAGCCGAGTATGTGGTGGAGACGATCCGATCGGGAGCCGACATGGTACTCTTCCCCGAAGACCTCAAAACCTCCGTTGATGCGCTTGAAAAGGCGCTGTGTGATGGCTACCTGAGCGAAAAGCGTGTGGACGATGCCTTCGGCAGGGTGCTCGCCTTCAAGGCCAAACTCGGCCTGCTTGATTCCGAAGAAGAAACCGGCGATCGCTTCCGGCCTGCGTTGTCGTCGCCCATGGAACCCCGGGAGAAGCTTGAGGTTTCCCGCCGGATTGCCGAACGATCGGTCACCCTGGTCCGCGATCTGGACGGCCTCTATCCGTTGCGCCTGCCGGAGGGGTCAAAGCTCGTGCTTTTCGAGATGCCCTTCGATACGCCTCCCAGGCACTCCCTGCTGGAGGCGGAGGGAGGCGATCGTTTGTCTCCCCTTGAGACGGAGCTGCGAGCGGCCGGCTACCGCACCGTCGTCGTCCGGAATCAGGCCGATGCCGAACGGGAAACGGCCGATGCCTGCGCGCTCTTCCACCTATTCTTTTCCACGCTCAGCCCACGTCGGGGCAGCATCAGGTTGGGCCGCGCCGCGATGGATGCGATCGCCTGGAAGCGGGCTTACTCCGGGTTTCCCGTCTACTTCGTTTCGTTCGGAAATCCCTATATCGTCTGGGAACTGGGGGCCATCCATAACTATGTCTGTTGCTATTCAAGGCAGCCGCAGGTGATCAAGGCTTATGCCCGGGCGCTCCTCGGGCAGATTCCATTCCGGGGGAAACTGCCGGTCGATCTTCCCGAGCAATAACTCCTGGAGCCTTCTCTCCCACAACCTGACCCCCGCGCCGGAGCCGATCACTCCCGGCCCGGAGAAAGCGTTGTCAGCGGCTTTCAAAAAGAAGCACCTCTCCATCTGCAAACCCGACCACGAGCGTCTCCCCCATTCTCTGGAGCGCTGCGACCGGTCGCGAAACGCGTTCGAGTTCCTGAAGTTTCCGGTCCAGGACCAGCAACCCGCATCGCCCGCCCGCAATAATATAGCGCCCGACGGCGTCAATACACTTCACGCCATCTGAAAGATACCGGCTGGAAAGGAGCTTCCCTGTCGTCGGATCATAGCGGTAGAGGAAACCATCCTCCCTCCCTACGATCAATGTCGCTTCGTCCCCGTGCTTCACAAGAGCACTCGCCAGAGTCGGACTATGATGAAAACTCCCCCAGACCCTCTTCAGACCGGGAAGGGTGAAGGCATCCATTCCGCCGGGATTGACGGTCAACAGACGCGGCCCGGTCGCTTCGTCAAAAGCATAGGCCGCATAGTAACGGTCCAACTCCTGGTTGCCAGACCCGTAGCCCGTCATCGCGGCGGACGCCATGACCGGAAGCTTCTCCCTGGCCGCCATCCCGGTCAGGTCGACCAGACCTACCCCGCCCGCTTCATCACCATAAGTCCCGACCAGCGCGATCCAGTTCGGATTCAAATGCTCCAGAGGCACGATGAGCTTCCCTCCAAAACCTTGAAATCGAAGCACCGGCCGTGGATCATTCAGAGGAGTGCTCATGACCGCGAAATGGGGTGTCCAGACGATGCGGGGATTCCGGGAGGAGCCGACAATCCCCACCGCCGCCGGCTTCGTCTGGACGTAAAGACGCTTTGCCGCTTCATCGCCGCCTTCGAGAAAGAAATCGTCCACCCGGGTCCGGCCGTCCGCACGCCTCACATATAGCTGATCATCCAGGGTATAGACAGCGAGATCGACGCCATCTCCTCCCAAAGCTTCCCTGAGATCGACCCGCTTCACCGGCGCAGGGAAGCTCTTTTGCCAGACAAGCTCTCCCTGACGATCAGCCAGAAGGAGGCGCTCGCCTTGCCACGCTGCGACAAACCGCGATTCTCCCCTGCTCGCCCGAAGCTCAAGCCCGGCTTCCGAGGCGGGGTTCTTTCCAAGAAGTTCGACCTCGTGCAACGATAGCGCCGGATGCGCAGAGGCATCTCGCGGGTTCAACTTCAGCCGAAAGGCGTTTCCCTCCGCCTCCGTTTCAATGCCCAGTTTCTGGAAATGGTAGGTATTGGTGTAATGCGCGTTCTCCAACAGATAAGATCCATTGGAGCACCGGATCTCCACCTCCCGCCGATCCTTCTGAAAACCATCCCTGCTGGCCTCGAGCACCATCTCCCACTCTGAAGCTTTGGGAAACTGCCCGCCGGAGCCGATGAGGCGGATCTCATTGACCTTTGTCAACCCGGGGAATTCAAACGTCAAAGCCACCCCGTCGCCGACATCTTTCCAACCCGCCCTCGCATGGCGTGAAATCGTTCGATCCCGAAGTTCCTGCGCATTCCCTGATGTCAATGCAGGTTGCACATTGATCCGAAAATCCTGATAAACGCTCAACGGCGGCAAAAATCCTCCCAGTTTCCCCACCTGTTTGAGTCGCGACAATCCTCCCTCCTGCTGATCCTGCACGGAATCGCTGCGCGTCCGGGGAGTTGAGCGCTCCCACGCCCGGGCCAATGCCTGCTGTGCGTTCTTCAATGGCGACGATGCCTTTGGAAAAGCAAGCTCGGTCCGCCCTGTCATCAACAAGAGTTCTCCCTTGCCTGACAGAGAAGAAGATGACTCCCGATGCAGCTTTCCTGACGGGGCGAGCGAGTAATGAAGTGTTGCCAGATTCCGCTGGCGATCCTCAATAATCATCTTTCCTTCCCGTACCTCAACGGACTCGACGGGGCGGGAAAAGCTGAAAGTCCCCATTCCAGGCAGGTCCAGCGACCGCACATGACACGCCACCCACGATGCCGAACTCAATGCAAAGCTGTCGGCCACGATCTTCCCCTGCCCTCCTCCATCGAACCGTCCGGCTCCGTAGATTGCCACCGCGTCGCGCCCCCCTTCCCTTTTTACCGCGACGACGCCGGGGGCAACGGCCCGCACTTCATAGCGTTTTGAATCGCCCTGCCGGTTGGCGTAAAGCAGATTTGAGAAAAACGTTCGCTCTCCTGCCGCTGCCTTCCAGCTCTTCCGCTGCACGAAGAAATGCGGCGCAACCGCACCATCCCTCCGCCCGGAAACGTTCTCTCCTTCACTGGCGTCCGCCGGCTTGATGAAAAACCCGGTGCCGTTTTGCGCATCCCTTCCGACAAAATTCCCGTGATCGTCGAGGCTCCCGGGCTGAAAACTTCTCCAGCGGCATGTTAAGCGAAAATCATCTGTAAAATGAGCGGTCAAGGCATCAATGACGACAAAGTACTCGCCCCTGCGGCGGAAAACGTGTCGGCTCCAGGCGCAGCCGCCCCCGTTCTCATCAAGCGTCAACGTCGACATCGCCAGGTTTCCGCGGTTGCAGATGGCGTCGGTCCGCGCCGCCACCGACCGAACATCCTCCTTGCCGCGACTGGTTGAAACGCCGCTTTTTGCCCAGGCATCATGTTTCTGGCTGTTCTGAAAAAGAAGCAGGCTCCCGGCTTCCGTCCACCGGACGATGCTGTTCGCGCCGCTGCCCTCCCGCATCTTGAGCCCTCCAAACTCGGCAGCCTCCAATACCAGCGACGCGTCGTCCGCCGTGAAACCGTCCCGGAAATAGAGCAGGTTGTTGAGCCCGGTGGCAGGCCCCTTGTACGCCGCCCAGTGCGGGCCGGGCGTAAAGCGAAGGTAGCCTTTGCGATAAAATGGGTCGAGTTCCACCTTCTGCGCTCCCAGGAAGCGGGCAGGCGGCTTCGCCTGATCGGGCCTTCCACCCCTCCACCAACCGCCGGGAGGAGGGGTGATCCCAAATCCACCCTCCTGCCACCCCGCCATCCTTTCCCTGAGCCACTCCGCGCCCGCGTCTCCACCAAAAAAGGCGAGTGAAATCGCGCCGTCTCCTCCCTTGGTGTTCGAAAACTGATATCCGGGCCGGGCGCTAAGATAGGGACTGCGCCCAATATCAAAGCCCAGATTGTCAACCGAAGCCAGGTAGTAACCGGTCATGCGTTCAAAAATTCCATTCTCCAAAGGCTTTCGACTGCCATACACCCAATACAGCCGCGCCAGAAGGGAAGTGACGTCAAGATCGCCCGGCCCGGTGGTGGACCCTCTGCTGATCCCCTGGGAGATCATCAGGTCGATCTTTTCTTCGAGGTTTGAAAGCCTCTCCTTCACCTTGGAAAGAGACGCATCATCAAGCGTGGAGCAATGGGCCAGATAGTCGCTGGCGAGATACATTCCGATAAAGGCGGTCATCAAATGCCGGTTCAAGCCCTTCAAGATTCCCTCCGGCGATTCCGTCCAGGCCTCAACGGCGAAAGCGTCGACATTTCGCTCAACGTTCACGAAAACGCGTCGGTCGACCTCCCGCCTCAGGTCGGCGTCAGCCACGTTCAACGCCAGAAACTGCCTGAGCGCCCAGTAATAGCGTTCCCATGAGTAGTGATCTCCCATGCGAAAGCCCCACAACCCTTCATCGGCGCTCCGGCTTCCGACCTCCGCCTGAAGAAGCTGGTGCGCCTTGCGGGCGGCGCGTGCATTGCCATACCAGAAGGCGTCATAGACCGCCTCCGGGAAATCACGCCAATGCGTCTTCCCCTCGCTCCTTCCCGGGGAGAGAGGCAATTCCGGCAGGCGATCGCGGCGCCCCGCCTCGCTTTTGATCCAGTCGAGCAACCGCTCCGTCCCTTTCTCCAACCCCTCCGCACCGGAGGCTGAAAGGACAATGACAGGGGTCTCCCGCTGCAAGGGAGCGTGTAGAAACTGGATCAAATACTCCCCCCGTGCCGGAAACTCCGAAGACGCGGGCGCGAGGTGCTTTGCCGCCAGTTGAATAAACGCCTTGTTGGTCCGGACATTTCCCATCAGCACCATGGGAATACGCTGGTACCTGGGTGCGATGCGCCATGTCCCCGGCTCCAGCAGTTCATCGTCGTGCAGGATGCGGGCCTCCGCCAAGCCTGCCTGATTGAGTTGGTTGGCAAGCGTCTGAGCCCTCACCTGATCACCGGGCCCGCTGACAATGAGCATTTCGACTCCTTTCGCCCCAGCCCTTGTGATTGATGTCAAACAGCACAGTATGAGGAGGAAAAAGCTATTGAAGATAGCTCGAGAGTCTTTGCGCATAGTCTTGATATTCCTCGGGGGTCAACGTTTCGACGTGTCCATCAAGAAACCAGAAGTTGGCCTTTCCGGCGTGCCGGTAGCTACTGATCCGATTGGAGACATTGCCCGTGTCGTGGATTCCCTGTTGATCATTGGAACCCCCGAAGGAACTCAACGCAGCGCCATCTCCCATGTAAATGACCTGGGAACGATTCGTAAACTGGTGAACATTCCGGTAGCCGTAGCCCGCCACCGCCCCCGAAGCGTCGCGAACTCCATAGCGGTACCAGTCCGGCCGGCTGTAGCTGGAGGTCGGCGTGGCGCCGTGGGTCACCATCGACAGGTGCTTGGGGCAGAGGTACTGCCGTTGCTCATTGATGCTCCAGTTATAGTAATACCGCAGTGAAGCATTCCAGTTGGAAAAGTTTGCCAGCCGCCTCCCGGGAGGGTCGTCCGGTATCGCCGAATTGTCGACCAGCACCCCGTGGTTCTCGGTCGCAAACTGGAGCACGTAAAGACCGTACTGCCGCAGGATCTGAACGCACCCGATCGTGGCTGCGCGTTCCCTGGTCACCCCGAGCGTCCCCGCGATCAAAACGGCGAGAACCAACAGCACCGCGATCGCCACCACAAGCTCGGTCGTCGTAAATCCCGAACGGGAAGCTTTCGCCCAGCGAACACGAACCTCCAGATCCACCGGAAGCCGGGTGTTCCTGTCGTACCATGGCCTGGAGAAGGGAAGGAAGCGGGGCATTAGGGAGAAGTCGAAAAAGTCGCGTTAACCCTCAACTCTCCCGGGCTGGTTTCCAAGCAATGGACGCACTTTCGTGCAACAGCGGCATGGAGAATGAAGGCTGGAACAATAGGACAGAAAACCAACCGCCCGGCAACCCTATTCCTGCCCTGAAGTGAAACAAACTGTAGGCCTACAGACAAAATCCTCCCACCCCCAAAACACCTTGAATTCGCTCCCCTCCCGCCGCACTCTTGCCGTCATGAAGCGTCTCCACCTGACAGCGCCGCTAGTCTCCCTGGCGCTACCCTTCTTCCTGACGGCGCGCCCGCCCGGCGCCACCGCGCAGATCCCGCTGATGGGAGAGGGGCGTTATCATCAGGATTTCAATACGCTGACACGCTCATCGGCTCCAACGCCATGGGTCGACAATGAAACCGTCGTCGGCTGGTATGCCCGGCAAAGCGTCCCGCCCGATCTATCAGATCGATATGGAACCATCGTCCATTCCGATGGCTCCGGCAAAATGGGCCGAATCTACAGCTTTGGAGCTGCGGATACCGACAATCTCTCCCTGGGAGGACTTGCGTCGGGATCGATCGGAGCCCTCGCGATCGGCGTTCAGTTCCAGAATAGTTCCGATGCTCCGCTTATCCTCGCCAGCCTCTCGTTCAAAGCCAGACAATGGCGGGACGGCGGCGGAAGCAGACAGCTTTTCAGCTTCAGTTACCGCATTTCACCGGAGCCGATTGAAAACATCCTCGGAGAGGAAGCCGAATGGGTTCGGCATCCCTCGCTGGACTTTCTTTCGCCATCCAACGGAGGAACGCCCGCGCCGCTTTCAGATGAACCGGCCAATGGAGAAACGCTCTCTGAAACCGTGAATCTCGTCCTGATGCCGGGCGAGTGTATCGTGTTTCGCTGGAGTTTTCCCCAGGGCGACCAGGAACTGACCGATGCGTATGGCATTGATGACTTTGAGTTAACCTATCACCCCCACCACTAAAACCATGCCTCATCATCATCGTTTCCCATTGTTCATAACCGCTCTGTTGCTCCTTGTGGGGCCGCTTCATGGAGCGAGGGCCTCCATCCTGCTCCCGGGAGGCGGCACCTATACACAAAACTTCAATACCCTTCCGGCGGCGACTACTGCGGATGGTGATCCCTGGGTCAATGATGTCACGCTTCCAGGCTGGTATGCGGAACTGGGCAACCAGAGCCACGAACGCGCCGGGACAATCAGGGCCGGAAATGGCGCCAACGATCATGGGCGCTTGTGGAGTTTTGGCCCCACGGGAAGCTCCGACCGTTCGCTCGGCGGCATAGCCAGCGGTTCAGTAGGCGCCGTGGCGTTCGGGGTTCAGTTTCAGAATACGAGCGGACAGGTGTTGACCTTTGATTCTCTCTCCTTCTGGGCGGAGGAATGGCGCTCCAATCCGGGGCTGGCGGCCACGCTCGACCTTTACTACCAGGTTTCCACGACCGAAATCACCAGCCTGTTGCCGGTGAGCGGATGGACCGCCCTTTCCGACCTGACCTTCACGGCACCCGTCTCCGGCAGCACCTCCGCCATCGATGGAAAGGCAACCGGAAACCGGGAGTTTCTCTCCGCGGACCATCTCTCCCTGTCGTTAAATCCCGGCGAGTATATCCTCTTTCGCTGGGTCAATGGCACCACGGCCACCGGCCGGCAGTTCGGCCTTGCCATTGACGACTTCGAGATCAGCTACCGAACGGTTCCCGAAGCAGGCGCCAATGGTCTTCTCCTGCTTGGATTAGGAGGTTTTGCCTTCCTTCGTCTTTACCGGAGGCGCGTTACATCCAGGCGATGAGTCTCAAAATCTGTCTGATAGGCTGTGGTGAACATGCCTGGAAGGTTCATGGGCCGTCTTTGCGAAAATACCGGCGGCTTCACCCTGAGACGGAGCTCGCCGCCTGTTGTGACATCAACCGGGATGCCGCACTGGGATTTGCCGCCAGGTTCGGGTTCTCCCGTTCGTATGTTGACTATGAACGAATGCTGGACTGCGAGCAGCCCGATGCCGTTTCAGTCCTGCTTCCTCCTGAACTGATCCATCCCGTCGGCCGCGTCATTCTCTCCCGGGGGATACCCGCTTTACTCGAAAAGCCTCCGGGGATGACGCAGGCGGAACTGGAGAATCTGGCCACCGTCGCCGAGGCCGGTGGCACGATCAATCAGGTGGCGTTCAATCGCCGCTATACGGCGATCATCCGGTACACGCACCAGCGCCTCAATGACTTTCTACCCAGCACATCGGCCTTTCAGGTCAACTACGAGATGATCCGCTTCAATCGTTGGGATGCCGACTTCGCCACAACAGCGATTCACGCCCTCGATACCGCGCTCTTTCTCTCCCGAAGCCCCTATGTAAAAGCCTCCTTTGACTATTGCGAAGCTCCGGGCGAGGCAGGAGGTGTCATCGGCGCTACCATTGAAGCTCTGACCCAGTGCGGCACACGCGTTCACATGAACTTCCAGCCCGTCGCCGGGGTGGTGCTCGAAAGGGCATCGATTCATGGGCTCGAACAATCGATGACCCTCGACATCCCGGTATGGGGAGCCTATGACTCCCCGGGCCGCCTGCGCCACTGGCATCAGGATCGCCTGGTACACGAGATTTCAGGCAGCGAACTGATGCCGGGCGAAGAGATGTATGAACAGAGCGGCTTTTACGCCGAAAACGAAGCCTTCTTCGAGTCCGTCCGTCATCACCGGCCGGCGACCCCGGGCCTGCGGGATGCCTGCCAGTCGGTGGCGCTGATGGAAGCCTTTCGCAGGAGATGTCGTGGCATCGAGTTCCCCGATCAGCTCCTCTCCCCGCCGCGTTGATACCGCTCCAGCGTTCCCGCGCGCAGGTAGTCAGCTCTCTGAACCACGCTCCGGTCGGTCACCGAGCCTTCTATCAATCCCTGGAGCTTCTCCATTGCCAGCGCGCCCATGCGATGAAAGTCGATGAACATACAGTCAAGCTTGAGCTTGGAAGTCTGCTTCCCCAGGACCGTTACGACTGAAAGGTCCCCGGGTATCCGCACTCCCAGGCGCTTCAGGGATGGCAGTAAACGCTCAAAGAGATCCACCCGGGTTGCGAGGAGCGCGGTGGGGCGCATTTCGGGAGACTTGAACAACTTCAAAAGGCGACGCGGCACCTGTCGGGAGGCCGGCATCACGAGCTTTTCGAGCGCAATGCCTCCGTTTCCCTTCTCCTCGATCGCAAGGCGGCACCCCTCAAAACGGTCGGTAAAGTAATCAAACGGCTCATCCTGAATCAGGACGGCGATTCGCCGGTGGCCGTGTGAGATAAACCTGCGGGCCACTTCATACCCCAGCGCGACATTGTTGATGGTAACCGACAATACATCGGTCTGGTTGCAGTCATCAAACACCGTCACAACCGGAATCCGGGCTGCCACCAATGGATTGATCATCGGCGAGAGATTTGAGAAAAATCCCCTCCGGAAAACAGCCACGCCGTCAGGAGGATTCCGGAGGATCTGTTCGATCACATACTGGAAACCTTCAGGCTTCTCGTTATGAACGTAAAACTCCACCCGGGAGCCGCTCTCCTGCGCCTTTGCGAAGAACCCCTGGGCGCACTGCGTCTCGGACTCGTCAAAGTAGGTCGGGATCTTTGAAGAGACCTCCATATGGACCTTTCCGCTAAAAATACAGGCAATCCGGTAAACGTTGGTCTGCCCCCGCGCGAGGGAAAACCGTTTGGTACGCCAGGTGGCATCAGCCGGAAGCCCGGAAATGTTACGCTGGTGCAAGAGGAGCAGGGCGCGATGACGAAATCCGCTAAGCAGGAGATTGCCGCTCCGCGCCTTTGCCTCGATCAGATGGTTCCTCTGCAACCAGTGGATGCTCTTTTCGGCCGTAGTGTCCGAGACCTTCCACTGTTGGCAGATCTTGCGATGCGAGAGAAACCGGTCCCCCTGATGATAATACCCGCTTGCCATCTCTGCGAGGAGGGCCTGCGTCAACTGGTCATGCAGATAGACGTTCATGTGTAGGCCCACAGAATAGGCTTCTGAACGGAGTTTTCAAGTCGCAAATAGGCACGACGGCGGTTAATGTCCGCCCACCCTGGGAACAGTCCCTTGTCCGCATCCCCAATGAGCACTACGCGAACTCTTCTTACCCTTTTCGGCGTTCTCCTCGCCCTTTCGGTCATCGCGGCGGTGTGGCGACCACGTTCCACCGATGATCCGCGCACCCCGCTGGTCTGGGTGAGCGACAACAGTCCGGCCAGACAGGCCCAGATCGAAGCCTTCAACCGCCTGCATCCCGAGCTTCGGCTAAGGCTCGACTATGGAAGCCGCGGCACCCAGAAGATCATCCTCCAATGCACGAGCGGGGTCGGCCCCGACCTTTTTGACTACTCCAGCGAAGAGATTGGAGCCTTTGTGGAGGCCGGCATCCTCTGGGACATTACCGAAGTCGCCGAAGGACTTGGGCTTTCCCCAAAAAACGGCTGGCCGGGGGCGGAGCGGAACTACACGCACCAGGGACGCCAGTACGGCTACCCCTGTAACACCGGCGTCCCGATCCTGATCTTCAACCGAAACCTTTTTGATCTTCTGGAAATCGACTACCCCAAACAATTGATGACCATCGGGGAATTTATCGCACTTGCCAAAGCCTTTGGTGAAGCCAGCCAAAGAAAACTTCCACCCGGCGGGCAGGTCTATCCCTGTGCGGGAATGGATTGGAAAATCCTCTTTTCGGCACTGAGAGGGGAATTCTTTGATCCCCTGGGAGCACCGAACCTCGACAACAACCCGGCATTGCTGCAGGCCCTTGAACTCCATCACCAATTCCTCTTCAAGTACCGGTTGATGCCGACCACCATTGAAGCGCGAACCATGAGCGGACAGGGCGGCTGGGGTTCGGGGAATATCAACCAGTTTGCGGCGGGCCGCTTCGGCATGTTTGTCGGAGGCCATTGGACGCTCATCGCCTTCTCTCGAACCTACCACCAGCAGATCGCAGAGCTTCAGCGCCGCGGGGTACATCCGGAAGAAATCAGCACCCCGACCGAACGACCGCTCCATCTTGGCGCTGTCCTGATCCCCCGATTCCCAGGCCGCCAGCCGGGCTACCCCATCAGTAGCCGCGTCGCGGGGATTAACGTCAGGAGCCCCCGGCGCGAAGAAGCCCTCGCCTTTCTGCAATACCTCGCCGGCAACACCTATTCTGAATTACTCAACCAGAGCTGCGACAGCCTGCCGGGAAACCCCGGGTATGCCGACGCCGGGGTCGAAGCGGGTCCCCCCGCGCTTGACCGGGTCGCCATGCAGGCGGTCACGATGGAGGCGATGCGTTACGGCTATTCCTTCCGCGAGAGCCCGTTCCTGCAGCTTGCCGATGTACATCGCGCCATCAGCGCTCAGATTGACCGGATGGAAGCCGATCCCGACCTTCCCGTTCCAGGCTTGCTCCGCCACGCGCAGAAGGAACTGGAGCGCATCATGAGGCGGAACCTCGATCGCAATCCCGCCTTGAAAGCCCGCTATATCGAAACCTTCGGCACTTCCGCCTACCACTCCCTCCCATGATTCAGCCCGTTCAGCGGCGCAACCTCGGAATCGCCCTCCTATTCCTGGCCCCGAACCTGATCGGGTTTCTCCTTTTCACCCTTGGCCCCATTCTGATCAGCCTGGGTGGAAGCTTTACGTCGTGGAGTTTAAAGCCGTCGGTCCCGCTCCGGTTTGTCGGCCTGCAAAACTACGTTGACCTCCTCAGCGATCCCAACTTCTACTTCTATCTCTATAATACGGTTTATCTTCTGACGGGGCTCCCGATCAGCATCGCTGGCTCGCTGGCCCTTGCCGTACTGCTGAGTTCCAGGTTGAACCTTCAAACCTCCCGGGCCGCCCTGATCCTCTCACTAACCGCCGCGCTGGGCTCGCTGCCTGTCAGTGGAATACTCATGATCTCCGGCTCGGGAAGCACGGCGTTTCTGGTCCTCGCCTTGGGTGTCATCACTTCGTTGGGACTCTACTTCAATTCCATCGGATACCGCACGTTCTACTACCTGCCCCACTTCACGGCAGGCGCCAGCACCATCCTGCTCTGGATGCAGCTTTACAATCCTTCCTTCGGGCTGATCAATCAGTCGCTCCTCGCGTTGTGCGAATTCCTTGGCATCCCGTTTTCGCCTCCCGGCTGGCTGACCAGCACCCGCTCGTTGCTAGGGTTTCTTCCCCTGCCCGCACATTTCAATAACGGCGGATTCGGGGTTGGAGCCCGCGAAGCCATCATGATCATGACCATCTGGGCCAGCGTCGGCGGAAATAACATGATCCTCTATCTCGCCGGGATCTCCAATATCCCGCCCGAACTTTACGAAGCCGCAGACATCGATGGGGCAAGCGGCTGGCAGCGTTTTCGGCATATTACCTTTCCGCAGCTCGCCCCTACCACCTTCTTTATCGTGGTCATGGGAGTGATATCAGGGTTGCAAGGCGGTTTTGAACAGGCGAAGCTGATGACCGAAGGCGGCCCGGCCGGGACCACCACCACCCTCAGCTACTACATCTATACCCAAGGCTTCGAACTGTTGGACCTTGGATATGGAGCCGCCGTCTCCTGGGTTCTCTTTCTGCTCATGATGGGGATCACCTTGCTCAACTGGCGTTATGGAAACCGCCATCAAAACCAATAGCCATGAATCCTTCAGGTTCACTCTTCCGTCATTTCGGGTTGGTGATCATCGCCATGATCATGACCCTGCCATTTCTCTGGATGGTCGGCACCAGCATCAAACCGCATCACGAAGTGGAGAGCCTCAGTTTGCTACCCTCCTCACCTCATCCGGAAAATTATGCCATCGTCCTAAGGCAGAGCCCCGATCCCTACACGGGAAAGCTCCTCGACCTCGACTTTCCAAAGTGGTACTTCAACAGCTTCTTCATTGCCGGGTGGGTCACCTTTCTTCAGGTTCTGACCAGCGCATGCGCAGCCTATGCCTTTGCGCGCCTGGAGTGGCCCGGCAGGGACAGGGTCTTCGTCCTCTATCTGGGAACGATGATGGTTCCGGGCATGGTCACCATGCTGCCGGCCTATCAGATCATGGTATCACTGGGCATGGTCAACACCTATCAGGGGTTGATTATTCCTTCCGCATTCTCAGCCTTTGGCACCTTCCTGCTCCGGCAATTCATGATCGGAATCCCCCGCAGCTTTGACGAAGCGGCTTCCATCGATGGGGCCAACCATCTCCAGACCTTTATCGAAGTCATCCTCCCGATGTCCCGCCCCGGCGTGATCGCCCTCTCCATCTTTACCTTCCTGGGAAACTTTCAGTCTTTCGTCTGGCCGCTGGTGATGGTGCGGGACGATCATCTGCGAACCATTCCCGTCGGGATGTTGAGCTTCCAGGGTCTGTATGGGCAACAGACGGAGTTGATCATGGCGGCAACGGTACTGAACGTCATTCCGCTGATCATCCTGTTTGTCGTGATGCAGAAACAACTGATATCAGGCATCCAACTAGGGGGCGTCAAGGGATAGGGGAGAAGCCGAAAGACTCCCTCACGCGCCCGCCAGCCCATCACTGGAAGGTCCAGGCGGGAAGTAGGGCCGATACTCCGGGACCATCCTTTGGAGCAGACACTTCAGTTCATTGGGAGAGAGCCTGCCGACCCCATCGGCCAGGCAGGCAAGCGCCCGCTCCACGTCGCTGCGATCCGGAAGCGGCGATACAAAGCGCATGACCTTCGGGTGATGAGTCGGCGCGGTGTTCTCGGTATTGGCACAGAGTTCTTCATAAAGTTTCTCGCCGGGCCGGAGTCCGACGAACTCGATCTCGATATCCTCGCCAGGCGTCAACCCGCTCAGGCGAATCATTTCGACCGCCAGGTCCCGAATTCGAACCGGTTTGCCCATGTCCAACACGAAAATCTCGCCTCCCTGGCCCTGGGCAAAACTTTGAAGGACAAGGTTGACAGCCTCCGGTATGGTCATGAAATAGCGGGTAATCTCCGGGTGGGTTACCTTGACGGGTCCCCCCTCGGCGATCTGTCTCGAAAAGGTAGGGATCACGCTACCCGAAGATCCCAGCACATTTCCGAAACGGACGCCCATCAGCTTCGTGGAACCCGGGGCATTCCCATGCCATGACTGGACCACCATCTCCGCAAGGCGCTTGGTGGCTCCCATGACGTTGGTTGGATTGATCGCCTTGTCGGTGGAGATCAGGACAAAGCGCTCCACCTGATGCTTGACCGCCAGGCGTGCGACGTTGGCCGTGCCGAAAAGATTGTTCTTGATGGCCTCCCCGGGCTGGCTCTCCATCAGCGGGACATGCTTGTGCGCGGCGGCATGAAACACCGCCTGTGGATGATGCATCCCAAAAAGGTGATCCATCCGCGCATGATCGAGAACATCCGCAATACACGGAAGCAGCACCCCATTGAAGGGGAGCGCAAGGAGCGCCTGCTCCAGTTGAAACATCTGGACTTCCGACTGCTCCACCATCAATAGCTTCTCCGGTCCAAATGCAATGATCTGCCTGCATAGTTCGCTGCCGATGCTCCCTCCCGCCCCCGTCACCATGACAACCTTCCCTTCCAGCAAGGTGCGAATCTGGTTGGTCTCGATCGAGACGGGACTTCGGCCGAGGAGATCGTCGATCTGCACCTTGCGGAGCTGGTTGACCTCAACCGCGCCCGTGACCAGTTGATCAAGGGAGGGCACGGTGCGAAAGGGAACCCCGGCACCCTGTAGGACCTTGACCACTTCCCTTACCCGACGGGCCGGCGCGGATGGCATTGCAATGATCACTTCATCAAGGTGAAGCCGTTCCGGCTTCCGCCCGTTGGTGCGTCGGAACAGCCGGGCGAAGCATGTTGACTTTTCGTCCGGGGCGTCGGCATGACGCGGGGAAAGGAGATCGGGAGAGCCCACCACCGGGACGCCATGGATGCTGGATCGCCATGTATGGCGGCTGTCGTCGAAGAAGGCAACCGGCTTGAGACCGAGGTGACGTTTGGCCAGAAGATCAAGTGCCAGCCTGGAGCCGACATCTCCCGCCCCGACGATGCCTACCCGTCGCTGGCATGGAGTCTTCCGATATCGCGAAATGCGAAATCTCTGCCACGCCAGACGCACGGCGCAACGCCAGCCACCCAGAACCACCAGGGCCAGAATGCAGTCGGCAACAATAATGCCGCGCGGAGGCACTGACAAACCGTGATGCGCGGCGCGCAGGATCAGAATGGATGCCAGGCTGAGCACCAGCGCCAAGAGGAGCCGGCTCAAGTCGAAGAGGCTGAATACCATGAGATGCCCCGAAAACTGGCCCGCCGCCAGCAGGAAGGCGAGCTGGAGCGAAATGATCCAACATGCAGCGACGACGAACTGTCTGTGGTGTTCCACCGGGACCGCGAAGTCGAAGCGGATCAGGTACGCACACCAGAGGCTCAACACCAGTCCCACGATATAGGCAACCGGAGTCACCAGGCGGCGAAGGGCGAGCAGCCAGCCAATAGATCCCATGATGGATGGAAATCTTTCCGATGGTATGAAGTTTCCCCATGATCGAATAAACCGGGGTGGAAATGCCCGCACCAGGGGGCGGTTATTTCCGCAATTGATGATATCCGGAGTCGCAGTCATAATTGGCACAGTAGTTACCGATGATCTACAGTGATAATGAGTGGAGAACAGAAAGGCAAAAGACGCCGGGGCCTCATCCTAGGCAATGAATACCCGGAAGAACGCCTTCAGGGGAAACACCCGGTCGACCTGATGAAAGGAAAACCGGAAAGCGCCATTACTTCCATAGGAACTAGCATGACAACCTGTCGGCAAAGATCATCGTGAATGCTGTATCGCCAAACAAATCAACGCCGGATGCCAGACCAGCCAAAGACGGGATATAATCTTTATTCCATGGCAGAACCTGCATTCACCAAACCCGGAATTGAGGTTGTTTCTACCAGTGAGAAAGGAATTCTGTCATTGATCCGAAGGGTTGATTGCGCAAAGCGATCAATACCGGGCCGCCTTTTCACCGCACCATGAAATCAATTTACTTCGCGGATGTATCCGAATGAACAACTCCGCCCACGGTCAATACGGGCGCCATTGGGGGCACCGAGCGGTCAAGATCTTCCGATCGGTCAAACTTCCCCTGCATCCGGAACCCGCCATGGGTCGGAAGAACCGCCCGATATAGAGGCGGAATGCTTCCGTGGAGTGCCGGCTGCGGAAGAAAAATAACTAAATTCGAGTGCATCTGATCTATTTGACATCCGACTATTTTTTCTGCGGCGATTTGTAGCTGACTTCAGTTGGGAACCATCAAGCACACCATCTTCCTTCCCGTGATATGAAAGTTTCCGGCTTCTATTCAAGATATGGAAAACGTTTCCTGGATGTCATCATTGCCGGCGCGGCACTCTCCATTCTTTCACCGGTGCTTGCGCTGACGGCGGCGCTGGTCCGTTGGAAGCTGGGAAGTCCGATTCTCTTCAAACAGCTCCGCCCGGGAAGGTACGGAGCGCCGTTCGTCCTCCTGAAATTCCGTACCATGCTTGATCAATATGATGCCGGGGGCCACCTGCTTCCCGATCTGAAGCGGCAGACCTCCATTGGAAACTTTCTTAGACGCAGCAGTCTGGATGAACTGCCGGAGCTGCTGAATGTCATCAGGGGGGAAATGAGCCTCGTCGGGCCGCGGCCGCTCCTGATAAAGTATCTTCCACGCTATACGCCCGAACAGATGTGCCGCCATGATGTCCTGCCCGGCATCACCGGCTGGGCACAGGTCAATGGGCGGAACCTGATCTCATGGGAAGAAAAGTTCAGGCTGGACCTTTGGTATGTCAGGCATTGTTCACTCCGGCTTGACTCCAAGATCCTTTTCCAGACCCTTCGAAAAGTGCTTGAACGGGAGGGAATCAGCGCCCCTGCGGAGTTCAGCTCCCGGGAGTTTAACCCCGACGCCGAACCGGTCTCCCCCGAGCAGGCGTAACGCCGCGACACCAACATGATTCCCCTCTCCTGCCGTATGACAACAGCCCCTTCCTCAACTCGCCCGGGATGCCCGGCTCCTCCTTTGACAGGGGATAGGCTGTCGGGGTTCACCCGGCGATATTCTCGGGGCATCTTTCGGCTCGAGGGGTGTCGATATCTCCTTGCGCCAAAATTCAAGATGCTCAGGTTTTCACTCGATCGTTGATTATGATAACGATTCATCTCCCAGTCTGGAGTGCTGCCTGGCTCACCTTGTTATTGGCTGCGGCCATGCCTTGTCAAGGAGTCGAACAGGAAGTTTCTACCCTGTCGGAGCCTGCGCCTACCGAAGGTGACGAAGCTCTTCTTGCCGATGATCCCCTGCCTGAGGCCGATCCTTCCGGGGAGGAATTTTTGCCGCTGGAAAGCGAGGACGATCCGCTCTTCGGGGACCTCCTCCATCCCGGCGGCCCGGAAGATGCAGAACCGGAGCCGGTAGCCGAGGCGGCTGACCCGGCGCCCGCCGATGACAAGATCGTCGATCATGACAAGGAGAGAGGTTGGCTTGGCAATATCCATCCCTATTTTCACCTCGGCGGATACTTCGATGACAATGTCTTTATCGATGACCGCGACCGCCAGGCGGACTTTGTCAGCGTCGTCGGTTTCGGCTTACGTCTGGGCCTTGGAGAGGTGACTCCGCCGCTGGACGAACTGCGGACCCGGCGAAACGTGCCGCTCTTGTACACCACTCTGCCGCGAACGTCGGGAAACTTCCTCTTTGCCGACTATTCCGGGCAGTATGAGTTCTTTGCCGATCACTCGGAGCTTAGCGCCTATGATCAGGATGCGCTGTTGAGCACCGGGTGGACCGACGGAAAGTTATCCCTCGGGCTGACGGCGCGGTTTCGCTCCCTGTCCACGCCTGACATTGATGCGGGAGGGCGGGTCCGCCGCTATATCTTTGATGTGGGGACCAACGTCTATTACGAGTTGAGCGGTAAAACGTCGTTTGAGTCTGACCTGGCCTATCGCAACACGCAGTACCCCGGCCTGGTTGACTCCAGCGAGCTGATCAATGAAAACTGGGTCAATTACCAGATCACGCCAAAGATAAAGATCTCGCCGGGGATCGGCCTCGGCATCCTGATGATTCATGGGTATGGCGAACAGCCGTACGGACGCCTGCTGATACGCGCCCTCTACGAGTACTCCGAAAAGTTATCCTTTCACGGAAGACTCGGCCTGGAGTATCGCGATGTGGAACGCGGGTCAGGGTTCAGGAACAACCCGATCTTCACGTTGGGCGCAACTTATGAGCCGCGGGATGGCACCACGCTCTTTCTGGAGGGCTATCGATATGCGGAGGCATCCGCACTACTGTCGGGAGCGGATTATACAGTCACCGGCGTGGAGGGAAGGATTCGCCAACGTTTTCTCGAGCGCTTCTACCTGACCTTTACGGCGGGTTATCAGAACCTCGACTATCATCTTGTTTCTGACGACGCCTCCCCCGGGCGCGTAGACAACTACTTCTTTGGACGGGCAGCAGTGGCATTTGACATCACCAAATGGTGCAACGCCGAAGTATTCTACCTGCACCAACGAGACGCTTCCACTCATTCAGGAAATTCATTCAATAGCAATCAGGTGGGAGTCGGGCTTGATTTTTCCTTCTAAGAGGCTGTCAAAGAATGGTCTTAACGGCCTCGGAGTGCCTGCTTTAGAGGCAAAAAGAGGCGCTCCATGGTCTCCGAAGGACCTTTTTCACAGCCTCTAAGCCCCGGTGCGAGTGGACCCGGCGGCGGATGACGCCCGGATCTCACGACGGTTAGATGGGAGGTTTCTTATGAATGCAGTATCATCATTCTCTTTAAGGCTGGCACTGAGTGCCGGCATGGTATGGGGCTCCGTACTCGGCAGCGCCGCGGAACCGGCGGCTTCACGCCGGGTAAGCAACTATAACCTGCGGCCCCATGATGTGATTGAGATCAAGGTCTTCCAGGAAGATGACCTTCATTCCGTCCTCCGCATCTCGAAGGACGGGGTGATCAATTTCCCCCTTGTCGGTGCGGTCAGAGTGGCCGGGAAGAGCCCGCAGGCTGCGGCGGAAACGTTGCGCGCGATGCTTTCCAGAGGTTATCTGGTCAATCCCCAGGTGAGCGTAACGGTCAGGGAATTTTTCAAGCTCCGGTTCACCATTCTCGGCGAAGTGCAGAAGCCGGGGGCGTACGAGCTGCCGGACCACGACGGAATCGGGCTGCTTGAAGCGATCGGCATGGCGGGAGGTTACACCCGCATTGCCGAGCCGGCGAAGATCACCCTGAAAAGGGTAATCAACGGCAGGGAATCGGTTGTAAAACTCAATGCCAAGAGAATGGCCCGGGAACAGGGCGGCGGGTCCGTCGATATCAGGCCCGGGGATGTCATTACGGTGGGTGAACGTTTATTCTAGTTATGAAAGCCAAAGATTCATCGCGTTTCGGAGAGAAGATGGGAAGCGACCTTCGCACCATCATGGATACCCTGAGGGAAAATATCCGCCTGGTGATCCTATGTGTGGCAGCCGCACTTTTGCTGGGCACGGTCTACGTGTTGCGTACGCCGCCAAGTTATCGGGCCGAGGCCGTTCTGCAGGTTGAACAGGAGGAGCGGGGAATTACATTGAATGGGTCGGGAGGGGAAGACCTGAGATCGCTGGAAGTGCTGCTGACCATTGAGCAGAGCCTGACCAGCCCCGGCCTGTTAATGAACGTCATCAGGGCAGGCGGCCTGACGCACGACCGGACGTTTCTCCCCGAAGTCACACGGCCCGCCTCCGAAGAAGCCCTGCAGGAGGCTTTGGCCAAAAAGATCCGCGCCAGGGTTCGGTCGGGGTCGCGTCTGATCGATCTATGGGTGGAAGATCGGGACCCCAGGCTGGCAAAAAAGATCGCCTATCTGGTCATCGAACAGTTTGTCCGGCAGGGTTTCAGGGCACGCGTCAAGTTCGCGCAGGGCGAGCACGCCTTCATGATGGAAGAGGCTGGGCGGTTGCGTGAAAAGCTCGAGAAGTCTGAGGAGGCCTTGCAGGAGTACCGCGAACAGACGCACTCGGTTCTGCTTGAAGACAAGGAGAACATCGTCGTTGGGAAACTCAAGGAGATGAACCGCCGCGTCACCGAAGCGAATGCCGCCCGGCTGCGCCTGGAGACCGATCACGCCCTGCTTGAACAGATGTCCCGCAGCAAGCCGGAGCGTTTGCTCACGGTGGCAAGCGTCGCCGCCTCGGCGCCGGTGCTGGAACTTCAAAGGAACATCCAGCTCAAGGAGGCGGAGATCGGCACCCTCGGAAAACGCTACAAGCCGTTGCATCCCAGGTATATCGCTGCAACCAGCGAACTCGCGGAACTTCGGGAAGGGCTCGATCGTGCGGTGATCAAGGGCGCGGAAGGCGTGGAGCAGTCCTACAGGACGGCGCTGGCGACCGAAGCGGAACTGGAAAGGGCATTGAAGGAACAGGAAAAACTCGCCCTGGAACTGAGCCGGAAGACCATTGCCTATACGACCCTCAGTTCGGAAGTCGCTTCGGACCGCGCTCTATATGAGGCCGTTCTCAAACGCCTCAAGGAAACTGATATTACACGCAACATTGTCCGCAATGCCGTCAGAGTCGTGTCGCCGCCGATGGCGCTTGATCACCCGGTGCAACCGCGAAAGGCACGGGTCATGGCGCTCGCGTTGGTGGGCGGCCTCGGCATCGGTTGCGGGCTGGCGTTGCTGGGCCGTTCGATGGACCGCTCGCTGCGAACCGTGGATGAAGCGGAGCAGCTTCTCGACGAAGTCCCGGTGCTCGCCGTGGTGCCGCTCGCCCGGCGGGTTCGTTCCTTCTGGGATGGGGTGCCGCTGGTTTACGATCCCGCGTCGGCCACGGCCGAGTCGTTCCGGACCTTGCGCGCCTCCCTGTTCCTGATGAACCGGGGCGGACGGGGGCGGACGGTTCTCTTTACAAGCGCCGTTCCCAACGACGGGAAGAGCTTCTGCGCCATCAACACCGCAGTCGCCCACGCCCAGCAGGGCGTCTCGACGCTATTGATCGACGCCGACCTCCGCCTCCCTTCGGTCGGGCGCATCTTCTTTGGCGAGAAGGAGATGGCCGGCCTGTCCGAGGTGCTTTCCGAAGGACGTTCGCCCGGGGGGCTGGTGCTCTCCTCCGGGATCGAAAACCTCTCCATTCTTGGAGCCGGCGCCAAGGCGCGCAAGGCGGCGGAACTGCTCGCCCGGGGAGGCATCGAACAGGTCATCCATTGGGCGGCGCGCAACTACCAGTGCGTCGTCATCGATACGGCTCCGGTCAACGCCGTGAGTGATACGCTATTGATGGTCGGGCACGTGGAGACGACCTGTCTGGTGGTCCGGGCCAACAACACTTCCGCCGACGACGTGGCGGTCGCCTATCGTAAACTCTGCAAGGCGGGAGCCGTCATGGGCGGCTTCGTCTTCAATGGCGTCCGGCGTTTCCGCGTCGACGACTATTCCGGATACTACCACGCGTATCGGGGCGACCAGCTTGAATCGACATGCGTGGCGGAGCTTGCCGACGCCGGAGGCCGTAACGGACAGCACCCGCTTTCCTAGTGCCGCCTGCCTACAAGAATGCCGCCACCTATGCAAACCGTCCTTCCCAATCACGCGGAGCGCATGGCATCCGGTTCGCCCGCGCGTCCATCGCATTCCCTTCAGTTCGCCCCTGCGGCGGCGCGATGGGCGCTGCTGGCGCTCCTGCTCGGCATCTATCTGGGGGGTATGCCCTATCTGGTCGTCATCTCTCCGGTCCTGCTCTATGGGGCCTATCTTGTCATGATCAGCGCCAGCGCCATGGTGCTCGTCTCGGACTGGCCGTCGATCCGGGGCCTGCGGTGGGTCGCCCCCTACCTGGCGTGGGCGACCTTCTATTGCTATTGGGGGACGCTGGTGGCCCCTCCGGAGCTTTCGTTGGGCGAAGCCGCCAAGACATGGATGAAGGTGATGCTGGTCACCGGTACGCTGGCGCTGGCGTTAAACAACCGGCGCACCCTTCGCCTCTTTGCCAACCTGGTCCAGGGCGCAGCAATGGTCAACGTCGCCATCGCCCTGTGGGAAGTGAAACACCCTGCCCTGATCGAAAAGCTGGCACGAGCCCACGACTCACTGGCAACCGCGTTCAACGTGGAGCGCCCCGCCGGGATATGGAGCAATCCCGATGCGGCTTCCTTTGGCTATCTCTTCGCCCTTCTGCTTTCCTTCTGGGGCCGCGGCCCGGTCGTATGGGCCGGGCGGCTGGCGTGCTTTGTCGGGATCTATCTTTCGGCATCGCGAACGGGAGCCTACGTGCTGTTGCTAGGCTGCCTCCTTCTCGCCGTGGGAAAGATCGGGAGGATGAAGTGGCGTCCCGGGGTGATCGCGGTCATCATCCTTGGGGCCATGGCGGCTGTCGGCATCGGATTGGCGGCGGTGAAGATGGCCCCCGCCGGCGCTTTTGATCTTTCACAGAACCGGAACGTCCTGCGCTTTGCGGACTTCCTCGAAACCGATGCCACGCGCAGCGGCGACCCCGGGCGCGTCGAGATCGCCCAGGCGGCCGCCGTGCAGGCATTTGAAGGGCCGTGGTATGGATACGGGCTATACACCTTCCAGATGGAGCCGAAAGATCCCCTCGCAGTACTTGATGTCGGCGCTCACAACCTGTTCATCACCGTTTGGGGAGAGACGGGCATCCCCGGAGCCGTCACCTTTTCCGTTCTTCTGGCGATAGGGCTCTGCCGTCTGGCGACCGTGCCGTTGAGCGGGAATGATCGGCTCCTTTTGACCCTCTTCTGGATGGGCTACCTGCTCATCGCATTGACCTGGCACAATCAGATGACTTCATTTGTCGGTATGCTCTACACCGCCGCGCTCTGGCACCTGCCCGGCGTTCTGGGGGAAGCGGGGATGGAACGCCAATGAATACCGAATCTCCAGCCCGTTCCGGGCCGCGACCAGCAGAGGAGAGTACGAACCGGCGGATCTTTACAACGGCTTTCATGCTCGCCGTCCTGACGCTGGCCGTCAAGGTCGTCTCCATGTTCAAGGAGATGGCGGTGGCAGCATGGTTCGGAACCGGCGACGCGATGGACGCCTTTCTGATCGCCTTCCTGCTTCCCGCCTATGTGATCAATGTGGTCGCGGGGTCGTTGAATGCCGCTCTGATACCGATCCAGATCGAAGTACGGGAGAAGTTTGGCGAGCTGGCGGCCCATCACTTGTTTCGGAATGTCTCGGCGTTGAATTCAGGCATCCTGCTTCTGGCGATGCTTCTGCTCGCAATGGCGGCCCCCTATCTGCTGCCACTCCTTTGCTCCGGTTTTGCCCCTGAGAAAGTGGCGCTGACGCAACGGCTCTTTTTTCTCCTGTTGCCGTGCGTACTGATGATGGGGCTGGCAACGAGTTGGGAAGCGCTGTTGAATGCCTGCGAACGCTTCCGGCTCGCCGCCATTGCTCCGGCAGCGGTGTCGGTCGGCGCACTGGGTGCGATCTGGTTCCTTGAAAGTCGTTGGGGCATCTATGCACTGGCGGCGGGCACCATCGGCGGGATGGTCGGTCAGCTTTTCCTGCTGGGCCATTCATTGAAACGGCGGGGCTACCCGATCCTTCCTTCCTGGAACGGCTTGAACGCCAGCGTGCGCCGCGTCATGGGGCAATATGTCCCGATGATCGCAGGCTCGGTCCTTTTTTGCAGCATGATGCTGGTGGACCAGGCATTGGCCGGAACCCTGGCCCCGGGAAGCGTCTCCATGCTCAACTACGGCAACAAGCTGGTCGCGCTGGCGGTGGGAATCGGCACCACCGCGCTGGGAACTGCGGTACTGCCGTACTTTTCAAAAATGACTGCCGCGGCACACTGGCGCGGCATCCGCCATACGTTGAAAATCTATACCTGGCTGATCCTCCTGGTGACGGTCCCGGCCATGATCGCCGCCATCTACCTGTCAAGGCCGATGGTGGAACTTCTTTTCCAACGGGGAAACTTCACTGCCGAAGATACCGTTGCCGTCAGTCGGGTGCAGCAGATGTTCCTTATCCAGATCCCGTTTCACAGCCTGAGCCTGCTTTACGTCAGGATGATCTCCTCGCTGAAAGGGAACCACCTCGTCATGTGGGGCGCAGCGCTAGGGTTCTGCGTCAACCTGCTTCTTGACCTCGTATTGATCCGTCCGATGGGCGTGGCGGGGCTCGCGCTCTCCACCAGCATGGTCTATCTCTTCATGGTATTCTATACGGCGATCATGCTCCGCCGGTGTTTGAAAAAGGCGGAAGGAGCGGCGATATGAGACGGGTGGCCCTCGTCATCCATGCACTGGTTGGGGGCGGCGCGGAACGCGTCATGGCAATGATAGCCAATCATTGGGCAGGGGAGGGCCGCGAGGTGACGCTCCTGACGCTCGATGATGGGTCAACTCCTCCCTTCCACTCCGTCGACTGCCGGGTAGCCTGCCGCCCGCTGGGCATCGCCGGGGTCTCCGGCCATCCGGGACAGTCCATCATCAACAACCTCCTGCGAATCTGTCGTCTCCGCGCCGCCCTGAAAGAGGCTGATCCCGAGGTGGTCATCTCTTTCATGAGCAGTGTCAACGTGATCACCCTGCTCGCAATGGCTGGAACCGGCATTCCGGTGGTCGTCTCCGAACGGGTCGATCCGCGCTTTCACCCCGTTGGCCGGGCCTGGGAAGTGTTGCGACGGCTGACCTATCGATCAGCTTCGCGGATTGTGGTTCAGAGTCATGCGGTGCGGGAGTTCTTTCCGGTGCCCCTCCGGAGGCGGGCGGTCGTCATTCCCAATCCGGTCGCAAAGTGTGCCGTGCAACAGGAATCCCTCCCGCATCGCCCCGGCCGTACCCTGGTAGCAATGGGTCGCCTGGAGGCGCAGAAAGGTTTTGACCTGTTGCTGCGCGCCTTCCGGGCGCTGGCTGTACGCCATCCCCAATGGCGCTTGGAGATCTATGGAGAGGGAAGTCTTCGAAAGGAACTCGAAGCCGGAATTCGCGGATCGGGGCTTCAGGAGCAGGTTTTCCTATGCGGCATGACGCGGCAGCCCATGGCGATCTTTCGCCGCGCCGATCTCTTTGTTCTCCCTTCACGGTATGAAGGGTTTCCCAACGTGCTTTGTGAGGCCATGGCCTGCGGCGTCGCCGTGGTCTCGTTCGACTGTCCCAGCGGCCCGCGCGACATCCTGCGCCATGGCGTCGATGGATTGCTGGTGCCACCGGAAGATGTGGAGGCACTGGGGAATGCCATTGATCGCCTGATGAGAAACGACGCGGAGCGCAGGCGGCTTGCAGCGCGGGGCCGGGAGGTGACGGAACGCTTTTCGCCGGAGAAGATCATGGGACAATGGCTGACATTGACAGATGAAGTGATCGCGGAATACAGATCTGCGGCGGGGAGAAGGCCGGGCAGGCGTTCCGCTACGATGTTTCACTGACTATGCAAAAGGAGAACACTACCTTTCACGAGCATCGGGAGGAAGGAAGGATTGTCGGTCGATGCAGGGTGTTGTTTGTCATTCGCGCTCTCGCCTATGGCGGTGCCGAACGGCAGCTTATAGAGCTGGTGCGGGCCATGGACAAGGAACGTTTCCAGATCACGCTCGCGACGTTCTATAACGCCGGGAAACTGGGAAATGAAGCACGGGCCATTGCCGGCATCCGCGTGGTCTCGTTACATAAGAAAGGCCGATGGGACCTTGCCTCCTTTCTTTTCCGGTTTGTCAGACTGGTGCGGCAGATCCGGCCGGATATCGTCCATGGCTATATGGGAACTTCCAACGAACTCGCCCTGCTGGCGCGCTGGCTCATCGGCGCCCGCGCCGTCTGGGGGATCAGGGGCTCCAAGGCGAATCCCGATGTTTACCACGACTGGGTCCGCCATCTCTCCCAGTGGACGGAGCGGAAACTTTCCCGCTTTGCGGACTGCATCATCGTCAACTCCAGGGCGGGACGGGATGACCACCTCCGGGAAGGCTACGAAGGCAGCCGGATGAAGGTGATCAGCAACGGAATCGACACCGCGCGGTTTATCCCTGATCCCCGTGCGGGGCTTGAGATCCGGCGGGAGTGGGAAGTGCCGATCGGCACTCCGTTGATCGGCCTCGTCGCCCGCGTCGACCCGATGAAAGGGCATACCGTATTCCTGAAGGCCGCAGCCTTGATGGCCAGCCGGAGGCCGGAAGTCCGGTTTGCCTGTATTGGGGACGGTGCGCAATCCTACCGGGATCGCCTGATGGCGCTCTCGGAGGAGCTCGGTTTGCGGGATTGCCTCGCGTGGCATCCGGCGCGGCGCGATATCGAAGCCGTCTACAACGCATTGACGGTGGTCACCTCCAGTTCCACCTTTGGCGAAGGGTTTTCCAATGTGGTCGGGGAGGCGATGGCCTGCGGAAGACCTGTCGCGGCGACCGACGTTGGCGATGCAGCGATGATCGGCGGAGGACTGGCGGTGATCGTCCCGCGCGGCAGTCCGGAAAAGCTGGCCGGCGCGTGGGAACAGTTGCTGGACGAGCCCGCCGACGTTTCACTCGCCCGCACCACCATGGGCAGGGAGCGGATCTCTGCCGAGTATGGCATGGCCCGGCTGGCAGGGAGGACCGAAGCGGCCTTACTGGAGATCTTACCGTGCCAAAAATAGCGCATATCATTTCCAGCCTGCATACCGGTGGAGCGGAGACAATGCTCCTGCGTCTCTTGCGCAGGATGAACCGCTCGTGTTTTCAGCCGGTGGTGGTCTCGCTGGTTCGCGGCGGCTCCCTGGAAGCCGAAATCGGCGCACTGGGCATTCCCCTCTATCATGCCGGGATGCAACAGGGAAGGCTCTCGGTATCAGGCTTTGCACGGATTGTCAGCGTTCTCAGGAAGGAAAAGCCCGACCTCGTTCAGGGGTGGATGGTCCACGGAAACCTCGCTGCACAGGCGGCGAGCCTGCTGGTGTCGCCGCAGCCCCGGCTCTATTGGGCGATTCACCATTCGCTGGACTCGTTCCGGCGCGAGAAGCCGTTGACGGCCTCTCTGATCAGGCTCTCATCCTTTCTGTCGCGCTATCCTGAAAAGATTGTCTATGTTTCCCACGTGAGCCGGGAACAGCATGAGCGGATCGGCTTCCGTCCGGGGCACGGCGTGGTCATCCCGAACGGGATCAACCCCGATCTCTTTGTGCCGCGGGAGGCGCACCGGACCTCCCTGCGGGAGGAACTCGGCCTTCCCGCCGATGCGCTGCTTATCGGCCTGATCGGTCGTTTCCATCCGCAGAAAAACCATGCCGGTTTTCTGGAAGCCATGAAGAAAGTGGTCGCCCTCCATCCAGAGGCAAGGGTCATCTTTGCCGGGAGCGAAATGGAGGCGGATAACGAAGAGGTCTTGGTACTGGTTCGCGCGAGCGGACTTGACAAGGCGGTCTTTCTATTGGGCGAACGGCGGGATATGGAAAGAATCAATGCAGCGCTTGATATTGCGGTATCGGCTTCATCATTTGGGGAGGCGCATTCCCTCGCCATTGGGGAAGCCATGGCATGTGCGGTCCCGTGCGTGGTCACCAATGTCGGAGACAACGGCCTGCTCGTCGGCGATACAGGCATCGTGGTCGCTCCCAACGACACGGAAGGATTGACCCGGGGATGCCTTTCGCTGATCCGGCTCGGCAGCGCCGGTCGGCAGGCGCTCGGCGCACGGGCGCGGGAACGGATCACGGGTCACTTCTCCCTCTCAAAGGCCGTCAGCAACTACGAAAACCTCTATTCAACGTCCCTGTCAGGAAAGGAAGGCAACGGGTTATGTGTGGCATAGCGGGATTATGGCTAAAACGGTGGCTACCCGGTGCGGCCTTGTCGGAACAGGCGCAAAGGATGGCGTCCGTCCTCACGCATCGCGGGCCGGATGACGCCGGTGCCTGGATCGACGAAGGCGCGGCCGTCGGCATGGGTTTCCGCCGCCTCGCCGTGCTCGACCTCTCCTCTGCCGGCCGACAGCCGATGCGATCCCACTCCGGGCGCTATGTCATCACCTTCAACGGCGAGGTCTACAACTTCCGGGAGCTGCGGGCGCAGCTCGAGGGCTCGGGATGCCGCTTCCGGGGTAACTCCGATACGGAGGTGGTCCTTGAAGCCATCGAGGCGTGGGGGTTGAGGACGGCCGTCGGGCGTTTCATCGGAATGTACGCCTTTGCAGTCTGGGATCGCCGCAAATGCAGGCTTTCCCTGGTGCGCGATCGTCTCGGCATCAAACCGCTCTACTATGGATGGAGCGGCGAAGCGTTCCTGTGGGGTTCAGAACTCAAGGCCCTGAAGGCGCACCCTTCGTTCTGCGGAGCCATAGACCGAAACGCCCTTTGCCTGTTCCTGCGGCATAGCGCCGTGCCCGCGCCGTATTCCATCTACCAGGGAGTTCGCAAGCTTCCCCCCGGCTCTCTTTTGACCATCGAAGCTCCCGACCCTGCGGCGGTGCAACAGGTCCCGGAAATCTACTGGTCGGCACGCTCCGTGGTGCAGGCGGGAGCGCGTGATGAGTTTCCAGGGAGCGCGGGAGAGGCGGCCGACCGGCTCGACGCGCTACTCAATAAAGTGGTCTGCCAGCGGATGGTCGCCAATGTACCGGTCGGCGCGTTTCTATCAGGAGGGATTGATTCCTCGCTGGTGGTGGCCCTGATGCAACGGCATGCCGCGCGCCGGGTAAAGACCTTCAGCATCGGGTTTGATGAAACCGGCTATAACGAAGCCCCGGAGGCGCACGAGGTCGCGCTTCATCTTGGCACCGATCACCATGAACTCTATGTGACACCGGAACAGGCGCGGGAAATGATCCCCCTGCTTCCCGAAATCTTCGACGAGCCCTTCTCCGATTCATCGCAGATACCGACCTGCCTGGTTTCGCGTCTGGCACGCGGGCAGGTGACCGTCAGCCTCTCCGGGGATGGCGGCGACGAGTTGTTCGCAGGCTACCCCCGCTACCTGACGACGGCGGGCATTCTGAAGGCAACGGGCTGGATGCCGGTCGTCTTGCGGCGAAGCCTCGCCGGTCGGTTGCCCGGCGTGCGGGGGAAGGTCTGGCGTGAACTGCTTGGCTACCGTTCTGCAGAGGCCCTCTACTTCCGCATGGTTTCGCACTGGAAACATCCGTCGGAAGTCGTGATCGGCGGGAGCGAGCCGCCGACAACACTCTCCACCCTACAGGAAACGCCCGGCGAATTTGACCTGACCCGCCAGATGATGTTCGCCGACCTCGCAGGGTATCTGGCAGACGATATTCTCGTCAAGGTGGACCGCGCGAGCATGGCATATGGCCTTGAGGCGCGCGTGCCGCTGCTTGACCACCGGGTCGTCGCCTTCGCCGCGAGCATCCCTGCCTCCATGAAGATCCGGCAGGGCCGGGGGAAATGGCTGCTTCGCCAGGTGCTCAACAGGTATGTCCCCCCAGGCCTGACGGAGCGGCCGAAGATGGGCTTCGGCGTCCCAATCGGAAAGTGGCTGCGCGGACCGTTGCGTGACTGGGCCGAAGAACTCCTCGCAGAGCACCGCCTGCAACAGGAAGGTTATTTTCATCCTCAACCAATCCGGAGAATCTGGACCGAACACCTCAACAGCACCCGCGACTGGCAATACTATCTGTGGGACATTCTGATGTTCCAGGCGTGGCTTGAGGCCCAAGGGAATCCCCCGATGGCCCCTACGGTTTAATCGTTATGTGTGGAATCTACGGCGAACTGGCATTATCCGGAAAGGCGCGCGACCTCGATCGCCGGGGACAGCGGGGGACGGACCTCCTCAGACACCGCGGACCGGATGAGCGAGGCACAATGGTCAACGGAAAGGTCTTCCTAGGGATGCGCCGCCTGAGCATCATTGACCTGGAGGGCGGCAGCCAGCCGATCCGGAACGAAGACGGGACGCGCTGCCTGGTCTACAATGGGGAACTCTACAACTTCAGGGCGCTGCGGGAAGAGCTGACCGCAAAAGGCTACCCCTTTCGCAGCCGGGGAGACTCCGAAGTCGTGCTGCGCGCCTATGAAGCGTGGGGTCCCGCCGCGCTGACACGGTTCAACGGCATGTTTGCCCTCGCCATCTGGGACTCCAAAGAGGGCCGCCTGTTCCTTGCCCGGGACCGCATTGGGGAAAAACCGCTCTACTACTTCAAGGATGCGGAACGATTCATCTTTGCCTCCGAAATCAAGGCAATCCTGAGCAATCCCGATGTACCGCGCCGTGTCAACCCGCGAGGGCTGATCAACTTTCTGGCTCGCGGACGATCCGCCGCACCCGAGACCATCTATCAGTCGATCTACAAGCTCCTGCCCGGGCACTGGCTCTCCGTCAGCGATCGCGGGATCACGCTATCAAGGTATTGGGATGTGGGAGATGATCCCTACCTTCCCGCTGACAGGGTGGGCAACGACGAGGAACTGGCGCGGGAGATCCTGGCGCTTCTCGATGACTCGGTGAAGTTGAGAATGACGGCCGACGTGCCGGTCGGCGCGTTCCTGAGCGGCGGGGTGGACTCCAGTGCGGTTGTCGCCCTCATGCAGCGGCATGCCAGCGGGTCGTTGAAGACCTTTTCGGCCGGGTTTAAAATCGGCGGGGAATATAACGAACTCTCCGATGCGCGCCGGGTGGCGGCGGCGTTCGGAACGGAGCACCATGAAGTCAACCTCGGGCATTGCGACCTCGTCAAAACCTTGCGAACGCTCGTCTACCATTATGACGAACCCTTTGGCGATCCCGCCGGCTTTCCGCTTTACCTGTTGAGCCGGTTTGCGGGAGAACATGTCAAGGTAGTGCTTGCCGGCGATGGTGGCGACGAACTTTTCGGGGGTTACCGGCGGTATGCCATGGACCGGCTCGCGGCGCACTACCAGCGGCTTCCCACCGGGCTTTCCCTCGGAATCCTCGCCGCCGTTGCGAATCGCCTGCCGAGATGCCGTCGCCTGAAGCGCACGCTTAATACCCTGCCGCTAACGAATCCGGCCCGGCGTTACGCCGCGTGGCTGACCATCTTCACTCCCGAAATGCGCGCCGAACTGCTTCAGGACGATCTGTTCGCCTGCGTGGCCGACTATGACGCCGCCTGGCCGTATATCGATTACTACCCAGCCCTGAAAGGTGAAGCGGCGGACCACCTGAACCGGTTGATGTATATTGACTTGAAGACATTGCTGGTCGATGCCTACCTCGAGAAGACCGACAAGGCCACCATGGCGTGCGGCATTGAGGCGCGGCTCCCGTTGCTCGATCCCCGGCTGGTGGAACTCGCCTTCCAGATCCCGGGACGCTTCAAGATCCGCGGCATGGCGACCAAGTGGATCTTCAAAAAGGCTGTCGGCGGCCTGGTCGACCCGAAGATCGTGCAAAAGCGCAAACACGGGTTCTCGGTTCCGCTCGATCCATGGTTTCGCGGTCATCTCAAGCAGTTCGCCTTCGATGTCCTGCTGGATGGTCGCACCCGTCGGCGCGGCTATTTCAACCCCGCCTTTGTCGAAAAACTTTGGCGCGAACACGCCGAACGCCGTCACGTCTGGGATATGCAACTCTGGCTGCTGATGAACTTCGAGCTATGGCACAGAATCTATATGGACGGGGAAACCGTCTGACTCCTACCGGAATGTCAAAGATCGCACATATCACCACCATCGACGCCTCCCTGCGATTCCTTCTTCTCAACCAGATGTTGAGCCTGCGAAAGGAAGGCTATAGCGTGACCGGGATCTCGCTGCCGGGAGGAGACGTGCCCGCGATCGAGCACGCGGGGATTCGACACATTCCGGTGAACATGACGCGCAACTTCACTCCGCTGGCCGACCTGGTTTCGCTATGGCAGCTCTATAAAGTCTTTCGCAGGGAGCGGTTTACCATTGTCCATACCCACACGCCGAAGGCGGGCCTGTTGGGACAGCTTGCCGCCAGGCTGGCAGGGGTTCCGCTGGTCGTCAATACCTTGCACGGGCTCTACTTTCACGAGCATATGTCGGCGGGCTGGCGATACTTCTACATTGCAATGGAAAAGGTTGCGGCGCAGTGCTCGGACCGCATCCTTTCGCAAAACAGGGAAGATATCCAAACCGTCCTGAGGGAAGGAATCTGCAAGCCGGAGAAAATTCTCCTGCTCGGCAACGGGATCAATATTGATCAGTTTGACCCGGCGCGAGTGAAGGACGAGGAGATGGAGCTTGTCAGGAAAAAGTATCACATCCCGGCCTCTGCACCGGTGGTTGGCTTTGTCGGGAGGCTGTCGGGGAAAAGGAAGGGTTTTCTTGATTTCCTCGCCGCCGCAAGGGAGCTTGCGCGGCGGCTCCCGGAAGCCTGTTTTCTGGTGGTCGGGGAGCCGGACAAGGGCAAGCCCGATGCCGTGGATGCCTCCATAGCGAAAGAGTACGGCATTGCGGACCGCTGTCTCTTCACCGGGCACATCCCTAACGCCGATCTGCCGCCCATCTACAAAATCATGAACGTCCTTGCCCTGCCTTCGCTGTTTGAGGGGCTTCCGAGGGTCGTGATGGAAGCGTCGGCCATGGGCATCCCGGCGGTCGTCACCAACGTAAAGGGAAACCGGGAGGCGGTGGAGGCCGAACGAAACGGGCTCCTGGTCCCGTTGGGGGACGCCCGGGCGCTCGCCGCGGCGATGGAGCGAATCCTCTCCCAGCCGGAACTGGCAAAACGAATGAGCCTTGAGTGCCGACGGATCGCCCTGGAACGTTTCGATGAGGAACGGGTGTTTGAGACCATCAAGACGGAATACCTTGCCTTGCTGCAAGGACGGCGTACCCCGGAGCAGCAGGGAGAGAGGGCGTTCAACCGCTGACAGAATAAAGAATCAGATGAACTACGCCCGCAGGCGGCACCGCCGCCGATTTCTCCTGTCAGAGGCTGTGAAAAAATGATTTTAATGGCCTCGGAGCCCCTATTTTTAGCCTATAACGAAATTCTGACGACCGCCTGTATACAGGGAATACAGAAGGAAGGAGGAATGCAGTTAGAGGCAAAAAGAGGTGCTCCATGGCCGTTGAAGGACTTTTTTCACAGCCTCTCAGTTCCGATCCATTCCGGAGGCAGTCGCAAGTCATCCCCAACGGTTCACAGAAGGACCCCCATGATCTCCAGGATTTCAAGTTCCGTGAACACCGGACAGCCGCATTTGTCGTGGAACGTGTTGAGCCAGCTCGCACGCCGATACGGCGAGAGCTTCTATCTTCTCAATCTCGAGACCTTCGGGCGCAACTATCGGAATTTCACCCGTTGCTTCCGCTCCCTTTATCCCAACAGCACGATCGCCTATTCCTACAAGACAAACTATACGCCGCGACTCTGCCGGGAGGTCAACCTTGCCGGCGGATACGCCGAAGTGGTTTCCGACCTGGAATATCAACTGGCCCTCAAGGTCGGCGTGCCGCCCGAACGCATCATCTATAACGGGCCGTGCAAGCGTCATGAAGATCTAAAAAAGGCGCTGCTGGCGGGGTCGATCGTCAATCTCGACTCCTTTGCCGAGGTCGATGCGGTGGAGGCGGTAGCCCGGAGTGCGCCGCGCACTACGTTGCGGATCGGCATCCGGTGCAATTTTCCCATCGAAGGGGAAAAGCGCTCACGTTTCGGCTTTGATGTTGCTGAAGGAGACCCCGACCTCGTGGTCCACCGCCTCCGAAAACTTCCCGACTGCGAACTCGTCGGTCTTCACTGCCACTTTTCCACCGGCAGAAAAAGCCTGGAATCGTATCGGATGCGGACTGCCGCAATGCTGGAGCTTTGCCAGCGGCACTTCGGGCCTTCCGGCCCGCGAATGATCGACATCGGCGGAGGGTTCTTCAGTCCGATGGATGACCGGCTTCAAGCCTTGTTTGGGGTCGCGGCTCCGGGCTTCGGGGAGTATGCGGCGGCGACAGCCTCCCAGGTTGCCGCCGCCTACCCTTCCCACGGCCCGGAACTGGTCCTCGAACCGGGTTCCGCCCTGGTCGCCAATGCGATGCAGTTTGTGGCGCGGGTGGTCGAAATCAAGAACATCGGCGCCCGCCGGATGGCGGTGGTTGCCGGAAGCATTCACAACATCAAGCCGACATTGCACAAGAAAAACATGCCCGTCCGGCTCTTCGGCGCTTGCGAGACTTCCAGCAGCCACCCTCCCGGCAGGGAAATCGACCTCGTTGGCTATACCTGCATGGAACATGATTGCCTTCATGCCGGCTGCACACAGAATGTCTCCGTGGGCGATTACGCTGTATTTGAGAACGTCGGCGCTTATACGACGGTGATGAAGCCTCCCTTCATACGCCCTTCCCCTCCCATTATAGCCATCGAAACAGGCGGCGGAGGCTTCCGATTGGTCAAACATGGGGAAACGTTTGATGAACTCTTCTCCACCTATCTCTTCTAGCGCCGACAACCACCTTTCTACTATGAATATTCTTCTGACATGCGCGGGTCGCCGCAATTATCTGGTGCAGTTCTTTGCCGAAGCTCTCGGGAAGGAGGGACACGTCTTTGCGGTCGACTCATGCCCGAACGCCCCGGCGCTTCAGGAGGCGAGCGCCGGGTTCCTCGTCCCCTCCGTGGATGCTCCCGGCTACGTCGCGCGGCTGGTGGGGATCTGTCGCGACCACGGAATTTCCCTGCTGATACCGCTCAATGATCTCGAGCTGCCGTTGCTGAGCGCCCAGCACGAGCGGTTCCGGAACATTGGAACGACCGTGTTGCTCTCCTCATCCGGCGTCATCAACACCTGTTTTGACAAATGGGAAACGGCGAAATTCCTTGCCCGTTCAGGCATTTCCGGACCGGCAACCTACCTCAACCCTGTGGATGCGGAGGAGGCGATCTGCCGGGGAGAGGTGGCGATTCCGTTGATCATGAAACCGAGGTGGGGCTCGGCTTCGATCGGCATCGAGATCATCGAACACCGGGATGATATCGTTCCCGCCGCCCGGATCGCCCTGAAGCGCATCCGCCGGAGCATCCTGGGCAACGTCAGCCGACAGGACCCGCGCGCATCGCTTCTGTTTCAGGAACGGCTGCACGGCCAGGAGTATGGGCTTGATGTCGTCAATGACCTCTCCGGGAATTACCTGCATACCTTTGTGCGCCGGAAGCTGGGAATGAGAGCGGGCGAAACGGATCGGGCCGTCGCCGTCCGAAGCGGGGAACTCGAGGCGTTGGGGAAAGCGATCGGAAAGGCGCTGGGGCATGTCGGGACGCTGGATTGCGATGTCTTCGATAGCGAGGGAAGGTTGAGCGTCCTTGAGATGAACCCCCGCTTTGGCGGTGGCTACCCCTTCTCTCACATGGCGGGAGCCGATCTTCCCGCCGCCATCGTCGCGATGGCGAAGGGGGAGCGCCCCGATGTCAGGTCGTTTATCATCAATCCCGACACCGTCGTCAGCAAATGCGACCGCCTGGTGGCGGTTACGGAGGAGAAGATTTCCCGCTATTAAGCCCGCCTTCCCCGTTGCCGGCTTGTTTCTTCAAGAAAATACAAAAGGATGACGCCATGGAAGTTTATAAGGTAAACCACTACGACGAATGGAAAAACACAAGAATGGAAGCCTACCAGAGCGACTTCTATCACTCCCATCCCTACCATGCCCTTGCCGAAGAGCGGGGCGAGGGAGTTGCCCAGATGTGGGTCTATCGGGAGGGCGGTTATATGATCGCCCTGCCGCTCCTCGTCCGGTCGCTGGCGGATGTGGACGGTTTTGAGGAGGAGGGTTCCGCCTGGTACGATGCCGTTTCAGTTTATGGCTACGTCGGTCCGATCGCCTCGCACCAGGTCATCCCCCCGGCGATCGTCCGGAACTTTCAGGCAGCTCTCGCGACAAAGCTTCGCGAGCAGCGGGTGATCTCCGTCTTCTCCCGGCTACACCCCCTGATCCCGACCGGGCAACTCATCGACGGCCTGGGTGAACAGATTGAACACGGAAGCACGATTGCCATTGACCTTTCCGTGACGCCGGACGAGCAATGGAGACAATTCCGGCTCAACCACCGAAGACAGATCAGCAGGTTGAGACGCCATGGCTATACCTTCTTTCATGACGACGAAAGAGAGGCGCTTGGAGAGTTTGTCTCCATCTATACCGAAACCATGACGCGGGTCGACGCGGAGGAAAAATACTTTTTCGACGACGCCTACTTTTCCAGTCTCCTCGATGGCCGCCTGAGGAACTCCCATCTCTTTTTCCTTCTTGATCAAGGTACGCCGGTCTGCGGCGGCGTCTTTGTCGAGTGTGGCGGCATTCTGGAGTTTCACCTCGGAGGCACGCGAAACCATGCGCTCGCACGCTCGCCGATGAAGTTGCTGGTGGATGAGGTCCGCCTGTGGGCCACGGCCCGATGCTTCAGGAGCCTTCACCTCGGCGGCGGGAAGGATTCGCTGTTTCACTTCAAGGCGGGGTTCTCCGATCGTTCCCACCCGTTTACGACGTGGCAATGGGTCACCAACCACGCCGTTCATGACGAAGCCTGTCGGCGCAGGGCGGCCTTTGACCGGCAACACGGGCGGGAACCCGCCCCGGGAAGGTTCTTTCCGCCGTACCGGAGTCCGTTGAAACCTGGCGCAAGCCCGAACTGTTGCGTCGCCGCAGCCGGCGCGCTGTCGTGAAAAGGCGCAGCGCTCCAAGCCGTTCCGCAGATTACGATCTCCACCATGAAACCGATCTATCTTTCCCCGCCGCACCTCGGAGGCGCCGAGGTCGATTTTGTCCTTGATGCGTTGGCCTCCAACTGGATTGCCCCACTGGGCCCGCATGTCGATGCGTTTGAATGCGAAGTCGGGCAATGGGCGGGCGGACTTCATGCTGCGGCGCTCGCCTCCGGCACGGCAGCCATTCACCTCGCCCTGCGGTTGCTCGGCGTCGGCCCCGGGGATGAAGTCCTCTGCCCCACCTTCACCTTCTGCGCCAGCGCCAATCCGATGGTCTATCAGGGAGCGCAACCGGTCTTTATCGATGCGGGACCGGAAAGCTGGAATATCGATCCCGACCTGCTCGAACAGGAACTGCGAGCGTGTGCGTCGCGCGGAAGGCTGCCGCGGGCGGCCGTGATGGTCGATCTTTATGGCGAGTGCGCCGACTATGAGCGGATCATCCCCATCTGTGAAGAATATGGCGTGCCCGTGGTTGAAGATGCCGCCGAGGCGCTCGGGGCCTTTCATCAAGGGAAACCGGCGGGGCAGTTTGGGCGTTGCGGCATCTTTTCCTTCAACGGAAACAAGATCATCACCGCCTCCGGCGGCGGCATGCTGGTATCGCGGGATGAATCGCTGGTCCGGCGGGCGCGACACCTCGCCAGCCAGGCGCGCGACGCAGCCCCGCACTACCAACATTCCGCCATCGGGTACAATTACCGGATGAGCAACATGGTCGCGGCGATCGGTCGGGGCCAGCTCCGCGTCCTCAAACAACACCTTGCCGCGCGCAGGCGAAACTATCTTGCCTACAGGACCGCCCTGGAGGGGCTTCCCGGGATCGGCTGGATGCCGGGAGGCGGCGAATCCAACCACTGGTTGACCTGCATCACCATTGATCCAAAGGCATTTGGCGCAGACAGGGAAAAGGTGCGCAGGCAGTTGAAGGCCGGCAACATCGAATCCCGCCCGGTATGGAAGCCGCTCCATCTTCAGCCCGTTTTTGCGGGGTGCCGGGCAAGAGGCGGCCAGGTTGCCGAAGCGATCTTTGAACGGGGGCTCTGCCTGCCGAGCGGTTCGTCCTTGAGTGAAACGGATCTTGAACGGATCAGCGGGATCATCCGCGGGATGTGCTGTTGTTAGACGGGGTGCGTAAGGTAAAGAAAAAGAGAGTGCCCGGGGTCGGGCACTCTCTATCTCTACCGTCTTTGAAGCGTGCTGGCGATCAGCTCAACGCCCGCTCGGGTTCAGGTATTCCTCCAGGTTGGTGTACCCGCTTCCGTTCCGGTGGGGGCGCGCCGCATCCGAAGCATCCTTGGGATTGAGGTTCTGGGCCTTTTCCCAGCTATCCGGCATCCCGTCCCTGTCCGCATCAGCGGGTGCATTGGTCGACTGAGACAGATTTGTAAGCTTGTTGAGCTTCATCGACGCCTGTCCCTTGTTGATCTCGTTGACGGCAGCCGCATCCACCGCGCTCCTGG
>DATMFV010000009.1:0-2811 GCA_035555975.1 Chthoniobacteraceae bacterium
GGTCCCTTTTTCTGCGACCCCGTTCGGGGTCGATGATGGGGGAATCCAATAGCCCGGGGGTGTCGCTTCGCTCGACCCCCGGCTGCCCCGCTGTAAGCCCTCCGGGCTATTCCCTTGCTGATACCACTTTTAATCACACCCGGGCAGGAAGGCTCCGGCGCTTAAGCGTGCGCCGGGTCGGGGCGATCACGGCGGCGAGCCTTGCGGAGACCTTCTTCTGGCTTGCGGCGTGGCTGCCGCTGCCGGTGCGGTGGGGAGCGCGGAATTACCGGCTCGGGAAAGGTGGGAGGTTGCGGAAGGACTTCCCGAGGGTTGGGACGAGAGGTTGATGTCCTGCAACGTCCATTCGCCGCCTGGCCCCCCGGCTACGGCACCGGATAGTGAAACCAGACGTAAGCGAACTCCACATGGCCGACAGGCAGGAGGTCGCGTCGTGCGGTATAGTCCCGGTCCGCCCAGGCGAGGTGAAGGTCTTCCACGGGTTCAACGGCGGCGATGGCCAGGGGGTAGAGGACAAAGATAAAGCTGACGTTGACATTGGCCAGGGTTTCCTCGATCGGGACGTAACCGTAGAGGCTGGTCAGGTTGTGTCGACTGCCGAGAAAGGTCCAGTCTGCGGGGTCGGGGCGCAGGAGAAGCTCCTGGTCGCTCCAGTCCGGGGTGATGATGAAGTGCTGCCCGGTATTGACCCAGTTGGCGCGCGGGCCGTGGGCGTCGGGTTGGCTCTGGACCAGAACCGTCATGCGGGAGCCGCGCAGGGCAACGTTTCCGCGCAGGCGAATGCGGATGTGGGTGTTGACCAGGTTACGGGAGCGACCTCCGTGGATAAAGGCGTGGCGCTTGCTTTTGATGAAAGTCTCCGGGTACATACCGGACGCTCTGGCGTAGGGCGCCTGCAACCGTTCCTCCATCATGTGCAGATGCATGAGAAGATGAAGATACCCTGCGCCGGGTGGGGCGTGGTTGGCGTCGAGAATCCATGGTCCTTCACATCGCGCACCGTCGGGTCCGATGGGGAGCTGGCTTCGAGAGTCGGCGATCCACCCGCGTTGCGGTTCGGTGAAGTCTTCCCAATAGTCAGCGGGTCCGGGAATGCCCTGCCATGCCGATCGGGCGGTCTCCAATCGCCGGGCGGCGGCAGATATCGGGGAGATCTCAGTCATGGAGGCGGGGGGCGACTTTCCGCAAGAGCAAACCAACGCCGCAGAGCAGGAAAAGGGCGGTGGCGGCAGGCTCCGGGATGGCTTCAACGGTTCCTTCGAAGGTGATGTCGTCGATGCCGAGGGTTCGGGTCCCCGAAGTGGCGCCATCTACGACGTAGAAGCGGAAGGAGATCGGCGCTGTCACCCCGGTGAAGAGGGAGAGGTCCAGAGTGGTGTTCGTCACGACGCTCTCGGTCAGTCCCGCGCTGGAACCGACCGGGACAAAGCCCGATCCCGCATTGGCCTGAACGGCGAAGATCCGGGGCTGCGAAGCTCCCGTGGAAGCTGCATTGAACGTCAATTGGCTTAGATCAAGGCGATGGCCCGGATCAACCTCAAGCACGATTTCGATGTAGCTATTGGCCGTCACGGCCGCATCTTCCGATGGGGTTCCGCCCGAGCGCAACTGGAGAACGCCATCATCGCCCCCTTGAAAGAGGGCGGCGGGGAAGCCGCGAGTGTTCGTCGTGGTGGACTCGAAGAGCGTCAGCCCCGCCCCGGCGGAAACCGATCCTGCGCTTAGGAATGGCTCAACGGCATCGGGCGACATGGAGTTGTCGATGAACCCATAGGTGGCTAGAACGGCGGAGTACGCCAGCGTCCCATGAAACAGGAGGGCTGTGGCGCATGCCCGCCCGATCCATTGCTTTCGCGACGAGGAAAGAGGAAACATGCAGGCGAGAATAAGCGCTTAATTTTTTCGGGTCAAGATTCTTTTGGAAGAGTTTCACGAGGAAAGGATATGGTTTGGGATTTCGCCATCCGGCTCTTTGATTTTCCGGAAATCGGACGATGATTTTGTAACGAATCTTGACAATTCAAATAAAGCGCTTAACTTCCCTGGTGATTTACCGCCCATTCCCCTTTTTTGCCCGGCATGATTTCTCCCGCTGCCCTCCGCCCCAACTCGCAAGGCTTCTCTTCCGTGGAGCTTCTCGTGGCGGTTGCCGTTCTGGTTGTGTTGATCGCTCTTTTGATTCCCGCAGGAATGCGTTCGAAAGAACGGGCGTTGCAGGCGACCTGCGCGGGCCAGCTCCGGCAGATCGGGATGGCGATCAATCTTTACGCATCAGAAAATCAGGACCATCTGCCGGGACCGGAGTTTTCGATTGTTAATCTTAAGGGACACCTGGTGCTCAAGCTGGAGCCTTACCTGAGGAGTTCAAAGGTATGGCGTTGCCCGGCCAACCCGACGATGCAGGACGATTTCAGCACTTATCGCACCCGTACGCCGCTCTTTGGCTATTACTACGCCCCGCCGAAGGAAAGCCTTGTCTCTTACCGGCGCCTTCAGATTCAGGAGACCTACCCGCCCGCTGACCGGTGGATCATGGAAGATATCGACGCCTGGAACTACGCCGCACAGCCGCGAATCGGGCGGGGTGTCGAAGGGCCGGTCCATCCGGGGCGGCGCAATGTTCTTTTTCTGGACGGCCATGTTGAAGACCGAAAAGTTAAAGCCCCCTGAGAGGCTGTGAAAAAAGTCCTTCAAAGGCCATGGAGCACCTCTTTTTGCCTCTAACTGCATTCCTTCTCCCTTCTGTATTCCTTGAATACAGGCGGTCGTCGGAATTTCGTTATAGGCTAAAAATAGGGGCTCCGAGGCCAT
>DATMFV010000010.1:0-95861 GCA_035555975.1 Chthoniobacteraceae bacterium
GGCGACTAAAAGCCGCTTTTTGGTCCAAAACGGGTTTCCTCAGGCGTCCGAATCTCGATTCGGCCTTCTTCGAAAGCCCCGTTTTGGCCTCAAAAATCGATCTTTTATTCATCCTTCAAAATTCGTAGACACGCCCTAACCTCATCCTCCTCCAAAACGCACGGCGGAACGAGCAATCTTTCATCACCGACAGCTTTTCTTTCCGCCGCCGCCGACAGGTCAGCCTTCTTCGGGCTGTCCCGGCAACACCGAGTCGGGGGTATTCGCTTCCAGAACCCTCAGGAGGTTCAGGCCCAGAATTTTGCGGATCGCCGCCTCGCTGTGCCCCCGCATCACGAGCCCGACGGTGATCAGCGGCCAGTTGGTCCACGCAAGGCTGCCGTAGCGGTGGTCTTCGGAGGCGGTCGCATTGTGGCGGACCTGCCGGTGCCACGCACCCCACCATTTGGAACTGTAGGCCCCCTTGGGGCGCGGTTTGGCGTCAGGTGCATAGCGGGGGATATAGGCGGTGTCGCTCCCGACGGCGACGTGATCGGCCCCGATCAGGCGCACGGCGTAGTCGATATGGTCGAGCAGCGTGGCGACGGTGGAGTTCGGCCCGAGAAACGCCGGGCGCGCCACCATGCCGACCAGCCCGCCCGTACCGGCGATCGCCTTGAGCACCTCGTCGGACTTGTTTCGCATGTGATCAAAGACCGCCTTGCAGCAGACATGGCTCGCCATCATCGGTTTGCGGGTCGTTTCGGCGGCTTGCATCGAGCTTTTTTCGCTGGAATGGGGGACATCGACAATGATGCCGGTCCGGTTCATCGCTTCGATGAATTCATACCCGAGTTCGCTCAGGCCGCCGTCGTTGCGTTCCGCGCAGCCGGTGGCCACCACGTTGCGGCGATTGTAGGAAAGGTGCATCATCCGCACGCCGAGGTGATACCACGTCGGCAGCCAGGCGATCTCCTCCTCCAGCGAATTCAGATGCCCGGCGCACGGCGGCCCGTTGACGCTCAGCGCCACCGAAAAGGAGCCATTACGCCATGCCCGCCGCAGGTCGTCGGGCTGCCGCACCTGCCGGAGGGCGTCTCCAAACGAACCGCAGAGATGGATGCTCGCGGCGATGCGCCGGATGTCTTCCTCGTGCGATTTTCCCTCTCCCGCCGTATGAAACATCCCGTTGACCCCGGAGACGGCGATCGCTTCGAGGATCTCCCGCGCCGAGGCTTCGTTGTAAGTCGGGGCGAGCGCACGGATGAGGGTTCCCTCAAACGCGAACCGCTCCGCGCCGACATTGGCATCGTGCAGCGTATTCCAGAGGTGGGTCGCCTCCTCATTCCACGCCATCGGCAGGAAACCGAACGTATCGAGCACCAGCGCCTCCCGGTGCAGGGCGAGGCCCTTTTCCAATTGCGCCGCCGAAGGCTTCAGCACAGCCAACCCGGCTTCCCAGCTTTTGCGGATTTCCTCAATCGTGCTGGTGGCGGGGTTGCCGATTTGAATCATAGGAGAAAAAGAATTTTCTATCATAAAAAGTGGCATGAACAACCCTCGTCACGCTGATCTGCGTCCTCTGCGACGGGCCAACAGCCATGCCCCGGCTGCCGGAAGGAGAAGGAACGCGATGGACGGTTCGGGCACGGCGACGATGGAAAAGTTGTCAACGCCAAGGGCGTAAGCGGAACTCGCTGAGGACGAGGTTGCATTGGAGTAGTTCCAGGCAAGATAAAAGAGCCCTCCATCGGCCACCGGCACCTCCAGATTCAGAACATGGTGAACAGTGACGGAAGACCCGGGCGTTGTTGCATAGCCAACGTTGCTCTCTGCTCCACTGAAGACCGTCACAAAATCGTCCCCGGCAGCGGTCCAGTTGCTTCCATCCAGACTGTAATAGAGGGCGATGCGGGTTCCTCCTGCGACGGTCCCGTCACTGAAGGTTTCCACATCATAAGCAAGCCTCAGCTCATTCAGGGCGGCCCCTGTTTCATTTTTGAACTGTGCGTACAGATTTCCACTGTGGACGCCGGAACTGTTGCCATAGAACCCGATGGCGCGATCATCACTTCCCTCGCCATTTCTCGTTGGTTTCCCGAAGTTGAAGATTGAGCTTCTGGACGGACGGCTGTCATCAGGCGGAGGGGCCCCTCCGCCGTTGCGAGTAGCTACCGTGCCTGCATCAGCCCATGTGCCAAGCGTCCGCATACGGAGATCAGTGCTGCTTCCGAGGGCATCCACTTTCCAATGGACAGGCAGGTTGCTTGACGCTGCTGCTCCGCCCGTGGGATTGCCCATGCTGTTGAAGTTCTGGACATAAGGCGTCTCAAAGTCAGAGAGAACAATCTGTGCCTGCACGCCGGGGGCGAGCCATGAGCACATCGAAAACAACATCAACACACCAGGGAAAATCAACGCAGAGTGGAATGAGGGGAGTTTCATGAAAGGGATGATGGGGTAAGGATTCGGTTAACGTGTGGTCGAAATCATGGCCCCGGGGGCTTCCTGAAAGGCGCCGGGAGAGGGGGCCTTACCGGAGAAATACCCCGGCTGCATGCCGGGCAGCGGTTCATAAGTCTTCCCGGCAATCGTAAATGGCCTGGAGAGATCAATCCCCTGACCCCGGACGGCGGGCGGGGGGATCAGAGGGCCCTGATAGGTGGTCGGCCAGAGCTGCTGATTGGCCGCGTTGATATTATGCTTCCCGAACCATGCAGGCAGGGTTCCATCGGTCCGGCTTCCACCGACCCAGTTATAGTCAAAGACTTCATAAAGATAGCCGTCGAACCGCTCAGGGGAAGACCGTGGAGGTGCGGCCTGGAGGTACTTGACCGGCTCGTTGACGGTCGAAATGATGTTGTTGAGAACCATGGTTTTCGCCATCGCGATCCCCCGCTTGAACGACCCGGCGATGATGCCGTGCGAGCCGCCGATCATCGTATTGTGATAGATGGCGATGGTGTGCTCCTTTTCCGGAGGGAAGGGGATTCCGTCCGCATTGAAATGGACATAGATATACCGGCCGTCATTCTCCGGCAGCCGGTAGACATTGCGGTAATGGTATTCGCTGCGCCGCCCCGGCGTATTGTAGCGATGGATGCGCAGGAGGATGTTGGAATCAAAGAAGAGGTTGTCGTAGAAATGCGCGTTTTTAAGCCCCGGCAGGGTGACGAGCGTCAGGCTCGACATATTGTGGACCACGTTGCCATGGACCTTCAGGTCGGGCGTTCCCATGCAATGAAGTCCCTTGAGGCCGTTGAAGACATGGTTTCCGACGATTTCGTTGCCCGGTCCCGCTGTCTGGATGCGGATGCCGATATCCGCCGAGGCATCCGTTCCCTGGATATGCTTGAAGGAGCGGTAGATGTTCATGCGTACGCGGCTTTGGCGGCTGGTGTATTCGCCGGAGGGGTTGCGGCTCTCCGCTTCGTCCTCATCATCGTCGCCGCTCGAAAAACCGAAGAGATCGCTGCCATAATAGGAAAGGGTGACTTCATTGTGCCGGACGAGGTTGTCAGACGCATGGCGGGTAAGGGTGATGCGGTCGCGCCCGTGGGTGATGAAGTTTTCCTCGATCACGTTGTGCGTCGCTTTCGGCCCGGCAAGGGTCACGGCATACTCCGCCCCGCGCACGGCCAGGTCGCGCACGACGATGTAGGACTGGTCCTCAATGGTCAACGCGTTGCCGGCGGGCGCAGCCCGGATCTCCTCCCGGTCGGGGTGGCGTCCATCCCGGAAGCGAAGGTAGACCGTTTCCCCGTCGACGCCCCAGATCGCCTCAATCCCGTCCCAGAACGGGATCGGTGAACGCCGGGTCATGACGATCTGTCCGTCCGATGGCATGACGAGAAAGCGATAACCGCTGACGCCCGTGCGGAAAAGGCTCTCGCCGTACCCGGGCATCGGCAGCCCCTTCAAGGCTTGTTCCCGGTCCCATGGCAGCGTCATCAGGCGGTCGTGAATGCGGAGTACCTGTTTTCCGCGGCTGGTCAGGCAATGGAGCGGTTCGCCCCGGACCGTCTTGCGATAAACCCCGGGGCCGACTTCGGGAGCCGCCTCCCAGCCGGTGACAGGGCGGCCGAGATCCATGATGCTCAACCACTCCCCGGCGGGGCCGCGCTCCCCTTCCAGGATGATCGGCTTGCCCGGTTCGCCCGAGCGGGGGAAACGGACCGTTTCGCTGTAGGTCCCTGCGCCGACATGAATCCGGTCGCCCGCCTGCGCCCGTTCCACCGCCTCCGCAATGGAGGCGAGCGGCTCCCCTGCGGTCCCGTCCGCCCCGGCCTTCCCCCTGGGCGAGACGACCCAGGTGCGCCCCCCTTCAAACGCGGGCACCCGCTGGTAGCCTTCGTTGCCCCGTTTGAGCCATTGCTCAATGGTTTCGGCCGACACGAGAAACTCCGAAGCCTCCCCTGCCGCGCTCTCGTGGGGAGGAGGAGCGTCCGAACCGGGGCGGCACGCCGCAAGCAGTACGATCATTCCAAACGCAAGCAGCCGCCGCAAAGCAAGGTTGCGGCAGGAGGCGGTACCGGGGGAAGGCGAAGTGGGAAGCATCATCTGTTGTCTATTTAGGCATGAAGAAACGTTTTTGGCAACATTTTGTGATTTCATTTCAAAAATTCTTGATCGCGGTGAACATTCCTCGAGAATGACCCCATGACTCCCGATTCAAACCGCCGCCCCAATATCCTCTTCTGCATGACCGACGCACAAATCCACCGGGCGCTGGGGTGCGCGGGGAACCGCGAGGTGCGGACGCCGCATCTCGACGCCCTTGCGGCGGAGGGGGTGCATTTCCGGCAGGCGTACGCATGCAGCCCGGTCTGCGGCCCGTCGCGGGCGGCGATGATGAGCGGCCGCTACCCGATCGCCTACGGCATGGTGAACAATTTCGGTTGTCTCCCCCCTTCCGAACCGACGTTGGGACAGCTCTTCTCCGCCGCCGGCTACCGGACCGGCTATTTCGGAAAGACGCATTACGGACGGAGCAACGACGCCATGCGGGAGGAAGGATGGGAGGCGCAGTTTCTACTCGCCGATTACAACCGTTATCTCCGGGCTGCGGGCGTGCCGCACGAGTATCCGCGCAACCTCGTTGCCGAGTCGCGCACCCGTTACTGGAAAATGGGGACTTCGAAAATCCCGCTGGAACACTACTTCGAAAAAGTCCTGGGCGACCGCGCGGTGGAGTTTGTCCGGAGCGCCGACGAACGCCCCTTTCTCTGCTTTTTGAGCATGATCGCGCCTCACGGGCCGTTTTCCCCGCCCGCGCCTTACGACCGGATGTACGATCCCGCCTCGCTCACCCTCTTTCCCCGCTCGGAAGGGGAACTGGAGGGAAAACCGGCGGAGTTTGTCCGCTGGGTCACGCAAAATCGCAAGTATGTGACCGACGCGGAACTGCGCGAATTTCTCGCCATCACCTACGGGCTGGTCTCCCTGGCCGACGACACCGTCGGGCGGCTGGTGGCGGCGCTGAAAACCGCAGGCGTCTACGACAACACCGTCATCGTCTTTGCCAGCGACCACGGAGACTACGGGTCGAAGTACGGCATTCTGGGCAAATCGTGGTGCATGGACGATGTGCTGTCGCGGATTCCGCTGATCATCTCCCACCCCGACCACCGGGGCGAAGGCCGGACGAGCGACGCGCTGGTGGAAAACATCGACCTTTTGCCGACGCTGCTCGAAAGCGGCTCCATCCCGGTGCCGCGCAAGGTGCAGGGGCGTTCGCTGCTGCCGATCCTTTCCGGCAGCCGGGAGAGCGTGAAGGAGGCGGTCTTCTCCTTTCACTCCTCGGAATACAGCGAAGCACGCCTGAACCTTTCCATGATCCGCCGCGGAGAGTGGAAGCTGGTGCAGAGCGATACGGACGAAAACCAGCTTTATCATCTCCCGTCCGACCCATACGAATGGAAGAACCGGATTGACGAACCGGAACTGCACGAACTCGTCCGCTCATTGCAATACGATCTCCTGCGCTGTCACGTCGCCAACACCGGCCAGTCCTTCCCGATCGAAACCACCCGTTTCTGGACCGACGAAACCTACTTCTACGATGAAACCCGCTTCAACGGCTCGCGCCAGATCACCCGCAGCGGGGAGTGGGAGAGCACGACTTCGTAGAGAGGGGGGAGAGCCGGAGGTGAGCGCGCCACCCCGGCTGCTTTGCTGGAAGCCCTCCGGGATTTTTGGAAGCCCCCGGCCTTCCCTTCTGAACCTCAACGTTCGCCCGCAGGGTGAAACACCTTCAGGTCGCGGAACCACGCCTTCATGCCGCCCCAGTTGCGCAGGCCGAGCCGCCCGGCGTCGTGCACCGGCCCGCGGTGGCCCTCGTCGAAATATTCGAGGATGAAGCGGCCATCCACATAGAGCAGGAACTGGCTGCCGCGACGCGAGGCGGTGATCCGGTGCCAGACCGGCTCTTGCGCGGTTTTGCGTTCGGTCAGAGCCAGCAGCCGGAACGCTTCGCCGGTTTTGCGGAAGTTGGTACGATGGCGCTCGGGAGCCTGGCGGTTGAAGGAGAAATGGTAGCATTCCATGCCGAAATTGTAGTCCGGCATCCGGCCCGTTGCCGAAGCCATCATATCGACGGGATCGCGGCGGGTGATCGTCCGGCCGCTGAATTGCAGGAACGTTCCGCGCCCCATTTTCTCCATCGGTTCAGGTCGGTAGGAAAACTCCACGAGGTAATCTCCCGAAAATTCCCGGTCGCTCCAGAGATTCATGGTGGTGTTGGGAGCCAGGTAGAGCCCTTCCTCGGCGTCGGCCCGCATTTCTCCGAAACCGAAGACCTTCCAGTCGGTCGGCAGGGTGCGAAAGCCGTTGCTGTAAATCAATTCCCCCGGCTGCGGCAGGGCGGCGCTTTCGCCGCTTTCGAGCGCCCGGCGCACGCGCGCCGCATCGGCCAGCAATCCGCTCGCTTCCGGGGCATTTCCCTCCGCCTCGTACCAACGGGCCTCTTCGAGCAACCATCGGTGCAGGGACGCCCGATACCCGCTGACCTCCGCCGGTTGAGCGGCTGCGGCCTTGATCGGCCGCGCTTCGCGATCGATGGCGGCGGCAATTTCCGGTGAGCGCGGATCGGGCAACCCGGGAGCTTCTTCGGGAGGGATCGCACCGGGGGCGAGCGTCAGCGTGCTCACCAGCACGGCATCGCCCTCCAGCATCCGGTCAGACCCGTAAAGTCCGGCGCTCAAGGTGCGGTTGGCGGGGCGATGATAGGCCGCCAGCCCTGCCATCGGGCCATCGACCCGGGCAAACACCGCCTGATCCTTCGCTCCGGGGGTGCGAAACCGGACTTCCGGGGAGGAGAGGACCCAATACCGGTTGGCTGCGTGCCCATCCTGGTCGAGCACGTTGCCCTGCCGGCCAAACTCGCTACAGGTCAGCAGCCGGTCGGCTTCGAAGAAGTCCATCTGGAAAGCCGGGGGCTGCGACGGATCGCCCGTGGTTTCAAAACGACTCATCCAGAGGAGCTGGGCCTTGATCGAACCGGGCCCTTCCTTGCGCACTTCCGCCCGGCACTCCAGCGTGCCATCCTTCGCATGGGCGCGCCACCGCGTGGCGATCACGAGGTCATGCACCCTCAACTCGCCGGTGATCTCCAGCCACTCTCCCTCCACCTTCCGGCTGAGAAAACGCCCCTCCCCGCCCCGCGCGCCTTCGGCGAGGATGCTCCACTGCCGGGGATCGTAGAGAATGCCGCTGTAAAGCACCGGCTGGAGTTGTTGCAGTTCCGGGAGCCCTTTGCGGCCTCTCCAGCGCACCTTCTGCAACCGCCCGCCGCGGGCGGGGGTCGCCTGAAATTCCAACGCGGCGGAACGGGCGTGCCACCGGCCTTCCTTTTCTTCGATCGACCACGATTCCGTTGCCGCCTGTGCCATTAAACCATTCATGAGAAATCCGACCCATATTCCAAGAACCATGTTTCGCAACATCGATAGGAGAGAATCCTTCATCTTGCAAAAACATGTCAACGTTTTTTGTAAATGTTTCAAAAATGTTGACTTCTCTTCGAGAATCCTTTCTATTGATCCCCGACAACCCCGCAACCCCTGTGTTTCCCCGACGCGCTTCCTTCTTCATGCTCCCGGCTCGCCGCCGGTCAGGTTTCTCCCTTCTGGAATGGCTCGTGGTGGCGGGGGTGGTCGGCGTGCTGGCCGTGCTTCTGCTTCCCGTGATCTCGCGGGTCCGGGCTGCCGGGAGCCAGGCGGAGTGCGCCGGTCATCTCAAACAGATCATCACCGCCTATCTGATCAGGATTTCCGACAATAGCGGTCGTTTTCCACCGAGCCGGACCGGCAGGGAATATGATCCCACCACCGGCGGCACCCGTCTCGCGGCCAATACGTTCATGCATAACATGCTTGGCGATTACATTCCCAACCCGACGGCCATTCTGAACCAGCCGGGAGCGGTTCCCCGCGACGCCGGGGTCTACTGGTGCCCGGGGCGCAATGCCTCCGCCACTTCCCTGACCGTGCCGAACGGGCAGGGGGCGATTTATTCCTACGCGCACAACACCGAACTGGGCGGGACCGGCTCGCAACCGACCCTCTCCTGGCTCGGCCCCAACGGCGGCGATCAACCCAACGCAGAGTACAACCCCGGGCTGGCTCGTCTGGCCGCCGTGCCCTTTCCTTCAAAGATCATCGCCTTTACCGAACAGACCCTCCCCGGAAGTGCCTCCGCGGGCCATTTGCTCTCCAGCAGTTGGCCGTTTCAAAAAAATGCATCGTGGCCCCCTCCCGCCTCGGGTCGGCAGCTTGACTTCACCCGGCATGGGGGCAGGGTCAACGCCGCTTTTCTCGACGGCAGCGTACGGGCGATGAGCTTTGAGGAACTGCGCGGCACCCGCACGGAATTTCTCGTCCCGGTGATCGAATAACCTTCAGCGCACCTCCATCGGACACGGCGGCAGCGCCTTGAGAAACGCGTTGCCGTACGACTTGGTGAGGATGCGCGGATCGAGGATCACCACCTGGCCCGTGTCGCTCTTGGTCCGGATCAGCCGCCCGACTCCCTGCCGGAGTTTCAGGATCGCTTCGGGCAGCGAATATTCCGCGAACGGATTGCCGCCGTGGGCTTCGATCGCCTCCAGCCGCGCTTCGATGAGCGGATGGTCGGGCACGGCAAACGGCAGGCGGGTGATGATGACGTTGGAGAGGGCGTCGCCGGGAACGTCGACCCCGCTCCAGAAACTGTCGGTGCCGAAAAGCAGGTTGCGCCCTTCCTTCTTGAAATCCTCCAGGAGCCGGTGCCGCGAAAGCCCCGCCCCCTGGACCAGCAGTGTCCAGCGGTGGCGTTCCGCCGTGCGGCTCATCCGCTCGGCCAGCGCCTGCATGGTCCGGTACGAGGTAAAGAGGACAAAGGCGCGCCCTTGGGTCATCTCCACAAAATGCTCGATCTGTGTCGCCAGCGCTTCTTCGTAGGCGGCATCGCGCGGGTCGGGCATTTTCCGCACGACATAGAGGCGCATCTGCTTTTCGTAGTCAAAGGGACTGCCGACCTGCTCCGCCTCGATGTCGATCGCGCCGACCCGGTTGCGGAAGTAGGCGAGATCGCTCCCCCCGGCGGAAAGGGTCGCGCTGGTCATGATGCAGGAGCGCCCCTCCCGGAAAAGAAGCGCGCCGAGGTGAGCCGCCATGTCGACCGGCGCGGCATGGAGCGTGAGCGAAGGGGTCGCCTTGCCGCTCCGTTCGGTCCAGTAGACGTATTCCTCCGCGCTTTGGGAAAGAAAGGTCGCAATCCCGAGCCGCGCCTCGCGGATGCGCCGCCCGATGTCCTGCAACTCCGAACGGGTCGCCTCGTCCTCCAGCGTTTTGATCACCGCGACCACCATTGCCTGGAGGCTGGCGAGCGGCGTCGTCAAGGTATCGGGCACGAAATCGGGCTGGCGCACCCGGTACTCGTTCCCCTTGTGGGCGGGGAGCCGGTCGGCAATCTCGCCAAAAAAACGCTCGGCCTCCGTTGTCAGTTGCGCCACTTCGCGCACCCCGTCGGCATGCTGGAGCAGCGTAAAGAGCCCCTTGCGGGTCCGCTCGTTGTAAAGCCGCTGGAGGAGGTACTTCAAGCCCGCCTGCGAAACGCTCATGCCGATCTGCCGCGAGGCGACCGATTCGAGTGTGTGCGCTTCGTCAAAGATCACAAAATCGTTGGCAAAAATGTAACCCGGGCGATCTTCTTCATCGACCCCGCCCGCATTCAGGAAAAAAAGCGTATGGTTCATCACCACCACATCCGCGGAAATCAGCCGCCGCCGGGCCGCCTGGTAAAAACAGCGGCTCTCGGGCGGACAGGTCCGCGCCGTGCAGATATGCTGCTCGCTGCAAACCTGCGCCCAGACCGCCGGGTCGGGCTGGATCGGCAGGTCGGCCAGCGACCCGTCGCGCGTGGTCTGCGCCCAGTCGTGGATGCGCTGGAGTTCCTGAGCTTCGGGCGAGGTGAAGAGCTCTTCGGGGTGTTGCATCGCCCGTTCCAGCCGCCGCCAGCAAAGGTAATGGTGCCGCCCCTTCCAGAGCGTCGCCTCAAACTCCACGGGAAGCAGCTTCTGCAGGATCGGGAGGTCCTTGTAAACGAGCTGTTCCTGAAGATTGATCGTCTGCGTCGAAATGATCGCCTTTTTCTTCTGCTCCAGCGCGTAGAGCACCGCAGGAAGCAGGTAGGCGAGCGATTTGCCGACCCCCGTCCCGGCTTCGACGACGAGGTGTTGCTCCTCGGAAAGCGCCTTTGCCACCAGCCCCGCCATCCGCTGCTGTTGCGGGCGGAATTCGAAGTTGCGCGCCTTCGCCATCAGCCCATCAGGGGAAAAGACCTGATGGACCCGCTCGACGAACTCGTCGCTGATGGTTTCGCGAAAGGCGATCATAAAGTGAGGCCCCACTTTGCCCCCCTTTGCCGGGCGGTTCAAGCATCGGAAATTTTTTACGTTTGCGCCATCGCGCGAACACGATAGATAAAGCGTCCACCCCTGCCATTTTTCATGCGCCTGCTCGACAAATACCTTCTCCGCAATTTTCTGGCTCCGTTTCTCCTCTGTTTTTTCGGATTTTTGTCGATCTGGCTCATCTTCGACCTCTCCGACCACGCCTCGGACTTCATCGACGGCAAGGCCGACGTTCCGCTCGTCGTCCACTTTTACCTGACCCAGCTCCCGCAGATCGCCATGATCTCGCTGCCGATCGGCCTCCTGCTGGCGCTCCTTTTCGCGTTGAGCAAGATGTCGCGCTCCAACGAGATCATCGCCATGCTGACCGCCGGCCAGAGCCTTACGCGCATCCTCGCCCCGCTGCTGGTCGCCGGGCTCGTGCTGACCGGCGTCTCCACCGCGCTCAATTACCAGCTCGCCCCGAAGGCGGAATCGTCCAAGAAACGGATTCTCACCCAGCTCGGCAGGATCAAGGACAACAAGGGCGACGAAACGTTGATGCTCGAAGCGCAGCTTTTCCGCAACCGGGCGGACCGGCGCACCTGGTACGTCGAGGAAATGCCGATGGAGGCCGACCCGTACTCCGCTCTGGAAGGGGTCCACATCACCCAGCAGGATACGGAAGGCAACATCGACACGAAATGGTACGCCCGGCGGGCGCAGTTTGACCCGGCGCGCAAGCTCTGGCGCTTCGAGCGGGGCAAAACCGTTCATTTCGCCCCCAACGGCGATGTTATTTCCGATGACCCGTGGCCCCGGCTGGAAGTCTCCGGCTGGAGCGAAACGCCGTGGCGCATCGCCTCCTCCAACATCGAAGCGCCGAGCCTTTCGGTCCCGCAGCTTCGCCAATACCTGACCCTCAATGCCGATTTTCCCGACCGCCAGCTCGCCCCATACCGGACGCACCTCGCCTACCGCTGGGCGCTTCCATGGGCGTGCCTGGTCGTGGTCCTGCTCGCCGCGCCGCTCGGCATCGTCTACTCGCGCCGTGGCGTGCTGGCCGGGGTGGCGGGTGCCATCTTCCTTTTCGCGGGCAACCTCTTCGGCGGCTTCCTGCTGGTCGCGCTCGGGGAGGGGAGCATCCTCTCTCCGCTGACCGCCGCGTGGGGCTCCAACCTTTTCTTCGCCGCCGCCGGCCTCTACCTCCTCTACCTGCGCAACACCAACCGCGACTTCCCCAGCCCGTTCTTCTGGATGAGGGGGTGACCGCGGGAAGGCACCCGCCCCTTTTGCCAAACTGGCACGTGGAGGCGAAGGATCGCGCCTACCGCGAGCAGGGCGCATACGGGCCCGGCCTCGCCGTCGAAAAAAATAGCCAAAACTTCTTGCCAAAAAAAATTAAGCGCTTAATTTATTGCTTCATGTTCCCTTTAAATAAATTCCCGCTTCTTGTGGGCCTGCTGGCTTGGGCTTTGCTCCATCCCTTGAAGGCCCAAACTTCGACGTGGCAAAATGCAGCCGGGGGGGCCTTCAACCATTCCCCCAGTTGGAGTGACGACGTTCCGGGCACGAATGATTGGGCTTGGTTCAGCGCCAACAAGGCTTCCCCTGAAGAGGATGCATCCTTCACGGTCACCCTCGATTCAAACCGCTCCATCAAAGGAATCTTGTTTGATTCAGGAACCAAAACCGCCCTGACACTGGCCTTGGCGGGCTATCAGCTCGACCTCACTTCGACCGATGCGGGCAACCCGGCCCTCGGCATTGGAGGCGGGCAAGCCCTTCGTTTTGAAAACGGGACGGTGACCGCAGGTCAGGTCCGAATCGGCAGAGCTTTGGGAGACGACAGCCGCCTGGAGATTGGCCCGAACACGACGCTCACCCTTCAAGCGGAAACCCGCATCGCCAACATCGCCGGGGCCAAGGGAGAGATGGTCCTTAATGGGGCCGGAGCGAAACTTACCGGTTTGGGCAGCGGCATTCCCCTCCAGATCGGATTTGCCGGAAATGGCGGATTGCATCTCTCCAATGGTGCAAACGCCGATCTTTCAGGAGATGTCAACGTGGCCCGCTCGGTTGGCAGCGTCGGCCTGTTGGACGTGAGCGGCCTTTCCACTTCCTTCGAAACCACCGGCTCTCTCCGAATCGGAGAAGCGGTTTCCGGAACCGGTGGCATCGGGCATGCCGTGTTCTCGTCCGGAGCACAGGGAACCGCAGCGCGCCTGCTGATGGCACCGGGAAGCACGTTGGAAATCAACGGTGGCTCCCTGGTCCTCGCGTCGCCAAACACGACGAAAAGCGTCTGGCGCGCGGATTCCGAGTACCGCCTCCACCTGAATTCTCCGGATGCGGAACCGCTGAAGGTGGATGCGTTGACCATTACAGGAGTACATCTCGATCTTCGCCTTGGCCCCGATTTCACCGGGGCGATCGGGGATCAATACACCCTCATTCATTATACTTCGGGTCTTACCGGCCATTTCGTGGACGGCGCTGGCAACTTCTTTGACGAAGGCGCGAGCATTTCCGTGGGGCTCTATACCTTCCAGCTCAGCTATGGGGGAGCAGGCAACCCGTTTGCTCGTGTTGAGTTGACTGCCGTACCCGAAGCCTCAACCTCTCTGTTGTTCCTGGCAGCCGCATCCGCCGTGGCAAGCGTGGCGGCGCGGCGCAGGAGAGCATAACCTCCCGTGAAGCCAAATCCGCAACAAGGTTTCAGTTTGATGGAGATGCTTGCCCTTGCCGGGTTGCTATCCATCCTGCTGATGTTGGCCATCCCGGTCGTCAACCGGGCACGATCCGCCTCCCTCGCGAGTCAATGCACTCAGAATTTGCGCAATATCGTCCTCGCTGCCCAATCCTATGCCTTTGAGAGAAACGGCTCGTTGCCGGACCTTGGCAGTTGGCGAATGGATGGGCCTCCCTATATCCGCTGGAGCTTGTTTCCCTATCTTTATAAGGATGCGCCCGTCCATTCGGTGAACATCAGAGAGTCCGTCTTCGCGTGCCCGGTCGTCCAGAACAACGGCAATTTCAGGACTACGGCGCCCGACAACCATCTTCAGGGAACTTACGCCATTAACATCTACATGCATGGAAGCAATTTCGGAGATGGCGGTATTGGAAATTATTCCGAATGGAAGACGCTCAACCCGGTCGCCTGGACCTTGCCGAATATCCCGCGTCCCTCGGCCACCCCGTTCTTCATGGATGGAGCCGTCATGTCGGACTTTGCGGTCCGATACTCCACGTTCCAGGCACCTGAACGCACGGCATTGGACCCCGGACATGAGCCCAACCGCCGTTGGACAACGCCGTTCGGGCATTCCGGCAAGCGAATCAATGTAGCCTTTGCGGATGGTCACATCACCCCAATGGACCGAACCGAGGTCAATGCCATGGATTGGACGGGGCGGAAGTAACCCTGTCTATGATCTACTTATGAAATTATTTCTACGCCGACTTGGGCTCTCCGTGATGATCTTCGCCGCCGGGCATGGTGATCTCCTGGCGGATACCTCCCTCAAGGATTACAACGCCATTGTCATTGCCCGGGACGCCTCTCCCGCGGTCGCCCATGCGGCCAAAGACCTCCAGTACTATCTCGGCAAAATCGATGGACGGCATCTGCCGATCACCCAAAAGCCCGAGCCCGAAGGGTTGTCATTTTTCATCGGCCCCGGAGTGGCCGGAAGCCAGGAGGCCGAAGTCACCGCCCTCCCCCCCGAAGGTTGGTTGATCCGTACCATCCCCGGCGGAATCCTTCTTGCGGGAGGAGAATCGGAGGTTAATCCACGCTATGCCTTCTACCATTCGGTGCCGCTTTTCCTAAAAAACCATTGCAAGGTAAGATGGCTATGGCCGGGCGCTTCCGGCGAGGTTGTCCCGTTTAACCCCGAACTCAAGTTTCCGGACCTGGATGAAAGCGGCACCCCCCTTCTCAAACGGCGGCGGGTCGACTTCTACCTTAATCGCTACTGGGCGCCCGAAGTTCGTGATGCGTTTCGGCGATGGGAACGCCTCTCCCTTCAGGGGGATCAGATTAACGTCAAATTCAACCATGCCTGGGCCGCCTTGTTCAACGAGAAGGACTTTCACGCCCACCCCGAATGGTTTGCCGAAGTCGCCGGAAAGCGGATGCCTCCCACTGAAGTTGCGATGAACTGGCAACTCTGCCTTTCCAATCGCCAAATGCGGGATGTCTTTTACAAAAGGCTGACGCGCGACATTTCCGCCGATGTCGGCGTTTCCGTTTCAGCCAATGATGGGGGTGGCTTTTGCGAATGTGCCGAGTGCCTTGCCGCGGGAGGAACCGCTGTCATCTATTGGGATTTTGTTGTGGACATGGCCCGCCGCCTGGCCAAAGAACATCCGCAAAACCGGATCGGCACCTTTGCCTACAACTTCTACCGGGAGGCACCCAAACAAATCAAGGAGCTTCCGCCCAACGTCGTGATCTCCATGACGGCGCTTACGGCCAACCATCTCGTACCGGGACGCCGGGAGGAATTCCTCGCCTATATGGAGAGCTGGAAGGCGCTCAAAGCCCCGTTGATTCTACGGGAGTACTGGGGAGCCCACTATTGGCAGGACCTTCCCGTGCTTTACCCCCGGGAAATCGCCGACGGGATCAAGATCTCCACCCGGAACGGAATGATCGGCGTCTACGGCGAAGGGGGTAAAAACTGGAGCACGCAAGCGCCCAACTATTATGTCCTCATGCAAACCATGTGGAACCCGGAGATTTCCACGGAAAAAGTCCTCACGGAGTTCTATGATTGCTTCGGGCCCGCGAAGGAGCCGGTGCGCGCGTATTTCGAGCTTTTCGAGGAAGCCGTCCGCCGGGAGTGGACGCAATACAACCTTCTCGCCAAATGGAGGTATAACGCTCATCACTATGCCCGAATTTTCAACCCGAAGCTGATGGAGCAGGCCGCGGCATTGTTGGAGCAAGCCAAAGCCTGCGCGAAAGACGACAAGGCGTTGCAGGAGAAAATCGCCTTCCTGTCCCTCGGCTACCGTTACACGGAGCTGATAGGCCGTCTCTTTACGGTCTACAATCAACTTGGGATCGGCAGGTTCCGGGAAATCTCCCCCACCCAATACACCTCCGCTCAACGACGCGAACTCCTGGAGAAAGCCTGGTCCCTCGGGCAGGAACGCATTCGGATACTCAATGAAGCGCGCCATACGTTCGCTTTTGATGATGGGGTTTATATCAATTACAAGAAAGTCCACAGCTCCTATCTCCACCATGCCGAAGTAGCGGCCTTGCTTGGCAAGAGCGAAGCGGATTGGCTTCCGCTGGAGGGAGAATAGGCTCCCTGCCAGTCGTCGCCTTCGGGATACAGCCTCTCTGACCCCCCGGGGAGGCACACGCCAAAAGTGCGCCGGAGCCGAAACGCTTTTCATGGAGGCGTCATGAAGCATTCCGGCGATCACAACGGGCTGGTCGAGTTGCTCCTGCAAAAGCACGGGCGGCTCTTTTCCGGGGAGGTGGGGGTTCACCTGGAGCGGGCCGGTCCCTCCGCGCTCTTCCGGTGGCTTTGCGCCTCGCTTCTTTTCAGCGCGAGGATCAGCGCCTCGATCGCCGCGAAAGCCGCCCGGGCGCTCGTTGACGAAGGGGGATGGACCACGCCGCAGAAGATGGCGCGGAGCCGCTGGGAAGAGCGGACGCACGTTCTCAACGCCTCCGGCTACGCCCGCTACGACGAGAGCACCTCCACCATGCTCGGCCAGAGCGTCGACCTTCTCCTCGACCGGTACCACGGCGACCTGCGGGAACTGCGCAGGGAGGCCCATTGCGAACCGGCGCGCGAGCGTGAACTGCTCCGCGAGTTCAAGGGCATCGGCGATGTCGGCGTCGATATCTTTTTCCGTGAAATCCAGAACACCTGGGACGAGCTTTATCCATTTGCCGATGCCAAGGCGCTCTCCGTCGCCCGGAAAATGCACCTCGGCGACGACGCCAAAACCCTCGCCGGGCTCGTCCCCCGACACGACTTCCCGCGCCTCCTCTCCGCCCTGGTGCGGTGCGGTCTTGCGAAAGAGGAGGAGGCGCTGATGGAGGAGGCCGCGGAGACCGGGCGGGCAACCGCGTAAAAAGGGCGACCGCAAAATCCGGTTTATTCGCGCCAGACGGGCGACGGCGGGCCTTCGTAAGGTTGCAGATTCACGCAATATTCCACGATCACACCGGTAGCATTCTCCTGAACGAGATGCTTGATGGAATGAATGGTGTAACGGATCGGTTTCTCCGGCGACGCCTGCCGATCAACCCCGTCGAGTCGCTTCCATCCGGTATCATCAAAACGTTCCCCGACGTGAAAGGAGTGGAACGGTGTGGGCGAAGTAAATCTTGCAATGGCCCGGTGTTCTCCTGAAACGTCACAGAGATGAAGGATGTATTGCGTGGCTTGTGGCATGACCCGCGACGCAATAGCACGGCGACCGTGAAAAAGAAAGCCGAACACGTCGACCCGTCCGGGGTAATGAAAAGTGGTTCCGACAAAAAGCAACCTGAAAGGTTGCTCAAGCGGGGCAGCCGGGGGTAAGCGCGGGAGCGCGCCACCCCCGGAAAACCGGTGAGGGAGAAATCGACCCCGAACGGGGTTGCAGTGGGTCGAGTGTCAATACTCCAATGGGCTGACCCCACGGCCGCGCTGGTAACGCCCCGGCCGGATACCCTCTTGGGCGATAGGGACCTCCGCCGTCACTCCAGCGCCCGCGTGGAACCGCGGCGGACATACCGGACATTGAGCAATACGCTTTTTTCCAGCGCTTCCCCGGTCTGGATGCGGTGAAGCTGGCGCGCCGCCGTGCGACCGATCTTTGCCCCCATTTTGAGCTGCATCGTATCGAGCGGCACTTCCAGACCCTGCAACCGCGCCTTGCTGCTGCACGTGATGACGGAAAGATCCTCCGGAACCGAAAGGCCGATTTTCGTCCAGAACGGAACAAGCCGGTGGACTGCGTTGGATTCGCAGGAGAAAACCGCCGTGGGCCGCGTGGCCGGGTCGGCGAAATGGCGGCGCACCTGCCGCGTGAGCGCTTTTTCAAAGTCGATCCGCAGCACGGTCAGTTGCGCCTCCGTGCATCTCCCCTTGGCCTGGGCCAGCAGGCAGCCCTTCAGCCGCGCCTTGTGCAGCTTGAGCGGCCCCTTGCGCATCAGCACCGTGATCCTGCGGTGTCCCATCTGGTAAAGATGGCGGATGGCGTCATACCCGAGGCCGACGTTGTTGAGGTTGATCGAATGAACCGGCAGCCCCTGGCAATCGTCGTACATGATCACGATCGGGAGCCGGCGCTCCATCAACGGCTCCAGCGCCGACTGGACGATCAGGTGGCTGGAGCGGCAGAAAACCGCCGCACCATCAAATGCGCCTTCCTTCAACCGTTCCCGCACCCAGGCCCCGCCGGGGCGGCTCCCGTCGTAGAGAAAGAAGTGGACGCGGAAGCCGTATTTGCGCCCCTCCCTGACAAAGGCCGCCGCGCATTCCCGGGGAGAGGGGCCAAGCTCGGGCGGAAACTCCGTATATTCCTCCAGCGGCGAGGCATCCTTGGTCTCCAGCAGAAGCGCCACCTTGCCGCCGCGCACTCCTTTGAGAAGGCGCGCCTTCTGTTCAAAATGCAGCGGGGGCCGGACGGACGGCATCCGGTTGCGCAAGAGGAGGAGTTGCGCCCTGGACTGAAAATCGCGTGTCAAAAAACAGCCCCGCCGGGGGGAGGGGAGCAGCAGTCCATGCTCCTGCAACGCGTCAATGCTGGAACAGGCCGTCGGCCGTGAAACCTGCCAGAGCCGGATGACCTCCCGCACGGAGAGAAACCGCTGCCCGTCCCGCCATGCCCCGCTGGCCATTTCCTCGAGAAGAGCGCGTGTCAGGCGTTGATACAGATGCGCCTTCATAAAAAACGCCGTAACCCTCCCGGCTTTATTTCAAAACTGTGCATGACCGGAATGAATTAACACCTTTGTAAAACATTGACCAACAATATCTTATATGGATGGGGATGAGGCCCGTTTTTGATGAAATGGTCGATTTTCAATTGTCTTTCCACGGGGAGCGGAGGAGCCTCACGGGCTCGCAGGCCAGCCACTCCTCCAGGAAAAAACCATCCTTCTATTGTTCTATGTTTTTGAAGCGCCGTTTTGTTTTCAAATTTTCCATTCTGCTCCCCGTGCTCTTCCCTCTGTTCTTTTCCGGGTCCTTAAAGGGCGGGCAGCCGGTGACGCGGGTGATCCTTTTCGGCGGTAGTGATGTGATCACCTCTTACCTTCCGGAAGATGAGCGGTATCACCATGTGGCGCAGAGGTTGTTGCAGGCCTCCTGTCCCGGCGGGAGGTTTGAAGTCCTCAACGCGGGCGACAACGGCGAGTTTATCGCACGATACCTGATCTCCGGGGCGTATGAAAAGATGAGGTCACAGGTTTCTGGCGCGGATATCGTGGTGGTGCGCTTTGGTGGGAACGATGAAAAACGAGTGGATCAACAGGAGTTCAGAAAACACCTGGAGCTATTTCTTGACCTGCTGAAGGCTGATTTTCCCGATGCGATTCAGGTGCTGGAAACGAGCATCTACATGGACCCGAACCATTATCATTTTGATCGCAACCAGACGCTGACCGGCTATTGGCAACAAACGCGGGATGTCGCCAAAGAGCGCGCTTTGGAATGCAACGATGTCTATGCGATGATGGAGCGCGAAACCTTGAAGGGGAATTGGGATTTGCGGATTCGCAGCGCCCCCAAGGGACAAGAGCGTGTTCTTGATGACCGTCAGGATGCAGGCAAGGAGAATGATTTAAGATGGTTTAGCGACATTCATCCCAATGCCAAAGGAGTCAGGCTTGCTGCGGATTCGCTGATTGAAACTTTGGGGCGGGCTGTTTCCAGGAAATGGCCAAAGGGTGGCGGCAAGGCTTCAAGGGAGCCTCGGTCCTCTTCCTATTATATCTCTCTTCTCTCCTTTGGGCCGGAGCGCCTCAAGGCATTGACTCCTCCTCCATGGCGGCCGACCAGAAATGCAATAAGGGAAGAGGCGCTTGACCGTTTGCAAAAACCGGTCAATCCGTTGAACAGGGAGCCCGTGATCCATGCAGACCGGGCTGGAGAGTAACCAACTTGTCCATCCAGTTTTTCGGTTGGAGGGAGATGGGCGTCAGGCCGGAGCGGCAACCGCCTGCAAGCCGGCCCGGCCCCCGCTGCGATCAACTCCTGTCGCGGGAAAGGAAGGGGATCTCCGGATCGTACCTGTACCCCTCTCGGACGAACACCACCGCGCATTCCCAAAGGAGCAGTGGCTCCGTAAATTCCTCCGGCGGGAGGTATCTTTCGTCTCCGGCAGAACGCCGTCCTGCCGTCGCGCCCCCTTTGAGAAGGCGCACCTTCATGAGAAAGACCGGAAACCCCCGATATTTATTTCAAAACTGTGCATAATCCGGATGAATTTGAACTATCATAACCTGTTATGAATCAATTGCTTGCGTAGATAACTCTGTGCCCCGCTTTCCATGAAACCATGAGGTTTCAGATTGTCTTTCCTCCCGGGACGCGGGAATCTTCCGTCCGTGAAAACGCCACCCCTCCTTCGCTCACGATTTTTTTCCCTGATAGGAGCTGCCGCTCTCCTCTCCCTTGCCCCCCATCCGGCGGATGCCGCCGTCGTTCTTTCCAACACAGCGCCGGATGCCGCCTCAATCCTTGTCGGCAACTCCGCCCCTGCGGGCAGTGGCAGTATCCAATACAGCCGCGGCGCCAAGACCGACCAATATGGCGGGGTAGCGTTTGAGCTTTCCACTGCGGCGGAGATCAATGCGGTGACGTTTTTCCTCCACGGCTTTGGAAATGGCGCATCCAAGGCGGAAGTCTCGTTTTCCATCGTCAGATTTGCCGCCCTTCCGGCGGTTCCCAGTCCCAACCCGACGACGGTTCCAGCCTACCCTTACACCTTCGAATACACGGAGGTGATGTCGCTGCCAACGCTGAGCGGCGGCGTGGACGAGGGGAAATATATCACCTTTTCCCTGGAAACTCCTGTTTCCCTTTCCGCAGGCACCTACGGGGTCATCTTTCAGTTTGCCGGACCGGCCGGGTCGCAATCGATCAACTTCCGCAGCACCTCTGGCGAAAATCCCCTGGCGGTGACGCTCCGTACAACGGATACATGGGTAGACGGCGTGATCACAACCAGCACCTATTCTGTCTCTCCTACGGAGTCGTACTTCGCCGTTACGGGAACGGCGGCAGTGCCGGAGCCGTCGGTGGCGTGGCTTTGCGGGGCGGGGCTGCTTCTGGGCTGCCGGGCGGCCTGGAAGCGTCGGGCCCCGGCGCAGGTGCGGCGCTAAAATAAGACTCGGAGGCCCTGATAATCCATGAAAACCCGCGCATTCAGCCTGATCGAGTTTCTGGTGGCCGTGGCTCTGATCAGCCTTATCGCCGTGTTTCTGGCAGGCGCGATGGCGCGGGTGCAGCGCCGGGCGCAGGATGTGGAGTGCATCTCCCGGCTGCGACAGCTCGGGGCGGCAATGTCTCTTTTTGCCAATGATCACCGGCAGCAGATCCCCGGTCGGCTTTACGAAGCCGAATGGCAAAGCGGGGGAGAACCGCTCTACCCCCAATGGTACCGCCGCCTGGGGCGCGGCGGCTACCTTGCCACGGTCACCAAATATGGAGATTCCCTGGCTTGTTACTGCCCCGCCTTCCCCCCTGCGAGTCCGACCGATTCGCGCGTGGAACAGCCGCTGAAAGTGGAAACCCGCTTTGGCATGCGCAACTGGGTGCCGCCCGGCGATGGCTGGACGCTCAATGATCCCACCCGCCTCCTCCCCTTGAGCGCCATTGCGGAACGGGGGGATTTTTTCCTCATCGCCGACAGCTATTTCACCGACCGGGCAAGCCAGGGGTACCAGATCGTCCCGGGCGCGCCGAAGTGGCGGATTCACTTCCGCCACGGCGGCAAGGCGCACGCCCTTTTTGCCGATTGGCACGTGGAGGCCAAGGACCGCGCCTATTTTGCGGCCGTACCCGCCCGCCAGCTTTACAGCGGTCCCTACGACGGACGGCCCTTCTATTTCTGGCCGGAGAACTAACCTGCATTATTCATGAGCCCTCTACTGCAACCGCCTGGAAGACCAGACCTGCTGCGTTGGCCTTGTTTTGAAAAGGTTCGAGCATCTACGGATGCACTCACCCTTTCAAACCTGCGGCCGCCTTGCATCTCCGGCCTTCGAGGCGGTTTCGCTACGAGCTTCATGAATAAAGCAGGCTAACGCCCTTTTTTCGTTTTTTATGAGCATCCTGATCAAAATCCTTGCCTTTCCCCTGGTGGCGGCACTCTCCGCCATTGGCAACGCCGCCCCGCCCCGTTACCAGAGCGACCGCGTGATGCTGGAAAACGCCGCCGATCACGGCCTTTCCGGCAGCGACCTCACCCCGGCCGAGCCGCTCTCCTTTCCGCGCGCGCGGCCGCTGCCTCTCTATGCCCGTGAAGGCAAACACCCGGAAAAGTCCGGCTCCGTGGAGCGGCGCACCGTGGAAGCCCGCCTTTCCGGCAGCGACAACGCGCCGGTGACTACCGGCTTCCCCCTACCGCAAGGGGCGCTTTTCAGCCCGCGCCACCTCCGGGTGCTTGACGCCGGGGGAGCCGAGCTTCCCGCGCAGGTCAGCGCCACCACTTTCTGGCCGGACGGCAGCATCCGCTGGGCGCTCCTCGAGTTCGCCGCACCGGGAAAGGCTTTTGCCGTGGAGTTCGGCAACGCCGTCGAGCGCTCCGGGACCGTTTCTCCCCTCCGCCTGGAACGGAAGGGAGCGCAATGGACCCTTCATACCGGCGCGATCGACGCCACGGTCGACACGCAGCGTTTCCAACTCCTTTCCCGCGTCCGGTCCGCCGATGACGGGCGCGATCTCGGCGGTTTCGCCCCCGGGGGCGCGCGGCTGGAAGGAGCGGATGGCACCCTTTACACCAGCGCGGCCCGCCCGCCCGACAGCGTATCAGTGGAACGCGAAGGACCGCAGACGATCGTCCTGCGGGCGGAAGGGGCATACGCTGACGGCGATGGGAAACCGTTCATGCGCTATGTGACCCGGCTGGTGTTCCGCGCCGGTTCGCCGCGCGTGGAGATCATCTACCGCCACCTCAATACGGAACTGGAGCACGAGTTGACCGACATCCGTTCCCTGGAGCTTCCCTTTGAACTGCCCAAGGGCGAAACCGGGGGCCGCCTCCTTCTTTCCAAGGGCGGGGAAAGCGCCGAAGCCGCCCGGCTCTCCCTTTTTCAGCAGGACGAGAACCACGCCCTCTGGAGCGCCGGGAGCGCCGGAGGCAAAGCCGGGCGGACTCCCGGGGTGCTCGGCGTGCGAAGCGGGGAGCAAAGGCTGGCGGTCGCCTGTACCGATTTCTGGCAACGCTGGCCCAAGGGGCTCGCGCTGGAAAACGGGGAGGTGAAGATCGCCCTCCTCCCGCAACAGCCGGCGGCCGACTATGGCAGCAAGTTGCCCGCCCATCTCATCTACCCGTTCGTCAACGGTCTTTACCGGTTGAAGTGGGGGATGTCGTTCACCGAGCGCGTCATGCTCGATTTCGCCCCCCCGGCTTCCCTGCAAACCGTGGCCGCGGCAGTCAACGACGCCCCGCTCGCCATCTTGCCCTCCGCCTGGTACGCGGAAACCGGAGCGATCGGCCTCATGGCCCCGGAGAACGGAGCGGAGTTTGCCGAATGGGATGCGTACTTTGAGCGCGGCGCACAGGCCCTCCTGCAACGGCGGGAGGAGAACCGCGAATACGGCTTCCTCAACTATGGCGACTGGTTTGGCGAGCGAGGCCGCAACTGGGGCAACAACGAGTATGATATCGCCCACGCCTATTTCATGCAGTTCGCCCGCACCGGCCAGCCGCACTATTACCGCATCGCGCTGGCCGCCGCACGGCACCAGGCGGATGTCGACATCGTCCACGCCTATCCGGACCCCGCCTTCATCGGCGCCAACCCCCAGCACTCCATCGGCCACACCGGCCAATGGTCCCAGGTTCCCCAATACGCCACCTGGAGCCACCGTTACGACGGTCATACCGATGCCACCAACGGCCACACCTGGGCCGAGGGGATGGTGGAAGCGTGGTGGCTGGCGGGGGAACCGGCGGTGATGGAGTCGGCGCTGCTGCTTGGCGAACACATCACCTGGGCCGTAGCGCCGGGATTTCAGATTTCCCCCGCTTATCCCCGTAGCGCCGGGTGGTCCCTGCGGGCCATCGTGGCACTTTACGAAGGCACGGGCGATCCGGAGTATCTCAAGGCAGCCGGGTCGATCGCCCGCTCCGCCATCGCTGCGCAGGATGCCAGCGGCATCTGGGTTCGCAGTTTCAAAAGCAAAGGTTCCGAAGACCGCGGCATCAGCAATTTCCAGCTCGGGCTCACCCTCGCCGGGCTGGGGCGGTACGCCGAGGTTTCCGGCGACGCCGCTGCCCGCGAAGCGGTCTCCAGGGGGATGCACCTTCTGGCCAAGGCGTGGCCCGGCTCCGGCGGCTGGCCCTACGACATCCTCATCAACGGCCAACCCGCCGGAGGGCGCGCCCGGCAGTCGTTGACGACCAACATCCTCAACGCCGAAACGGTGGCGATCGGCGCGTGGCGGGAGAATGATCCGCACCTTCGCCGCGTGGCGGAAGAGGTGGTGCGCAACACCCTTTTCTATACCGAACCGGTCGCACACCGGCAGACCAACGGCCTCCTCCTGCGTTCCGGGCAGGCGGTCCTGGGAGCGCTGCACCGCGCCTACCGCGAGCAGGGCGCACACTGGCCCGGCCTCGCCGTCGAAAAAGATCCGGAAGTTTATTTCCACGGAGTGCTCGACGCCCGCAAGTTTGAAGTCCGCGGCCCGGGGGCGATCACCTTTCGCCTCAAGACCAACGGGGAAGCGGGGCAGCTCCGCCTTCGCCGCGTCAGCCGCAACGCTTTCGTGAAAGGCCAGGGGGAGGCGCAGCTTCACTTGAGCAAACCGGACGGCCGCGCGCTTTGGGAAAGGAAGCTCTCCCTGAAAGGGGCGAAACAGGAAATCGCCGTGGAACTGCCGGAAGGGAAGGGCGAAATCCTCGACCTCCGGATCGAAGAACCCGCCGACGGTGTCTGGGATCTCGACACCGAGGCGCTTGCCGGGGTATTGCTGAAGGTCGATGAAGGGGTGCGCCTTTCCGGCATCTCTTTGAGCAAGTATGCTTTGGTCCTGCCGCAGGCGATGGAGAAAATGAACTTCACTTTTACCGGAACCCACCCTGGAGCCAGCGGCATCGCCGTGCTGGAAGGGGAGCGCGTCCTCGGCTGGCAACGGGTGGCGCAAGGCGGCGGAACGCTGGAAGTGGCTTCGCGTCCCCAGGCCCCCGGCAAGCCGCTGACGCTCGTCCTCTGGGCCGGGGGAGACCTCCGGATCAACCTCTCCGGCGGCGAGGCATGGCTGGCGCGCAACCCCTCCGAAGCCTTTGCCCCCGTTCCATAAACCGATGTCCCGTTTTCTTTTCCCGATCCTTTTTCTCTCCCTTGCCGCTTCGCTTTGCGCCGGGGAACCGTCCACCCGCGTGGCCCTCTTTGGCGGCAGTTCCAGCGCCACGACCTATCTTCCCGAGGAGTTCAAGCACCACAACCTCCTCCGCGTCGCGCTGGAGGCGGGCTACCCCGGGCAGAAGGTCGAGGTCTGTTCATGAAGCTCGTGACGAGATGGCTCCAAAGGCCGGAGTCTGGTAAACTTCTCTTGAATTGATGCCTTACTTTCTCTTTTCCCTCCTGCTTTTCCTTGCATCGCCCGTCCGGGCGGCACCGCTTCACCTCGCGGTCGTGGGCGATTCCACCGTGGCTGACTACAAGGTGGAGCGGACGGCCATGCGCGGTTGGGGGCAGCTTCTTCCCGAGTTTCTTGCTCCGGGGGTTACCGTGCTCAACGTCGCGCAGAGCGGACGGAGCACCAGCACTTTTCCGCAGGAACGCTGGCAGCAGGTGCTGAAGGCGCGGCCGGATTTCGTGCTGATCCAGTTTGGCCACAACGACTCCCACGCCGCAGACCGCCCGGAAGCGACCGACGCGGCCACCACCTTCCCGGCCAATCTCCGCCGCTACGTGGCGCAGGCGCGCGAGGCGGGCATCCGGCCCGTTCTGGTGACGCCGCCCTGCCGCCGGACGTTTGACAAGACAGGCCACCTCAAGGACCACCTCGCCCCTTATGCGGAAGCCATGAAAGCGGTGGCCGGGGAAACCGACATCCCGGTGGTCGATCTGCATGAACAAAGCCGTCTCCTTTTTGAAAAGCTCGGCAAGGAGGGGAGCACCCCTTTCACCATGAACGAGAGCGATCGCAAGGGCAAAAGCGGCTACGACCTGACGCACTTCACCGAAACCGGCGCGCGCGAAATGGCCCGGATGGTGGCCGAAGGGTTGCGGGGGGCGGACCCCGCCCTGGCCGATGCCGTCCGGCTTCCCGGTTCGTGAAAGTCGATGGGATCGAAAGCCCCGGTCCGCGAAAAGGATTGCATTCTCCCGGGCAAAACGGAATGGATTGAAGCCCATGTCCCAAACTTCTGCTGTTGTCGAACCCGGGCCGGTCACCATCACAGGGGCCGCCGGAGAGGTTGGCCGCCGTGTCGTCCCTTTTCTGTGTCAGAAGCACCCCCTGCGGCTGACCGACCTGCGGCCCGGCACGATCGAAGGGATGGAGGTCGTGCCGAACGATCTGCTCGATCTCGACGCCACCCTGCGCGTCCTGGAAGGGAGCCGCGCCGTCGTCCACCTCGCCATCGCCGATTACACGGGCGTCAACGACCAGTCGCCCGAAGAGCTCCAGGCCCCCTACCGCCGCCGGATGCTCGACGTTAACATCACCGGGGCCTACCACATCTTTGAGGCGGCCCGCATCCTGAAAATCCCGCGCGTGGTCTACATGAGCAGCCTGACGGTGATGTTCGGCTCGCCCGCCCCCAACCGCCGGGAGATCGACCGCCCGCAGACGCCGCTCAACTTCTACGCCTGCACCAAGGCGTTCGGTGAAAACCTGGCATGGGTCTATCACCAGCGTTACGGGATCGAGGCCTACGTCCTGCGGCTCGGCCAGCCGTTTCCGCGCGGGGTGCCGCAGGAGGAGGAGTGGAAGAAAAGCCCGCGTTCGGCCTCCAACTTCACCACCTTTGCCGACATCGCCCGTTCGATCGACGCCGCCCTGAAGGTTCAGGAACCCGCCTACGGCGTTTTCAACGTCGTTTCGCGCAGCAGCTTTGGCCACGTCGACCTCTCGGCGGGGAAGGGATTCGGCTTCGAACCGGAGGACCTTGTGGACGATTTGTTATAGCCGCGTTCACGGAGCCCCTTCTTTTCCACCCGAAGCCGCCCGGCGGGGCGATTGGAGAGGAAGAAGCGGGAGATTCGGCGGAAAGAACGCGTTGACCCGGTAGAAAAAACGCCGTTTCGGATGGCATGGCGGAAGGAAAAGGATCTTGACCCGATGGCTGACGGCTCCACAGAACGCAAAGAAAAGCTCTGGTTCGCCCGGGCCCTGGAAAAGGGCGGGAATCTCCACCGGCGCGATTTCATCCGCACCGCCCTCCTTGCCGGGTTTGGCGCCTGCCTGCCTTCCCTGACGGGGTGCCGCCGCCCGTCGGTCGAGCCGCCCGGCCCCCGGCAACTCGCCGGAACGCTCGGCTCCGACTCGGTGGCTGAGAAGCGGGAGTGCCGCCAATTTCTGGAAGAGATGGGCCGCCGGTTTGCCGGAACGCGGCTGCGGATCATCAGCGAAGATACCCCGCCCTCGATCGTCACCCGGCAGATCATGCTCGACGAGTTCATCCCCGCGACCGGCATCGAGGTCGAGTGGGACATCCTGCCGCTCGACCGCGTGCTGGCCAAGATCAGCTCCGATACGGCGCGCAAGATCGGGACGCACGATGTCTACTACATCGACCAGCAATGGGTCGCGCGGTTTGCCGACGACATGGTCGACCCCCGCACCCTGCTGGAGCGGACCGATATCGCCTACCCCGACTACGATTTCGGCGACATCCTTCCCGAACTGGTCGATCACCTCGCCCGCTACGGCGACCGGCTCGTCGGCGTGCCGTACGATGTTTCCATCGAAATCATGATCTACCGGCGCGACATCCTCGCGCGGCTCGGGCTCCACCCGCCCCGGACCCGGGCGGAATTTCTCGCGGCGGCGCGGGAGATCACCGCAGACAAGGGGGAACAGGCGTACGGCACTTCCGGGATGTGGAAGGCGGGGCACCTCTCGCTTTACATCGAGTTTGTCAGCCTGCTCTGGAGCTTCGGCGGGTCGATCTACCTCGCCAACGGCGAACCGGCGCTCAACGACGCCGCCGCCCGCGCCACGCTCGACTACATGGTCGCGCTTTCCGAAACGATGTCGCCTGCCGTCACCACCTGGGACTGGGCGAGCGAGGCGGAAAGTTTTGCCAACGGGGAGACGGCTCTTTTGATCCAACCCGGCGAATACCTTGCAATGTTGAATGATCCGACACGGTCGCAGGTCGCCGGGCGGGTCGACGTGGCGCGCTGCCCCCGTGCCACGTCGCTCCGGCCACCGGAGGCATGCGGCTTTTCCGAGCACCCGAACGTCAGCCACCAGGGCGGCAGCCTTCTGGGTATTTCACGCTACAGCCGGTCGATCGACGCCGCGTGGGTGCTCGTCCAGTGGGCCACCTCCAGCGATGTCGTCACGCGCGCCAGCATCCTGGGCGGCGGCTCGAGCCCGATCCGCAACAGCACCTACCGCGATCCCCGCATCGTCGCATCAAGCAAGGTGCTCACCAGCCCGACCCACCACTTCCCGGTCTCTCTGGAGGCGATCCTCTACGACATGGGGAGCGACCCGATGTTTCCTCTCTTTCCCGACATCGCCGTGCATGGGCTGGCCGGGGAACTCGGGAAATTCACCACCGGCCAGCAGAGCGCCCGGACCACCGCCGAAGCCATGGAAAAGCTCGCCCGGGTTTCCTGAGAGGCTGTAAAAAAAGTCCTTCAACGGCCATGGAACACCTCTTTTTGCCTCTAACTGCATGCCTCCTTCCTTCTGTATTCCCTGAATACAGGCGGTCGTCAGAATTTCGTTATAGGCTAAAAATAGGTGCTCCGAGGCCATTAAAATCATTTTTTCACAGCCTCAGAGGCGTAATGATAATGGGAGAAGATTGAATAAAAACAGGTGCGGCCCGGTCTCTTAACATGGCGGGCCGGAAGGAGAAGTAACCGACCGCCAGATGCAGACAAAAAAAGTGCCCTTTCCCCGCCACTTCTGGTTTCATCCACGCGCCAATCCCCCCTCTTTTTCATGACCGGGCACCCTTCAGAATCACTTCCCGCGTCCCGGCGCGTGAAGCCCGGCCTCAAGGATCGCCTGCTCGGCAGCCTGCGCCTGAAGGTCATCTCGATCTTTCTCGCCCTCGCGCTGATCCCCTTCGGATTGATGACCTTTCTCAACTACCGGACGACGAGTTCCTCCCTCAAGGAGGCGATCCGGCATTCCCTCCAGGCTTCCGGCTCGGAAACCGCCCTGACGCTCGACGCCTTCATCTCGGCGAAGCTGACCGCGATCGATACCGAGTCGAAGCTCCCGATCCTGAGCCATTACCTCCAGACCGACGGTGCGGAAAGCGCCACGCAGGTGCTCAACAGCCTCCGTTCCCTCAACGGGCAGGACCCGATCTTCATCTTTTCCTCCGCACTGCTCGACGCCATGGGTCGCAATGTCGCCGACACCTGGGGCCAAAACGTCGGGCGCGACGAGTCGAAGCTGCCGCACTTTGTCCACGCGATGGAGAGCGGGCTGCCGTATGTCTCGCCGGTCATCTTTGGCAGGACCCATCCGATGATCGCCTTCAGCGCGCCGGTCCGGACCGACGACGGGAAGATCGTCGGCGTGCTTCGCACCTTTTACGATGCCCATGTCCTCCAGCAACTGGTGGTCGGCACGACCGGGCTGGCAGGGCACCGGTCGTTTGCCATCCTCCTCGACGAAAACCAGTTGATCCTCGCCTATGGCGGCCATACCCAGCAGGAGGCGGTGCGCACCCTCTTCCATCTCGCCGCCCCGCTGCCGGTTGCGAAGCAGGAGGCGTTGATCCGCGAGCGCCGTCTCCCGCCCGCTCCGGAGCAACTGGTCGGCGACCCGTTTGTGGATAAGGCGGTCCGGGGCGGCAAATTCGGCAAGGGTGATGTCGCCTCGGCCTCCGTCACGCTGCGCCATCAGCCGTGGCGGGTGGTTTTCGTCACCCCGGCTTCCGCCTTCCTGCAACCGCTTCGCATGCAGGCGCTCCGGACGATGGTCTTCCTTCTGGTCACGACCGGGGTCGTCGTTTTCATCGCCCTCTGGAATGCGCGCATCCTGTTCCATCCCCTGCGGCAGCTCAATGAAATGGCGAACCGGGTCGCCTCCGGGCACCTCGATGCCAAGGTGCCGGTCCTCTCCCGGGACGAGATCGGCCAGCTCGCACAGACCTTCAACTGGATGACCGAACAGCTCCGGGAACGGCAGCAGGAGCGCGATCTCCTCCTCTCCCGCGAAAAAGCGGCGCGGGCGGAAGCCGAGGAGGCCAACCGGCTCAAGGACGACTTTCTGGCGACCCTCTCCCATGAACTGCGCACCCCCCTGACCGCCATCCTCGGCTGGGTCAACCTGCTCAAGAACGAACCCGGCCCGGAGGAACTCCGGGAGGGGCTGGCGATCGTCGAGCGCAACGCCTGGGCGGAGACGCAACTGGTCGACGACCTGCTCGATGTCTCGCGCATCACCCGGGGCAAGATCACCCTCAACCGCGACGCGCTCGACCTCGGGATGATCATCGACGAAGCGGTGGAGGCGATCACCCCCTCGCTGCACGAAAAGGAGGTCACCCTCTCGCTCGACCTTCCCGGCGAGAGCGTCTGCACCGTCGGCGACTGGCACCGGCTGCGGCAGATCATCCTCAACCTTTTGGGCAATGCCGTGAAATTCACCACCGCCCGGGAAGGGCGCATCCTCCTCAAACTGCGCGAAAAGGAGGGCCGCGCCGTGATCACCGTGGCCGACAACGGCATCGGGATTTCCCGCGAACACCTTCCCAACATTTTCACCCGCTTCATGCAGGTCGACAGTTCCAGCACCCGGCGCTATGGGGGGATGGGGCTCGGCCTGCCGATCGCCAAGCATCTCGTGGAACTTCACGGCGGCACGCTGGAGGTCGAGAGCGAAGGCGAAGGCAAGGGGGCGACCTTCACCGTCAAGCTGCCGCTGATCCCCCTGGAAACCCTTTCGAGCGGCGGGGCCGCGACGCCCGGCATTCCCCCCGCGCCTCCCCTTCCGTCGACCGCCGCCCCTTCACGGAAAGGCGGGGCGCTGCTCGACGGCCTGCGCATCCTGATCGTGGAGGACGACAACGACACGCTCGAAATGCTCCGCCGCATCCTCTCCGAGGCAGGGGCCGAAGTGATCACCGCGCAGAGCGTCGAAGCGGGGCTGGAACAGTTCAAGGCGCACCACCCCGATGTCCTGCTCAGCGACATCGGCCTGCCGCAGGAGGATGGCTGCACGCTGCTGAAAAAGATCCGGCGCGAACCGGGAGCCGGCGCGACCATCCCCGCCGCCGCGCTCACCGCCTTTGTCGCTCCCGAAGATTACGAACGGACCACCGCCGCCGGGTTCACCCTTCACCTCCCCAAACCGATCGAGCCGACCCGCCTTGCCGCCGCCGTGGCGGAACTGGCCCGCCGCGGCGAGCAGGAGTAGGCGCGGAAGGTTTCAATCCCGGTGGTACGGCAGCCCGGCCTTGATCGTGTAGGCGCGGTAGATCTGCTCGTAGAGGACGACCAGCGCCAGTTCGTGCTGGAGGGTCAGGGGACTGAGCGCCCAGCACCAGTCCGCGGCGGCGCGGAGTTCCGGGGTGTGGCCGTCGGAGCCGCCGATCAGGAGCGCCACGTTGCGGATGCCGCCGTTTTCCCACTCGCTCACCCTCCCCGCAAAGGCGCGGCTGGAGAGGAGTTCCCCCCGTTCGTCGAGGGCGATGCGGAACATCCCTTCGCTCCGTTTGAGGAGCAGCGCGCTCTCGGCTTCGCGGGTGGAATTCTTCAACGCCTCGTGGCGGATTTGGGCAACGCCGCGCAGCCGCCGGGCGTACTCGTCCATGCCGCTGCGGGCGTAGGCGAGGCGCGGTTTGCCGATCGTCAGAAGGGTCCAGTTCAACGGGCGTAGAGCTGCGCGTTTTCTTCCAGATCCTTCACCACCGTGCAGAGGTAGACCGGCTCGGGGTGAAGCTTTTCGTACTTGGAGATGCGGGCGCGGTTGACGACGCGGAAGCCGTAGCGTTCAAACATCCGCGATCCCCGGCGGCTTTCGAAGGTGACCATCTGCCCGTAGACCCGCCGTTCGCCCTTTTGGTAGAGGTAGAAGAGGTAGGCGTCCATCAGCGCCCGGGTGCTGGCGACGTTGCGCGCGTCGGGCAGCAGGTTGATATGGAAATGGGCGCACCGGCGCGGCGCTGCCGGGACTTCGCGCCACCCGTTGCAGAAGATCCAGCGCACAAACTCGCGCGAAGCTTCGGTGTAGCCGAAGTAACGTCCCAGGCCCCGCAGGAAGATCGAGACGTTCTGGTACACATTGTAGAGCTGCTGGCGAAAGGGAAACCGGGAGCCGAGCAGGTAGCCGCGGATTTCGCCGTTGACGAGCAGGACAAACGACGATTCCGGTTCCCAGTCGGTGTAATAGGCGGTCAGGTAATCGGCGAAAAGCTCGCGATCTTCAAAAACGGGGTCGATCGGGTTCCCCAGGAACCCGGTTTCACAACAGAGAAAACGCACCGCCTCGCGGTCGGAGGGCTGGTAACGGCGAAGTTCAAAGCGTGGGTCTTTTTCAGACATGGGAACCGTTGTAGGTGGCGATGGCGTCGCGGTAAATACCCAAAAGTTTATCAAAAACGCGTTCCCACCCATAACGGGTTCGGACCCGGCGGCTGGCGTGAGCCCCGATCGCGCGCAGATCGTCGCGCGCGGCGCTTCGGCGGATCGCTTCGGCGAGCGCTTCGGCGGTGTTGACCTGCGCCCAGTGTTCCTGGTCGGTTTCGATGATCCGGTCCATGTAACTGCCGCGAATGCCGACGACCGGCGTCCCGCACGCCTGGCTCTCCAGCGTGACCAGCCCGAACGTCTCCTGAACGCCGGGGTGGACGAGCAGGTCGGCCGCCCGGTAGAAGCGCGCCAGTTCCCGCGCGTCGTCGCAGTAGGAAAGCCAGGTGACTTCGCCGGTCGCCGCGCGCAACGCTTCGAGCCGCGCCCGCAGCAACCCGTCGCCGACGACCAGCAGGTGAAAACGACCAGGCGTTTCCAGGTGGAGCCGCTCGAACGCATCGAACAGGCACCGTGTATTTTTTTCCGGCGCGAGCCGCCCGATGGAAAGGCAGAGAAAGCGCCCTTCGGGAATGCCGAGCCGGGCGCGGGTGGCCCCGGCGTCGTCGGGTTCGGGAGAGAAAAGGGTGGTATCGACGCCGAGGTCAAGCGGCTCGACCCGTTCAACGCCCCACCCTTCCAACAGCGCCGCCAGCGCGGGGGAGGGGACCAGCGTCCGCGCAAAACGGTTGTAGGTGGCGCAGACGTAGCGCCGCGCGCCGTCCATCGCCAGTTCCTGCGCGAGCAGCCCCAGCCTCGCGGCAACCCCGCGCAGGTACGCCTCGGGAAAATGGGAGTGGTAAAACCCGACGACCGGAATCCCGAGCCGCCGACCGACCCGCGCCGCCCGCCAGCCGACCTGGTACGGGTCGCCCGACTCGATCAGGTCCGGCGCTTCGCGTTCGAGGATCGCCTCCAGCGCCCCGAGCCGGAGCAGGGCGCGGTAGCCCGACTGCCGCGAAAGGAGCGGCGAACGGACCGTGTAAACGATCCGGTTCCCCTCCACCAGCCGTTCATCCCGTTCGCCGGGGATGATGAGGAGGTGATCCCCCGCGCCGGTCGCTTCAAGATAGGCGCTCTTTTCGTGGACGTAACGTTTCACCCCGCCGCTGACGGGGGAGTAAAACTGCGTTACGTCGCAGAATTTCATGGTTGAGGGGTATCGCACCCCGTTGGGGCGCGGGTTCTGGTTGGTGTCGAGTGACCCAGCCCGTTGGGCTGGGCTGAGGGATTCCGGGCCGTTGGCCCGGGCCGATGCGAGGGTTGGTGCCATTGGAGGGTCGGCTTCCGCGACATTGGAGGGCGGGCCTCCGCGTCGTCCGCGGCGTTGGACATCGCTCGCACCGCTTTCCCGCTTCGGCCTCGAACCCCGACGGCGGACGCGGAGGTCCACCCTCCAGGGCGCTTGCGCCCCGAGGTGATTCGGGCATGAACTTCCACGCGTTTGCGACGCGGCGACGCCATCAGGCCCAAAGGGCCGTCATCCCTCAGCCCAGGGCAACGCCCTGGGTGGACATCCGACAGAACCGGGCGGCCTGAAGGGCCGCGATCACCCCTCGACACCCCCCCGATCGTTGTCACCCATCCAGACACACGCGCCATTTTTCCGGTCAATCCCCGAAGCGGGCCAGGTAACGCTCCGCGTCCAATGCCGCGGCACATCCCTGCCCGGCGGCGGTGATCGCCTGGCGGTAAACCTTGTCGACCACGTCGCCCGCTGCGAAAACGCCCGGGAGGTTGGTCGCGGTCGACCCCGGTTGCTGGAGCAGGTAGCCCTCCGCGTCGGTGTCGAGCGTCCCCTTGAAGGCCGCCGTGTTCGGGTCGTGCCCAATGGCTACGAAAACGCACTTGACCTCCAGGTCGCACGCTTCGCCGCTTTTGACATTGGAAAGTTTGACCGCGCGCATTTCGCCGTTTTCGTCGGTCAGGTATTCGCTCACCGTCGTATCCCAGATCGGGGTGATCTTTTCGTGCGCCAGCGCCCGTTCCGCGACGATGGCCGAGGCACGCAGGGTGTCGCGCCGGTGGATCAGGTAGACCCGCGAGGCAAACCGGGTCAGGAAAAGCGCTTCTTCGCAGGCGGAATCGCCGCCGCCGATCACGCAGACCGGCACGTCGCGGTAAAACGCGCCGTCGCAGGTGGCGCACGAGGTGAGCCCGTGGCCGATCAGCTCCTTTTCCCCCGGCAGGCCGAGGTGGCGGGCCGAAGCGCCGCTGGCGACGATCAACGTCCGGCTTTCGACCCAGTCGCCGTCGATCTTGACCCGCACCTGTTCATCCCCCTGCTCGACCGCTTCCACCGAAGCGTAGGCAAAGCGCGCGCCGAACCGTTCAGCCTGCGCTTTCATGTTCATGATGAGCGCCGGACCGTCGACGCCTTCGACAAAGCCGGGGAAGTTCTCGACCAGCGTGGTCGTCGAAAGCTGTCCGCCCGGTTCCCTGCCTTCGAGGACAAGGGGCGAGAAATTGGCACGTGCAGCGTAGATGGCGGCCGTCAAACCGGCACAGCCGGAACCTGCGATGATCACTTTTTCCATAGAAGCATCGCAGTAGAACAGGAGGGGCTCTTTTTTGCCAGTGGAATCTCGGAAACCGAACGCCGGGAGGGTTGCCTTTTTCCCGGGGCCGGGAGTAGCTTTGAGGGCATGTTTACCGGTCTGGTCGAAGAAACAGCGCGGGTGCTCTCCCTGGAGCCCTCGGGCGAGGGTGGCGCACGGCGGCTGCGCGTCGCGGCGTCGCGCACGGTCGAGGGGACCGCCATCGGCGACTCGATCGCCGTCAACGGCTGCTGCCTGACGGTGACCAACATCGACGGGGGGGCGCTCGGGTTCGATCTCCTCGCCGAAACGCTCGCCCGGACCAGTCTGGGGGAGCTTGCCCCCGGTTCCCGCCGTTCGCTGGTCAATCTGGAGCGGGCGCTGCCGGTCAACGGACGCCTCGGCGGGCATTTCGTGCAGGGGCATGTCGACGCGGCGGCGGAGGTGCTCGCCGTGGAGCCGGAAGGGAAGGGGGGCGACTACCGGGTGAGCGTGGCGCTTCCGCCGGAGTTCGCGCACTACGTCGTTTTCAAGGGGTCGATCGCCATCGACGGCGTCAGCCTGACGGTCGCGGCGGTCGGAGGGGACTCCTTCAGCATCTGCCTGATCCCGCACACGCTTTCCGCGACCCACCTCCACCAGCTCCGCGCGGGGGATCGCGTCAACCTCGAGTTTGACCTGCTGGCGAAATACGTGGAACGGCTGATGGCGCGCCCCCGCACGTAAAAATGTTGTTTCCGGGGTTGAGCCCGGGCTCTTCTGGGCTCATACTGGCGCCGAAAACCCGTTTTTCTAAAAAACCGCTCTCTTTTTCTTATGGAAATCGTCCCCCAACTTTCGATCTTTCTCGCCAACGAACCGGGCACCCTTGCCAAGGTTTGCGATGAACTGGCCAGCGCCAAGATCAACATCTACGCGCTGACGATCTCGGACACCGTCGACCATGCCGTCGTCCGCATGGTGGTGAGCGATCCGCAGCACGCCCTGCACCTTTTCGGGGAGCACGGGCTGCTCGTCGTCGAAAACAACGTCCTGATGATCGACAACGACAACAAGCCGGGCAGTCTTTCGCTGATCGCCAGCAAGCTGGCCGCCGCCAAGCTCAACATCGAGTACGCCTACCTGGCGACCAACCCGACCTCCCGGCGCGGCCTGCTGATCCTGCGCGTCGCCCATACCAAGCGCGCTCTGGAGACCCTCACCCGGGAAGAAGGCGTGCCTGCGCCCGCCAAGGCGGCCAAACCGGCAAAGGCGAAGGCAAAAGCGAAAGCCAAGGCCGGGTAGGGAAGGGCTGGAGGGTTCAGCTTCCAGCGCCGACCGCAGCGTTGGACTTCGCTTCACACCCTTCCCGTGGCGGCCCCGGAGGTCCGCCCTTCATGCCCTCCAATGCCGGAAGGCTTTACGGTCCCGGTGAAACGTATTAAGTACGGATTTTGAAGCCTGTCGACCCAAGCCACTCCTCTCCCCCCGTATTGACGCCTCCGGTCCGGGCGTGGCTGGGCGATCCGTACCCCCTTGGCGCCACCTGGTGCGGCAACGGGGTGAACTTCGCGCTCTATTCCGAACACGCCGCCGGCGTCGACCTCTGCCTCTTTGACACGCCGGAGGCTTCGCAGGAGTCGGCCCGCATCCGGATGATCGAGCAGACCGATCAGGTCTGGCACCTCTTTTTGCCCGATGCCCGCCCGGGCCAGCTCTACGCCTACCGGGTTTACGGGCCGTATGAACCGGAGCGCGGCCTGCGCTTCAACGCCTCGCGGCTCCTGATCGACCCGTACGCCAAGGCGCTCGCCGGTCCGGTCCGCTGGACCGACGAACTGCACGGCTACTCGGTCCGCTCCCCGTTGCTCGACCTCGAGCCCGACTACCGCGACAACGCCTGGGCGGTCCCGAAGGCGGTCGTCATCGACCCGGCCTTCGACTGGGAGGGGGATCGCCGACCGGAGACGCCGCTGGCCGAGTCGATCATCTACGAAGTCCACGTCAAAGGGTTTTCCCGGCAATGCACCGCGCTGCCCGAGGAAATACGGGGGAGCTACGCCGCGCTCGGCAGCCCGTTTGCGATCGACTATTTCACCAAACTCGGCGTGACCGCGCTGGAACTGCTGCCGGTTCACCAGCACCTTGACGAGCGGCCGCTGGTCGACCGCGGGCTGGTCAACTACTGGGGTTACAGCACGATCAACTTTTTCTCCCCCGACGTGAAGTACGCTTGCGAAGGGGTGCGCGGCGAGCAGGTCCGCGAGTTCAAGACGATGGTGAAAAACCTGCACGCGGCGGGGATCGAGGTGATCCTCGATGTCGTTTACAACCATACCGGCGAAGGGAACGAACTCGGGCCGACCCTCTCCTTCCGGGGGATCGACAATCCCTCCTACTACCGGCTCGCCCCCCATCAGCCGCGTTATTACCTCGATTACACCGGGTGCGGCAACACGATGAACGTCATGCACCCCCGCGTGCTCCAGTTGATCATGGATTCGCTCCGCTACTGGGTCGAGGAGATGCACGTCGACGGGTTCCGCTTCGACCTCGCTTCCACCCTCGCGCGGGAGACCCACGCCGTCAGCAAGCTTTCGGCGTTTTTCGACATCATCCATCAGGACCCGGTGCTTTCCCGCGTGAAGCTGATCGCCGAGCCATGGGATGTCGGCGAGGGGGGGTACCAGGTCGGCAATTTCCCGGTTCTCTGGGCGGAGTGGAACGGGCGTTACCGCGACGCCGTGCGTCGTTACTGGAAGGGGGACGAAGGGCACGTGCGCGAGATGGCGTATCGGCTGGCGGGCAGCCCCGACCTCTACCAGTCAACCGGCAAGCGCCCCTACGCGAGCATCAATTTCATCACCTCGCACGACGGCTTTACGCTCAACGACCTCGTCTCCTACAACCAGAAGCACAACCTCGCCAACGGCGAGGACAACCGCGACGGCGAAAATGCCAATGCCTCGTGGAACTGCGGCGTCGAAGGGCCGACCGACGACCCGGCGATCAACGCCCTGCGCGCCCGCCAGCGTCGCAATTTTCTGGCCACGCTTTTTTTAAGCCAGGGGGTGCCGATGCTGACCGCCGGGGACGAGTACGGGCGCACCCAGTACGGCAACAATAACGCCTATTGCCAGGACAACCCGGTGAGCTGGCTTTCCTGGGTGCGCGACACCGGGCGCAACCGGCTGCAAACCTTCGCCTCGCGGCTGATCGCCCTGCGCAAGGCGCACCCGGTCTTCCGCAGGCCGAAGTTTTTTCAGGGAAGGCGGATTCGCGGGCGCGGCGTGCGCGACATCATGTGGCTGACCCCCTCGGGCACCGCAATGACCAACGAAGAGTGGAACTACAGCTTCGTGCGCTGCCTGGCGATGTTGCTGAGCGGCGATGCCATCGACGTTCGCGACCGGCGTGGCGAACCGATCCACGACGACTCCTTCCTGCTGATGCTCAACGCTCACTACGAGTCGGTCCGCTTCACCCTGCCGGGGAAAAAGGAGGTCCGCTGGGAACTGGTGCTTGACACCGCGCTCGAAGACGGCTTCGCCGATCCCGGCCGCCTGCTCTGTTCCGGCGAGGAACTGACGCTGGTTGACCGCTCCTTTGTCCTGCTCCGCCTCCAGGCCGGTTCGCAGGACAGCGCCCGGAGCGACTCGTGGCAGAAGCGCCCCGGCAGGCGGTAGCGCCGCGCCTGCCGCCGCGAAGAAAGAGGTTGGTTTCAGCTCCGTTTCGGGGCATAAAAGGAGGCAGCCCTGCTGTTTTTTCCGATGAAAACCTTGCTTCTTCCCCTCCTGTTGGTCACGTGCGCACTTCCGGCGGTTCATGCCGAAGTGATGCTTGAAGATAACTTTGAAGGCTACAGTGCCGGTGATTCTATCCTGAAACGGAGCGGCGACGTGGTCTGGCGTCCGGGCGGGTATCGCGCGATCGACACCCCCGGCCAGGCGCTGGCCCAGCCCGGGGTTGATGCCAATACGACGATGACGGTCGTCATCACGCCGGAAACGGAGAGCGGCGCTTCCCCCGCAGCCGGGATGCACCTTCACACGACGTTTGCGGAAGTCGGCGGGACGGTGCGGATTTCGCTTGATGTTTACCCCGAGGAAGGCCCCGGGATGGTCATGATCCGACCGCCGGAGGCGACCGGCTCGCAGGCGCTGGCCCAGCTTCGGCTCAACGATTCCAAGGACGGCACCCTCATCGCCTATTATGGCGAAGGGGAGGAGACCCGGCGGTCCCGCAGGTTCGGCAACGTCCAGACCAAGCAATGGTACCGGGTGGTGTTCACCCTTCACCTCGACGCAGCCGAGCCGGTCTACGACATCGAAGTCAGCGATCTCGCCACCGGCGCTTCCGTCGCCACGACCAAGGGGCTCCCTCTCTGCGAACCGTTTCCGACGGCAGGCGGCCTCCTGTTCGGAGCGGTCGGCAGCGGCAAGACCCGCGCCGCGTGGGATAACGTGAAGGTCGAAACGGTGGAGTAGGCATCCGGCGACGACCGGCCTTGCAGAGCAGGGGGCCTTGAAAGGCGGGCGGCGCTGAAAGAAAGCGCCCGGCGGCGATCTCTCCGCACGCCCAAGCACAAAAAAACCGGTATTCCGGGAAAATTCCGCTTGAATAACACGTTACACTGACTTTTAATGTCATTCGTTAACACGTTACACTGATTCAATCCGTTCCCTCCTGGTTTTGCGATGGTCCCCCTTTTCTCCCCTCTCTTTCCCATGAAACTACGTTCCCTTAAACCGATCTCCCGGGCCTCTCTGGGCCTTCTTTCTCTTGTGATGGCCGGCTCCGCGCTGCGCGCCGGGGAGTTTACCTACTCTCTTCCCTCGGCCAGTGAGGTGAACTGGGAAGACGAAGGCTTCTGGACCAATGGCGATGGCGTTCCCTACGGACCGGGCATTTACCCCGACGCGGGAGATACCATCGCAGGGCTCAACAGCCAGGTGTCAGGGCAGGTGACCAACCTTTACCTTGGCGGTAACCGGACTGTGGCCCGCCTGGAGGGCTCCGAACTGACGGGGGCCCGGCTCCTGAGCGGCTCAACCGGTACGGCGAACCTTCAGAACAGCCTGACCATAACGGAGGCGTTTGACGTGAAGGCGGGTGCGTTTTACCTGCGCAGCCAGGAAGGGGGCAGGCTGACGGTCACCACGCCGACCCTGCTCGTCGGTTCGACCGAGTTTGAAACGCCCGACCGCATCCGGGTGGAGCTTGGTACCACCAACGCCGCCCATGGCAATGTTTCCTTCACCTCGCAGGAGACTGTCTTTCAAAGTTACCTCTCGCGGTTTGTCCTCGCCAGCGCCTTCGATACCGCCAAGGGGTATGTCAGTCTGGGCCATGTCACCTTTGACACCAACACCGGCTTTAACTCCGGCGTCACCCTGACGGCCAACACCGGCGGGACCAACGCCACGATTTATGTCGCCAGCCTCACCAGCACGGCGGCTTCGACCGAAGGCCGGTTCCAGGGGAACGGCACGGTGGTGATCGACCCGGGAACCTCCACCGCCGCGGCCCCCGCCGTCGCCAACTTCGGGCGGGCGATCTCCGGCGGCCTCCGCATCGAGAAAGAGGGCGACTCGCTCCAGATCTTTTCCTTTGACCGTCCCGACAGTTCGACGGAATCCAATCTCTATACCGGCGGCACCGCGATCAACGGCGGTGTGCTGGCGGTCCGCAATACGCAAGGCTCGGGGCTCGGTACCGGCGCGGTGTCGGTCGCTTCGGGAGGCACGCTGGCGGGAAGCGGGCGGATCGCGCTCGGCACGGGCAACGCGATCACCGTTGCGAGCGGCGGTGTCGTCGCTCCCGGAGAGGACAACCGGCTGCTGGTCGCGGGCGGGCACGAAGCATTGACCCGCCAGACGCTGACCCTCCACCGCACCGCGCTGCACATGGAGAGCGGCTCTTCGTTCGCCTTCCGGTTGAGTGCGGACGGCTCAAGCGACCGGCTCGCTTTCACCAACTATCAGAACGGCAGCCTCATCCTTGACGGGGGCGAGATCACCATTAACGTCAGCGGTGATCTCCAGGCCGGGCAGACCTACACGCTCTTCACCTTCACCGACGCGAACGGCAACGCCATCTCGAGCGGCCTGACCGGAGGGCTGGTGACCGGGGATGGTTTTGGCGAATCGATGGTCTCCTTCCACTACGACAATCCACTCCACGGCGGCATCGGGACGATTACGATGACCGTGGCCCCCATTCCGGAGCCGGGCGCGGCGTTGCTGCTGCTTCCGGTGGCGGCGGGAGCGCTTTATTGGAGGGGGCGTCGCCGCGGGAGAGAGGCAACCTCCAACCTCATCTGAAAAGCTCATGCTCCCCGGTCCTTCGAAACGGCGCGCTTTTAGCCTGGTGGAACTTTTGCTTTCCATCGGCGGCGTGGCGATCCTCCTCCTCATCAGCCTGCCGGCGATCCGCACCATGCGGGAACGGGGGGCCAGCGCCCGATGTGTCGGCAATCTCAAACAGATCGGCATGGCAACGGTGTCGTACCTGACCGATCACCGCAACGAGTTCCCTTATTGCCACTACATCACCGACGCGGGCGGCCACGGGAGCGGGGCGTACACCGGTACCTGGTACTACAACCTCGCCGGCTACCTCGGGGTGCCCCATACGGAGCTTTCGCACAACGGAATTAATGAGGAGCGGGTCAAGCTCGGCACCAAGACGCAACGCCTGAGCGAACCGTGCGTTTTCACCTGCCCCGGGCACCGCCCGACGGAATCGAAAATGTTGTGGAAACCTGCGCCGATGACCTGGCCCGCCGAGAAGCCGGTGAGCTATGCCCCGCCGCTGGAAGCGCGCGGGAATGCCTCCCCGAGGGGAATCCAGAACGGCCCGGTGCGGCACGCTTCGGGGATCATGTACTACCCGCTCTACTTTTCCGACATCCTTTACCCGTCACGGAAGATCTGGATCGCCGACTCCGGCCGGGGCGACATCCTCAACACCAGCGACAGCCGTTGGAAGCCGGGTGAGGAAAGCTGGGCCTACCAGGGGTTTACCCGTCATAACCAGGGCGGGAATGCCCTTTTCTACGACGGCCATGTGGAATGGCTGGCGCTCAAGACATTTACCGAACCGGAAAACGGTTCGATCGGAAAGACATCGAAGCTCTACTTCAGTCCCTTCCGTACTCCTGACCAAGATCGATGAATCCATCCCCCTTTTCCTTTCGGCGATCCCTTTTTTTCCTCCTGATCTTCGCCGTATTGCTGATTCTCTGGAAAATGCCGCCGGTTTCACCCTCGGAGAAAGAGGCCCCTGAAGCGGCCGCGACCCATGAACCGGCGCGGAGCGATCGCGAGGGCGTCGTCGTGCATGTCGCCCCCGGCGGCGACGACGGGGCGGAGGGGTCGCAGGAGGCTCCCCTGGCAACGCTTGCCCGTGCGCTGGAGCGGCTGGGCGAGCGGGGCGGCACGATTCTCCTCGCGGGCGGCGTTTATACCGAGTCGTTCACGGTTTCCGGAAGCGGCGGCCCGCTCCTGATCACGGCGGCACCGGGGCAGGAGGTCGTTTTCGAAGGAGGGCAGAAGCTCCCGTCGTGGAAGCCGCACCCGGATTACCCGGGGGTCTACATCACCGAAATACCCGACCGCCAATCGCTCTACGACCATACCGATTATATCGATCTCTGGGATCAGGACCGGCGGATTCGTTACGGCAAAATGGCGGACGCCGCCGGGGTGGCGCATTGGCCCAACTCGATGGTCCTCCTGGAGGGGGATACCGTGCTTTTCCATCCCGGTGAGAACCGGAGCCCGGACGAATTGAACCTCTGGGTGAACCGGCGCGCCGCGGGGATCACGCTGGAACGCGGCAAGGTGACCCTCGAAGGATTGACGTTCCGGAACTATCTCGGCGGCAGCTACGCCCGGGCGGTCGGCATCTCCTCGGGCGAGGGGGTCACCATTCGCCGTTGCACTTTTATCAACTGCGCCTCGGGCATCCGGTCGCGGGGAGTCCGCCTTACGGTGGAGGAGAGCCTTTTCCGGGAAGTCGGCGGCGGGGTGATTCAGACCAACGGCGGCAGCGACCTGCACGTGCGGGGGTGCGTTCTGGAATGCGCCATCGGCCAGTTTGCCCTTTCCGATGTCGGCGAACATACCCGCAACGGTATCCGCGTTTATCATGACGCGGACGGAGCCGTGGTCGAAGAATGTGTCACGAGCGGTTTCTGGGCCGGGCTCTATATCAAGACGATTTCCGCAAAGCCCGGTTCCAGGCCTTACCTGATCCGCAACAATACCTTTCTGGATGGGGTCCGCAGCGGGTTTGAGCACCGCCACCCGCGGACGACGATCACCGGAAACATTATCGGCACGCCGAGCAGCACGGAGGCCGCAGGCCGGAAGGCCTCCTACTACGTCAGCATGGGGGCGAAGGTGACCGGCAATCTCTTTTTCGGAGAAGACGCCCCCGAGACGGGCGATCCCTTCGCCGACCTGCCGGCGGGGGACCTGACCCTCCGCCCCGATCTCGACGCTTCGGTCGGTGCTCTCACCCGGCGCAAAGTGAGCTGGAGCGACCGCATGGCGCGTCACCTCGCTCCCGCTGCGGCCGACTCCGCCCCGGCACGATTGGCCGGGCCGCCGGTGGTGGCGGCGTCGCGGCTCGGTGCGGTGATTTCGGCGAGCTTTACCCGCCCGGTCGAGCCCAAGCTCCGTTACCGCGTGCGCGGTGCAGGCGACTGGATGAACGCCCGGGGAGGCGAGAGCACGATCCGCCTGCCGCGGAACATGATCGCGGCCACGCCGTTCGAGCCGTACGAGCCGGAGGCATTTTCCTGGAGCTTCGCCGTGAGCGAAGTGGTCGCCGGGAGAACTTACGAGTTTGAACTGGATGCGATCGACGCGGAGGGGAACGCGCTGGCCGGAGCGAAAGGGATTTTTGCCGCGCAGGGAGAGCCCAAGCGCCTTTACGTCGCCGCAGGGGCCGATTCCGCCCGTGCCGACGGGAGCGAACGCCATCCCTTTGCCGATCTTCAGCCCGCCCTCGACCGGGCGCTGCCGGGAGATGTCGTGCAACTGGCCCCCGGGTTCTACTCCCGCCCGGCGGTGCTTCACCATGGCGGTCGGGAAGCGGCTCCGCTGGTCATCGAAGGGGCCGGTTGGGAAAAGACGATTCTCGATGGCGGCAAGCGGTTTGGCACCCTGCTGGAACTTCGCAATGCGCCGCACGTCACCCTGCGCGGCGTGCAGGTCCGCTGGTTTGGCAATCGCGGCATCTCCGTCCATGACGCCTCCGGTTTCCGGCTGGAGCGGAGCTGGGTCTGGAACCAGGGATTCTCCGGGACCGGCATCTGCGGCATCGGCCTCTGGATGGAGAACGTGCCGGGGAGCGCGGTCTCGTACAATCTTTTCAACCGGTTGCAGAACGCCGTGATGGCCTTCTCCTCGCCCGGTTTGACTTTTACCCACAATACCTCGTTCGCGAATCTTTACTCCGGTCTCGACCTCCACAACTCCTCGCTTGGCTCCGTCGTCACGCACAATGCCTTGACCTTCACCGGCAACCGCTCCCTGCATATCCGGGAAAAGGATGAAGCGGCGTTTGCCTCGCTGGTCTGTGACTACAACAACTACGCCAACCACCTGCGCAAAAGTTCGCCCAAGCGCCCGGAGAACGATTTCACACCGGCCAGGCGCTACGGAATGCTGGTCAACCAGAGCAAGGGGATCATTGCCATCACCATGGGCAGGGATGTCTGGCGCGATTTTTATACCATGGCGGATTGGCGCGCTTTTTCCTCCAAGGACAAACATTCGCTCTATGCCGACCCGGAGTACGTCGATCCGCCCGCCAAAGACCTCCGCCTGCTTCCCGGTTCGCCCAATCTTCTTGCCGACGGCACCGTCATCGGTGCGCTCCCGGTGGTCAACCCGCAGTCTGCCGCCGCTGCACCGCCGCGGCCGGGCGAAAGAAATTTTCTTGAGTGAGCCGCCATTTATTTTATGTTGGGTAACACGTTGCACTATCCTGTGATGCACCTTGAAGGGATTTGATTTTCCGGTGATTACCCAACAACAGATTGCACTTGAGGCAAAGGTTTCCCGCTCTACCGTGGCGGCGGTGATGTCGAAGATTCAACGCGACCGGATCTCGCCCGAAGTTCGCGAACGGGTGATGAAGGTCGCCGAAGAACTCGGCTACCGGCCCAACCGGCATGCGCAGGTGATGCGCGGCGTACGGAGCAACTGCATCGGTATTTTGAGTTTCAACGCCATGCACCTGCTGGTGCAGCGCAAGCTCAAGGCGGCGACCGAGGCGATCCTCGGGCATGGGTACAAATGGATCGTCGAAGAGACGCTCTGGTACAACGCCCTGGGCGAGCGGGCGATTTCCTGCGCCATTGAGAGCCTGATCGACGCGCGGGTCGAAGGGGTCATCCTCAATTATCCGAGCAGGAAGTTCACGCAGGAGATGCTCAACCAGTTTCTAAACGCGGGGATTCCCGTGGTGGTGATCGGCGGCGGCCCCCAGCAGCTCAAGGGCGTGCCGAGCTTCATCTCCGACCGGCGCTGGGGGTATGAAATGATCACGCGCCATCTGCTCGAAGGGGGCTGCCGGCGCTTGACGCTGCTCGCCGTGAACACGCCCTACTGTTACGACGGGTTTCACGACGCGCTGGTGGATTTTCCCGAGGCGGCGGCCCTGGCGGAGGTGGTCCGGCCGGTGGTTTCGCCTTCCTTGGCGGCGCAGTTTGCGATGGAGGAGCGGCTTTTCCTGCCGGGCGAAGTCGGCATGAAGGAAGTGTTCCGGCGGGGCGAGTTGCCCGATGCGGTCGTCTGCGCCAACGACGAATGGGCCATGGGGGCGCTCTCGTGCTGTTTCCGCGCCGGGGTGCGGGTCCCTGAAAACCTCGCGCTGACCGGGGCGGACAACGACCCGGCGGGCCGCTTTGGCGCGGTCCCGATCACGACGATCGAACACCCCGTGCAGGAAATCTCCCACCAGGCGGTTCACCGGCTGGTGACGATGATCCGCCAGGATGAAAAGCCGAAGGATGAACTGATCTGCATCCGCGGCAGGCTGCTGGTGCGGCGTTCGTGCGGACTGGCGGGCTCCATGGCGGACCTGACGCTTTCATGAGGATGCCATCCGCGTGGAATGGCCGGTGCGGAAGCGGGAGGTGACGATCCAGCGCCCCTGGGGCGCGATCCCGTCGGCGAGTTCCGAGATCCTGCGACAGGCGATCGCGCCGATTTCTTCAAAGTCGATCTCCATCAGCGAAAGCCGGCCGCAAAGCAGCGGCGCCTGCACCCCGCCGCCGCAGGTGATGATCGAAAGCTGCTCGGGAATGCGCAGCCCGAGCCGCTGGATTTCCGGTTCGAGCCGGAAAAACAACTCGTTGTTGAGCACCAGCATGCCGGTGGCGGTTTGCCGGGCGTCGCGCAGGAGGTGCAGCAGTTCCGGCGGGATCGGCTCGCGGGGGTCGCCCGCCATTCGGCAGACGAGCACCGCGCCGGGGTCGATACCTGCCCGCACGAGGGCCTGCCGTGCTCCACTGATCCGCTCCTCATGAAAAACCGGGAGGAGCGGGTTGACCAGGATCACAAACCTTTCGGCTCCGGTCGGAAGCAGGCGGCTGGCCGCTTCAAAACCGAGCCCGCGGTCGTTCACCCTCAGGCAGGGGGTCCCAAGTTCCTCAAACGGTTCGAAGACCGTCAGGTTGGGCAGGGAAATCTTTTGCAGAAACCGGGTGGCCACTTCAAACGCGTGGGCATCGGTGGTGCGCCGGACAAAGATCGCCCCGTCACAGCGGTGGCGGGATAACTGTTGATCGAGCATCCTTTCGGTCAGCTTTCCGGTCGGCACCAGGAGAAGATCGAACCGGTCCTTGCGCCGACCAGCCTCCCGGCTGAACCCGTTCATGACGGAGAGCGCCGAGCCGATTTTCATCAGGGAGGTTTCAGGATGCCAGTCGCGTTCATGCCACAGGCGGTCGCGGTCGATCAGCACGGTCCAGCGCCGGGCCTTCGCCGGGCGGGCGAGCAGCGTGCGGACGCGCCGGTCCCATCCTTCCACTTTAGGCAAAGGGGCGGCTTCGAGTTGCTGGGCGAGGATGGACGCGCGCTGGCGGTAGCCATCGGCCAGCCGGTAGCCGGAACGGGGGCGCGCCGTGAGCACGCCGAGCGACTTGAGGTCGTTCACGCTCCGGTCGACCGTCCGCTGGTTGACGCCCCAGAGCCTGCGGATGGAGCGGTTGGAGAGAAACACCGCGCCGTCGGCGTCGTTGCCCGAGAGCATCTCTTCGAGGAGACTTCTGCGCAGCCTTTCGTGGAGAAACGGCTTCATAAAAAACGGGGGGGTAAAAAAACGATTACAGTTTTCCTTTTACCACCCCTGGAACGTTTTGAAAAGGATCAACACGGGCGGTACGCTTCGGGTGCAAAAGGAAATTCCCCCCCTTAGAAAAAGAAAGTGAGACCCCCTTTGTCAAAAAACAGCCCCGATGGGTTGCGGTTAGCCTTTACGCTGGCGGAACTGCTGGTGAGCGTCGCCATCGTGGCGGTACTGGCTGCGCTCTCGGTGGGCGTCGCCCTGCGGATGAGCCTTTCGGGAAAGGAGACCGTCAACCTTGCCAACCATCGGCAGATCGTCGGCGCGCTGATCGCCTATGCCGGAGAACACGGCGGGCGTCTTCCGCTTTGCTATGAAGATAGCGCGACGACCAAGAAGATGACCTACACGCGCAAGCTGGTGCTGCTTGGCTATATCGCGCAGCCGCGCATCTTTTTTGGTCCCCTGGAGCAAAAATGGTACGAAAAGGAAGGGGCGAATGCGTTGAGAAGCCCTGCCTCCAACGCCACGGTCCCCTGGTTTTATACCAACTACGGGGTCAATCGCTATGGCGCAATGCCGTATGACAGCTCGACCGACGGAAGCCGGAAACCGGCGAGCCTGATCCGGGTGGCCGCGGAGGGAAGGCTTTCCGCCCTGATGCTTTTAAGGGATAACTACGACAAGTCGTATCCCGATCGCGGCGGCGGCAACCCTTGGTTCACCAACGCCGCCAAGCTTCCGACCGCTGCCAAAAACTATCACGGCCGGGTTTATGCCTCCTTTGCCGACGGGCATGTCGAAGCCTTCGGCTACGGGGAAATCAAGGCTCTCATGGAGAAACCCAACGGGGAGCCTCCCCTTTTCAAGGATCTCTATACACGGCAGTAAGAGGCTGTGAAAAAAGTCCTTCAAAGGCCATGGAGTACCTCTTCTTAGCCTCTAAGAGCGGCCTTCGAGGCGCATGCTCTTTTGTAGAAAAGGCCGATGATGTCGGCCCCAACCCAATGCTACCCATGAAAACCATTACCCTTCTTCCGCAAACGTTTTTCCGCCGGGGCCTTGCCGCCCTGGCGTCGATGCTCATCTCCCATACGGCGTGCGCCGCCATCATCACCCCGCTCGACCAGTGGCCAAACGGGTGGACCACGGTCAAGTCCGGAGGGGCCACCCTCGTTGGAATGGCGGGGGAAAAGCTGGTCATGGAGCGACCCGATGAGGGGAATTCCACCGGGGCGATCGCGTTCTGGGACGGCGATGCCACGGTTCCCGGAGGGGCGCTGGGCAATTTTTCGGGAAGTGTCGTTCTCAGTTACGGGGGCCGGTCCAGCGATGTCTGGGGTGTTCTGATCGGCGCTCAATCGAAGACGTTTACCAGCAATGCCAGCACCAACAACAAGGGGTTTTATATTGGCATCAAGGCCAACAGCCCCGCCGCCGCCACCAATCCCGGCGGTCTCTACATCTGGGAGAATTTCCTGGCTACTTCGACCAACCCGACTTCCGGCAATGCCGTGGCGGGCGGTGGCCTCTGGACCGGAACACTGGATGCCAACACCGACTTCCTGCTGGAGTTCTCCGTCGCGGGGGCAAAGATCGAAGCTTCCCTGTGGAGTCTTGATCCCCTCACCCGGGAGAAGGGCAGCCTTCTTGCCAGCGTCACCCATACCCACGACGCGGCAGTCACCGGTTACTTCGGTCTGGAAGCCTTCCGTTTCGGCAACCCGACTTCGCGCTCGTTCAGCGAGCTGAAGCTGGAGATCATCCCGGAACCGGGGAGCGCGGCGCTCGGTGCGGCTGCCTTGTTGACGTGGCTTGCCGGTTATGGTGTTTTCAGGAGGCGCGCTTGATGATGAACTGGATTTACTTTGTTTTAATCGGAGCTTCCTTCGCGAGTTTTTCCGTCGCGCGCTCGCACGCTGCGGCAAAACCTCCCGAGGCGCCAAAGACCCGGGGGGAAGCGGCGGCGGAAGAGCGCCCGCTCTCGAAGTTTGAGAAAGGTTTCTTCCTCGAGAAGCATCCGGAATGGCTTTCCCCCGAGCCGGAAGCGATCCGCGCCCTGGTCGCGAAGTCCGCCGGGCGCCCGGCGGTTCTGGTCGGGGCCGCCCGGGAACTGATTGCTGCGGGCAGGAACGATTCCGCGCGGATTCTCCTCAATGCCGTGCTGGAGAGCGTGCCGGAGAATGCCACAGTGACCCGCGACGGCGCGAAGGCCCCGGTCAACCTCCTGTTGCGGGAGGCGACGCTGGCCCACGCCCTTCGCTATCAACTCGAGCCTTCGCCCGGCGATCTCGAAGCGACCCGGCGGCTCCTGCTCGGGTTTGCCGGGGCGATGCCGTACTGGCCTTTGAAGCTGAACCGGACGGGCAAGGCGGAGAGCAACTGGGTGGCGCAGGATCATCCGCGCATCTATCAACAATTCGGCTCGGGCGGCCTCTGGGGGCAGTGGTATCATCTCGACCTGAGAGGTAGCTACCCTTTGTTGCAGGCATATGACCTGACGGCGGGCCATTTTTCAGCCGATGAACGAAGGGCGATCGAAGAAGGTCTCTTTCTTTTTCAGGTGGGTTTGATTGAGCGCTGGCCGGAGATCTACCACAACACCATCGTCTACAAGCTTGACGGCCTGCTCCGTTACGGGCTGGTGCTCCATCGCCCGGAGTTGATCCACCGGGCGGTCGGTTTGATCATCCGGCTTTTTCACATCGGTTTTTCCCCGGACGGTTTCTGGCAGGAAGGCACTCCCGCCTACCATCGCCAGGTGGCGAGCCGGATGACGGGGAGTTTTCCCGCCCTGCTCAAAGGATACAGCGATCCGCCCGGGTGGCGGCATCCGCAGACGGGGAAGCGTTTCGATGATCTCGACCTTGAAAAAACCTTTGGGGCGGCAATGGCCCGGATCAGGCGTTCGCAGGAAAAGATCACCCTGCCCGACGGGTACATCGCGGCGCTCAACGACACCGATCCGGACTACTACACCACTGCGCCGAAAAGCGTCTCCCGCGCCGAACTGCTCGGGACCTCCGGTTATGCCGTGCTCGGATCAGGCCGGGGCGAACACCAGCAGCAGCTTTACCTCAATTATAGCGGCACTTTCGGCCATGAACATTACGATGCCAACGCCATCCATTGGTATGCGCTGGGAACGCGGCTCGTGGACGAAACCCGTTACCGGCCGATTCAAGGTTCCGACTCCAGCCGCGCGTGGTCGAGCAACACCTACGCGCACCAGACGGTGGTGATCGACGAAGCCAACCAGCCCGGGTCGTCCGCCAAACCGCAGCGGGCGTTCACGCAAGACGACGCCATCGAAGGGGTGGTCGAATGGCCGCTTCGCAAAAGAAGCGCCGGGACCCGTCACATGGGCGATCTCCTTCTCTTTGACGGAAGCCGGGAGGCGCTTCAGGCGGTCGAAGTCGAGGGGAAGAAAGCGTACGGCGGGAAGGCCGGGCTTTACCGGAGGACGATCCTCAAGGTCGACCTCGGCGGTGGGGAAGGGTATCTGGTCGATTTCTTTCGCGTGAAGGGAGGCAACCTCCATGACTATATGCTGCATGGACCGCTGGCGCTGCCGTACCGGGCGGAGTTTTCGGTGCCGCTTGCGCCTGCATCCGGCAGCCTGGGACCGAAGAACGCTGATCCCTATTACTACAAAGGTTCGCAACTGCCCCGCTATATCGACCTGGTGGAGCGCGGGGAAGCCGCGGCTCCGTGGCAGGTGACCTTTACGGCGGAAAACGGGATCGGGCTTCGTTCATGGATGGTTTGCCCCCATCCCGTTGAGATCCTCTCCGGCACGGCTCCCGCAATCAACCGCCTTGGTGATGCGCCCTTTGTCGCCGTCCGGCAGGGCGGGGGCGAGAGTTTCTTTATCGCCGTTCACGAGGCGTACCGGGGCAAGCCGCAGCTTCACGGCGCGCGCCTGCTGGCCTCGCCGGAGAATGCCGAAGGAGGCGTGGTGCTCGAGATCGATCTGGGCGAGCGCCGTCACCGGGTCTTTTCGACGCTTGGCGCGGAGCGGAGCGTGACCTTCACGGAGCCGGGCGGGGAATCAGTTCTCAACGGGCGGCTCGGCTGGCTGGAGATGGAGGAGGGGAAGGTCGCGCGCGCCTCGCTCTGGGATGGAACCCGCCTTGCCTGGCCCGGCGGCGAGGTGCAACAGCCGCGCCCGGCGTTTGAAGGAGAAGTCACCGGAACGCTGCGGCGCGAAGCGGGGGACGCTGGCGATGCCGTGCGGGTCGCCGCGACCCTGCCGACCGACGGCTCGCTGGTCGGCCGCATCGTTCATGTCGATCTGGGGGGTGAGTTGACCTGGTCGTACCGGATCGAAAAGGTTGAGGCCGACCACGCCCAAGGGCAGGAGGAGGGGAGCCTTCTCCATCTGGAGCACGACCCGGGGTTCAGCATCGACCCCAACGGTCTTGCCAAAATGCTTTACCACCCCGGCTGGGGAACCCGCAAGGGGGTCACCTTCCGGATTCCGCTCCAGGCGGGGTTGGAGTAACCCGTAGATCAGCAGATCGCCAGCGGGCGGAGTTTTTCCAACTGCGGCACGACGCCGAGCCCGGGCCCGGGAGGGAGCGGGTAGGCTCCATCGGCGGGCTGGAGCGACGGGGCGTAATAGTTGTCGGAGATCGCCAACTGGGTCGGCTGGTACTCCAGCACGTCGAGGCCGGGAGCGGCGGCGGCCATATGGAGGGTAGCGGCTGTATAGATCCCCAGCCCCGCGCCGAGGTGGAACGCGACCGGTGTATTAAACGCCGAGCAGAGCGCGACGATGCGCCGCCCTTCGGTGATGCCGACGCGCCCGATATCGGGCTGGGCGATGTCGATCGCGCCGCGCGAAAGGCGGTCGAGAAAGTGGTAGCGTGTCCGGTATTCCTCGCCCAGAGCGTGCGCCATCGGCAACTGCCGTGGCATGACCGCCTGGTTGGCCGCGTTTTCCGGGGTGAGCGGGCATTCCAGCCAGTGAATGCGGTACGGCTCCAGCGCCTTGCCGAGGTCGATCGCCTGGCGAAGGTCAAAGGCCCAATGCGCGTCGATGGTGATTTCGAGCTTCCCTCCGAACTCCCTGCGGAGCGCGGCGAGGTGTTCGACATGGGCCTCGATCGTCGGTTCATAGGAAAACTTGAACCGGTGAAAACCGCGTTCCAGCCAGTGCGCCACCTGCCCGAGTTCCTCGTCGATCGTTTTGGCGGGCACGCCGGAAATATAGCATGGGATCTGCGAACGGTAAGCGCCGCCGAGCATCCGGTAGAGCGGCAGGTTGGCGGCGCGCGCCGCGATGTCCCAGAGGGCGATGTCGCAGGCCGCAATGGCGTCGGGCAGGAACCCGGCATCGTGACCGCGCTCCCTCATCAGGTCATAGAGACGGTCGCGGAGCACCGCCGGTTCGCGCGGATCGGCGTCGATGAGGACCGGCGCGAGCAGTTCCTTTACCAGGATGGCGAGCACTTCCGGGACGATGCACGCCTGCGCTTCGCCGAAACCTTCGATCCCCTCGTCGGTCACGATCCGCACCAGCATGCTTTCGGTATTGCTCGGGTAGATCGCCCGGTAGTACCGATGGGAAAGGTAGCGTTTCCCCCTGGTCTCATTTTCGGCCGGGGCATGACCGCCGTAGTAGGGATGACCGGGGATGGAAAAGGCGAAACATTCAACTTCGGTGATACGCATGGTGGAATCAGATGAAATGAAATATTGCGAAAAGCGTCAACGCCCGGGTTCTGTTTACTTTTCTTCCGCAGTTCCCTCGAGGTGAAACGCCTGGTCGGCCATCGTGGCAGCATAGGGTGCGGTCGGCGCGACCGGTTTTCCATGCCGGCGGTTCCACATGAAATAACCGCGATAGACGTACGGCAGCTCCACGGCCTGCCATGCGTGAGGCGAAAGATCGCGGCAACAGGTTTGGTGATGGTGCATGATGGGGTGAACCTTCAGGTCAAACGTTTCGTGGTCCTCCTCATCTGCGATGCCGGTGGCGGGGTGCGGGTTCCAGGCAAACTGGGCTCCCGCGAAGAGAGTGATGAAGCGTTCCCGGAGGTCGTTGCGTCCCCAGAAGGCGATGTCGATCCCCCAGAGCCGCCCGGTGCCGGCGGCAAGCCTGCACCAGAGGCGGGTCGCTTCATAGGCTCCGCGATGGTGGCCCATGCTTTGCCCGGCCATGGGAAACCATTTCCGCCCGCTCCCGGCATAGGCGGCGACATTTTTTTCAATCGCCTTCCGATTGCGAATCCAGTAATTCCACGGCTGGAGAATGAGATCCGAACCGGACGGCAGTTCCCGACCGGCGTGGTCCGCATAGGCGAAAAGCTGAAAATCGCGGCCCCGTTGTTCGCCGATTTCCTTCACCATGGAGGTGTAACGCGCAATCATGTCACAAGGGGTGAAACCGGGCGGCAGATCGGCACCCGGGAACCATTGCGCTTCATCAAGGCCGAGGTGGAGATACCGCGTTTGCGGGACGGTATCGACCAGTTCCACGAGCATTTTCCTGACCAGGTCAAAGGTTGCCTCACAGATCAGAAAAGAACTGCCGCCATACATTCCCGGGCCGCCCCGCAACTCCGGATAATGGTAGACCAGGGAGGCAACATGCCCCCACGTCTCCACTTCCAGAAGGACTTTAATGCCGTACCCCGCTGCCTCTTCGATCAGCGGCCCCAGTTCCGCAAGCGGGATGGCGTACGGGTTTTCCGAGCCGAAGGGAAGGGTCGGGAAGCGTACTCCGCACAATTCGTCGTCGATCAGATGAAGATGCAGCAGATTGATCTTGAGACGCATCAGTTGCCTGAGCAGCTTGCGCAACATTTCCAGCGACCAGATGCTTCGCCCCAAGTCGACCATGAACGCCCGGTGCGGGATCGCCGGGGCATCCGCAATCCGCAGGCGGGGCCAGGCGGCGCTGCGGGAAAAAAGGGTGATGATCTGCGCGAGAGTGACCAGCCCGTACCGTTTCCCCGCCTCGGTGGAAAAGGAAAGGAGCGCCTCCTTTTCCCCAAGGGTCAATTCATACCCTTCCCGCGGAAGCTCGCTTTCCGGCGTGTGAAAGCGAAGGGTGAACGGTGCGTCGTCGCGAAGGCTGAACCCGCCGTCGCGAAGGTCGTCCATGGCCCAGTCAGGGAGGTTGTCGGCCCGGATGGCTTTCGGAGCCGGAAAAGTGCCGGTGATCTCGAGATGTTGCGGATAGGGCCAGAGCATTTCGAGTTTTCCGGCGAGCGCGGTGGTGTCGGTTTCCATCACCCCTAAACCGATACCCGGAAGCGCTCTTCTGCACTAGATAAAAAGAGCCTGTTCTATCGAGGGTCGTTTTTTCTTGGGGGGCGGGAGGCGCGCTCCGCGTCAATCGGAAGTAAAGCCAGCGGCTTTCACGACACCGCGCCGGGCGGGAGGTAGCGCCCCCCCTCGGTGGAAAGCGGGAAATCGTCGGTCCGGAACGGCGCGGCGGGGAGACCGGCGGCATTGTAGAGGTTGCAGGTCGGGTTGTCGGCCCAGGCATAGCGGACGGCGACCGGTTCGGGCACTTCGGGGGAGGAGACGATGACGGTTTCGCCTTCGATCCGCGCCTGCGCCCAGTGGAAGCAGCGATCGGCCCCGCAGATGGCAAACCCCTCCAGCTCGGAGCCGGGGCTGTTGCGCAAAAGCGTCGCTTCGGTCGGCCCGGTGGAGCGAAGGCGGTAGGTGGCGGGGAGTTCGCGGGCGAACAGCCCCTCTTGCGAATGGCGGAAACGCAAGTGCGCTTCGCCGCCCCGGATTTCCAGCGAGTCATAACGCGGCCCGGAGAACGGGACCTCCCGATGGTAGCTATTGGCGAGCGCGATGGCGGCGAGGCGCTCTCCCGCCGTCCGTTTGTCGCGCGGGTGGATGTCAGCCTCCTCACCGGCGTCGATCAACACCGCTTCGCCGGTGGCCGCCACGGAGAGGGTCCGCTCCTGCGCCTCGCGCAGTTCGGCCCAGGTACTTTCCCCGGGGCGGGCGCTTTTGGGCCCATAATTGGCGATCTGGCAATAGTAGAAAGGAAGCTCGCCCTGCGCCCAATGGGTGCGCCAGTCGTGGACGAGAAGCGGAAAGGCGGTCCGGTAGGCGGCGGCGCGGGAGACGTTGGACTCTCCCTGATACCAGAGAAAGCCGCTCACGCCATAACCGCGAAAGGGGGCGACCATGGTATGAAACAGGAACCCCGGGACGTGCCGCGCCTGCAACACCGCCTCTTCGGGTTCGTCGCCGGTCTGTGCCTTGAAATAAGCCCGCAGGCGGCGCTCGTCTTCGGCGAGTCGCGGATCGCTGTGGAGCGCGGTCCGGCTGATCCACGGCTCGATCGGCGTATTGCCCCACGACGACTGGATGATGCCGACCGGTCGCTCCAGTTCGCCCACCAGTTTGCGGCCAAAGTAGTAACTGACCGCGCCGAATCTCGGGACGCTTTCCGGCGTGGCGACGATCCATTGCCCCTCGGCATCGTCCTGCGGCACGGCGGAAGCCGTCTTGCGGACGCGGAACTCCCGCAGCCGCGGCAGCGGTGGGGCGGCTTCGGCCCCGGCGGCGTGCGTGCTTTCGCAGACGAGCAGATCCATGTTCGACTGCCCGGAGCAGAACCAGACTTCGCCCAGCAGCACATCGACGATCTCCCTGCGTTCCTCGCCGCATTGCGCCACCAGCGTGTGCGGCCCCTCCCCGGCGGAGCGAAGATCAAGCGCGACGCTCCACGCCCCGTCCGCGCGAACCAGCGTCCGTGCGGAAACCCCCGCCAGCGAGACGAGCACCGGCTTTCCCGGCTGGCCCCGCCCCCGGATCGGCGTCCGCGCGGATGGCTTGAGGACGGCGTGGTCGGAAAAAACGGAAGGGAGGGAAAGCGAGGCCGGTTTCATGAAGAGGCAAAAGCCTAAGGCCCCACGGCGCGAAGGTAAAGACGGTTCCCGCCGCCCGCCGCCCCTGGGGGATCAGCCGACGGCGATCCGCTTCGCCGCGGCGAGGCCCGATTGCAGCGCCCCTTCCATATAGCCGACAAACGGGTAGCAGGTATGTTCCCCGGCGAAGTGAAGGTGCCCGATCCCCGCGTGGAGAAGCGGCCCGAGGCGGGTGACCTGCCCCGGGGCCGGAAACGAATACCCGGCCCGCACCCACGGGTCGGAAGGCCAGTCGACGAAACGGGTCCGGACGACCTGTTGCGGGTAGTCGGGGTAAAAGGCGCTTAAAGCCGGGGCGAACGCGGCGTCGCCATCGGCATGCCACGCCTCCCGGCAGCGTTGGGCCGCGTCTGCGCCGGAAAACGAGACCAGGGCGGCTTCGCGGGTCCGTTCGCCGTCGGTGCCGTCCCAGGTCATGCTGATCATCCCATCGCCCACTGCGGCGGCCCCGAGGTTTTCCGTTTCCCAGAAGCGCCGTTTCACGACGGAGAGGTGCTTGACGACCGCGCCCATCTGCGGTTGCAACGCTTCGGGAAGCGCCGGTTCAAAGGTGATCCTGTTCCAGACGCCGGGCGGGACGCTTAAAATCACATCGTCGGCTTCCAGCCGTTCGCCGCTGCCGGTGCGCACCGTCATTTTTCCGTTTCCGGCAACGATCGAGACCACCGCGACCCCAAGCCGGAGCCGCCCGCCGAGCGCTTTGGCGAGATGATGGGCGAGCCGCTGGTTGCCGCCCCGGCAGCGGTAAAGCTCGCTGTCGGTCCAGTACCGCTCCAGCCCGCCGCCCTTGACCTGGGCGAGGTTGGCAAGGTGGCTCTGCCGGTGCAGCGGCACCCCGTTGTAGGCGGCGAGTTGCGAGTCGTACGCCCGCTTGGCCAGCGGCGAGACATCGCACTTGCGCAGCCACCGGCCGGTATCGAGCCGGTCGAGTTCCGCTGCGCGCGGGCTTTTCCACGGTTCGTCGGCGTTGATCCGGGCGGCCTGCGCGGTCATCCGCTCGTTGACCGCGCTCATCTCTTCAAAAAGCGCGTTGGCTTCCGCGCGACCGAGCCGCCGCCCCTCCAGCACCACCGGCTGGTCGGGTTCGGCGTCGTCGGCTTCGATGAGATCGAGCCCGAACCGGTCGGCAAACGCCAGCCACGCCGGCTGGTTGCTGCCGATCGATTCGCCGCCCGCTTCGATCTGCTTGTTCCGGATCAGGTCGCCAAAACTGATCACCCGCCCGCCGACGCGGTTGCGCGCTTCGAGCACGGTCACTTCACACCCGGCGTTCATCAGTTCATACGCCGCCGCGAGCCCCGAAAATCCGGCCCCGACGACGATCACCCGCCGCCCCGCACCGCGACCGCGCGATTTCGCCAGCGCCGTCGCGCCGCTGGTCAACACCCCGGCGGAAGCCGCCAGCGCCAGCTTGAGAAACGCCCTCCGGTCGATCTGCGCCGGGGGGCCGAACTGCCGTGCGAGCCGGGAAAAGAGCGTCTGTGACATAAGGAGGACCCAGCATCGACGAGCCGCCCCCTTTCGCACAAGTCTATTCGATCCGCGCCCGATGGTCCACCAGACCCCGGGCCAGGCGTTCATCGTGGCTGCTCCCGAGAGCGGTTGGGGAGGGGTAGTAGGGCGGGTTGCCTCCCACGCAGGAGACGGTGATGTTACGGGCCATAAGATGAACGATCTCTCCTGAAGGCAAGGATCTCGCCTCTTTCGGTCGCAGCGACGACGGTCTCCGGAGTTTCCGACAGCAACGCCGCGTCCCGGAAGGCTCCCGCGGCGATCGCTTCGATGCCGTTTTCGTCGGAGAATCCAAAGAGACCCCCCGGCCCCGCCAGAAGCGCCCGGCCGGTGCCGCATTCGCGCAGGGAGGTCACCGGCATCGAAAGAAGCCGTGCATGGACCGACGGCGGGCTTTCGAGGCCGTTTTTCCAGTCAAACTCCCAAAGCAGGGAATCTGCGGTGGCCGCCAGAAGGCGCAGCCGGGTCGGTGTCTGCTCAAGGATGGCAACCCCCTTGAGGGGAGCCTGGGAACCCCATTGATAGTGAAAAGCCCTCCGTCGCCCGTCATAAAGCGCCAGCGAAGTGCCGCGCGCGAGGAGCAGGAAACGGGGTTGGCCGGATAGCCCGGGCAGCGGTTCGTAGCGGAGGAGGGGAGGCCCCGCCAGGGGAGCCGAGGAGATGGCGTTTCCAATGACGCTTTCTTTCAGAAGCTCGTAGGTTTGCTTCCAGAACTTCGCTCCACCGGGATCGCGGAGGGTCGGCTCGCCGGGGCCCCCCAACTGCCGGAGATGCCAGCGGTCGATCGCCACCTGCTCCTCCTCCCCATGCCCGAAGTCGAGCCCCTCGGCGAGAAGGCCCGGCATGCCGTAACCGCCGGTATTCAAGACCCCTTCAAAGCTCAGGTCGGGGTTGAGAAAGGTGAACGCGCCATAGCGTCCGATGACCACGCGCCGTTCTCCGGCGGCGTTCGGTCGCCACAACCCGACCGAAAACGGGAGGACGTAGCCCCCGGCCGGGTGCCGGGTCCGGTGTTTGCCATACCCTGCGGCAAAGGCGGCGTGCATCCGGTAGAGATCGGCGCGAGCCTCAAGCGTCCCGTCAAGGGCATGGACTTCGAGGGTTCCATTGGCGTAGAGGACAAAAAGCTCCTTTCCTGAAGGCGCCTTGCGCTCCAGCAGGCGGATCGCCTGGACCGGCCCGTCCAGCTCTTTCTGAAAGATCGGGCGGCCCTTGAAATCAAGCAACGCGACGGAGAGATCGTCGTAACGCATGGAGCGCGGGATCTGCGGGAAAACATCGCTGACCACCAGCGTCTGCGGTTGGCCGGTTCCAAGGAAATCGCCGGTTTCCAGCCGCAGCGGATGACGCGCTTCGAGCCGGGAACCCGTGAAAAAGAGCAGCGGGTCGTCTCCGGCAGCCTTGACGTACCGGGCCTCGGTCGGTCGGGCGAGGAGCAGCGTCTCGTCCTGCTCCGGCACGGGGTGGACCTCTCCATAGTTGGCGGTGCGGACGCCGGGCCGCCAGCGGCGTTGGCCCTCCGCAGGCTTCCACCCTTCGGCTTCAGCGCTTGAGAGGAGCATCTCTTTTGGAAGGCGCGCCCGCCTGGAAGGATCGTGAGAAAACGCGCGGATCTCCGTCAGTTTCAGGATGGCACCCAGATCATACAGGCCTTTCCCGTCCGTTGAAGATGAGGTGACTCTGGCCGGTTTGAGAAAGCCGTCGTAGCGCCACCCCCGGCTCCATGATGAGGCGGCGTCGCGAGGGACGATGGGCGGGGAGGGTTCCGCAGCGGGTCGATCCGCACGCTGCACCGCCTGCCGGGGCGGCTCCGGGTCACCGGTAGCCTTCAGGGTAAAATGAAGGCGTTTGCCATCCTCCCCGTCTTGAGGGATGCCGTCGTAAACCCCGGTCTGCTGCGGCGTCCGGATCACAAGCGCGGCACGCTGAAAGCCAGCCTCCGGGGGCGGGTTCCAGTCGAGCACCGTGCGGCGTTTCCCTTCGCCGATGATCAGGCGCTCTCCATCGACGATCTTCACCGGTCGGAACCGGGGCGGCCGGGCGTCGGTCGCTTCGACCACGGTAGCGACCACGACGGACTCTCCCTTGCGCAGGCGTCGCAAGGCGTGGGCGCGGACCGGCTGTTCGGTCGTTCCGGCATCGCGGGGCATCATAGTAAAGCCGTCGCCCGCCATGGTGATCCGCAGGCGGTTGCCGCCGCTCGTAAAGAGGTGACTCTCTCCCTGCCTTGAACCGGTGCCGCGGAGGTTCCAGCCGACCCCGAGAAGGTAGGTCCCTTCCGCATCGGCCTCGAAGCGGTCCCGGAAGACAAAAAGCCCTTTCCCCAGCCGCACGGCGTCGCGGGTCCACTTCACTTCGCTGGTCAACTGCTGGCGAAAACGGAGCGCCTGCCCAGAGGGGAGATCCGCGCTCCAGAGGCCGTGCGAAGTGTCGCCGCGCGACGGCTTCCCTGCGGCCTGGTCGACGCGGACCGCCGTGGCGGTATTGGCCTGAAAGCGGTTGGCATCGCGGTTGCCGGTCCCGAGCCAGGTCACGCCGCCGGAGACAAGCGAGACGACCGCGCCAGAGGGGGCGGTTCCATCCACCCCGTTGAAGGCGAGGTAATCGTCGCCCGGCTCGAAGCCGCTGCGGATCGCCAGAAAGTAATAGTTCTCGCGGCTGGTCCGGACCGGCGCATTATCGACGGGATTCGGTGTGAACCCGATCCCGCTCCAGCGCCTGGGAACCGATTCGGGAAGGTCGGCATCGGGGGTATAGCGACGGATGCCGCCGAGGTAGCGATTTTGAAAATAACCGCTGGCGCGCACCTTCTCGGGCAGGTGTTTCCAGAGCCAGTGAAGCTCCGGGTCGCGGGTCAGGGAGGTAAGCATCCCGAGCAGCAGCCGGGTGTCGCGGCTTTTGGGAGGGTAGGCAAAATCTCCGGTCAGATGATTGACCCGGTCCAGAGAAAGGGATTTGAGCGCATGGCCGCTTGCGAAAAACTCGCGGTAGAGGTCGTGGTCGAGCGCAAAGCGGAAGAAACTGGCGTTGACTTCCTCGTAGACTTCATCGAGCCCGCCGCCGGGGAGGCTCGGGTTGTTGCGGTGGGTCACAAAATCGGTCAATGCCCGTTTCTTTTCAGCGAGCCGGAACGCTACCAGTTCCTTGAGAACGCCTTCAGGTTTGAGGACTTCGGACAGGTAGCGGGCCAACTGGTGGTCGCTCATCCAGGGGTCGATCTGGTGACGGCTGGTGATGTTGATTTCGCCGTAGGGAGGGGTGAAGGTGGTCATCCAGTGGAGATCGCCCACGGTCATCAGATCAAGGAAGTTTTCCAGGAAGAGGGCGTCGACCGCCCGGGTCTGTTCCGGGGAGAGAAGGCCGCTTTCGTCCAGCATGTCAAAGGTGCGGACAAAGAACTCGGCGATATAGTGATGAGTATAGGCTTTTTCGCGGATCACCTGGGAAAGGTAGTGATCGGCGCGCTTCCGGTAGCTCTCCCAACCGGTCCAGTAATATCCCATGGCGTTGCGATACCAGCGAACCACGTTTCCATAACCCGGCTGCGGCTTGGGCAACAGCGGGCTTTCCGGCGTGTCGCGCCACAAAGCATCGTCCTTCTGGAGAAGCCTGAGGCAATCGCCCTGAAGCTCGGCTTCCAAAAGCCAGGGAAGCCGGAAGCTTTCCCGGGTCCCTTCGCCGGCGGCGAGGATTTCCAGAAATTTCCCGACACCGCGCCGGACCCCCTCGTCGGTCGTTCCTCCGATGATCAGATGGTTTCCGCCGCGATGGGCAACATTGGCGGCGGTATGAACGACATAGCCATCGCCGCCGGGATAAAACCCGTCAACCGCAGTAAGAAAGTGATTGTACGCCGTCCAGAGGGCGCGGTTGTTGCCGAGACGGCCAAGGAGGATCAGGTTGGCGGCGCTTAGATCGCGCCTGAGGGTTGGAAAATCGCCCTCCGTCGCGTCGCGATCGGAGAGGATCGGCAGTTCAACCCCTGTTCTGGCTTTGACGGCGTCGCGAATGGAAGCGGCGAGCGAAAGGTAGGCTTCCGAACCGGCGGGGATGATGATTGAGGCACGGGGAGCGCCCTCTTTGACCAGTTCCGTGGAGCCGCGGGCAGGCCGCCGATGGATGGCCGTGGGGCGTTCAACGCGGACGAGCGAGACCTCGCGGATCATGGCTGAAGCCGGTCGCGCGGGATCAAGGGAACGGAGGTGCAGTTCCAGCCTCGCGGTCGCGGGCTCGGTGGCGCGGTAAAGGCCGGAGAGCGTCTGCCATTGGCCCGGGTCGTTGTAGGCCATGCTGAACGCGCCAAACCTGGCCACCAGAGCGTCTTCCGATCGGACCCTGGCGCGAAAGAGATACTCCGCGCCCTGTTCCACTGCGACAGGAATGGAAAACGCGGCCCGGTCTCCGTTTGCCGGGCCTTTGAGCAGCACGCCGCCCGGCTCCTCCTGCGTGGCGGGCGGCGTGCCGGTGCCGTCGGTCGGCTCAAGCCCGGCGAGGAGCCGCTCCACCGGGAGAAGGTTTTCCCCGCGGTACTGAAAATCGTACCGGGGAGCCGCGGGCGAGGCAGCGGCGATCGTCACCGCGAGGGAGACGAGCCATGGCAGAATAAGGTGGCGTTTCAACCGATCAATGAGAAAGGGGGCTGCTGCGGCGGCGCAGCATCCCGATAGTGAGGACGAGGGCCATGACGGCAAGCGCCGTCGTACCCGGCTCGGGAATAACTGCCGCCGTGGTATAGCTGAAGTTGTAATCCTTGCTCATGTCCGTGCTGGAGATGCTGGAGAAAGCCGCATCGCCATAGATGAGGGCGTACCCGTCAAGCCCCTGAAACGTGGCGGAGTTGACGGCGTCGTTGGTGCTTTTGCTGATATAGCCAAACCAGCGGACGGAGCTGGTTCCGGCTTCCGCGCTGGTCAGCGCGATTTTATAGTAGGCACCCTCGGTCAGGATGGGGGTCTCTTCGAAGGATAGCGTGTAGAAGTTGGTTCCGCCGGGCGTCAGGAGGCTGGAGTCGAGCACCGTGGTGGCCAGGGTGACGTTGGCATCGTTGAGGAGCGTGACCTGAACGTCCCGAAGGTTGGTTTCGCCCACATTGAGCCGGAGCGTGATGGAATCGAGCGCCGTATGGCCCGGTTCGCCGGACTTGAACTCAAACCGCTGGGCGTAAGGGGTGGTCTGGGAGAGGAAGGGAGAAAACTGACTGTCGATAAGGGCGTACCCCATGCCGCGACCCGAGGTGGTGCCGACCGCGAAGGTGATGACGTCGGAAGTATTGGTCGCGCCGGGCGTGGTGCCGCCGGTCATGACGCCCCATCCATACTGGTGATCCACGATGCCATAGGTCTGGTCGGGGGTGACCCCGTCGGTCACGAGTTTCCGGAGGGTGGCATTTCCGGCGGTCGTGGGTTGGACCACGACGTGGTACACCTGCCCCGCCACCAGCGGTTGTTCGGCAAAGGTGATGGTGCTCCAGCCGCCTGGGGTCACCGTCGCGGTGCCCGAGGCCAAAAAGGTGCCCGTTGGCTTTCCATTGCCGTCGTCGGCCTGCAAACCGAAAGTCAGCGAAGCGGCGGTCGCGTCGTTGTTCAGATTCACCGAGAGGGAGGTTGCCGAGGTGGTCTCCGTCGCCGTGAACCGGACATAAGCTCCGTTGAGAGTATTGGATGTCTGGTTGCTGGAGGTTCTATAGCGAAACGTGTTGCCCTGGGTATACTCGGGAGTGTAGGGATCGCCCAGGGCATGGGGTGACAAAGCCCCGAGAGTGCAAAGGGCGAGTGCGGAGAGAAGGGATCTTTTCATGGCGGTAGGGGTCGGCTTCTGGTTGGGACTTTCGGCTTGAGGTTATTTTTGGGTGTTTTTTGAAACCGGGTGATCTCGCCCTTTTCGGTGGCTGCCACCACGGTTTCCGGATCGTCCGAAGGGAGGTTGACGCTTTGAAACGCGCCTCTGGCGATCTGCTCCAGGCCAGCCGCATCGGTGAAACGATAGAGACCTTCAGGGCCTGCCAGAAAGGCGGTGCCCCCGGTTGCTTCGCTGATGGAAACGATCGGGGCATCGAGCATCCCGGCGCTGAACGACGGTTCGCCCTCCAGGCCGTTCTTCCAGTCCATCTCCCAAAGGAGAAAATCCGCCGTGGAGACCAGCAGGCGCAGCCGGTCGCGGCTCTGTTCAAGGATGGCGACACCTTTCAGGGGAGCCGGGGAGTTCCAGCGGTAGCGAAAGACGCGTTTCTTCGCATCATAGAGGGTCAGCGAAGTGCCGCGCGCCAGAAGCAGGTAACGGGGATGTTCCGTGACGCCGAAAAGCGGCTCATAACGAAGAATCGGCATTCCGGAAATGGGGGCGGATTCGCTGGCCTGGTCGAACGTGCTTTTCAACAGCTCGTAGGTCTGCTCCCAGAACTGTGAACCGCCGGGATCGCGGACCGTCGGCTTTCCACTGCCGCCGAGCTGCCAGAGGCGCTGCCGTTCGACGACGACCTGTTCCTCCTGCCCATTGCCGAAATCGATTCCCGTGGCCAGAAGACCGGGCGTGCCAAAGCCGCCGCTCACGTTGAGAACCCCTTCAAAGGAGAGATCCGGCTTCAGGAATGTAAAACCGCCGTAACGGCTGATAATGATCCCTCTTTGCCCGTCGGTATCCGGCCTCCAGAGCCCGACGGAAAACGGGAGTACATAGCCGCCCGGCGGCTGCCGCGTCTTGTGTTCGCTATAACGCGCCGCAAAAGCCTGGTGCATCCGGTAGAGATCGGCCGTGGCTTGCGGCGTGCCATCCAGCGCATCCATCTCCAGCGTCCCGTTGGCATAAAGGATAAACAGCTCCTTCTTCCCGTTGCCCTTTCGATCAAGCAGGCGGATGGCCTGGACCGGTCCGGAGAGATCTTTCTGAAAGATCGCCTTGCCACGCGCATCAAGGAGGGCGACCGAGAGATCGTCCGAGCGGGTGGAGCGTCCGCTCTCCGGAAAGACGGCGCTGGCCGCCAGCGTCTGCGGTTCGCCCCGACCGAGAAAATCACCGCTTTCGAGCTTGAGGGGATGTCGCGCCTCCCTGCGGGAATCGCTATAGAAGAGAAGCGACTCCGGCGAATCGGCCTTGACGTACCGCGCGGCCACGGGCGGGTCAAGCAGCAAGGTTTCATCCTGTTTGGCGACGGGATGGGCTTCGCCATAGTTCGAGGTGCGGACCCCGGGCCGCCACTGGCGCTTGCCGCGCACCGGTTTCCAGTCTTCCGCGCCGGGTCCGGCGGTGGAATAGAGAATTTTTTCCGGCAGGCGCTGTGGGGAAACATTCAGGGGCTTCGCGCGGATCTCCGCCAGCAGCAAGGTCTCCCCGAAATCAATCACGCGATCGTTGATCACCTGGTAGCCGGTAACTGCGGACGGTTTGAGGAAACCGCCGTAACGCCACTTTGCCGTCCATTCCCCGGTGGCATCCCGAACGGCAAGATGGGATGAACCCGCGTCGGCGGACGATTCCGGAGCGGGCGGATTGAGCGCTGCAACAGCCCGGGTTATGGCGTCTTCCCGCGACTTGGGTTGATCCTTTGCAGGAAGCAGGAAAGAGAGGCGTTGACCCGATTCCGGGGAGACGCCGTGGTAGATACCTGTCCGTTCGGGCGTTGAAATCACCAGCGCAGCCTTTGGCGTAGCGGGAAAGTCGCCGCTCCAGTCGAGCGCGACCCGGTTGGGACCTTCCCCAAGGAGAAGATGTTCCCGATCCGCCAAGGCCACCGGTCGAAACGTCCCGGCCCGGGCCGGTGCCACCTCCATCACGGTATAGGCAACGGCGGATTCCCCCTTCTTGAAATGTCGCACCGATTGGTTGCGAAGGCTCTGGCCCGCCAGCTTCCCCGTCTCCATTTCCACCAGGGAAAAGCCGTCGCCCCCCGTATGAAGCCGCAGCTCCTTGCCGCTGACCGAAAAACGGTAGCCATCGGCCTCCCGTCTCCCCCGGAGATTCAGGTGCCAGCCGACGCCGAGAAGGTAGGTGCCTTCCTCCTGAGCGGTGAAGTGATCGCGGAAGATGAAGCGTCCCCTGCCGATGCGGATGGCGTCGCGGGTCCATTCCACCCCCTGGGAAAGCTTCTGGTGAAAACGAAGCGCCTGCCCCGTGGGGAGGTCGGCGTTCCAGAGGGCGTGCGAGATGTCGTTGCGGAAGGTCTCATCGGAAGGCTGGTCGATCCGGACGGCCGTCGCGGTGTTGGCGCTGAATCGGGAGCCGCTGCCGTCGCGAAGTCCCTTTCCCAGCCAGGTCGTACCGCGCGAGATCAGGGCAACCAGCGCGCCGGCGGGCGAGCCGTCGTCGAGGCCATGGAAGGCAAGGTAGTCATCTTCGGGTTCAAACCCTTCACGGATGGCTGTAAAACCGTAGTTGTCCGCATTGATCTGAAAGGGGGCGTTTTCCACCGGGTTGGGCGTGAAGGTGATGCCGACCCCCTGCTGCGGGACGGTCTGCGGCAGGTCGGCATCCGGGGTATACCGGCGCAGGTTTCCAAGGTAGCGATTTTGAAAATAACCGGTCGGGCGGATCGTTTCCGGAAGGTGGCTCCATAACCAGTGAAGCTCCGGGTCGCGGGTGAGGGAAGTAACGATGCCAAGGAGCAGCCGGGTATCGCGGCTCCAGGTGGGGTAGGCAAGATTGCCGGTGACCTGGTTGATCCGTTCCAGGGAGAGCGCCTTCCGAGCGTTGCCGCTGCCGAAGAACTCGCGGTAGAGATCGTGATCGAGCGCGAAACGAAAGAAACTGGCGTTAATCTCTTCGTAAGCTTCGGCTCCCGAGTTCTCGGGCAGGTTCGGGTTGTTGCGATGGGTCACAAAGTCGGTCAGCGCGCGGCCCTTTTCGGTACGGCGGAAGTCGACCAGTTCCTTGAGGCCGCCCTCGGGAGTGAGCCGGTCCGCAATGAAGGCAGCCAGCATGTAATCACTCATCCATGCGTCGATCTGATGACGGCTCCCGAGGTGAATCCGGCCATAGGGAGGGGTGAAGGTGGTCATCCAGTGCAGATCGCCAACGGTCATCACGTCGAGGAAGTTTTCCAGCAGCAGGGCATCCACGGCGCGAACCTGCCCGGGGGGAAGGACGCCGCTTTCATCCAGCATGTTGAACGTGCGGACAAAAAACTCCGCAATATAGTGATGGGTATAGGCCCGTTCCTGGAGCAGCAGGGAAAGGTAGTGATCGGCCCGCTTCCGGTAGGCTTCGTCGCCGCTCCAGTAATACCCCATGGCGTTGCGATACCAGCGGATGACGTTTCCGTAACCCGGCGCAGGCTTGGGCAGCAGCGGGCTTTCCGGTTTCTCCCGCCATTGGGCATCGTCATGTTTGAAAAAGGCGAGGCAATCGCCCTGAAGATCGGTCTGCAGGAGCCATGGGAGGCGGAGGGTCTTTCCATCCCAGTTGGCAGAGGCCACGATGTCGAGGAATGGTTCGACGCCGCGCCGGACGCCCGCATCGGATGTGCCGCCGATCACGAGATGGTTTTCGCCATGGTGGGCGACATTGGCAGCGGTCTGGACGACGTAGCCATCGCCGCCTGGGTAGAAGCCGTCCACGGCGGTCAGAAAGCGGTTGTAAGCGGGCCAGAACGCCCGATTGTTGCCGAGACGGCCAAGGAGGATCAGGTTTTTATCGCGCAGGGCGGGTTTGAGGACGGGGTAGTCCGCCCCGGTCGCTTCGCGGTCGGAAAGGATGGGAAGCTCGACGCCGGTTTTTTCCCTGACCGCAGCGCGGATGGAAGACGCCAGCGCAGCATAGGTTTCCGCATCGGCGGGAATGACGATGGCCGCGTTGGGTGCGCCGTTTTTGACCAGTTCGGTCGAGCCGGAGAAGGGATGCCGTCCGATGGAGGCGGGACGCCGGACCCGGATCAGCGACAGCTCTCGGATTTCTGCCGAAGCCGGTCTTGCCGGGTCGAGCGATTGGAGGTCGAGCCTGAGCGTAGCGCCGGTCGGATCGTCCGTGGCGCGGTAAAGCCCGGCGACCCTCTGCCATTGGCCCTGGTCGTGATACGCCATCGAAAGCTTGCCGAGCCGGGCGACCACGGCATCGGAGGACCTGACCGTGGCGCGGAAGAGGTATTCCACCCCCGGTTCGACGGCGATGGGAAGAGAGAAAGTAGCCTTCGATCCGGGGTTGCGGCTTTCAAGTTGCAGCCCCCTGCCATCTTTCAAGGCGCGCGCCATCCCATCGCTACCCGTCGGCCTGAGCCCGGCGATCGCCCGTTGCGCCGGTAGGAGGTTTTCCCCCAGATACTCGAAATCGTTCGACGGCGGGAGGTCTGCGGCCATCCTCCATGGCGCGATGAACAGGCAAAAGAAAAACAGGTGGAGAAAGCGGTAAAGCATCCGGTCAAAACAGGTTAAAACCAGGGCTTCTCCTGCTCGGGCACGGAGCAGACGGGAAGCGGCCCGGGAATTTTGAACGCCTCCACATGCCCGTCCACGAACAGGAGGTTGCAGCGGCCATTGTGAACCCCTCCAAACCAGGTCGACTGAAGCTGGGCGGGGTCAAAGTAACCCTTGGCGTTGAGAAGCTTTGCCGGGTTTCTTCCTCCATCGGGACGTTCGGGCATGTCCGCCAGCGAGAGCGTTCTGGACGGGTTCCTCACCCGGCTCAGGCGGACTGCCTGGTTGGGCACGTCGGCGGGAGGGATGAGGGAATGAATGGCGGCATTGATGGTATAGCCGATCATGTATCCTGACCATCCCTTGTATCGTCGCACGCCTTGTTCATTGATCCAGAACCCTTCCCTGGGAGGGCTGCCGCGGCGGACGTTGGTGGGGCAGTAGAAGGTATCGGCGGCGATCAGGCGCGCCTTGTCGACCCACGGGCCGACATACGGTTCGAGAAACTCCTCAAGGGTTCCAATCTTTCCGTTGACCGGCGTGCCTCCGTGCCCCTGCGCGGCGGGCGGCAGGTAGCCGTCATTGTCAATGGTGTATTGATGAATGGCGTTTCCCAGCTTTCGGAGATGGCTGACGCAGGTTCCGTTTTCCGCCGCCGCCCGGTAACGGGAGATCGCCGGAAACAGGAGCGAGAGCAGGACGGCCAGAATCACGATCGCCAGCAGGCTTTCGGTCAGCGTGAAGGCGCTGCGGAACGGGCAGGCAGCGACCGAGGGAGGCCGTTGACCTGATTTCCGGTGAAAACGCTGAAGGCTCATAACGAAGCGACCGATCCCTGCGACTCTTTATCCATCTTCCCGGCAGAGGGTGGCGACGATATGCCGATGTTCGTCGCCGCCGGTTTCATACCAGTAATAGAAGATCCAGATCGTCCCGTCGGCCGCCTGGACGGCGCTGGTATAGCCAAGATCGAACCCGCCGCCGTCGTCGCGCAGGACGATCTCTTCGCCCCATTGCGCGCATTCCGCATCGAGCAGCCGGGCCCGGATGCCGTACGGCGGCTTGCGATAGCCGTAGGAGAGGAGAACACGGCCGCTGGCCAGTGGCAGGAGGTGGCTCGGGCTTGAAGAGTAAACCGGGCGCGGGCAGAGCGGGGACCAGTGCCGCCCCTGGTCGGTCGATTCCGCCGTGAAGAGCCGCCCGCGCTGCCAAAGCGGCGTTTCGGGACGCCACCGGGCGTTGTCGGTTTCGGAAAGGGCATCCTCGCCGCGGGGAACGCTGCGGATGAAGACGATCACCTTTCCCGAAGGGGTGAGGTGCAGGTTCGGTTCCTGCAGGGAATAGTCGGGATGCTGTAGGACGCTCCGGGCGGTCCAGTTCCGGCCATAATCGGTCGAGGCAAGAAGGTGGACGCTACCCTGCCCGTAAGCGGCGAGCAGGAGCGTTCCATCCGGCAGTTCCACCGGGTTGCCACGGACGGCGAGGGGAGCGGTGCCGAGCGCGACCGGTTCATCCCAGGTGCGCCCCTCATCGGCGGAACGGACGGTCCACGCGCCGACCAGCAGGCCGCCCCAGCCGGGATAGATCGGCTTGGCCGGGGGGATGCCGTCGCCCGGCTCCGCCTCGACCGCCTTCCACAAAAAGTAGGTGCCCAGCAGCGTCCCGTCGCGGAGCGTCTTGAGGCACGGGTCCTGCACGCCATACAGAAAATGGTCGGCCATCGTGGAGGGCGGGGAACTCCATGTCGCCCCGTGATCCTCCGAGGCGATCAGCACCCCGCGCGCCTTCGGATCGATATGGACGGTCTTGCCGTGGAGAGCGCGGTAGTCGCGAGCCTGCCGGAAGGCGAGCACCATCCGCCCGCTGTGCGTGATGGCGGCATTGGGGAACGAGTTGAAGGCGGCGTACTCACCCCGGTTCTGGTACACGACGAGATCGTGAAGCTTTTTCATGCAGCGTGGTGTGGTTGGTGAAGTTTTGGTGTTCCCCGGTCGGCGGCTTCCGGTCGGCCCGGCATGGCTTTGCAGATGAAAAAGGGACCGCCATGACAAGGGAGCGGGGGCTGGCAAGGTGAGTCGCAGTTTGCGGTTTTCGCATTTTTATGTCAACCAGTTTTGTCTATATTTTTACAAAATCTAATAAAACTTCGCTATTTTTTCGGCTAAAAGGTCTTCAAGGTCTCTCTGAAGAGGATGAAATTCGCCCTTTGTGTTTCGAGGAGCATGGGGTGTTTTTGCAGGGAATTTTGACGGGTTGAGTAAAAATACATCAAAAGATAGATAAAAATCTTCTTGCGATCTCGCGCGCTCCATCCTATTTTTCCCCGTTCATGCAAGTTTACAGCGAGAGCCGCCGCCCATCCGAACGCACGGAGCAGTTTCTCCGCGACTACGTCTCCAAGTACCACCGCCTCTCGGGTGAACGCCTGCCGAGCCCGCGCCAGATCGCTGCGGAGCTTCAGGTCAGCGAAGGGACCGTCCGCGGCGTGATCCGGAAGTGGCTCAATGAGGGAAGGTTGCGCTCCCGGCAGGGAAGCGGGATCTTTATCTGCGAAGCGCCCCAGTCCGAACGGGTGTTGCGCATCGGCTCCAACGTCCGGAGCGGGAGTTCCCCTGATCAGCACCAATGGGGCGATCTCATCCACCTCAACGTGCTGGAGGCGATCCTGGAACTGGGCCCCGGCAAGTCCTTTGCCTCGCTTTATTCCGCCTCGGAAGAGATCGACGCCCTTTCCTCGGAAGCGGTGGCGAGGCGCTGCCTGCATCTCGACGGGATCATCCTGCGGATGACCGATCCGCACAGCCAGGCGATCATCCGGTTCTGTCAGGAGCATAAAAAACCGTTCGTTTCGCTCAACCCGATGGATGACGATACCGTCTCCAACTTTGTCGGGCTGGGGCATTTCACCTCTTTTTACCGGACCAGCCGCGCCTTGCGGGACGCCGGGCGTCGGCGGTTCGCCGTTTTGATCAGCCCGGCCCTGGAACGCTCCGCCGCCATCCGCCAGCGGCTTTCCGGTTTCATGAACGGCATCGGCGCCGCCATGGGCGACACCGTGGAGGTGCGGATCATCACCTGCGCCGGTTTCAAGGAGCCCGACGGCTACGAGGCAACCCGCAAGCTCTGGCTCAAAGGAGCGTTTGCGCCCGATGCCATCCTTACGGCGGGCGATCATCTCGCCATCGGGGCGATGCAGGCGCTCGGGGAGTTGAAGGTATCGGTCCCTCAACAAACCGCCGTCATCGCCGGTGCGGGGTTTCACCCCCTGCTGGAGGAGTACCAACTGACCACCCTCCTTCATCCCCTTCAGGATTTTGGCCGCAACCTGGTGGGAGCCCTGGTCGAAATGCTGGAAAAGGAAACGCTGGAAACTCCGGCCCGCATCCTTCCGATCGGCCTTCGAACCGGCGGCACCACGACGAAGCAGGAATCGCGTTGCCTGGAGGCGTTGTTTGCCGGCTCGACCTAGGCGTCCCCGAAACAGCGGGTTTCGGCTTCGGTGGTCGTGCGACCGGGGCGGATTGAAACCTCCAGGTAGCGACCCGGCAGCGAGGCATTGTCAAACCGGAGGCGGTTTACCAGCATCCGCACCGCCTCTTCGCCCATTCTTTCAAACGGCTGCTGAATGACCGTACACGGCAGAAGCGCGCCGTGCGCGGGGTGAAGGCCGGTGCCGCCGATGATGCTCACTTCCTCGGGCACCTTGATCCCCCGCGCCAGGAGCCATTCCACGGCTTGTGCCGCGATCATGTCGCCGGTGGAGTAGAGGGCGTCCGGGAACGGCTTGCGCCGGAAGATCGACTCCATCGCTTCGCTCACTTTCAGGTCGTCCATGTCGAGCGAACGGTAGTCGAGCCGCCCGCCGTTCCACGCTTCGTCCTCCTGAAACCCGGCCTGGAGCCCGGCGAGGGAGAGGGTGCAGGTGGCGCTTTCGCTCAATGGCATGTGGACCAGGACGGCGAGGCGTTTGCGCCCGAGCCTGCGCCACCCCGCGCCGATCTTCTGGCAGATGCCATAAAAGTCGGGGCTGACAAAATCGCGGGTCGCCCGCGGGCATGAGGGGGTGATGTGAACGACCGGCCGCCCCGCCGCCTCAAACGGTTCCGCGAGCATCGGGCCGATCGGGTCGGGGAAAATAATCGCCCCCGCCGTCCGTTGCGCCTCCTCTTCCAAGAGCTGCCGCAGGTTTTTCTGGTTCTCGGGGAAAAACGGATGAATCGTCATCTTCCCCTCCGGGTGGTTGGCCGCCTCGCGCAGCATGGAGGTGCAGATCTCCTTGCCCCAGGTGCTCTCCTTCCCCATGAGCTGGTGCTCGCGGATGATCACGGTGATCGCCCGGGAAGCCGACGCGCCCATCGGCTTTTCATCGGCCAGAAAGGTTCCCTTGCCGGGGATCATGATCACCTTTCCCTCGCTGGAGAGGCGGGCGAAAACCGCCTGCACGGTGGAAACCCCCACGTCGAGGTGCCGCGCGATTTCCTTGATCGTCGGCAAGCGCGCCCCGCTCTTTCCCCGGCCTTCCAGCAACTGTTCCTCGAAAAAGTGCTGCACTTTTTCCGAAGGACGCAGGGAGGGAAGCTGAAGAGACGAGGGTGGGGATGAATTCATGAGGTGAGAAAGAAAGCGGATCGCCCATTGATCCTGATCTTAAATATCTGAAAATGCGTTATTTCATCTCTTCATGCAACAGAAATTCGCTCCGTCAAACGGGGGGCGAGGGGGCGCTCGGGACGGGGCTCCTTCGGGATCGCCCCTGGTTCACGTCAGAAGATCCGCGGAAAAGTTGGAAGTGGATTGGTATGTGTTATATCTGATCTGAATAATATCTAAAAACAAAGTTGACTTTGATCTTATTTTCACCAATGTTCGTCGCCATGAGAAATGCCCCCGGGATCGCATTTGCCATGGGATTGTTCTGGAGTCTGTCCCTAGCACTCGCTTCGGAAAAGACCGACGCCGACAGCCATCGGGCTTCGAAAACTGACGCTGGCAACCGGAACCGCCGGGACATCATCAACATCACCTTTGACGAGTCGCCCTACACCGGCCCTGCGATTTTTGTTCGCCCCATGGAAACTGTTCTGCCACTGGGCGATCCGACGGAACGTCTTTCTCATGTTCCCGAAGGGGCCTGCGTCACGGTGGAGCGCGACTTTGTTTCGGGTGGATCGACCACCGATGTGCCATTTGGCAACGGGCACAGCCTGGTTCTCAGCAAGGACGAGCCGGGCGAACGCGGCCTCTCGGTCGCCTTTCATGTCGCGCCGGGCGACCGCGTCGCGGCCGGGCAACTTACGGTTGAGTTTGACTTCATGGTTGACGACCGGTTCGAGCCTACCCCGAAAGGCAACCTCTTCATCACCACAAGAGACAACACCTCCAAAGCCGTAAGCTCCCTGATGGTGAAACCCGCCGGAGAAGCCGGTGGCGAGCTTCTTCTTTACGGGCGGCAGGTGTCCGACGGATCGCAAACCATGGCCACCGGAGAGCACTCCGTCGTGGCAACGCTCTTTCCCGGAAGAAGTTATCGGATTACCCAGCTCTTTGACTTCGCCATGGGGACCGTCCACGTCTCCATCGACGGCGAGGCGACTGAAGCCGTTCAGCCGTTCGCTGTCAGCGAAGCAGGCATTACGGGGTTTGACATCTCCACGGTAGGGGTGTGCGTGGGCCGCTGGGCCATCGATAATATCACCGCCAGCGTTGCCGATGCCTCCGCCCCATAGGGCGCAACAGAAAAGACCTCCTGAATCCACCAACACACCCACGGAAACCAAACAGAAAAATCTCCAATGAAAAGAATCATCCCGCCAGGCATTTTGATGGCCGTTCTTCTCTCCTTTATGGGAACTGCGAGGGGAGCCCTCCTGATTGATGTAGACTTCGAGGATATGAACCTTGGGACGGTAAGGCGAGTCGCCCCCACAGAAGGAAATCTTCCCGTGACTTCACCCAATACCCAGAACAGTGCGCCCGATGGCGGCGCCACGGCCACGGTGGTCCAGGACTATGAAGCGACCAATCCCCCAAATACTCCGTTTGGCGATGGGAAATCACTTGTCCTGAAAAAGACGGCGGCAGGAAACATCTATATCCCCTTTACGCTTCATCCCGGCGACGCCGTCAGCGCGGGGCGGGTGGTCATCGGCTTCGACTTCATGGTTGACAATGGCGTCACTCCAAACGGCAATGTGTTCATCCAAACGGTCAACAGCGACTATAAGGTCGTCAGCGATATGTTGCTCAAAGTCAACGGAGAACTCACCCTTGCCGGTCGGGTGGCGACGACGGGTTCAGGAACGACGACATCAGGAACGCCCATCGTGCTCCCCAGCCTTGTTTCGGGAAACAGCTATCACATCGAGCAGACCTTTGATTTTGATACCGGGCTTGCCTGGGTCTCCATCAATGACGGCGGGCCGAGCGCAACCCAGTCGTTCGCGGTGAGCAGCTATGGCATTATCGGCTTTATCATCAGCACCGGCTATTCGAGCACCACAGCCGGAGAGTGGGCTGTCGACAACGTGACAATGGAAGCCATTCCCGAAGGGGGGACGTTTTCCCTCTTCGTTTTCGGCTTTGCCGCCATCGGCGCGTCCAGGATTCTGAAGTCCGGTCGAAAGGGTTCCGCGAAAAAATAAATCATTCTATCGACCCCTAATATGAAGTTCATTCGAAAAGTCCTGCTGGGTTGTGCGGCGTTCTGTATGGCCATTGCATCTGCACAAGCCGGGCAGGTCGCCAGGAAAAAGCTGATTCAATACGGATGGGATTATCGTGACCAGGCATTTATCCGGGAGCATGTCCGGGAAATGGAAGAAAAGCCTTTCGATGGCATTATCTTCCGCCTGAAAGGTCGTTCCTCCATTTTCAGGGACCAACCGTGGGATGAAAAGAGCTTTGAGCAGATCGTCGAAGAGTGCAAGGCGATCGAGTGGTCGAAGTTTACGGACAACTTCATCATCATTCACTCAAGCACCTCGATGGACTGGTTTAAGGATGATGATTGGAAAGGGGCGATTCATAACCTGCGGCTAGTCCTCAAAGCCGCAACAGCGGCCCGTTGCCGCGGGATCTGCATCGACCCCGAACCGTATGGGCCGAGCCCCTGGAGTTACTGGACCCAGCAGCATGCGGAAAGCAAGTCGTTTGAGGAGTACCAGGCGATAGCCCGCAAGCGCGGGGCTGATTTCATCAGGGTCATTCAACAGGAGATGCCTGAGGCTGTCTTGCTCAGTCTTTACCAGTTCTGCCTGTTCGAAGGCCCGGCCGGAGAGATCAATCCGGAGCGACGCGACGGGATGCTTGCCAAGCATCCATACGGGATTTACCACTCCTTTTTGACCGGGATGCTTGACGCCGCCGCTCCGGGCATCTCTTTTGTGGATGGAAACGAGTTCTCTTACTACTATAAGGAGCCGCTTGATTTCTATGTCGCCTACCACAAAATCAAGCAGCTCTGCCAGAATCTGGCGGGAAAAGAAAACCGCGTTAAGTACCAGTCGCAGGTGAAGGTGGGGCAGGCGCTTTATCCCGACTATCTTCTGGCCCTGGGAACCTGGGGTGACAAACGCTTTACTCCGGCCCAGGAACTAAGCGAGGCCGATCGGCTGCGGTGGCTGGAGCATAACGTTTACTACGGGCTCAAGAGTGCCGACGAGTTTGTCTGGATGTACAATGAGAAGATGAACTGGTGGGAGGGGGACGACATCCCCGAAGGGATGGAGGAGGCGATCCGGCGAGCCAAGGCCCGAATGGCCAAGGGGGTCGACCTTGATTTTGAAATCGGCGACATGATCAAGGCTGCCGAAAAGAGAGGCAAGGAGAAGACCCGGGCCAACCTGATGACGCGTACGGCGACGATTTCCAGGGTGAAACCTACCGCGGAGGGGTTGAAGGTCGACGGAGACCTCGACAAGCCGTTTTGGAGCGGCGTAAAACCGCTGTCCCCGTTGATCCCGACATTTTCGAGAGGGACACCGCTCAAGGGGGAGACCGAGGTCAAGGTCGCCTACGACGACGAACACCTCTATGTCGCCTTCCGTTGCCTGGAGCCGAAGGTGAAGGAAATGCGGGCGGTCAAGGACCCCATCTGGCTGGGAGACAGTATTGACCTCTACCTCTCCCGGAGCGAAAGTCGCGATGCGTACCTTCATCTGATCGTCAACCCGGAAAATGTCCAGTGGACCCGCGGGGCGGAAGAGGGGCAAAACTCCGCGCCTCTCCGGTTTGAAAGCGCGACCAAGGTAGGGGAGGGCCACTGGTCGGTCGAAATGGCGATACCGTGGAAGGCGATGGAGACAACCGCGCCCGCCAGCGGAGAGAAGCGGTTTGCCAACCTCTGCCGTTTTCGCGTTCCGGACCAGGAGATCAGCGCCTGGTCCCAGGTGCTCCAGGAGTTCAATGAGCCGAAAAGTTTCGGCACGTGGATTTTTCAGTGAAGCAGCAGCCCGCCGAACCGGAGTCATCCATGATTTACCAAAGGCGAACCGTTTTTTCGGCAAGGGCGTTTTCCCTGGTCGAGCTACTGGTGGCGATCGTCGTGGTCTTCGTTTTGGCCGCACTTGCCTTGCAAATGTTCGGGTCGGCGAGGCGAGCCGCATTGCAAGTCAGGAACATCGGCAATCTTCGCCAGATCGGCGCGGCCCTTCTGACCTACGCCAATGACTTCAATGGAGATATCCCCCCTTCGCGCCAGGACGACATCTACGGCATGCCGCAGACTCAGACATGGGGAAACGCCCTCACCGGTCCGCCCCGTTACCTCTATACCGGAAAGTGGGGTGCGAGCTTCAAGGGAAGGCAGGATTACCTGGATTCGCCGGATGTCTTCTATAGCCCGTTTGTGAGCAAACAATCTTCGAGAAAGAGAGGAGAGTTTTACCGTGAGAACGGCGGGGGGGCCTACCTCGGCTATATTCTTTACTGGGCTCCGGTGGAAGGTTCGTTCGGTGGCGCCATGTGCAATACCAACATCAGAAGAGCGACGCGGGGCGCGCCGATCTATTCCGATTATTGTAGCGAGATCGGCGTCAACTGGTTATATACCGGCACGCAATGCTCTGTTCTTTATGTGGACGGGAGTGTCCGGACGTTTGCCCTGGAGAAGGTCAACACGCTGAAATGGGTTCACGAACGGGTCAGTCTGTTTATGACGCCCTGAAAGCATGCTCCCGCCAGTATTAAAACAGCCCCTACCCGATAGCTTTTTATGATTAAAATTGGTGTTATTGGAGCCGACCGCAGAGGTAGCCTTGCCCGCAGGGCGCACGACCCGGAAAACGGCGTACGCCTGGTTGGCGGCAGCACGCTTTTTCCAGAAAAGCTGAAGTGGATGCATGAAACCTATGGCCCCGGCTTTTTCCTGACCGACGACTATGTCGAACTGCTCAAGCAACCCCTTGACGCCGTCTTCGTCTGTACGCCGGATTATCTTCATGAAAAACACGCCCTTGCCGCCATCGAGTCCGGAAGGGACGTCTTCCTTGAGAAGCCGATGGCGATCACGGTCGAAGGGTGTGACCGTATCATCTCGGCGGCACGGAAGAAAGGGGTCCGCCTTTATGTCGGCCACAACATGCGCTTTTTCGCGGTGATGAAAAAGATGAAGGCGTTGATCGATGAAGGACGCATCGGCCGGGTCCAGAGCATCTGGTGCCGACATTTTATCTCTTATGGAGGAGATGCCTATTTCAAGGATTGGCACTCCGAGCGGCGCTATTCACACGGCCTTCTTTTGCAGAAGGGCGCACATGATCTCGATGTCATTCACTGGCTGGCGGGGGCGTATACCACACGGGTGACCGGTATGGGCAAACTGAGTGTTTACGATAAACTTCCCCGCCGCAGCCCGTCGGACCCACAGCTTCCTGTTGAGTTCAATCCGGATAACTGGCCGCCAAAGGCAACCAGCCTCTATAGCCCGGTCATTGACGTGGAAGATAGCAGCACCCTGTTGCTGCAACTGGCCAACGGCGTACAGGCGGCGTATTTGCAATCTCACTACACACCGGACGACTTCCGGAACTACACAGTCATCGGCACCGAGGGGCGCATTGAAAACTATGGAGACCACTCCACGGCTGAAAAGGAGGCTGCCATTCATCTCTGGAATCGCCGAACCGGTTACGAGCGGGAAGGCCACGAGGTTTTCCCTGTTTCTCATCTGGAGGGAGGACACGGCGGCGCCGACCCGGCCATTGTGCGGGAGTTTGTCGCTGTATTAAAAGGTGCAACACCAACCGGAGCCACCCCGCTCGACGCCCGAATGGCCGTCGCCGCCGGTTATTATGGAACGGAGTCCATCCGCAACGGCAGTTGCTCCTACGACATCCCACCCTGCGCTGTGGAATAGAGCGGAGTACGCACTTGGGGAAGCGTCCGCCCTCCTGGTTGCAACCGTCGCGGTTCCGTGTCGGGGGCGGTTATCATTGTAAACATTGAACTCAAAAACGCTCCGGAGCGGGTGGAAGCCCGGCCCGATGGCGATTGACGGCGGGCTGACCCTTTGAGATATTTGGAGGGAAGGCATGAAGCGTGTCACCCTCCAGATGATCGCCGATCGTACCGGCTACTCGCGCAACACGGTCTCGTGTGCGTTACGCAACCACCCCTCGATCCCGAAGGCGACCTGCGAACGGATTCAGGCTGCGGCGGATGCGATCGGTTATCGGCCCGACCCGCGTTTGAGCGAGCTGATGACTTACCTGAACGTCCAGCGCCGCGCGCCCGCGCAGACCGTGCTGGCATTTGTCCACGACTGGCCGGGAGGGTTCCTTCACCCGGAGCACGACAACGACCCTTCGTGCTACCTTGGCGCGAAGAAACGGGCGGAATCACTGGGCTATGTTCTGGAGGAGTTCGTTCTGAACCGCGCGAAGATGACCGACCAGCGCCTTTCGCGCATCCTTTCTGCGCGCGGTATCCGGGGGATTCTCTTTGGCCCGATGCAGCATTCCCGTACCTCGCTTCAATTGATCTGGAAATCGTTCTGCTCCGTTGCGATCGGGTTTACGGTTCAGTCGCCCCGGCTCAACCGGGCCAGCAACTATCAGTTTTATTCGCTGCAACGGATTTTGCGCAAGGTGACCGCCCTTGGCTACCGGCACCCGGCGGTCTGGCTTCCCTCCCGGTTCAACCTGCGCGTCGATGATGCCTGGTACGCCGCCCATGCCCTGGAGGAAAAGATTTCCGGCCAGAGCATCCCTTTCGTGGAGCGCGCCGCCAATAGCGCCGTGGAAATTTCCCGTTTCATCCGCCGCCGCAATGTTGATGCCCTGATCACCTTTCTTCCGCCGGTGATGCTGGCCGAGTTGACCCGGATCGAAGAAAAGTCGATACCCCACCGCCTCGGCATCATCAACGTCCACCGGACCCCTTCCAAAATCATCAGCCATATCTCCGGGATTGACCAGCAATGGGAATCGGTCGGAGCGGCTGCCATCGACATGCTGGTCAGCGAACTTAATCTCAACCACCTTGGGCTTCCGGAGAACCCGAAGACACTTTTCATCGAAGGGCGCTGGGTCGATGGGGAGACCACCCGCAGAAAGCCGCCCGCCGCGCTTCAAGCGGCCCCCACGCTCGGCACCATGCCCCGGAAGCGGATCGCCACAGCGGAGCGTCTCCGACGCTCTGATGGAGCCTGATTCCCGCCCGGCTTATCTTTCCGAAGGCGCAAACCACCGGTCGGGGCTATGAGCCAGCACCGGTGGGATCGCCGGGTCGAGGGTGAACGGCATGCTGGAGAGCGCCGGCTGGGTCAAGCGCCAGATGCGCCCTTCCATGGCCGGGGGAACTTCCACGGTAGCCACCACGACCTTCCCGGGATGGCTGCCGCCCTTGGCCATCTCCCGGTAGACCCAGCTTTCCTTCCCTTCAGGATTCCAGATCGTAACCTGCCGGGCGGCCTGGCGTTGAGGCGGCGTATGGTGAAAGGTCACCTCAAAACTTTTCACCCCCTTGGGCACCAGGAAACAATATTGCACGATGCCGGTTGCCGACGCCACCGGCGTTCCTTCGGCGGGAACCAGCACCTCCGCCGTACCCGGAGGGGAGATCGGGAGTTCCACGCTGTGGGGCTTTTCGAACCGGATCGTATAGGTTCCTTCTGGAGCGGATGCAGCCACCGTCCGGTCCGCCTTGGGCTCGGTTTCCTTGACTTCCAGCGCCACGCTGCCGTCGGGGCCGTTCACGCGGAACGGAGCGGGAAGCCGGAATGCCAAGGGTTCGCCTTCCTTTTTCTCAAGCAGAATCCGGGAACCATTGCCGACGGTCTGCGAAAAGGCCGGTGGGATCGGGTTCTCGGGCCATTTTCCGGCCTTCGCAATCGGGGTCAGCAGGTAGGGAAACCATTGCTGGTAAAAGCTCGTAAAAAGCATATCCTGCTCTCCGGTCCCCAGCACGATATAGCCACGGTGGGGCGCGGGTTCTTCGGCGGTATAGGTCTGCCAGCGCGTGGCTTCCAGCATCCCGGCGATCCGTCGCAGCAGGTAGGGATCGTGGTGGAGCTTCCAGCCGAGGGCGGCGGACGGGAAGAGCGTCGAAAACGTCCTGGCCCAGCCGAGCGACTGCCAGTCGTTGAGGCGCTCGACCGCATGGGTAAAGAACTCTCCGTGCGCCGGATCGCCGGTATAGCGTTGGAAGTCGTTCGGACCCGTGTTCCACGGGTGTCCACCCCAGCCTTCGGTAAGAAAGCGATGGCGATTCATTTCGGCGATCGCATGTGTCCCGGCGAGAAACCACGGATCAAACGTCGCCAGATACATTTCCAGATATTGCTTCTGGAGGTTGATCGGCCAGCGGGTGCGATTGCCTGCGGCGGTGATCGGGCCGCGGCCGACGTGCCCGGGCTGCTCGACCTTGGTCTGCCCGGCCCAGGCCAGGGCGACATCGCGGGCGCGGTCGTAGCCGGTCAGGTACCAGGCATGCCAAAGGTAATCCACCTTGTCCACATAAAGCCGTGAGGAAGGCCCCCAGTAACCGGCCCACGGGATGAGGTTGCGGTTGTGCCAGCCGATTTCCCGGAACGGCTGGTGCGCGCTCCACATCAGCCGGGGCGGCAGCGAGGCAAAATGGGCGCGCATTTCGTCGTCCACATAGTGGCAGAAGGCGACATCGGTCATCATCCGCGTGGCCGCTTCCGCGAACTTGTAGAAACGGAGATCGCCGCTACGGGCAAACGGAATCCACGAATAAGGCCAGCCCCAGTGCGCCTTGCGGAAGGTCCGGTAAAGACTGGCGGTTTTCTCATCAAGATCCGCCGAACGGAGCAGATCGCCATAGATCCACTTTCCATAGACCCCCATCTGTTCCACCTGCCGGATCGGCTTGAGAGCGTTGAGTTCGTAGATTTTCTCCTCTTCGGGAAAATGTTCCGGGTCGCGGGGATGCATTTCGTAGAAAGCACCGCTCGCCATCATCCACCGGGGATCAACGACCGCCCGGAGCGCTTCGCTATTGAGCGCCTCCATCAGCCGGATGGAGGCTTCGCCCGGCTGGCTCTCATCCTGAAAGGCGAGCCACATCTCCGCCGTCTTGGCAATGCCCTGCGCGTTTACCGAATCGGGACGGCCATAGGCAAAATGCGGTTCCACGCCGCTTTCACTGGCATAGATCGCCCCTTCGGTAAACTCGGTCGGCAGCCGGAAGGAGAGGTTTTCCCCTTCATGGGCAAACCAGAGATGCCAGGTATCGCCCAGGGTAGCCTCGCCGAAGGTGTGGCGGCGCGGCGCGCCGTACTTGGGCCATTGATGAAAGGTCATGGCGTCCTTCTCCAGCATCAGCGAGGAAGGAAAGTTCTGCCAGAAATCTTTCACGCCAAAGAGAAGGCTGCCTTCCCTGCCGCCGGCTGCCATGACGCCGGGCGCCCGCCGACCTTTCCCGGCTTCGCTCAAGGGGCGGCTCGGCTCCACCGCCTGCCCTTCGGTGATCCGGCGATCCTTGCCCGCCGGGGCCTTATAGGCAAAGTGGGCGAAATTTTCGTGGTCCTCCTGCCGAAGATAGTAGTCATCGAGCCACCTGGCGTCACTGCCAAAGCCGGAGAGAAAGCCGACCGGCTTCAGATCGTCGCCAAAGGGAAAGCGCCACCCCATGGAGTGGATCGCATCGCGATCCCCGTTGCCGGTATAGATCCAGGTATGGAAGATCCGGACGATCGGGCTGTCGCGATAGATCACATAGCGAACGACATAGCGGCAGAACGGATCGCCCGTGCCGTTTTCGCGGTAGTCCCCGGAAGTCCGCAGGACGATCTTCTGCGAACCGGCCTGCTCGACTTCCACCTTGGCCGAGCGATCCATCTGATACTTCCCGTGGTCAGACAAAACATAGTGATGGCCCCAGCCTCGAAACTGCATTCCATCCACCCGCTCCACGTAAGCACCCTGCAACGCTTCGGCCCCGACCAGGGGGCCCGAAGTTCCGAGGTGGATTCCCGCTTCATCAAAGCGAAGCCGACCTGCGTCGAGCCGGGGAAAACCGCCCGAAGCGACCGGGGCGACCTTCAGTGGCTCAACCTCCTTTCGACGAACCGCCGGGCCGTACTCCAGAAAAAGCTCGCGCGGCCCTCCGTCGAGATCGACCACAAAATCGCACAACACCCAGCGGAGCGAGCCGAAGCGAGCCCACCGGGCCGTTTCCTTGACCTGCAACGCGATGTCCCTGCCGGTCGCATCGACCAGGCGGAGGTGCTCCGTAGCCGCGAGCGCCCCGAGAGGAAACGGCACGCCGACCGAGACCGGCACCCCGCGCGCTTTGACCTTGAGCGCGTTTTCAATACGCAGCGGCACGCGCCCTTCGCGTTGAACGCCGGTCGCCCGTGCCACCGTAAAGCTCTTCGTCTCGGTCGCGCCTCCGCCTTCTCCCTGGTTCCACCGGACATGCAGGCTGCCCGTCGCATTCTCCAGCTCGGGCGGAAAGGCAAAGGAGAAAAAGAGCTGGTCCCCGCCGATCGGCGAGATCGTTTCGCGGCCGATCTCCTTTCCCGCCCCGTCGCTCAACCAGATCTCCAGCGAGCCGGAGGGGGCCGCCTCCTGCGCCGCCTTCAGGCGGACGATCGCCTCGATATAGCCATCCTCCAAAGGATAGACCGAACGCGAAAGGAGGACTTCCAGCGGCTTGTCCAGCGGTTTGCGGCGGATCGAAGTCACCGCCGTCACCGCGTTTTCAAGATTCATCTGGGTAGCCTCGTCAAAGGTCTCGTAATGGTTCTCCTTGTCAAACCAAGGCAGGTTTTCCCGGACGATCTCCACGCCGCGCAGCGGCGAAGCGTGGTCGGCGGGGATGGCGGTATTCAGGTTCATCAATAACATGAGGAAAGCCGGCAGGCAGAAGCGGGGTGTCATCGGTTTTTTTTCTAGGCAGGAAAGATTTTGCGACGGTTGAGAAGCAGCATCCCGACGGCTCCGGTCAGCAGGACAACGGTCTGCGGTTCAGGAATGGCGGCGACGCCCAGCGTGCCGTTTTCATAGAGGTTGGAGGCATCCCATTGCAATGCGGTGCCATTGAAGCTCTCCTGAAGGTCGAGCTGATCAAACGGGCCGGAAAGGCTTCCCGCGTCGAAGATCGTCAGGAGAACGCTTTCAGAGCCGTCAAAGGTGAACCCTTCTTCCAGACGGACCTTCAAGGTTCCGCCGAGGGTCAGCGTTCCGGCCACGGAGAAGGCGTCGTACTCCGTGCCTCTTTCGGTCCCGCTGACGCGGATGATCGTTTTACTGGTGGCGCCGAGGGAAAGATTTCCGCGGAACTTCAGAATGCCATGACCCTCTTCTCCATCCCCCGGCGCAAGCGTCCCTTGCACGGTGGTGGTCCCATCGATGAACCCGATCCCTCCCAGCGTTCCATCCTCGTGGACCGTCACCGCCGCCGTCCCGGTCGAGCTTCCCGCCCCCTCATGGTTGGCGAGCAGGGTGCCGCCGTAAATCTGCGTGCCCCCTTTGTAAGTGTTGTTGCCCGCCAGCACCGTCGTGCCGGAGTAGAGATTCACCGTCATCCTGGTATTGCCGATGAGGTCAATCGCTTCATCGTCGCTATTGGTGAACTCATGGCGTTGGCTGGTATGGTTGAAGTTGATGGTCGCCGTTCCGCCTGAACCGCTGACCGAGCCTCCGCGGACATTGGCCGCATTGATCAGCCCGGCAGCCTCCGCTGTTGTGGCCACGCCATTCACCACGGCCCCGCCGATGTTGAGTGTGCCGAAGGAAGTCGATGAGGATTGTTCTCCCATCACCATGGCTCCCGCCGAACCGACATCCACCAGACCTCCCGCGCCGATGGTCAGAGTGCCCGAGCCCCTGAACCCAATGTCCAGCCTTCCCGTTGATAGCTCCCAGATGCCCCGCACCGTTGCACCGGCATGGGTGCCTGCGATATTGGCCAGTCGTTGACTGGTCGAGGTCGAGGTGGACTTTAGTGTCGCACCGGAGTCAATCGTCAACCACCCATCGCCGCTGCTGCCGAGAAGAAGCTCGCCGCTCATCTCCAGTTCCGCGCCCGCCTTGAGATGAAGCGCGCCCTCTGAATCGGCATTTTCTCCAAGATGGACATTGCGTGCCACCAGTTTGACGCCGGCTATTTCCAGCCGGTTGTTGGTGCTGTTAAGACCGATGTACAAGTGAGCCGTCACCCCGTCGCTTCCCGACAAAATGGCAAGACCCCCATTGTCAATATAGGCGCTGGCCGCCGAAGTGGGAACTTTAGGCGACCAGTTTGCAGGCGTATGCCACAAGCCGCCCCCGGGATCGGTATTCTGCCAGGTTTCTCCATGGACATGAAATGAGAACGCAAGGAGACAGGATGCCGCCAAGGCACGCCCAATGGTGGTTTTGATCGCATTCATTTTCATCAGCTTGAGGGGAACATAGGTTGAGGTTGGGGGAGGAGCTAGGGCAGCCGCGGGATGCGGGCAATGGAGGCGCGCCAGAGGAGATGGGCCGAATTGAGTGCCTGCGGTTGCTCTTCAAAGAGACGGGTGAAATATTCCAGAAACGCCTCCTTCACCTCCTTCTGGCGGGGATGCTCCAGCGCCGTCCGGTAGTGATCCACATAGTCGAGGCCCGCAGCCAGAAAGGCGATCCGCTCCTTGATCGTTGCATCGCCGCCCGCCGCTGCCGTGGCCTGTGTCAACAGCGAGCGGAGTTGATCGGTTTTTTCAGGAGTGAAGATGGCAAAGTAGCGTTTCTCGGAAGGTTTCCACTTCCGCCCCGGTTTGGAGGTTGCTTCATCCTGCTCCTCTTCCCGGATGGCTCCTTCGACCGTCGGATCCTCAAACCGCGCCACCTGCGTGGTCGCTTCCTCCAGCGCCTTGAAATAGGCGGCGACCCGGGGAGCGGCGGCGCCGAATCCCGTGGCGCAATAGTCGGCGACCATGGCGTCGGGGTCGAGTGTCGGGTCCCATAGCAGGTTGGCAAGCACGTAATAGTTCAACCCCTGAGTCGCCCAGTTCCCGATGAGGGAATCAAAGTCGGCAGCCACCATGCCGGTGCGGTAGCAATGGCGGATATCTTCGGCGAGCGCCTTCGTATAGGCTGCGGGCAGCCCCTCCCCGGCATGAAGCGCATTGGGCCGCAGGTAGAGCCGGGAGCATTTGTCGGTCCATCGGTCCCACCGTTGCAGATCCCTCCTGCGGCTGGCTTCATCCAGGTAGCTCAGGCCGACAAAACCGATCACGATGGAGGGATGCGCGACGGTCGAGAGCGGCGCATCCCGGTAGGCGTCATACGCGTACGCTCCCAGCACGATTTCGGGGCAGCGGGCCACCGCTTCCTCAGCCACCCGGTTGTAATAGGTGACGAGGCGGTCGGAAAGCGAAGGATAAAAGGCGTCGAAAGATTTGGGTTTCCGATGGAAACTGAGCTTTACCGGGTTCCCATTGGGCGGATCGAGCTTCCGGCAGGCAGGGCACATGCAATAGCTATTGCGGCTTCCATCATTGGGGGAGATGGAGACCGATGCGAGGCCGGGCTGCCGGGTCCACGCTTCAATCGCCCGCCGGGCCGCCTGCCGGGCGACTTCCCGGTTGGATTCGCATAACCGGGCGCGCTCGGGAGCCGGCTGATCGCGCGTCCCATCCGGCTGCAAGGCGAACCATGCGGGATGCTGCCCGTGGTACTTTTCGTACCAGTCTCCATAGGCATGACCGGCGCGAAAAACCTGGCTCGCTCCGGTTTTCTGATTGGAGAGCCACGCGCCCTGAAGGCGGGTCATTTCCTGGTAGTCGGCGTCGCTGGCGTGAAGCATTGCCAGGCCGGTTTTCGCGCGGGCGTTCAATGGCATGTTCCGGATGATGCGCTGGGTCAACGCCGGTTCATCCTGTTCGTTCAAGGCCCTCAGGGTGATCGACGGCGCTTTCGGGATCACCGTTCCGATTTCCCCCGGCCAGAGCCAGCGTACGCCAAGGTAGCGTTCAAGCAGGCTGGCGACGCCGAAGTAGGTTCCCCTTAAAGCGCCTCGCGCGCCGGAGTCGCGGCCTACAACATAAAGCCCGCTTTTCCGGCTGACCAGCCGATACCCTTCCGGGGCCAGGTTGTCCGTGGTGATTCCTTCCTTCTGTGCCTGTTCGGTCCGTCCGATCCAGACGAGATGGTCCCAGCGTTTCCCGTCCGGGTCGAGGGCGAAGAGGGTGCCGTCTTCTTCCCTCTGGAGTTGAAGCCGCGCTTCGGAGCAGACCTGGAAGGCGGCTCCTGTCATCGCTTCCAGCGTGGTTTTCAGAAGTTGTGCCGCCGAATGCTCGGCGCTGCCCGGCTTGGCCGGGAGAACGAGAAGGGCGCGCGCCTTTCCTTTTTGAGCCAGGATCAGCGGTCCCCCCTCCGCCGGAAAAAGACGGCGGCGACTTTCGAGCGCGCGCTCCTTACGAGGCTGGCTTTCCTCCCGGATTTCAACAGCTTCGCCCAGCGGCTTGAGATCCCATTCCTGCGCCATCGACGCGAAGGGAAGGCCGAGGCAAAGAAGCGTCGGCAGCCACAGGGGAAAAGGGGGAAGGAAGCTCAAGGACATGCGTGTCGGGGGATGAAGGGCCGCAGATGGGGAGGGGTTCATTTGCCTAGCCAGAAACTGTTATATTCCCTGGTTGTTTTCGTCAGGGGGATTTCGTCGGGCAGGCGGCTTTCGAGATGCCCGTCCAGAAAGAGAAGATTGGCGCGTCCCTGGTGGCGAAAGTCGAAGTCGTTGATGCCCGAGCCCCGATAGATCCGCATCTGCCCATGGCTCTCCCCTAAGAGAAAATAATGCGCGGGAGTTTCGACCTGTGCGAGCGCCGTCGGGTCGGCGGAGGTGCTCTCGGCGGTCAGCGCATAGTAGAAAGTATAGCTATTTTTGCTCTCGAAGTCGGCGCTGGGGCAGACATCGAGCGTTTTGTTCCTGAGGCGCGTCCTTTTCGGTACATCGGGCAGGTACGGGGCAATGGTGGTGCGCCAGTCGGCTCCATTGGCGCTGGTCCCGTCTTCCCTGGTGATATACTTGCGATAGGAAGGAAACCGGCCATTGTTATCCCTGGTATAGGCATTGAGAACGGTGTGAAAGGTGCGGAGGTTGGTCAGGCACTTTGCTGTACGCGCCCGTTCCGCCATGCTGCCCATCAACGGTAGCAATACGACGGCCAGGATCGCGATCAGCACCAGCGACACCAGCGCCTCGACCAGACCGAATCCCGCCGCTTTCGCCGGGCGTGTCGGACCTGAGTATCTTGCGGGGAGAATCATCAGGCTGGAGCTTCCGCGACTGGGACAGGGAAATCAAAGGCTTTTCCACATTACCGTAATGTTGTAACCTGTTCTGAATCAAGGGCTTGTATTTTGAGATCTCTTTTGGAGATCTGGATTTCTCAAAAGATCGTGACCGAAAAGAAGTTTTCGGGAGAAATCGTGCGCGGAGAACGGCGAATCTTCGAAGTCGCCAAAAAGTAGAGGCAATGGCTCAACAAAAAACCCAGCCGCAGGGCCGGGTTTGAAACTTGGAGCGGGTGACGAGACTCGAACTCGCGACGTCTTCCTTGGCAAGGAAGTGCTCTACCACTGAGCTACACCCGCGTTATGAACGCTTGGGATCAACAGGGGGCGATTCCGTCCTTTCTGTCGATCGAAGAGCACGGAAAGTACGAAGACCGGCCCGAACATGCAAGATTTTTTTCCAGAAGTTTTGGCGATTCCTCAAAAAAAGTTTCGGAACAGGGATGGGGGAGGGGCGGGTGGCATCTTTTGTTCGCCTTTGGCAGGCGGGGATGCTCTATAATGCCGGTTTCGCCATGAACCGCCTGCAAGTCATCCTCGACCAGAAACAGCTCGAACTCGCCAAGCTCCTTCCCCGGCGGGAGCACCTCCGTGCCGCCGCCCTGCTGCGCAACGATTACCGCGGGTTTGCCGCTGCGATCGACCGGGGACCCGACGCGCTCGGCCTGATCGCCGAAGTCAAGAAGGCGTCGCCCTCCGCCGGGTCGATTGTCGAGGCGTTTGATCCGGTCGCCATCGCGCAGGCGTACGAAGCAGCCGGGGCGCACGCCATTTCAGTGTTGACGGACGAAAAGTTTTTCCAGGGGGCGCTTTCGTACATGACCCAGGTCCGCGCCGCCACGAATCTGCCGGTGTTGCGCAAGGATTTCATCATCCACGAAGTGCAGATCTACGAAGCCGCCGTTGCCGGGGCCGACGCGGTCCTCCTGATCGTCGCCGCCCTCGAACAGGAGCTTCTGGAAGAGCTTCACAAAACAGCGACCACCCTCGGGCTCGACGTGCTGGTCGAAGTCCATACCGCTCCGGAACTGGAGCGGGCGCTGGAAGCCGGGGCAACGTTGATCGGCATCAACAATCGCAATCTCACCACGTTTGAAGTCGATCTCAAGGCGACCGAGGAGATCAGCGAAGAGGTCCCGGAAGAAGGCATTCTGCTGGTGAGCGAAAGCGGGATCAAGACCAACGCCGACACCCGCCGCGTCTTCGCCGCCGGGGCAAACGCCATCCTGGTCGGCGAATCGCTGATGCGCTCCAACGACATCCCCGGGCAGGTCGCCGCCCTGCTCAACGTCGACGGGGAGTCATAACCGCTCTGGAGGGTCGGCCTCGTTGGACTCCGCTTCACAGGTAGCTTCCTCGGTGGACGCGGAGGTTTACACCCGCCCCCAGATCAGCGAAACCAGGAAGAGCAGGCAGAGGATCGCGGCGGTCAGGCTCACCTCCCCGCGCCGTCCCAGCCCGATTTTCATCCCCACAAAAGCCAACAACCCGAAGGCAAGCCCCTCGCTGATGCTATAGGTCAGCGGCATCATGAAGACGGTGGCGAAGACCGGCACGGCGAGCGAAAAGTCTTCCAGCGCAAGGTCTCCCAGCCCCTGCATCATCAGGATGCCGACGATCACCAGCGCCGGCGCGGTGGCAAAGGCCGGGATCACCAGGATCAACGGCGTCAGGAAAAGGGCGAGCAGGAAGCAGATGGCGGTGACGATCGCGGTCAACCCGGTGCGGCCCCCGGCCTCCACCCCGGTGGTGCTTTCGATGTAGCTGGTCACCGTCGAAGTCCCGAGCAGCGAGCCGAACATCGTCGCCCCGGCATCGGCCATCAGGGCGCGGTCCATTCGCGGCAGGTTGCCGTCGCGGTCGAGCAGCCCGGCTCGGTGCGCCACGCCGATCAACGTGCCGACGTTGTCGAACACGTTCAGGAAAAGGAGAAAAATGACCAGATGGAGCGAGGTGGCGAGGTCGGTCCAGAAATAGCCGAGGTCGAGTTGCAGCCAGGTCGGCGCGAGCGACGCGGGCCAGTGGACCCAGTCGGTCGGTGCGCGGGTCAGCGCCGCTCCGGTGGCGTCGTGCAGCAGGAAACCGGCCCCCGTCAGCGCGATGATGACGAGGATGATCGCCCCCGGGGTCTTGCGCGCCATCAGCACCGCCGTCAGCAGGATGCCCGCAAAGACCAGCAGCGGTCGCGGTTGTGAAAAATCGCCCAGCTTGACCAGCGTCGCCGCATCACTCACGACCAGCCCGCCATTCTGGAGCCCGATGAACGCGATAAAAAAGCCGATCCCCGCCGTGATCGCCAGCTTCATTTCGTGCGGGATCGCGTCGAGCATCTTCCGGCGCAGGCCCGAAACCGTCAGCAGGAAAAAGAGCACCCCGCTGTAGAAAACCAGCCCGAGCGCCGCCTGCCACGGAATCCCCTTCGCCTCACAGATCGAAAAGGCGAAATACGCGTTCAACCCCATCCCGGGGGCGAGCGCGATCGGGTAGCGCGTTGCCAGCGCCATGGCGATCGTCATCACCGCCGCCGAAACCGCCGTGGCGGTCACCAGCGCCCCCTGGTCCATCCCGGTCGTCATCAGGATGGCGGGGTTGATCGCAAGGATGTACGCCATCGCGGCGAACGTGGTGATCCCCGCGATGATCTCTCGCGAAACGGTCGTCCCGCTCTCGCGCAACCTGAAGGCGCGTTCCAGCATCAAAGCTTCTTGCGCCTTTGAGAAAAGGGCAGACAGCCCCGATGCTCAAGTTTTTTTGACTACTTGATGAAGAGCATCTCCTGATAGGTCGGCAGGAGCCAGAGGTCGTCGGCGACAATCCCCTCCAGTTCATCCGCTGCGGCCCGGACCTTTTCCATCGCGGGGATGATCTCCTTGAGCGCGTACCGGGCGCGTTCGCCGAAGTCGCCCACCGGGCGGTTGGCGCGCGCGGTTTCCAGTTGCTCAATCCCTTCAAGAAGGTCGGCGATCAGCTTGCTGACTTTTTCGAGCACCGAAAGGTCGGGGTCGATCTTGAGTTCCTTGAGCCGCGCGGCGTTGGCGGCCAGTTCGCTCTGGTAGCGGACCGCGGCGGGATAGATGATCGTGCGGCCGACCTCGATGAACAGGTTCGCCTCGACGTTGATCGTCTTGACATATTGTTCAAACGCGATCTCCTGCCGGCTTTCGAGTTCGCGCCCGGTCAGGATGAAGAACCGTTCGAACGCGGCGACCGTTGTCGGGAGCGTGTAGGCGGGGATCGCTTCCACCGCCGTCCGGTGGTTGGGGAGGCCGCGTTCGGCCGCTTCCCTGACCCACTTTTCGGAGTAATTGTTGCCGTTGAAGATGATCCCCTTGTGCTCGTTGATGATCTGGTGAAGGAGCTGCTGGATGCGTTCGTTGAGACGGCCCGGCTCGGCTTTTTCAAGCTCGGTGGCGATGTAGTCGAGCGACTCGGCGAGGATCGTGTTGAAAACGAGCGCCACCCCGCTGATCGACTGGTTGGAGCCGACGGCGCGGAATTCGAACTTGTTTCCGGTAAAGGCAAACGGGCTGGTCCGGTTGCGGTCGCCCGCATCCTTGGGCAGCGGCGGCAGGCAGTCGGCCCCGATGTTGATCGTGCCGCGCTGCTTGCTGGTGTTGGCCCCGCCGCGTGAAATCTGCTCGAAAACGTCGCTCAACTGGTCGCCCAGGAAGATCGAAACAATCGCGGGCGGCGCTTCGTTGGCCCCGAGCCGGTGATCATTGCCAGCGCTCGCCACGACCGCCCGAAGCAACTCGGCATGCAGGCTGACGGCACGGATCACCGCCGTGCAGAAGACGAGGAACTGCGCGTTGGCGTGCGGCGTGTCGCCGGGATCGAGGAGGTTCCCCTGCGTCGAGTTGCCGAGCGAAAAGTTGACATGCTTGCCGCTGCCGCTTACCCCGGCGAACGGTTTTTCGTGAAGAAGGCACGCCATGCCGGAACGTTCCGCGACGGTCCGCAGCATCGCCATCACCAGTTGCTGGTGGTCGGAGGCGAGGTTCGAGTTCTCAAACACCGGGGCGATTTCAAACTGCCCGGGGGCGACCTCGTTGTGGCGGGTCTTGATCGGGATGCCGAGTTTAAACAGTTCGCGTTCGACCTCCATCATGTAGGCGAGCACCCGTTCGGGGATCGCGCCGAAGTAATGGTCCTCAAACTCCTGCCCCTTCGGGGGGCGCGCGCCAAAGAGGGTCCGCCCGGCGGTCAGCAGGTCGGGCCGCGCATAGTAGAAATTGCGGTCGATCAGGAAATACTCCTGTTCCGCCCCGGCCGTGCTCTTGATGTGGCTGATTTTTTCGTGCCCGAAGAGTTTCAGGATGCGCCTCGCCTGAACGTGGAGCACCTGCATCGCCCGGAGCAGCGGCGTCTTGTTATCGAGCACATCGCCGGTCCATGAGATGAAGGCGGTCGGGATGCAGAGCGTGCTTCCGTTGGGATTCTCCAGCACGTAGGCGGGGCTGGTGACATCCCAGACGGTGTAGCCGCGCGCCTCAAAGGTGGAGCGCATGCCGCCGCTCGGCAGGCTGGAAGCGTCCGGCTCGCCCTGGATGAGCGTCTTGCCGGAAAATTCGGTGATCGTGTTGCCCAGCCCGTCGGGCGAGAGGAACGAGTCGTGCTTTTCCGCTGAAAGTCCGGTCAGCGGATAGAAAACGTGGGCATAATGCGTCGCACCCTTGTCGATCGCCCAATCCTTCATCGCCGCAGCCACCACGTCGGCCACCGCCGGGTCGAGCTTGGCGCCGCTTTCGATGGTTTCGATGACGCTCTGGTAGATTTTCTGCGGCAGCCGCTGCTTCATCACCGAAGGGCTGAAGACATTGGAGCCGTAGAGATCCGCCGCAAAAACATCGCGAAAGTTCGTTGACGATGACGGTTTGAAGTTCGTGATCGCGTTGATGGCCTGAAGCCGGGAGATGCTGGCGCTCATGAATAGGATGCGGTATTTTATCGGGCGGCGGGCCGGTTTCCCACTTAAATTTCAAGGGAATTTTGGACGGTCACCGCAAGGGAAAGTGTTGACTTCTGGTTACTCTTTGAGAAAGCGCTGGAGGGTGGCTTCGGTGTCGCCCCGCGGGTTGGCGGAGCGGAGCCGCCCCTTGCGATCAATGATCCAGAGAGTCGGCAGGGCATTGATGCCGTAGGAACGGGCGAGGGGGCTTTCCCACGCCTTGCCGTCCCAGAGCACCGGCCAGGTGATTTTGAGCGGATCGAGAAGCCCCTCGAGCTGATCGCGATCCGGGTCGAGGCTGATACCGACAAAGACCACCTCCTCCTTCTGAAAGCGCGAGGTGAGCGCCGCCATTTCCTGAAGGATGCCGAGGCTCGGGAGCGACCAGGTGGCAAAGTAGGTGACGACGACCACCTTCCCCTTGTGCGCGGCGAGGTCCCACGGCTTCCCCTCCAGCGTCGTCCCGGAAAGGGCGAGCGGCTGGCCGAGGAGATCGAGCCGCCGCAGGTCGTCATGAATCCGGGCCGCCAGCGCGGGGGAGCGGGCGAGCGGCAGCGCGGCGTTGAGCAGCGTCCGCTTCTGGCTCGGGAGATGGTCGTAAAGCGTGGCGATCTCGGTCATCAGCGAGGCGACGCGCGGGTCGTTGGGATGATCCCGCCGGAAATGCCGGAGCGCTTCGCTCAGGGCTGCGCGGTCGGCATCGGTCGGCGTGGAGATTTTGCGCATCGAAAGCGCGATCCGGCTGAAGGCGACGTCGCCCCGCCGGGAAACGGGGGCGATCTTGGAGGCGTCGTCGAGAACGGCTTCGGCATCGCGGAAGAGCAGCGGGTTGCCGGTGATTTCGGCCCGGTTGCCGAGAAGCTGGGCAAGCCGCAACCGGGCTTCGAGCGCCCGGCGGTCGCTGCCGTGTTGCGAAATGAAATGGCGGAGCGTTTTCTCCTGTTTCTGGAGAAACTCCAGCGAAACGGCGCGAATTTCGTCGAGCGACGCTTCGGCCTTGATCCCGGTGGGGCCCTGGTCGAGCGCCGTGACGGCGGCCCAGTCGGCGTCGGCCGAAGCCGCGCCGCCCGGCGTTGCGAAACCGGAGAGAAGCCCCAGGACCAGGGCCAGAAAAAGAAGGCGGCGGCGGGTGGCGGTCATCATGGCAGGGAAGAGAGGCGCTCCGGGGTGAGCGCGCGGAAATGGACCACCAGGGGACGGTGATCGCTCGCCCGCGCCCACTCCGCAACCCGGGCGATCGAAGACCGTTCGCGGACAACGGCTCTCGAGGCGGCCCGGTTGACAAGAATGAAGTCGATCCGCGAGTAGATGTCGGTCGCACTCCAGTGATGGGTCCAGCGATCCCCGAGATCGTCGGCGAGCGGCAGCGCCGTGAGCGCCATCGGGGAACCGCGCGTGCCGGAAATCGCCCGCACGCCGATCGACTCCTTCGTATCGTTGAAATCGCCGTAAACCAGGAGCGGCAGTTCCGGCTCGGCAGCCATGATCGCCTCGACATGCTGGCGGACCAGGTGCGATTCGTGGCGGCGGATCAAGGTCTCCCCTTCGCGGATCGGCAGCTTCGACTTGAGGTGGAGGCCGACGAAGCGCAGCCGGAAGCCGCTTTCGGTCCGCAGCGTGACATCGAGCAACCCGCGCCGCACTTTTTCATGGGAACCATCGGCATCAAACGAGAGATCGGGCTGGGAATTACGGGCGACAATCGGGATGCGGCTCACCAGCGCCAGCCGCCGGTCGGGATCGGCCCCTTCCAGGTATTCTGCTTCCGGGTAATGCAAGCCCGCTTCGCTCAAGCGACGGCGAAAATCGTCAAACTGCTTCGGGCTCCCCATCTCGCAGACGCCGATGACATCCGGCTCCAGGCTTTTGAGCACGCGGATCACCGCTTCGGTGGAGCGGGCCGACTTTGCCGGTTTCTTGCGTCCCGGCTCCGGCAGCGGGCCGTAATTGGCGAGGTTGTAGGCGACGAAAACAAACTCCTTCGCGGAAACCTGCCACGGGAATTCGGCCAGCACCGCCGCCGCGAGCAGAAGCCGCCACCCCCGGCGGGTGCGCGGGAAAAGGAAGGCTGCCGAAACCGACGGCAGCCGAACTTTTGAAAAAAACGGACGAACCAGCGCAGATGCCACCGGGTAAAGGAACAAAAGCAGCGGTGATCTCAACCCGCCGCGAAAAAACCTCCGGGTAGCCGGGCTTCAGGCCTGGGCTTCCTTGGCAGGAGCAGCGGGCGCGCTTTCCGCAGGAGCGGCTTCGCCATTCTGAGCCGCGATCGGGGCCGTCTGGTGTTCACGAATCTCCGACGGCTTGCGGACGGTCGGATTGTCGCCGTTGGTGATCTGCCGCTGCATGTCATCCTTGGCCTTGTGAAATTCATTCATGGCCTGACCCAGGCCGCGGGCCAGTTCCGGCAAACGCTTCGCCCCGAAAAGGAGCAGGACCACCACCAGGATGACCAGGACGTCCGGACCGGCAAGATTAAAAAGGCTCGCGAGATTCATAAGAGGCCCATTCTCGCACGCCGCGCGGGGCAATGCAACCGATAGTTTTGCGGGTGTCGGCGACAGGGTGTGATTAAAAGTGGTGCAGATAAGAAGCAACCTGAAGGGTTGCTCAAGCGGGGCAGCCGGGGGTAAGCGCGAGAGCGCGCCACCCCCGGAGAACCCGGTGGGAGAGAAATCGACCCTGGAAGGGTCGCAGCGGATCGTCTTGGGGTAAGGTCCCTTTTTCTGCGACCCCGTTCGGGGTCGATGATGGGGGAATCCAATAGCCCGGGGGTGTCGCTTCGCTCGACCCCCGGCTTCCCCGCTGTAAGCCCTCCGGGCTATTCCCTTGCTGATACCACTTTTAATCACACCC
>DATMFV010000011.1:0-42549 GCA_035555975.1 Chthoniobacteraceae bacterium
CGATCCGCTGCGACCCTTTTAGGGTCGATTTCTCTCCCACCGGGTTCTCCGGGGGTGGCGCGCTCTCGCGCTTACCCCCGGCTGCTCCGCTTGAGCAACCCTTCAGGTTGCTTCTTATCTGCACCACTTTTAATCACACCCCCCTGGCAGCGCCGGGGATCAAGCGAACAGTTCGCCCGGCGCGAAGAAACGCTTCAGCTCGATCTCCGCGTTTTCCGGAGAATCGGAGGCGTGGGCAACGTTGACCATCACGTCGACGCCGAAGTCGCCGCGGATCGTCCCTTTTTCGGCCTTTTTCGAGTCGGTCGGCCCGAGCAGGGTGCGGACGCGGGCGACGGCGTCGTCTCCCTCCAGCGCCAGCGCGATCACGGGGCTCGACTGCATGAAGGTCGCGATTTCCGGGAAGAACGGCTTGTCGAGCAGGTGCGAATAATGCTCCTCCAGAAGCGCCGTCGTGATTTCGAGCATCTTGATCCCGCGAATGCGGAAGTCCGCCTCCTCAAAACGGCGGATCACCTCGCCGACGTGGCGAGCTTTGAGACAGTCGGGCTTTAGAAGGATAAGGGTGGTTTGCATGAAAAAGAGATGAACGGTTGATAATTGGGGCGGCGATTGAAGGGGAAAGCGGCGCGGGGGACAAGACTTTTTAAGCGTGGGGAGGAAAGGACGGCGGAAGAGTGGCACGGAGGAGGTCCCTGATTGTCGACATTGAAGGCCTATCGGGATCTTGATTTTCCCGGTAAGTTTGAATACCATCAGCGGCTTGAGCCGAGGCGGTTAGCTTTTCTTTGGACATCCGGAAAGGTCAAATGCCGCATCAGCAGGGGAGGCAAAAAAATCATGGGCAGCATTTCAGGGAACGACATCGATCATGGGGGAACTTTCATTCGCAGTTTCGTTGTGAAGGAGAGACGTGACCGCCTGATCTTCGAGCACTCGAAAGGGTTGCTTTTGGGACGATTCTGTCACGAAGCGGAATCACTTCTCGATCGACGATACGCCCGCAGGTACACGGAGCCGGTGCGGGGTTGGCGGCAGATCGCGGAGATCCTTCGTGCGGCTGGGGCGGGTCGTCGATGTGTTGCGCTTTCTCATTGCGCAGAGATTGACGGCCGGATTTTGGACCTGGAGGAAGCGCTTTCAAAGGCTGTGGGTTACGGTCTTCCTTCCATTATTTCGTCCCTTCCGGGTGAACTGGCCTATTTGGAAACCGAGCAGGTGAGCGGGCCCCCGGATCGATACTTTCTGCACCGGCCCGGTGGTCCCCCGGCGAGCGCGTGAGACCGGCATGACCGGAACTGGACGAAAGCGCAACCCACTGAAGTCTGCCGGGAGCGCGGATGGAAGAATGCCAATGAAAAGCCGCATCATGTATCTCGAGAACAAGTCCGGCGGTCCCGCAGGTGGATCTGCCCGGATCGGTCGTGTCACTTTTTCCAAAACCGGTTCTACGATCTACTATCGGGGGAAGTCTTTCCGCTCGCTCAAGGGCGATGGATTCAAGGCGAACTATTTTGATGTGGAGACCGGAGAGCCCTACTGGATTTCCGGTCCCAAACGAAACGGCCGGGACCGGCTTTATGGGGAGCGCGTTCCCGTTGAAATTGATGAAGAGATTCGAGAGGAATATTGGCGGGAGATCAGAAATCAGCCGTTAGAGGGAGACCATTGAGGGACGCGAAGTCCAACGACGCGGACGGCACGGAGGCCGTCCCTCCAGCAGGCGAGCGCCGTGGGCGGGGTTATGGCGGACCTCCGCGTCCGCCGCCGGGGGGGGTGGAGATCCGATGCAGATGAACGGGACAACCCACTTCCAGGCCGTGCCGCTCCCCTAAAACTCAATCGGCGGGGGCGGCTCGAGTTCCAGCGTCTCCTGTTCGGCCGGGAGGTCGAGGGTGCGGACCATTTCAGCGCGGCGGACCTGCGGTTCGGCCGGTTTGGCGGGGCGTTCCTCCGCCGGTTCGGCAGCGGCCATGGCGGCGCGGGCAGGAGTGAGGGAGTCGTACGGATCTTCCCCGGCGACGGTCGCCGCCTTCATGGCAACGGGGGTGAAGTTATCGAGGTTGACGGCGAGCTGGGCGCGGGGGCCGTCCCCGGCGTTCCGGTCAAATTCGGTCAGGAAATGGGCCGCCCCGTCGCCGTGGATCGGGCAGTTCTGTTTCGGGAGCTGTTCCGGCGTCCCCCATTCAAAATAGGTGGTGCGGTGGCGGATCATCTCGCCGTTGGCCGCCTGCTGGCTCTCGAAACATTGCGGGGTGGCGGGCATCCCCGAAACGCGGCAGATTTCGTACTTTTTCAGATCCGGCGGGCGGTGAAACGGCTTCGCGGGGTAGCGCTTGAAGCTGGCGTTCATGAAATCGACCCAGATCGGCAGTGTGATTTCGTTGGAAAATGCGCCCCGGTAGATCGGTTGCGGCGAGTCGAACCCGGCCCAGACGCCGCAGGTGATCGCGCTGGAGTAGCCGACGAACCAGACATCGGTAAAGTCGTAGGCGGTGCCGGTCTTGCCCGCGAGCGGGTAACGCTTCAACCCGTAGCGCGAAAACGCCTTGTCCGCCGTGCCCCATTCGAGCGAGTCGGCCAGCGCGGTGTGGACTTCGTAGGCGCTGCTGGGCCGGATGACCGGGACGGGGGTCAGCTTCGGCTGTTCGTAGATGACTGTGCCATCCTTCTGCACGACCTTTTCGACCAGGTAGGTGCGGCCCGGTCGCTGGCCGCCGTTGGGGAAGATGGAGGTGGCCAGCGTCAGGTCTTCGAGCGTGACTTCGCTGCTCCCGAGAAACGTGGAGGGGTAGTTGCGCAACTCGCTGTCGATCCGCGCGCGCCGGGCAAGGGAGAGGACCGGCTCCAGGCCGACGGTCATCCCGAGGCGGACGGTGGCCGCGTTCTTGCTCTTGACCAGGGCGTAGCGGGCGGAGATTTCCCCCTCGTACCGGTTGTCGGCCCGCTCGGGACCCCATTCGCCGAGGATGCCGGTGGTGCCGCCGATCATCACCTGCCGGTTGTCGATGACGGTATCGGCAAAGAGCGAGCCGGGAAAAACGCCGTTTTCAAACGCGGCGGCATAGACGAGCGGCAGGAAGGCGGTGCCGGGCGGGCGGTTGGAGAAGAGCGCCCGGTTGTACTCGCTATGGGCAAAACTGCGCCCGCCGACGAGGGCAAGAACGCCGCCGGTCGCGTTGTCGATGGCGATCAGCGAGCCTTGCAGGTATTTCGGGCCGGGCAGGGGATCGTTCTCCGCCCGGTCGCGCCGGTGGCGGTAGATCTGCTGGTATTGGGCAAAGGTTTCGCGCTTTTTGCCAAAGGCCTTGCGTTGCTCGACCTCTTCGAGCCGCTGGTTGAGGCTCTTTTCCGCCGTGGCCTGAAGGTCGGCGTCGAGCGAGGTATAGATCCGGTAGCCGTCGCCGTAGACGCTTTCGTTTTCGCCGATCAATTGGTCGACCTGTTGCCGGACCAGTTCGATGGCGTACGATTCGCTGTAAACCGGGCGACGGTTTTTGACGGCGAGCGTTTCCGCCATCGCGTTGTCATACCGGGCCTTGTCGATCAGCTTGAGTTCGAGCATCCGGCCGAGCACGAAATCGCGCGCGCCGACGGCAGCACGGCGGTTGCGCCATGGGGAGAGGTTGTTCGGGCTTTTGAGCATCCCGGTCAGCGTGGCGCATTCGGAAAGGGTCAGGTCCTTGGCTGATTTGCCGAAATAACCGTGCGCGGCGGCTTCAACCCCGTAAAACCCGGAACCGAAGTAGACGCGGTTGAAGTAAAACTCGAGGATCTGCTGCTTGGAGAAGTTTGATTCGATGCGCCGGGCGACAAACGCCTCCACCAGCTTGCGGCGGAAGGTCCGGTCGCTGCTCGGGAGCGCTTCGGGGAAGCTGTTGCGGGCAAGCTGCTGGGTGACGGTGGAGGCCCCCTGCCGGATGCGCCCGGCGGCGAGGTCCTTGGTGACCGCCCGCAGGATGCCGAGGTAGTCGATCCCGTGGTGTTCGAAGAACCGGTTGTCCTCGGCGGCGACGAGCGCCTGCACGAGGTCGTCGGGGATCTGGTCCATCCCGATCGTGTCGCGGTTCTGGATGTAGATTCGCCCGAGGATCTGCTCGTTGCGGTCGTAGACGATGCTGGCGCTCTCCATCTCCTTGAGTTTGGAGAGGTCGAGTTCGTTGGCTACCGAGCCAAAGTTCACCCAGAGGAAAAGGAGCCCGGCGACACCGGCCAGCACCCCCAGAAAGGCGCACCCGACGAGCACCCGGAACCAGGCGCGGCGGTAAAACGGTTTGGAAGGCGGAGGTTCATGCCACATAAGGAAAGACCATTAGAGCATCACACGGCGACAAGTTCCACGAAAAGGTGCCATCGGGAAAGAGGTTTCGTGCCTTGGGGAAGAAGGGCGCGGCTTTCGCCGGAGGGGCGGGATGCGTGCTTTTCCGGGGCAAACCACCCCCGGATTTCATCCCGGCGCGATCGTTTCCGGTGCGGTTACCCCTCTTTGCGACCGTCGGTAAACCCATCCGGGGGGAATTTTCCCTGCGATTCCCTTATGTGGACTTGGGACATTACCGGAGAGCCGTCCACCCGGAAGTGAGCATCAAAACTGTCCCCCAACAACAGAACCTTACGATTATGCTTCATTACGCAATTGTTTTCCTCGTCGTGGCGATTATCGCAGCCGTGCTCGGTTTTGGCGGTATTGCGGGAACGGCCGCCTGGATCGCCAAAGTCCTTTTCATCGTTTTCCTGATCCTCGCGATCATCTCGTTCCTGACGGGACGCAGACCGGGGGTCTGACCCCTCTGGAGGGGCGACCGCCGCGTTGGACCCCGCCAGCGGAACTCAGGCCCTCCCTACAACCCGGGCAGCGACGGGATCGGCACCGGCAGGAGCGGCGCCACGGTGTCGATCGCATCCTTGAGCGTGCCCCGCACGTTTTCAGGAACGCTTTCCACCGTCTGGTTCACGGCGGCCTGCGCGAGCCGCGCGCTCAAATCCTCCTGGGGATGAGCGGCGGAACCCGATAGGCGGACCGGCGTCCAGAGGTAGCCTTCGCGCGAGGCGGTGAAAACCTTGCTCTCCGCCCCGGGGATCCACTCCAGCGAAGCGGGGGTGACGCCGAGTTGCACCACGCCGTCGATCTTCCCCTCCCGGAGGGTCAGTTCGCCTTCCACCTTGAAGAGGCCGTTGCTTTCGACCACCAGGTGCTCGATTCTGACATCCCCGGGGCGGCCGAGTTGGGTGACCTGCGCCCGGGCTTCGTGAAGTTCGACCCGGCGGAACCGCTCGGTCCGGGTGATCGTGGCGACCTGCTCCAGAAACGGGAAAGCGTGGAGTTTTCCATCGCTGAGTGTGAATTCCCCGCTGGCGACGCTGACCCCTCCTTCGCCGGGGGCCCCCTTGAGCGTGATCTTTCCGGCGAGCTGGCCGGTCAGCCGGGCGCGCCAGTCCCCGGGAAGGAGAGGGGCCAGTTCGACGCCGGAAAAGGTGGCGCGCGCTTCGGGCGGGCGGCCAAGCGCAAAGGTCCCCTCCAGCGTCCCTTCCCCCCGCTCGCCGCTGCGGAGGCGCGCCTGGTGGAGGTAAAAGGCATCGCCCCGCTGGCGTCCGGAGAAACTTTCGACCCGCCATTCCGGCCCGACTTCGGTGACGACCTTCCCCCGGCTTCCTTCAAAGAGCCATTCGCCGGGAGCGGAGCCGCTCGGGGTGATTTGCAGGTAGGCCCCTTCGACCCGGCCGCCGAGCCACGAGAGATCAAACTGCTGGATGACCGCCTGCCGGAGCGAAAACGAAGTCATCCACCGGGAACCGGGGGCGGGAGAGGCGCTCGGCGGGGCGGCGGAAGAGGCGGGGCGGTTGGAGGGATCGGCCAGGCGCGCCTGGACACGGGCGACTTCCAGCCGTTCCAGCACCGCCGTGCGGGCGAGAAAGCCGAAGTGAAGATCAGCGCGGATCTGGTCGGCCTGAAACCGGTCAAAGACCGCACCGTCGCGGGCGATGAAGGAGTCGGCGTAGATCGAGTCAAGCGAATCAACCGCGAGCGGGGTGAACTCTCCGTTCGCACCGACGATGCGGGAGACCTGTCCGTCGAGCCGCTGGCGGAAGGCTTCGCTGGCAAGGTATTGCCGCAGCCAGACGCGAAACCCGAAAATGCTCCCCAGCAAAAGGAGCACTGCCAGGGCGAGGGCGGTCCAGAGAAGATTCCGTTTCATGCGTATCGCTCCTTTTTCGCTACGAACTTCATGAATCATGCGGGCTAATCGCCCGGCGGGACGCCCTTGAAGTATTCCCGCAGGGAGATGACCGCTGCCGCGCCACCGATGAAGATGCCGCCGAAGAAGATCAGGTTGGCGATGAAGAAGAGGATGCCGAGGACGACGAAGTAGCCGTCGCGCTCCAGCATCGCCGCCGCGACGGAGATGATCGTTACGGCGGGCAGCAGGTTGCTGAAGGGGACCGGCAGCGGCAGGAGCAGGAAGAAACCGCTGATCAGGATCATCGCGCCGTTCATCCGGTGGAGGATCGGCCACTCGACCATGAAACTCCACCGGGGGCGCAGCAGGTATTCGAAGCTGGCGGCCAGTTTCCGCGCGGTCATGAGCACCCGGATCAGGATCTTCGGCGAGAGCTGCGTGTCGAGCATCCGGTCCGGGAGCGCCGGTTGCTGGAGGAGCATCAGCCGCAGACCGATGATCGCGATGATCGTCCCGAAGACCGTCGAGAGGCCGGGCAGCGGGATCGGCAGGCAGAACGGAAGCGAGAGGAAGATCAGGAGCAGGGTGTACGCCCTCCCTTTCATGACCGCCAGCAGGTCGCGGATGCGAATCGGATGTTCGGAGATGATCGCGAGGATGGCGTCAATCTCCTCCGACAGGCGTCTTGGCTGAAGGACTGCGGCGGGTTCGCTCATGAAAGGATGGGGCTGGTGCGTCTCTGGGTCAGGCTTGCGTCGGGTTGGAGGAAGGTTCGGTTTTCAGGTGTTTGCGGCGTTTGCGGTCCCACTGCATCCACCAGTAGGCGAGCGGCGAGGCGACAAAGATCGACGAGAACATGGCGACGAAGAGGCCGACCAGAATGACGAACGCGAAGTCATTGAGGACCGGGCCGCCAAACAGGTAGAGGGCGAAGGCGGCGACGATCGTCGTACCGCCGGTCAGCAACGTCCGGCTCAAGGTGTCGTTGATGCTCTCGTTCATGATGTCGATCAGCGATTGCTTGCTGTCCTTGGCCAACCCCTCGCGGATTCGGTCAAACACCACAATGGTATCGTTGACCGAATACCCCGCGATGGTGAGCACCGCGCCGACCATGACGAGCGAGACTTCCCGCCCGACCAGGGAAAAGACGCCGATCGGGACAATAACATCGTGAAGCGTCGCCAGCCCCGCCGCCACCCCGAAGGAGACTTCGAAACGGGCGGCGATGTAGATGAAGATGCCGAGCATCCCGAGCGCCAGCGCGACGAGCGACTGCTTGGCGAGTTCGTCGCCGACGACCTTGCCGACCTTGTCGCTCTGTTCGACCCGCAGGCCGGTCGGGTACTTGGCGAAGAGTGCTTCCTGAATCCGCTCGTTGCTGTTGGCGGCGCTTCGCACGGAGATGAACTCCTTCTCTGCGGAGCGTTCGGTCTGGACGACGCTGTCGATGTTGAGCGGCTCCAGAACGGCGCGCACATCGGTATCGGTGATGGTCGGTTTGCCCTCGGCGGTCGCTTCCGTCGCTTCGAGGACCAGCAGGTCGCCCCCCGTGAAGTCGACCCCGAAGTTTTTCTCGCCCCGCACCACAAAGACGGCGATGGAGGCGATGGTCATCACCACCGAGAGGGCGATGGCGAGGTTGCGCTTGCCGAGGAAGTCGAAGTTGGTCTTGGGAATCAGGTTCCACATGGAGACCTTGGTGACCAGCCCCGTGTCAATCAGCCAAGCGAAGCAGTTGCGCGTAAAGAGCAGGGCCGAGAACATCGAGGCGATGATCCCGAAGGTGAGCGTCACCGCAAACCCCTTGACCGGCCCGGTGGCGAAGTAGAAGAGGATGATCGAGGTGATCAGCGTGGTGACGTTGGCGTCGAAAATCGCGGTGAACGCCTTGTCGTACGCCCCGCGGATGGCGATCTTGAGCGGTTTGCCCAGGGCCATTTCCTCGCGCAATCGTTCGTAGATGAGGACGTTGGCGTCAATCGCCATCCCGATGGAGAGAATCACCCCGGCAATCCCCGGCAGGGTCAATACGCTGCCAAAGAGGATCATCGCGCCGAAAAGGAGGATGATGTTGATGATCAGCGCAAGGTTGGCGACGATCCCGACAAAGCGGTAGTAGATCATCACGAAGAGGAACGTGAAGACGAGGCCGAAAGCCCCGGCGTAGAGCCCGCTGCGGATCGAGTCGGTCCCGAGGCTGGCGGAGACGCTCCGTTCCTCTTCAATCTGGACCGGGTTTTGCAGCGGGTTTTCCAGAACCCCGGCGAGGTTGGTCGCCTCGGTCTCGGTAAAGTGTCCGGTGATGGAGGCATGGCCGCCGCGGATCGCCGTCTGGATGACCGGGGCGGAGTGGATCTTGCCGTCGAGCATGATCGCAAAGCGTTCGCCGACATGTTCGGCGGTATACTTGGCGAAAAGTTCAGCCCCTTCGGAGTCGAACTCGAGGCTGATCCCGTAACCCTTTTCAAAGGTGGCAAACGCGCGGCGGACCCGTTCGCCCTCGATCTCGGGGCGGATCTTGACCAGCAGTTTTTCCTGCGAGCGGGCGGAGGGCTCCCCGTCGCCGCCGTCGTCCTCGTCACTGAACGACTCGATCCGGTAACCGGGAGGAACCAGTTGCAGGCCGGCTTCGATCTGGGGGACCAGCGCGTCGGTGTTCGGGTGGACGGCGCGGAACTCCAGCTTGGCGACCTGGCCGAGCTGTTGCCGGGCGGCTTCGATCTGCGCCGGGTCGAGCCCCGCGATCTGGACCAGGATGCGGTCCTTCCCCTGCGGGGTGATGACCGGCTCGGAGACGCCGAACTGGTCGACCCGCTTGCGGATGACCTCGACCGCTTTTTCAAGCGTGTCGGGTCGGATCTCGCGCCCCTGTTCGGGCATGAGGCGGATCAGGAACGAGGTCCCCCCCTCGAGGTCGAGCCCGAGGCGGACGGTATCCTTGGGCGGATAGATGACCGCAAGGCTAAGGCCGGTCAGGGCAACGGTGAGGATGCTGCCGACGATCCGCTTGTAGCGGCTGCGGTCTTCCGCAAAGTAGGCGACGAAAAGAGCAAGCAGGATCAATCCGAAGAGAAAGATCAATCCCGAGGTTAAAACAAGGCCGAGAGTCATAAAAAAAGGAAGGTGCTTTCCTGACGAAACATCAGGAGTTTAAAGGGAAAGAGAAAAGAAGAAAGAAGAAGCGGGCAAAAAATGAGCGAAAAGGCGATTCCGGCGGAGGAAGGGCGATCGGCTGCTTGATGAGTCCGAAACGGAGAAAGCAGGGCGATCATGGTGCCTGAAACCACCGGAAGGGGTCGGAAAAGAAGGAGGAGGGAGCCCTCTTTCTAACCGATCGCTGCCGGAGGAGCCCGGTTGGAGTGAGCGAGGACGCGACGGCCGGGAACCGGCAAGACGGCGCGGCCGACGCTTTCAAAGCAGGGTGCGAAGATCACCACCGGCACGGCGAGTGAGCCGGGAAGCAGGAAGTGTTCCGGCGGGGTGTCGTTGGAAGAGGTGCGAAGCCATTCGCGCGTCGGCGTGGAAAAAGCGAACGAGCGGGAACTGTGCGAGGGATCGGTAGCGGCCTTCCGGTTTTCGTCCGGACGCCCGGCGTCAGGCACCGGTTCGGCGACCCGGGCGGTCCCGGCTTCGACCGCGGCGGCGAGATCCCGCAGGGGTGATGGGTTCCACCCCACGAAAAGCAGCGCCATGAACATCAGGAAGTTCATCGAGGCTTTGGGCGCGCTGACGGGGTGAAATTTCGACATCGACTCAAGTGGACAATCGCCCGGCAAGATAACCGGGCGAAAGAGGGGCGTCCAGCGAAACGGAAAAAAAACGTCGAGGAGGGGGTCAGGCAGCAAATCTTGACAGATTTTGTCAAGATTTGCTGCCTGACCCCCCGATGATTACGGCAGGGGCGGGTTGGTCACGGCGGACTGGGTGCGGATTTCCATTTTCGCGGAGAGGGTCCGGTGGACCGGGCAGCGGTCGGCGATTTCGAGGATGCGCGCCTGCTGCTGGTCGTCGAGGTTGCCGTTGAGGGTGATCTCCCGCTCAATGATGTCGACCGGAGGCGGGATCGGGGCCGCTTCGTCGCCGCTTAAGGGGCGCTGCTTCCAGTGGCGAAGGCGGACCACCACATCGTTGAGCGGCCAGTTCTTGCGGCGTGCGTACATGCTGATCGTCATCGACGTGCACGAGCCGAGCGCCGCCAGAAGGAGGTCGTACGGCGAGGGGCCGGTGTCGCCGCCTCCCATGCTGATCGGTTCATCGGAGGTAAAACAGTGGGTGCGCGCCGTGACCTGCTGGGCAAAGCCGCTGCTCTCGCCGCGCACGGTGACGCTGTAAGCATCCTCCGCAAAAGGGTGGTGGGCAGCCTGGGGGTGCGGCGCGTTTTCGCTGATCTGGACCGGTAGTGTACTCATCTTCTCTCGGCATGGCATCGTATTTTGCGGAGAGTTGAGATGCAAGCGGGCTTATTTTGCAGCCACTTCGCGCAGATGGGGCGCGGTCCGGTCGGAAATCATCGGCAGAAGCGGGGGGACGATCTCGCAAACGTTGCCGAGTTCGTCAAGCCCGCGATGCCACGCCTGGTCACTGTGGAGAACGCGCCCGTTGGAGATGGCGTCGATTAATTCCGGAAGTTCAAACTGTCCAACGACGGAGCCGTCACGGCTGATGTAAATGTTCACGGGGAGTTAAGGGTCGGTTTTTTAATGTACCTTTTCGCCCGGGACCTCCCTTGGAAAAAAGAGGTCGGGCCGAAATTAAAAACAGCAGTGATCGTGCCAGCCTGCGGGCAAAAAGAGCCTTTCCGGGCGGAAGAGCGATTTTCAAAGAAAATATTCAAGTTCCGCCTCTTTCTGCTTGCCAATATAAACGTTTATATGGCTTTCTCGCGACCGTACCGCCGCCTTTGCAAAAGCGGAGCGGCTTTCTTTCACCTTCTCTTCCCTCTTCTGATCCCTATGAGCACTCCTCCACGTATTTCCGATGCCGAGTTCCAGGCCCGTCAGGCGCGCACCGCCGCTTTGGTCGCCGAAGCGGGGCTGGATGCCTTGATCGTTCACTCCAACGAGGCCGATTTCGCCAACGTCCGCTACCTTTCCGATTACTGGCCGCTGTTTGAATCCGCCGGAGTGCTGGTGACGGGCGAGGGGAAGGTGCGGCTCCTGATCGGGCCGGAAAGCGAAACCTTTGCCCGCAGCCGGACGAAAATCGCCGATGTCCGCAAACTCGGCGAATACCGTGAACCGGCCGAGCCTGACTACCCGTCGATCTCCGTCGATTCGTTCCGCAGCCTGATCGTCGACGCCGTCGGCCGTGAACCGAAGCGGATCGGTCTGGCCGGGTGGGCGATTTTTCCGCTTCCCGTCTACCGTTCGCTGCGTGAAGCCTTCCCGAACGCCGAACTGGTCAAGGCCGACCCGATCCTCTTCCAGCAGCGGGCGATCAAGTCCGACGCGGAGATCGCCTGCCTGAAGGAAGCGTTCCGGATCGTGCGCAAGGCGACCGACGAAGTGATCGCCGGCCTGCGCCCGGGCCTGACCGAGTTGCAGATCGCCGGGATGTCCCAGAGCGTCATCTACCGCGAAGGGGCGGAGTACGAAGGGCTGCCGCAGTATGTCCTCTCCGGCCCCGCGAGCGGCCACGCGATCGGTCGCGCCGGTTACCGGGCGATCGAAAAGGGCGACATCGTGCAGTTGAACCTGAGCGCCCGCGTCCACGGCTATTCCGCCAGCATCGGGGTGCCGGTCAGCATCGGCAAACCGTCGGACGCCGCCCGCAAGCTGCTGGAGTTCGGCCTGAAGGCGCACCAGTTCACCCAGACGCTGATGGTCGGGGGTAAACCGGCCCGCGAAGTTGCCATCGAATACGACGATTTTGTGGCCAGGAGCGGTTTCGCCGAATACCAGCTCTACGGCCCGTGCCACGGCCTCGGGATGATCGAAGTCGAGCGGCCCTGGATTGAAACGACCAGCGACTACAACCTCGCCCCGGGAATGACCTTCCAGATCGACACCTACTTCTACACCCCCGCGGGGAGCGAACTGGCCAGCCAGCAGGGCGGGACCTTCGGGCTGCGCTGGGAGAACGGCTGCCGCATCACGGAAGGGTGCAGCGAACTCCTGAGCCCCGAACACACCGGACTGGTGGAGGTGGACGCGTGAGCCTCGGGCACCGGACCTGGGTCTTCCCGGACGGCGACCTGCCGCCGCACGATCCGTACGACCCGGCGGCGAAAAACGCCGAGACGCACGGGCACGAGTCGCTCGTCCTGCTCAACACGGGCGGGGAGACGGTTTACCCGGTCATGACGGTCTATTTCGCCGACCGCGACCCGTGGCGCGTGGAACTTCCCGAGATCGCGCCGCGCCGCGTCCGCTGTTACCGGACCGACGAGCCGGTCGGCATCAACCCGGTGCAGATCCCCGAAGGGCAATACGCGCTGGTGATCGAATGCAACGCCCCGGTGGTGGCGCAGATCGGCAGGATGGACATCCGCCAGCCGAATCTGGCTTACTACACGGTGATGGGGTATCCGACCGATTCCGCCGCACCCTCGGTCCGACCCGCCTGATCCGCCATGCACGTCATTGAAACCGTAAGGCCGGTCGCACTGGAGGATCGGCCTCCGCGCCGACCGTGGCGTTGGACTTTGCTTCAACCTCCAACCCCACGGCAGACGCAGAAGTCCGCCCCGGGCGCTTGCGCTCCGAGATGAATTGATACCATGGCCACTGATCCCACCCCGCCGCTTGAAGTCCTGCTCGGTTTCGACATGGAGACCGATGTCGGTTCCTGGACCCCTTTTCACGAAGGGTTGCGCCACGCCACCCCGAAGGTGCTGGAAATTTTCCGCAAACACGGGGCGACCGGCACCTTTTACTTCGTCGGCCTCTCGGCAAGGGAGGTGCCTGAAAGCCTCCATCAGGTGATGGAGGCCGGGCACGAGATCGGCTCGCACAGCCTCTACCACGAGAGCGTCGGGGAGGCGATCTTTCCGATCCCCGGGGTGCATCCGCTGCTGCCGCACGAGGTGAAGCCCCGGCTGGAACTCAACACCCGCTGGATCGAGGAGGTCTGCGGGGTGACCCCGGTCAGCTTCCGCGCGCCCCGGCTCTTTGGTTCCACGGCGGTCTGCAACGCGCTGGAGGAACTCGGTTACGTGAGCGACGCTTCCTACCCGATGTACCATTTCGAAGAGCGCCTGGAGCCGTACCGCCCCTCTGCGGACGACTGGACGCAACCGGGCCGGATGCGACTGGTTGAGATCCCGAACTTTGCCGACCTGAGCCTCGCGAGCACCGACCGGTACGGACGCAACCGCGACCAGTGGCCGAAGTTCCGCACCGAGTCAGCCGAAGCGCTGCTTGAAAATGTCGACCGTTTTCTGGCGCATCTGGAGCAGGCGCAGGTGACCCGCCGGGTGCTTGCCTTTTATTTTCATCCGTGGGAGTTTCACCCGATGCCGGAAGGCTTGATCCATTTTGGTGAAGGGGGCGTCTTGCCCGATCCTTTCATCGTTAAAAACTGCGGCGATGTCGCGCTCCGGGAGTTTGACCACCTGCTCGCCGGTCTCAAGGCGCGCGGGGCGGTTTTCAGGACGGCGGCTTCCATCGCGGCGGCAACCCCTATCTCATGAGCCTCAAACCGACGCTTGAACGAACCGAACGCTTTTCGGCGTTTCTCGACCGTGAACATTACCGTTTCCGCCGCCGCCCCGGCGTGACGCCCGGGACGGACGAAATCGCCGTCGAAAACGGCTGGAGGATCGTCCCGCCGCAAATCTCCACGCCGTTGACGACCCGCATGGTCGCCGACTTCCGGCGCTTTTGCGCGGAGGGGTTTGAGATCACCTTCTGCGGAGAGACGGCGGAGGCCCCTTCGGTGGCCTGGCGGCTGGAAGGGGAGCCCTTTCCCGCTGATTTCGACCGGCAGGACCTTTCCGTGGAGGCGTTTGCGATCGTAACCACCCGGGAGGGGATCACCATCACCGCCCGGCACGAGCGGGGGCTGCTGCACGGGACGCATTTCCTGGAATGGAGCTTTGCTGATCGCGGCGGTCCGTTCCTCAAGCCCGGGACGCTCCGGCGGCAACCGGCCTTTGCCCCGCGCATCTCCAACGGCGCGATGATCTACGGCTCGCAGAACCTCCGCGTCGACGAGTGGGACGCCAGCCGGAGGCAATACCCGTTTGGCCGTTTTTCGGACGATTACCTCGCGTTGATGTCGCACTACGGCGCGAACGGGATTCATATTTACGCCAGTTGCTGGGAACTTTTCAAAAGCGAGACGCTTCCCGAACTCAACAGCCCCGATTTCGAGCGGGCGACCGGGTTGATCCGCGAATTTGCGCAGCGGCTCGCCCCTTTTGGCATCGATTGTTACCTCAACCTCAACACCCACCCGCTCTATGGCGACCACCCGGTCTTCGCGGCGCACCCGGAAGTGCGCGGGGCGCTGGTGGAGATTTTCATGGAAGAGATCAGCGGGCGCGAGTGGTACAACCTTTGCAGCAGCAGCCCGAAAACGCTCCAGGCGTATGCGGAGATGACCCGCAACCTCTTTTCCGCCGTGCCGGAAGTGGCGGGGGCGAGCATGATCATCGGCGGGGAATGTTTTTTCCACTGTTTCACCCGCCCGGCCAACAGCCCCAACGGCGGGACGAACTGTCCCCATTGCCGGGATCTCAACCCGTCGCGCTCCGTGGCGAAACTGGTCAATACCGTGAGCGGCGCGCTTCGCGAAACCGGCTCGCAAAAGCGGCTCTACGCGTGGCCCTATTCGGCGTTCATCTGGTCGTCCGCCGATCCGTTTCAACTGGAGTGGATCGGGCACCTCGACCCCGGCGTCTCGGTCCTGTGCAACTTCGACGGCGGCGACGACGATGCGGCGCTCGGCGCGGGGGTCCGGTATTTCGATTACCAGATCAAGCAGATCGGCCCGAGCACCCTTTTTGCCGAACAGGCGCGGCTGCTGAAGGAAAAAGGGCGCCCGATCTACGCCAAGACGGAGACCAACACCACGCCCGACTTCTTCTGCCTGCCGTACATCCCCGTCCACGAGCGGTGGCTCGCCCGCTTCGAGGCGCTGCGCGGCACCGGCGTGGGCGGGATCATGGGGCAGTGGCGCTTTTACGGGATGAACGCCACCCCCCCCGAGGAACTGCAATACAAGGTGACCTGGCGCGACCCTGCGGCGGAAGGGGACGACGCCCGGCGCGAACTGCTGGCGACGATCGCGCGGCGCGATTTCCGGCTCGACGCCGAAGGGGTCTCCCGCGTGCTTGAAGGGTGGAAGCTGATCAGCGCCGCCTGGGACGACTACCCCTACAGCGCCATGACCTCCGGCGAACGCAACGCCTATATGAAGGGGCCGATGTACCTTGGGCCCGCGCACCCGCTCATCTTTGACGTTCAGGGGCGTTACGACCTTCCCGACGCCTTCTTCGCGCTGCGGGGCGACCTCTCCGAATCGAGTTTTTCCGAGGAGGAGATGGAGCGAATCCGGCGTGGGGCCAAGCCGCGTTACGTCAGCGATCTTTTGATCACGCTTCCCTTCGGCGTGGAGCGTTATCTGGAATGCCTGGGAGCGTGCCGCAGGCAGTGGGAGGCGGGGCTCGCCCTTCTGCGCGAGGCGCTCGGGAGCGCCGCACCGGGCAGCCGCGCGGCGATGGAACTCGGCGTGGTCGAGACGGTCGGCAGCATCCTGCGAACGCTGGAGAATGTCGTCCGCTTCTACCATGCGCGCGATCTTCTGCAAAACCATCCGTGCGACGCGCCACTCTTCCGGGAACGGATCGAAGCGTTGCAGGCGATCCTGAGCGACGAAATCGCCAACGCGGAAGCGATCCTCCCCGTCCTCGAGCGCGACGACCGGCTCGGGTACGGGCACAGCTACGGCGTGGCGTTCAGCGCCGACATGGTCCGCACCAAGCTGGAACAGTGCCGTTTTGTCCGCGACCGGGAGCTTCCCCGTTTCAGCCAGTCGATCCGGTTCCATGTCTGGCTCGACTCGCCGTGAGAAGCGAAAATAGGGGTGGCCAGCGGGACGCGGAGCAGCTTCAATCATCGGGAAAGAAGGGTGTATTTCCGATGAGCAGAGCCCGCGTGACCTTGAGCGATCTGGCCAGAGAGTTGCAGTTGTCGACCTGCACGGTCTCCAAGATCCTCAACCGCTCCTTTGCGGGGGCGAGCTATTCGGCGGAGACGATCCGCCGCGTGGAGGCGTGCGCCCGCAAGCGGGGATACGCCGCCAACGCCCAGGCGCGCAGCCTCCGGTTGCGCCGGACCATGATGGTCGGCTTTCTGCTTCCCTCCGCACGGGTGGCGACCTTCGGGGCGCTGACCGACCAGTTGGAACTCGAACTGCGCCAGCACGGCTACCAGCTTCTCATTTCCCACAGTCGCAACGATCCCGAAGCCGAGCCGGGGCTGGTCTCCTCCCTGATCGGGCGCGGGATCGATGCATTGATCTGGATTCCCTCCCGCGACCGGGTCGAGCCGAAGGAGGTCGGGCTCAAACCAGCGTTTCCCGTGGTGATCCTCGACCGTCCCGAATGCACGCCGGAAGTCCCGTTTGTCGCCACCGACAACCGGGTCGCCTCCCGGCAACTTGCGGAGCGGATCGCCGCCCTCGGGCACCGCCGGGTGGTCGTCTTCAACGCGCCCGAGGGGGACCGAAGCCTCATGGAGCGGTGCGACGGCCTGCGCGACACCTTTGGCGACCGGCTCACCGTGGTCAACCTTCCCCACCGTGCCGAGGCGGCGCGCGAAGCCGTCGGGCGTCTGGCGGGCAAAGGGAAAAAGACCGCGCAGCCGACCGTGCTCGTCGCCCTTTCCGAACCGCTGGCCATCGGCGCGATCGCGGGCCTGCGCGACCACGGGTTGCGCATCCCGGAGGATTTTTCGTTCGCCGCGTTTGACGACTTTCCGCTGGCGGCCCACTGGTCGCCGCGCCTCACCGCCGTACGGCAGGATATCGGGGCGCTGGCGCGCGAAAGCGTCGCCTTGCTGCTCCGCCGGATCGCCGCCCCGGGCGACCGGTTTGCGGATGTCCGGGTGGGGGCGGAAATCCGCTGGCGCGAGTCGGTTCAGGCTGTGGCGACCCCTGCAACCTTGCATAACAGTAAAAAAAGCGCTTCAAAGACGCTTTCCACTTGCCAAGCGCCCCTCGCAGGTGGTGAGTTCACGCCCTTATGAGTGTTGCACCTGCCAATCAATCGCATGAACGGATGGAGAAAATCGTCTCGCTCTGCAAGCGCCGAGGTTTCATCTTTCCCTCCAGCGAGATTTACGGAGGCATCAACGGTTTCTGGGATTTCGGGCCGCTCGGGGTCGAACTCAAGCGCAACGCCAAGGCGCTCTGGTGGAACAGCATGACGCGGATGCGCGACGACATCGAAGGTCTCGACGCCAGCATCATCCTCCACCCGTCGGTCTGGAAAGCTTCCGGACACCTCGATACGTTTGCCGACCCGATGGTCGACTGCCTTTTGACCAAGAAGCGTTTCCGGGCGGACCAGATCGAGCCGCAATCGGGCGTGGTCTATTCCTACACCGGCGCGCGGGAGAAGGCCGAAGGAGGGAAGGAACTCAACGAAGCCTACTCCGTCCTGCTCGCCCCGGGCAAACCGGCGGAAAGCGCGCGCAAGGTGGCGGTCCAGTTCTACGCGCAGCGGGGGCTCACCGAACCCGAACTGCTCGGCGAGGCGACGGAGAAGGTCGAGAACACCACCCTTTACAACCCGGAAAACGGGTCGCTCCTGACCGAGCCGCGGATGTTCAACCTGATGTTCAAGAGCCACGCGGGGCCGGTTGAAAGCGCGGAAAACGTGGTCTACCTGCGCCCTGAAACCGCGCAGGCGATCTTTGTGCAGTTCAAGAACGTGCTCGAGACCAGCCGCCAGAAGGTTCCCTTCGGAATTGTGCAGATCGGCAAGGCGTTCCGCAACGAGATCAACCCGCGCAACTACATTTTCCGCTCCCGCGAGTTTGAGCAGATGGAGCTGGAGTATTTCATCAAGCCCGACGAAGTGGTCGAGCGCCAGGCGGGGCCGGTGGCCCAACTCCCGGAAGGGGGCGTGGTCGAAGGCGAACCGGAGGCGAACTGGGGCTGGCAGGTCTGGCACGCCTATTGGCTCGAACAGCGGCTGCGCTGGTACGAAAGCATCGGGATCAGCCGCGACCGGCTCGAACTCTACTGGCAGGGCAAGGACGAACTGGCGCACTACGCCAAGGCGACCGTCGACATTCTCTACCAGTTCCCGTTCGGCGCGCAGGAGCTGGAGGGGATCGCCGCGCGCGGCGCGTTTGACCTGACCCAGCACCACAACGCTTCGGGCAAGTCGCAGGAGGTCTTTGACCAGGAGGCGGGCGAGCGCTACATCCCGCACGTGATCGAGCCTTCCGCCGGGGTCGACCGTCTCGTGCTCGCGCTCCTTTGCAACGCCTACGACGAGGAGGAAGTGACCGACGAAAAAGGGAAGACGGAGGTCCGCACCGTCATGCGCTTTCACCCGAAGGTCGCGCCGATCAAGGTCGGGGTCTTCCCGCTGCTTCGCAACAAACCGGCGCTGGTCGAAAAGGCGAAGGAAGTGCGCGACCTGCTCCGTCGGCAGATGAACGTTTTCTACGACGACAGCGGCGCGATTGGCCGCCGTTACCGTCGGCAGGACGAAGCCGGAACCCCGTTTGGCGTGACGATCGACTTCGACACCATCGGCGAAAACGGACCGGAGAACGAAGGGACCGTCACCCTCCGTCACCGCGACTCGATGAAGCAGGAGCGGGTGAAGATCGCCGACCTGCCGGGGCTGATCCTCTCGCAGATTCAGTAATTCTTAAAAAAAGAAGCGCGCTTTCCAAGGGAGGCGCGAAACCTTTAGTGAAGCCGGGATGAATGTGTGAAAAGCATCATCCTGGCTTCTCTTTTTGTCCACGGCGCGGAGGCTCTCCCTCCAAGGCGATTTAAGTCAACCGCATGGTTGCCAACCGGCCCAAAGGCGTTCACTTTAAAGGGAGCGCCGGAGGCGGCGCTTTCCTTCAAGCACCATGCAATTTTTGAACCTCACGCGCGAGATCGGGATCGGCGCGAATTCGTACCTCCTGGAGATTGCCGGCAAACGTCTGGTGCTCGATTGCGGCCTTCACCCCCGGCTGGAGGGGTTCGAGGCGTTGCCGGAACTCGCCGCGCTCGATGACGATTCCGTCGATGGCGTGATCCTCTCGCATGCCCATCAGGATCATGTCGGGTCGATCCCCGTACTCCTGCGGCGACACCCGCGGGCGCGGCTTTTTACCACGGAGGTGACCCGGCAGATCGCCGACGTGATGTTGCACAACTCGGTCAACGTGATGCTGCGCATCCGCGAAGCGCGCGGCCTGTCGAGCTACCCGCTTTTTACGCACAAGGAGGTGGAGATCACCGGACGCCGCTGGCAGGGGGTGCCGCTCGGGCAGCGCTGGAGCCTGGAGGGGGAACGGCTCTCCCTGCGGGAGGCGGAGGAGATGCTCCATTTCGAATTTTTCGATGCGGGTCATATTCTCGGCTCGGTCGGGACGATGATCCGCGGCGAAGGGCGTACGGTCTTTTACACGGGCGATGTCAACTTCGAGAACCAGACGCTCTCCCAGGGGGCGGCGTTCCCGGACGGGCCGGTCGATGTGCTCGTCGTCGAAACCACGCGCGGCGACCAGCCGACCCCGGAGGGGTTCACCCGCCGCAGCGAGGAGGCGCGGCTCGCGACGGCGTTGCGTGATGCATTTGAACGCGGCGGGGCGGTCCTGATCCCGACCTTTGCCCTCGGCAAGACGCAGGAACTGCTGGCGATGCTCGCCGGGATGGAGGAACGGGGCGAGATCCCGTTCGGCCTTCCGGTCTACATCGGCGGATTGAGCGCAAAACTGACCGACCTTTACGACAAGCTCTCCGGGCAATGGCCGCGCCAGCGCCCGGGATTGAAACTGCGCGACGCGGTGGAGCCGTTCGTGGTCGGCGGGCGCGAGATCAACGAACTGCAACTCCGCCCCAGGCGGCTGTATGCGCTCACCAGCGGGATGATGACCGAGAAGACGCTCTCCAACCTCTTCGCCGACCGGATCATCAGCAACCCGGCGCACCATCTTTTCTTTATCGGTTATGCCGACCCCGAATCTCCCGGCGGACGGATCAAGGCCGCGGCGCCCGGCGATCTCGTGCAGCTCGAAGCGGGGGAACCGCCCTCGCCGCTCGCCTGCCATGTGGAGGATTTCAACTTCAGCGCCCACGCTTCGCGCGAGACGTTGCGAAGCTGGATCGCGCGGGTGCAGCCGAAAAAGGTGCTCCTCGTCCACGGCGACCCGTCGGCGATCGACTGGTTTGCCCGGGCGATCGCGGAGGATTTGCCGGAAACGGAAGTGATCATCCCCGAACCGGGGCGGCGGTACGATTTGTAAGCCGCTTTACGACTTCGCGGGAACGGCGGCGAGTTCCTCCAGCAGCGCCTGGTTGAGCCGGATGCCCTCCTCAAAGTTTTTGACGAGGAAGTTTTCATTGGGCGCATGGGCGGCGCACCCCGGCTGGGCGAGGCCGAGCAGGAGGATGTCGGTCCCGAACACCTGCTGAAAGGTCTGGAGGATCGGGATCGACCCGCCCTGCCGGATGAGCGCCGGTTCACACTCCCAGGTCCGGGCGACGGCGCGGCGCGCGGCGAGGCCGTCGGCGCTTTGCGGGTCGCTCATGAACGGTTCGCCGATGTGGCTGTCGGAGAGGGTCAGTTCCACCTCCGGCGGGCAGATGTTCTGAAGATGCTGGCGGACGAGGGCGTCGATCTCCCGCGGGCTCTGGTTGGGGACCAGCCGGAAGGTCAGCTTGGCAAACGCTTCGCTCGGAATGACGGTCTTGCTCCCTTCGCCCTGGTAGCCGCCGCCGATGCCGTTGACCTCCGCCGTCGGGCGCGCCCAGAGGCGTTCCAGCGAGGTGTAACCGGTTTCGCCCAGCAACCCGCGCGAGCGGATGACCTTGCGGAATTCGTCGTCGGTATCGGGGAGTTTGGCCCATTCCTCGCGCTCCCACTCCTGAAGCGGGAGGACGCGATCGTAAAACCCGGGGATGGCGATGCGGAACTCGTCGTCGTGCAGCGAGGCGATCATCCGCGCGAGGATCGTGGCCGGGTTCGGGGCGAGGCCGCCGTAGGAGCCGGAGTGGAGGTCGGTGGCGGGGCCTTTGACGCGGACCTCCAGCGCCAGAATACCGCGCAGCCCGTAGGTGAGCGCCGGAAGGTCGGGGGAGATCATTCCGGTGTCGGAGATGGCGATGACATCGGGTTGCAGGCTTTCGCGGTGCGCCTCCAGAAAGGGGCCGAGGTGGCCGCTGCCGATCTCCTCCTCCCCTTCGACTAGAAAGATCAGGTTGACCGGCAGGTCGCCCTTCGCCTTGAGCGTCTCCTCCACGCCGAGGATGTGGGCCATGATCTGCCCCTTGTTGTCCGCCGAGCCGCGCGCGTAGATGACCCCTTCCTCCACCGCCGGTTCAAACGGCGGCCGGGTCCAGAGGGCAAGCGGATCGACCGGCTGCACGTCGTAATGACCGTAGATGAGGACCGTCCGACGGTCGGGCCGGTGCTCGTTGCGGGCGGTGACGACCGGGTGACCGGCGGTCGGGTGGACTTCGGCGCTCAGACCGATCTTCCGGAAATAGCCGGCGAGCCATTCGGCACAGCCGAGCATCTGCGGCGTGTAGGCGCTGTCGGCGGAGACGCTTTGGAAACGGAGGAATTCGAAGAGGGTATCAAGGTGGTGCGACATCGGAAAAAGGGAATGGAAGTTGCGGGCGACGGGAGAAAAGAAAGAAACTTTCGGCTGATCAGGCCGCCCGGGTCAATCCGGAATCGCGGCCTGGGGGCCTTCCCCTGGTGTCATGGCTTCTACTTGACGGAAGCAGGGGGAGCGTTTAGAGGGAAGCAAGTCATTTCGGCATCTTTTCCCCTCGGGCCGACCGTGGAAAAGAGGAAGTTTTTTTTAATGAGCGCGCGTTGATCTTCTTTTATGCTCTTTAGCACCTGGGAATTCGTCATTTTTCTGCTCTTGGTGCTGGCAGGGTATTATCTGGTCGGGCGGTGGCGTTCGGGGTGGCAGGCCGGGCTGCTGATTGTCGCCAGCTACTTCTTTTATGCGTGGGGCGAGCCGTGGCTGATTTTTCTTCTCCTCGCCTCGACCGGGCTGAACACGGCGGTGGCGCTTTACCTGCTCGACCATGGCAGGACATCGCGTTCCCGGTGGGCGATGGTGAGCGGGGCCGTGGTGGTGAACCTGGCGATCCTGGCGTTTTTCAAGTATGCGGGGCTCTTTGCCGAGACGTTTCTGAGCGCCGGGGAGTGGCAGAAATGGGGCTATCATTTAAGCGAAATCCCGCTGCCGATCGGGATTTCCTTCTTTACGTTTCAGGGGATCAGCCTCGTGGTCGATGTCTACCGCGCCGGGCCCGACGGCATCCCGGGGATGCGGCCCCCGCAGACGGCGGAGGAGCGGCGCGCGCTCGGCAGGAACATCTTCCTCTTCAAGGCGTTTTTCCCGGCCCTGATCGCCGGGCCGATCGTCAAGGCGCACGAGTTCATGCACCAGATCGGGGAAAAACGGGTCGGCGGGATCGACTGGGAGGATGCCACGACCAAGCTCGTTTCGGGCTACTTTTTCAAAATGGTGGTCGCCGACAACCTGCGCGATGTGACGGCGATGATCGATTACCCGAACTTTGTCGGCGCGCCGAGTTTTCAACTGGTCCTCCTCCTCTACGCCTTTTCGATGCAGATTTTCGCCGATTTCTGCGGCTATTCGCTGATCGCGATGGGGCTGGCGCGGCTCTTCGGCTACCAGTTGCCGGTCAACTTCTGTTACCCCTACCTCTCCGCTTCGCTCACGGAATTCTGGAAACGGTGGCACATCTCCCTTTCGACCTGGCTCAAGCAATACCTCTACTTTCCGCTGGGCGGCAACCGCAAGGGGGCGCTGCGGACTTACCTGAACCTTTTCGTGGTGATGTTCCTGGGCGGGTTATGGCACGGGGCCGCGTGGAGCTACATGATCTGGGGCGGCGTCCACGGGGTGTTGCTGGCGCTGGAGCGCCTCTGCCATGTCCGGGGGGAGGCGGCGCGGTTTGACGGCGGCTTCTGGCGCGGGCTCGGCTCGGCACTGCGTATTTTTGTGGTTTTTTCGGCGGTGAGCCTGCTCTGGCTTCTTTTCAAGCTGCCCGATTTCGAGCACGTGAAGCTTTACCTCGCCGGGATTGCCGCGCTCAAGCCGGGCCTGCTGCCGCAGCCGACCTTTGTCATCGCTCTTTTTTCGCTGCCGGTCATCCTTTTCCATCTCTACGGGCTTTACCGGGAGCAGCTTTGGGAGCGGCTGGAGCTTTCCTCGCCGGTGGTCTTTTACCGGGCGAAAATGGCGTGCGTCGGCCTGCTCCTGTTTCTGATTATTTCCAATTCCGGCATGTCCGGGGCGTTTATCTATTTTCAATTCTAAGTGGCAACGGCTTCTTCACCAGGCAGATCAGGCGGGCGCTTCACCCTCGGGGTGGTGGCGGTCGCCGTGCTGCTCTCCGCCGGCTATGTCGGGATGGTGGCGCACTGGAAAAAGGCGGCCAGCTTTGGCGAAAACAACGTGCAGGCGAACCTGATCCGCCTCGAGGCGTATGTCCATCGCGGCGAGGGGGAGGTGGGGCTGGTCGGTTCTTCGATGACGGCGCGGCTCCTTCCCGGGTACTTTGAGCCGCTTTCGGTCGACAACGTGGCGGTCGACGGCGGGAGCGCGGCCTACGGGCTCAAGCTGATCCTGCGAAAGGAACGGCTGGCGATGAAGGTCTGCCTGATCGAGATCAACACCCTGACCCGTCCCGCGGATGGAAACGAGGCGCTGCTCGACGAAGCGATGGCGCAACCGCAACGGAAGATGGGAGCGTGGTTCCCGATCCTGCGCCCCGCCTACCGGCCTTCCTCGGTCCTCTATTCCGCCCTGAAGCTGGAGATGGACCTGTCGGCCGAGGCGACGGCGGAGGGGCCGCTGGCGGTGAAAACGCCGATCCTGGTCCGCGCCCGGGAGGGGGTCCGGAGTGTCGCATCGCCGGTCAGCCTGCAAAAGGCCGCGACGCCGGAAGTGGAGGAGGCGCGCCGGATGATCGCCCGCCTTATGGAGCGGGGGGTGAAGGTGATCTTTTTTTCGATCCCGACCGGGGGCGCCCGGCAACCATCGGACCCTCTTGACCCGTTGGCGAACCTGCTTCTGAAGGAACTTCCCGGCGCGGTTTTTGTCGATCTCGCCTCGGAATTTGAGCGCGAGGGCCATACGCCCTCCTACACCGACGGGATTCACCTCACCGCCGGGTCGGCGCAGTATGCGGCGTCGGTTCTGGAAAAGGCGGTTATTGCCGCCGGGTTTTTACCGCAGAGCCCGCAGTAGCTCCATCACCTGCCCGGTGAAGTGCGAGGTGTTCCGGTAAAATTCGCGGCAGAAGTCGACGAAGGTGGCGTTGGGCGCGGTAAGGATGACCAGCGCGGAAAGGAGGGCGAGGTTCATCAGGTAGATGATGACCAGCGAGAAAAAAGTGCCGTGGTGGGTCAGGTCGCTCTGCCCTTTGGGGATCATCCAGACCGTGAAGCTGATATGGAACGCCCAGGTGACCCCGAGGGCGAGGAAAAGCCAGCGGGTGTGCGGGGCAACATCCCAGAAGAGCGAGGCGATCCCGTAGAGGATGATCACCGCGACGCTGTAAACCGGGTAGAAATACGGCGCGAGCGAGATCCAGAAGTTGTGCTTGTTGGTGAGGATGTACCCCCCTTTTTCGCTGAACTTGAACTCGCTCACCCGCCCCCCCATCAGCCACGACCAGATGGCATGGGTCAGCTCATGGCCGAAGACGTAGAGGGTGACCGGGCGCGGGAGCCCGAAAAAGGCGATCAGCCAGAGGAGGGTGCCGAGCGAGAAGAACCAAAGCTCCTCCGTCGCCCAGAAGGCGTGGTGGACGGTCTGGTGGGAGAAGAGGGTGAAGAAGGTCTGCGTCCAGATCCACGCGGGCGGGAGGAGGAAGAGGGCGATGGCGGCATTGACCCAGCGTTGCGGGACGACGAGCGGCTCCTTCTCAGGCCGCGCGTCCGGGTAAAAGGCGTCGGAAGCGTCCAGGCCGTCGCCGAACGCAGGGTCGTCCGCGAAGAGCGAAGGGGTCTCGACGCGGAGCCGCCTTTGCTCTTCCTTTTTGCTGCGCCGGGGACGCGGTTTCATGGAGGGTAAAACCGCCGGTCGGCCCTACGCCCGCCCGAGGTAGTTGCCGGTGCGGGTATCGACGCGGATCTGCTCGCCTTCCTTGATGAAGAGGGGGACGTTGATCACCTTGCCGGTCTCCAGCGTGGCCGGTTTCTGGACGTTGTTGGCCGAGTCGCCCTTCACCCCTTCGGCCGATTCGGTGACGGTCATGGTGACGGTGGCGGGGAGTTCCACCTGGACCGCCTTCCCTTCGGCGTAAAGGACTTCCACGGAAAGGTTTTCGACGAGGTAATCCTTGGCGTCGGCCAGGAGGCTATCGCTCAATTCGATGGTTTCGTACGTCTCCGGGTCCATGAAATGGTAGCCGCTCTGGTCCTTGTAGCTGAATTCCAGGTTGGTCCGGTGGACTTCGACGATCTCGACCTTGTCGGTGGAGCCGAAGCGGACATCGGCTGATTTTCCGGTATTGATATAACGGATGATCGCCTGAACAAAGGCGCGGAGGTTGCCCGGCGTGCGGTGCTGGACTTCAAGAACGATGGCGACGTTGCCGTTGTAACGGACGGCTTGGCCTTTACGGAGATCGTTTGCTAATGGCATTGGAAAAAAATTGGGGGCGATTCAAACATGCCGACCCGGCCTAAACAAGCCGGAACTTCGCGAGGTCCTGCGAATCGACCAGCCCGACCGGGAAGCGAAGCCCCTCTTTTTCCTCGACCACGACCAGATCGTCGATCGAATGGCGCTTGAGGAGGTGGAGGACTTCGACGGCGAGCTGGTTGGCGGCGATCGTGACCGGGTGCGGGGTCATGAACTCGGCCACCGGGCGTTCCAGCAGGTCGGGGATGGTGTCGATGGTGCGGCCGAAGTCGCCGTGGGTGAAGATCCCGGCGAGCGAGCCGTCCGGATGGGTCAGGATGGCGCTGCCGGTCCGCGCCTTGGCCATCGCGCGCAGGACGTCGCGAATCCTGCTCTCCGGCGGCAGGAGGGCGAGCGCCTCGCCGCAACGCATGATCTCGCTTACCCCGAGCAGGAGGGTCCGCCCGAGGCGGCCGCCGGGGTGGTAGCGGGCAAAATCTTCCTTGCGAAACCCGCGCGCTTCGAGCAGCACCATTGCCAGCGCGTCGCCCAGCATCAGCATCGCCGTGGTGCTGGAGGTCGGCGCGAGGCCGAGCGGGCACGCCTCGCGGTCGATCGAGACATTGAGGTGGAGGTCGGCATGGCGCGCGAGGATCGAAGCCGGGTTGCCGGTCAGGGCGATCAGGGTGACTTCAAACCGCTTGAGCGCGGGGAGAATGTTCAAAAGCTCGTCGGTCTGCCCGGAATAGCTCAGGGCGAGGATGATGTCGCCGTCGCTGACGACGCCGAGGTCGCCATGCAAGGCGTTGAGCGAGTTGAGGACGACGGCGGGGGAGCCGGTGCTGGTGAGCGTGGCGGCGATCTTGTCGCCGATATGGCCTGATTTGCCGACCCCGACGACGACGATCTTGTTCCGCCGGGCGAGCGCTTCGCGGATCGTCTCCACTGCGCGGACAAAGGTCTCGTCGAGCCGGTCGGCGACGCGGGCGGCCTCGGCGGCTTCAATGGCGAAAACCCGCCGGGCCTTGGAGAGATGGTCGATCATGGTGATGGTAGGGGGGGAATACTACATTCCTTCGCGCTCCTCCTGCCGACGAAACTCTTCGAGCAGGCCGCACAGGTGGTCAAGCGCTTTCTCTTCGTCGGGACCGTCGGCGCGCAGGATGAACGCCGCGCCGTGGTTGAGATTGGCGCTCAGGACGTCGAGGATGCTCGCGCCCGAATACGTTTCGCCGTCCTTGATGAAATGAATGGCTGCCTTGAAGGCGCGCGTCGCGCGGACAAACTCCGCCGCGGGGCGGGCGTGAAGCCCCAGTTGATTCAATACGGTGACGTGACGTTCCAACATTTTGGGGGTTAAAAGTAATCTGCTTGTTGGCGGTGGGGAAATACTAATCCTCGGAAAACCGCCGTCCCCGGGAGCGCCCCGGGGGAGGGATCGCGCAGAAAACGGCAAAAATGGGTACCCCGCCCATCGGTGGGAGCTTCCGGGGCGAACTTTTTTTTAAGGAGGTTTGAACATGAAAGAAACTTCAAGGCGGCAAATGCCGCGAAGGTGCGGCGCGGCGGGGCTGGCGCTGGCGCTCGGTTTTTTGGGGGGATGCGCCTCGACGGTGGAGCGCGACGCCTCATTGCGCTACGTCCGGCCGGGGCAGGTGGCGGTCCTGCGCGAGACCGACGGGACCACCATGGTGCGGCCGCCGCCGGTGGCGGAGCGGACGAGCGGTGAAGCTCTGGCAAACCCGGTGAGGGAAGTGGAGGGAGCCCTTCCGCGCGTCTTGACGGCGCCCGATCCAGCGCAGATGATCAACCCCGTGGCCCCGCCGGAATATGGCTCGGGCCGCGACCTGGTGACTTACTCGGAGTATGATCCCTTCACCTCATCCACTCAAAACAAACGCCGCCTGGAACCCGACGGGATACGGCTGCTGACGATCCGCCCCCTTTGGTAGACCCTTCCCGGCCGGCGGCCATCCAGTTCTGCGCCACGTTCCTGAAACCGGAGATGCTTCACGTCTACCGGCAGATCACGGGGCTGCAAAGGTGGCAACCCGTGGTCCTGACCTGGAAGCGCGAGGAGGCGGGGCGCTTTCCCTTTGAGCCGGTGGTGGAACTTCCCCGCCCGGCCACGCGGGCGTTGCGTCGGCTGGTGGTGCGGCAGATGCTCCGGCGGCCGGTGCAGGTCTATCGCGGCGAGGTGCGGCGGATCGCGAAGGCCATCCGCGACGCCGGAGGGCGCGTGGTGCATATCTATTTCGGCCACATCGCCGTGCAACTGCTGCCGCTCCTGCGAAAACCGCCGGTGCCGGTGATCGTCTCCTTTCACGGGGCCGACGCGCTGGTCGACATGGACAAACCGGCCTTTCGCGCGGCAACGCTGGAGGTGTTTGAACGCGCGCGGCTGGTGCTGGTCCGTTCGCGCTCGCTCGGCGCGGGGCTGGAGGCGCTCGGCTGCCCGCCGGAGAAGATCCGCATCCACCGGACGGGGATTCCGCTGGCGGCCTTCCCCTTCCGTGAACGGCAGGTGCCCGGGGATGGGGCGTGGCGGTTTTTTCAGGCGTGCCGCCTCATTGAAAAGAAGGGGCTGCCGGTGACGTTGAGGGCGTTTGCGGTCTTTGCGCAACATTACCCGGCATCGCAACTGGTGATCGCGGGCGAGGGGCCGCTGCTCGGGCCGCTGGAGGCGCTCGTGGAGGAACTCGGGCTTCGCGGCAAGGTCCGCTTTTGCGGTTTTCTCGACCAGGGCGCGCTGCGGAGCGAGTTCGAAGCCGCCCACGCATTTGTCCACCCGAGCGAGATCGGCGCGGACGGAAACCAGGAAGGGGTGCCCAACGCCATGCTCGAAGCGATGGCGACCGGCCTGCCGGTGCTGGCGACCCGGCACGGCGGCATCCCCGAAGCGGTCGACGACGGGGTTTCCGGATATCTGGTCGGGGAGGGGGACGATGCCGCGCTCGCCGTGGCGATGCTGCGGCTCGCCCAGGACCGCGAACGGTACACCGCCCTGGCGCGCGCCGCGAGCGAAGCCGTGGCCGAACGCTTCGAGCAGTCGCGGCAGGTCGCCGTGCTGGAGGCGTGTTACAAGGAAGCGGCGGAAGGGTGAACCCGTGGACCCGCCGCGCTTGCGGCCCGGGTCAATACTGAACCCGGTCGGGCTTCGCGTGGTATTCCTTCCAGACTTCGACCGCTTCCGCCTGGCAGAGCTGCGTCAGCTTGATGGAGCGCTGTTCCTTGGGCAGGGCGAGTTGCTGGTAGATCGGGCTGTCGTCGAAGTTGCCGTACTTGAAGGCATCTTCCACGGTGGCGGCGTAGTAGACCTCCTCAATGCCCGCCCAGTAACAGGTGGCCATGCACATCGGGCACGGTTCGGCGGAGGTGTAGAGGGTACACCCTTCCAGCTTGAAGTTCTGGAGGGTGATGCAGGCGAGGCGGATCGCTTCCATTTCAGCATGCCACGTCGGGTCATGGCTGGCGACGACGCGGTTCATCCCTTCGGAGATGATCCTGCCGTTTTTGACGACGACGGCTCCGAAGACGCCGCCGGTGCAGTATTCCAGGGCGGCCTTGCGGGAGAGTTCGATCGCGCGTTGAATGAAGGGGAGGTGTGGGTTGTTTTCAGTAGTCATAGGATGGTAAAAAAAAGTGCGGTAAACGGTAGAAAAAGCGGAGGGCGGGTGAATACCCCTCCAAACAGAGGGAAGGTGAAGGTCATGGACTGCGGCCGCCGAGCCAGAGCGCCATCAGGGCCGCCCGGCCGTTGACGCCGAAGCGGGCATAGAGGGAGGTGATGTATTTGTGCAGGGTGGCCTGTTTTTGCCCGAGTGCATCGGCGATTTCCTTTTCGCTTTTCGCCGTGAGCAGTTCGCACAGGATCTGCCTTTCGGTCGGGGAAAGGAGTTTGTCGCCCGCCAGCAGGCCGTTGCCGAGCAGGAGCCACCGCTGGAGGTGCGGCTGGCTGCGGACGGCATCCCCGGCGAGGGTCGCCTCCTCCAGGGTAAAGATCTGGCGCGGCGGCTGGCCGGGCAACTGGAAGCGGTCGATCATGAAAAACGATTCGCGGTCTTCGTTGATCGGAAAACCGATCCAGATGCGGTCGATGATCCCCGGTTCCTCGTAGTAGAGCCGGTAATGCAGGGAACGGCGAAACGCCTCGAAGTCGATCCACCCGTCCCGCAGCCGGTGGACGCGGAAGCTTCCCGCCCCGGCCATCGAGGCGCGGCTGGTGAGGCCGATATGGGCCTCCTTCTGCGGCTGGTGCGAGCGCTGGTAGTAGGTGGGGGTCAGTTTCCCGTAATGTTCGCGGGAGTAATATGCGTCGAGCTGGCGCTGGTACGGTTCCGGATCGGGCCGGAGGGGGCGGCGACCGCGCAGGCGCCAGCCGAGGAAGGGATCGTTTTCCGCCTTCCTGCCGCGGATCGCCCGGATCGTGGCGATCCAGATGACATTGTCGGCATCAATCGCCCGGGCGATCCACTCCATCAGGCAGGTCAACTGGGCTTCCCATTCCGATGCGGGATAGGCCGCCAACGCCTCCCAGAGCCCCGGGAGCGTGGGCCGGTCCGGGCAATCCATGGCCTCCATGGAGGGCGGAGGCGGGTGGTCTGGCATGGGGGCTGTCTTCCTTTTAGTGGAAAAAAACCGTGCATGGCAAACCTGCTGTTGTGAAATTTTTGAAACAGGGAGCCCGAAATGGTTCCTGACTTTTCAAGGCGGAGGGGCCACGGTGGGGGGATGATGATGACGATATGAAAGGGCGCTCCGGTCAGATGGACCCGGCGCTTGCGGCGGCATGGCGCGAAGTGCGGGCGGTCTACGAAGAACTGGCGCGGCGACCGGTGGAGCGGCAATGCACGCGGCTGACGGAGTGTTGCCACTTCCGCCTGACGGGCCGGACTCCTTACCTGACCCGGGGGGAGGCGCTGGTCGCGGCGCGGGGGGTGCGGGCTTCCGGGCGCAGGGAGTTGCCGCAGCGCAGCGACGGGGCGTGCCCGCTGCTCCACCCTCGCACGGGGAAGTGCATGATCTACGCCGATCGCCCCCTGGGTTGCCGGACGCACTTCTGCCGGGCCGCCGGGGGGCCGTATGCCCGCGGCGAAGTGGTCGACCTGATCCGCCGTCTCGAAAAAGTCGATGCCGACCTCGGCGGCGACGGCGCGCGCGCCCTGCCGGGAGCGGTCGCGGAGGCGATGCGGCGCTACCTCTGAAAAACCACGAGCCGGGGAGCCGGCTACAACGGCGCGGGCGGGCGGGCGATCCGGCGCGTCGTGTTCCCTTCGATCCAGTCGCCGCTGACCGAAAGGGTGCGGGCAATGGCGGGCAGCCCGGTTTCGTTCCGTTCGAGCAGGGTGTTCAGGAGGTCGATTGCTCCCGCGCCGATTTCCGACGGGTTTTGCCAGATGCCGCTTTCGTCGCTCCGCCCTTTGATGACCTGAAGATCGGCCAGGCCGATGTCGCCCGGGACGCAGAGACCGGCGTTGTGCAGCCATTGGCGGACGAAGCGGAGGATGCCGCCGCAGATGATCACTTCGGGCTGCCAGCTTTTGAGCCAGCTTCGGAAGGCGGATTCCCCGTCGGGCGTGCCGATGAAGACCGGGGGGAGCGTGGCCTGCTCCGCGTGGGCCGCGCTCAGGAGGTAGGCGGCGTGGTAATAGCCGTGGCTGCGGTGGTGGATCGTCGGGGCGAGGGCGAGGCCGATCCGCCGGTAGCCGAGCCGTTGCAGGTTTTCAAGGGAGTCGAGCATCCCCTGGTAATGGTTGGGAGTGCAGCGGTGGAGATGATGTGAAAAGACGGAGTAGCCGGTGGCGACAATGCAGAGCTGGTCCCACGGGATGTCGGGCAGCGGCGCGGGGCGTTCCACCGGGCAGAGAACGCCGCCGCGGATGCCGCGCGTGCGGAGGATCTGGCTCATCCGTCGGCGGTTGTTGTCAAACTCGGCGAGGTTGAAAAACTCCGGCTGGTAGCCGCACGCCCAGGCGCGCCGCCAGAGCCCGCCGTGAATGCTGTCGGAGTTTTTGAGCCGTTCGATGTCATAGGCGAGGTGTTGCCACAACAACAGCGCGAGGACGGGGCGGTCGGGCCGCTTTTTCCGGTGGCGGAGGCGGACCATCAGGTCGCTCAGATGGGCGTCGCGGCGGTACCCCATCTCGTCGGCAAGCCGGGTGATGCGGCGGATCGTCGCCTGGCTGATGCGCGGGTGGTTCTGAAGGGCGCGCGAGACGGTGGAATGCGCGACCCCGGCGGCGTCGGCGATCATCTTGATGGTGACCTCGCCCTTTTCCGGATCGGGAAGCACGGAGGCCGCGGACAGTGGGGGAAACGGGTCACTCATAATCAGGCACCCAGAAGGCGCGGTCTTCACTCCAGTTCGGGAAAGGGGCGGGCCGCCATTCAACATGGCCGTCACAGAAAAGGGCGTTGGCTCCCCCGCGATGCCGCGGGTCGACGTTGACCGGTTTGGAACGGGCGATGACCGCGTTGATGCTGTCGGCCAGCAGAAAAGTCTGGCCGGGGAAGCGCCAGGTGGTGGTGCGGCTGTAAGGGGTGTCGCTCTTGTCGTTGTCGGTGTTGCGGCAGATCGTCATGTTGACCCCGTAGCTGTGCCCGAGGAAGCCGCGCCCGGTTCCGGCGCGCGTCTCGCGGTCGGCGGGGCAGAGGTACGGCTCGACATGGCCGGTCGAGTACCCGGGCTGGTTCAGGCCGGGGATGTATTCTTTCAGTTCACGGGCGTACGCGCCGCTGTAATAGTTGCCGTTGATCTCGGGAACATCCGGTTCCCGCGCGCCAAAGGGGAGCCGCTGCTGATGGTCCTGGCTGTAGAGCATCAGGCCGCTGTAGAGCTGGCGGAGGTTGGAGACGCATCCCATTTCGCGCGATTTTTGCATCATGCTGCTCCCGCCCGCAAGCGCCAGCATCACCACCAGCCCGCCGCAGACAATGGCGACGAGCAGTTCCACCAGTGAAAATCCGTACGGACGGCTGGGAGAAGCAGGGAGTGGTTTCATGGCAGGCGGGGGGTGGGGGCGATCATGGCGAGGGGTGCGACCGGGGGCCGGCGTAGCCGTAAACATAGCTCTCGGCCCAGGTCGGTTCAAAGAGGTAGGGGGCAGCCCGCAGGCGGTATTTTCCCGCAAAATCAAGGTTGCCGTTTTCATAGAGCGGCTCGTACTCCTTTTCAAGGATGGGGCTTGAAAGAAAGGCGGGATTGGCGAAGCGGGTGTAGAAGTCGATGGCATCGGGCGAACGTTTGTAGAGCCGCTTCCAGCCGGGGTCGTCCGGGTTGTAGGTGGAGGTCCAGCCGGGAATCTTCCAGCCGCTCTTGAGGTTGCGGTCGAGCGGGACGTGGCGGCCAATGTGCGGGTAGCGCCGGTCGACCAGCCGCAGCAGGAGCATGACGGCGCGCCGGACTTCACCCGGGGTGGAGCCGACCACGCGAATCCGCCGGGTCGCCGGGTCGAGATGGACGGCGGGGGCCTTGGCGTCGGGAGTGGGCCGGAGATCGATCGCCCAGCCGGTGAACCCTTCGGGGATCTCGTTTTCCGAGGCGTAGACGGGGGCGTCGGGCAGGTTGCCGGGGATTCCGTCCTCCTCATCGTACTGGAGCAGGAACCAGTTGAACTGCGCGGCCGTGCCCGCTTCGTAGCCGGGTTGCGTGGCGGCGAGGAGGCAGAAGCGCGGCGTGTTGTTTTCGATCAATTCCACCTGGTTCCAAGCCGCGGCGTCAAACTGGAGGACGCGGTTGCGCAGGGTTGCTTCGATGCGGTGAGCGCCGCCCGGCAGGGGGATGCGGTTCTCCTTTTCGGGAGTGAACGGTTTTCCATTGAGCCGGATCGCGGCCACTTCGTAATATTCCGCCGGGCAGAGGAGCCGCAGCGCGCCGTCGCTTTTCACGTTCAGGTCGATCTGCACGCGGATTTCCAGCCCGTCGCCTTCCCAGCGGGCGGCGGCGCGGTCCGCCTCGGCGTCGAGCAGTTCGGCGACCGGCTTGTAGGCGGCGATGTCGTGCGGGGCGAGGGCGACTTCGGGCAGCCGCGTCTCCCGGTCGGTAACGCGTTGGGCGGCCTCCCCTCCATTATAGGGAGCCCAGAGGAAACGTCCGCCGAGGTAGGCGTGAAGGAGGGAGAGCGGCGTTTTCCGCTCCTGCGCGGAACGGTTGCCGACGACGACCACGCTTTTGGCCTCCTCCCCGCCGCGGACCAGCCAGAGCGGTTCGTTGACCCGGCCGCCGGGGATGGTCTTGCGCCCGCCGACCAGGCTTTCGACCAGGATCGGGTTGACCTCGCTGTTCCATTGCTTGCCATGCAGCAGCGGCGGGTCGACGTAATAGCCGGTTTCGAGCGCCGCGAGCATGAGGCGGCGGAAGGTGAAGCGGTATTCGTCGCGGAGGCTCTCCGGGGTGAAATCTTCGGGCTTGAACACCTTGCCGATGTCGTCGTGGCCATAGCTGGTCAGGACCGAGATCGGTTTTTCGCCCAGAAGGTTGCGGCTGACGGCGAGGCCGATCTTCATCCCGGTGGTGGAGACAAAGGGATCGCCCGACTCGAAAGTGTTCGCCGCCGACCAGGCGCTCAGGATGTAGGAGATCATCCCCCAGTCGGAGATCATCGACTGGTGTTTGCCGCCGGTTTCAAAGGCGTTGATCATCCGGTAACGTTCGGCATGGCCGAGCGCACCGACGACATATTCGCCCCGGTCGGCGGAGAAGGCGCGGCCCGGGCTTTTGCGTGCGTAGCGGTCATTGAACCGGAAGGAGGAAGCCTGGCAGAAGTCGTTGATGAACCCGGGCGACCAGCGGGCGATCAGTTCCATGACCCCCTTCTGGTCGTTCATGAAGTGAGCCCCCAGCGGGGTGTTGAATTCGTTGACCACCAGGTTTTTCGGCGCGAAGTATTGCCCGGCGGTGAGCGGGTCGTCGGGAAACTCGATCCCCGGCATCAGTTCCTCGACGATGAACCGGGCGGCGAGGTTGGGGACATCGTGCGAACGCCGGGGCGTGTAGTATTGCTCGAAGGAGTCGCGGCTCCGTTCGACGATCGTCCGGTGGAGGTTTTCGCGACTCCGGTAGAGGCGCTCGTTACCGGCGGCATGCTGGTAGTCGGGGCGGTCGGCGAGATCCTTCCGGCCCCAGAAACGGGGGCTGCCGAGGTAGTCGCCCTTGGTATGGTACGGCCCGTGGCCCCACTGCCCGCCGGAATAGTAGGTGCGGGTCAGGTCGGGGAGGTGGACGTAGGAGAAGTATTGGCAGACGCCCAGATAGCTGTAAATCGGCACCGAGGGCTGGAGCCGGTAGAGATCGGGGAAGAGGGCATGGTAGGCGGCGAGCGAATCGAGGACGCCGAATTCTCCCTTCGAGCGGAAGAGGACGAACCGGAGGCTCTGGCTTTCGCCCGGGGCGAGGGCGACGCGGGTTCCCTGCCGGATGGAGGGGTTCCCGCCGTCGTGTGCCGGGAGCCATTCGCCGATGAGCGCGCTGACTCCCTGGTGCGGGTCGAGCCCGACGCCGATGCCTCGGGTTCCGTCGGAGGCGGCGGTCATCGGAAGGGAAAAAAGCCATTCATCCCGCCGACGCGGGAAGGGGAGTTTTTCCTGGCTCCACGACATGTCGAAAAAACCGGTCGTCTCCTTCATGACCGGCAGGGAGAGGAGCGCTTCGAGCCAGAGCGGCGTGGAGCCGTCGTTGCGGAAGTCGATCTCCCAGACGATCTCTCCGCTTTTCCCGGGGGCGAGGCGGTGCCGGGTCTGGAGCGAGTCGCCCCACTGCTGTTCAAACGCCAGCGCCTCGCCATCGGCTTTCCACGCGGAGGCTTTCTTTGGGGCGAGCGGGGTCCGTTCAGTCCCCTGCCAGAGGAGCAGGCCGGAAGCGTCGCGCCCTGCGGCGAGGTCGAGCGATTCGTGTTGCACGGCGGCGAGGCGGCCGGTGGTTTCCTCAAACCGGAGCCCCCACGGGCCGAGTTGGGCCTTGCGCTGCGGCCCCGGTTCGGAAGCCGGGAGGGAGGAGGCGAGCGGGAGGTCGCTCAAGTGCGGTTTCCACGTGATCGGTGTCGTTTCGGGCACGCCGGGGAAGGCGTCGGCAGGTCGTGAACCTTCGCGCCACGCCGGTTCAAAGGCAGCGCCGTAGCGGGGGCGGGCGGAGATGCGGAGTTCGTCGAGCACGACGCTGTTGAGGGCGAGCCCCCGCTGGGTCGGGCCGGTGAGGGCGAGGCCGAAGTCGCCTTCAAGCACGTGGCTGCCGACGAGGCGGCCGTCGAGGTGCAGGGTGATCCCTTCCGGCGACCATTGCAGGGCGAAATGGTGCCACTGGTCGGGGTCGAGCTTGCGTTTCCATCCCTCGACCCTGGCGAAATCGACCCGCCCCTGAACGGTATCGCCCTTGAGGGTCACGAGCATCCAGCTCAACGTACCCGGGTTGAGGCGGATGTACGGCTGGAAGTGCCGGTACTTCGGCGGCGGGCCTTTCTCGATCATCTCCGGGCGCAACGGCTGGTAATGCTGGAAATGGAGCAGGTCGCCGCCGCTGCTGCCGTGCCGGGTATTGGCCGCGCCGGGCCGGAACCAGAACTCAAGAGTCCCCTGCTTGAAGCTGACGTTGCCGCGCGGCCAGAAGATCCATTGGGTGTAGCGCGGCGGGAAGGTGTTTTCCGCCTTCCAGATGTTTCCGGGCCGCTGGAGACCGCGCAGGTCGACCCCCTTGCCGTAGTAGCCGTCGATGCTTGAGTAGCCGCCTCCGCCAAAGGCGTCCCACCCGTTGGCGTAGTCGGCCCGGTCGGGGCGTTGGTCAAAATGCGCGAGCAGGAGGGTTTCCGCGTCGGGTTCAAACGGGGCGGCAAACGCGTTTCCGGCGAGGGCGAGCAGCGCGGGAAGCAGCGTGAAGCGCAGGAGGGAGACGGGGCGGGGCATCGGGGTGGTTTGAAGGGAAAACGTTAGGGTTGGGCGGTGCGGGCGCGTTCCCTCCACGCCTCTTTGGAGCCGGTGAAGGCTTCGAAGTGGCAGAGGTACTCCCCGCCGTCGACAGCGGTGGCGGCGACGCGGAAGTAATGTTTATGGTGGCGACCGGGCCAGTTGATCAGGAAATGGCTGTGACCCGGTTCGCCGTGGTAGGCTTCGGGAAAACGGACGATGACGCCGGTGGCCTGCTCCTCGTTGTAGAGGGCGAGCGTTTTCAGGTCGCGGCGCAGGTGGGTCGCCTTTTCGCCCGGGAAAGGTTCTTCAACCAGTTGGCCATCGGGCAGGACCGCGAGCCAGTCGCCGAGCGTCGGGGCAAAGCAGTGCATGAAGACGTAGAGGTAGCGCGCGGTGGCGAGGTCGCCCTCCGCCTTGAAGCGGAAGCGCTCGGTCAGCCCCGAGGGTTCGAGCGTGACCTCGCTCTCGCACAGGAGCGGCCCGAGCCGGGAGGTTTTCAGGAGCCGGTAGCGGGTGCCGGGGGCGGCATTGGCGAACTGCTCCGCCGGGTAGGGGCGGCCATCGACTTCCAGCGTGACATTGGTAATTTCTTCGCCGCCGTGGGAGGTGCCGACCCACGGCTCGCCGCCCGGCTCGCGGGGACTTTTCAGGTTGAGGACGCTCTGGTTCGCCCCGGTGCGGACGATGATCGCTTTGCCCCGGTAGTTCACCCGCCCCAGCGTCCAGGCTGCGCTTTCGACGAAGGTGACTTCGTAGTCGCCCGTGCGCAGCGTGAGGGTGCCGTTGTGAAGCGACGGCCCGGCGGCGGAAAGCGAAGAGGCGATGGCCAACATCAGCACGAGAAGCAGGAGAGGGAGGCGAAACATGGTGGGTGGGGTCAACTCTTGAAACTTGACGTCAAGTTTCAAGAGTTGACCCCGGTGTTGGTGGTTTGGCGGCGTTGCAGGGCGAAGAGCGCCAGCAGGGCGCCTCCGGCCAGCCACGCCACCGACGGTTCCGGGATCGGGGAGACATGGATGTTGTCGATCCCGACAATACCGCTCCACGGGGCGTTGCGCCCGGTGAGATAGAACTGGAGGTCGCCTTCGAGCAGTTTCGGGTTGATCTGCGTGGTGGTCCAGGTCATCAGGGGATCGTCCGAGACGACGCCGGTGTTGCTCGATTGCGAGAGCGAGAGGGAGACGATGTAGCCGTCTTCCGCCGCGGTCGGGGCGAAGTCGAGCTTGAGGAAGTACCACCCGCCGTCGACCAGGGTCGCGGTCGGGCCGCCGCTGCTCGGCGGGTTGAAGTTGGTCAGGACGCCGTCCACCAGCACCGATCCGTAGAAACGGACGGTGTTGGGAATGCCGACGTTTGCGGAATCCCGGACGCCGCCGAGGCCGAGTTGCAACTCCTGCCACGCCGCCGGGTAGGGGCCGCCGCTGCCGGGGGAGACGGGAGTAAAGGGGGCTTGCGGGTCGGTCGAACGTCCGATGCCGATTTCAAGCAGGTCGCCCACGAAAAGGGTGTTGGGCTGCCATTTGAAGTGAAGCGAGAGGGTAAACGGTGTCGCGCCCGCGGCAAAGCCCTGGTCGAGAATTTCCGAGTATCGCGCGTTGCTCCCCGAGCCGGTGTTGGTGACGATCCAGCCGCTGTTGTTCAGGCCGCCGGTCGCCTGTTGCGTCCAGTAAAGGGTGTTCCCGGAGTCCGGAACGCGCGTAAAATCATCGACCAGTTGCCCCGGGGTGTTGAAATCATAAAGCTGCGCCTGCGCCGGGGCGGGGGTGAGCGCGGCGAAGGCTGCCACGACACCGCAGGCGACCACGGCAAGGGGGCATTGGAACGCGGAGGGGAAGGAGGGGTGATCCATGCCGCCAAGATAAAGGGCAACGGCGGGAGTTCATGTCCTTTTTGGCGCACACGTTGCGCAAATGCCGGTGACAACAGAAACCGGCTCCCGTTAAACGGGAAAAAGGGAAGGGATTTCAGGATCGCGGCACGGGGGTCAGCCCTTTTTGACAAAGCAGGCTTTGAGGCCCATGGAGACTCCGTCGATCTTGCATGAGATTTCGTGATCCCCCTCGACCAGCCGGATGCCCTTGGCCTTGGTGCCGCCCTTGAGAACCTGTGAGCTTCCCTTGAGCTTCAGGTCCTTGATCAGCGTGACGCTGTCGCCGTCCGCCAGAAGGGTCCCGTAGGCATCCCTGACGATCAACCCCTCCGGCGTCGCGGCGGTTTCCTCTTTCCACTCGTGGCCGCACGTGACGCACTCATACCCCTGCCCGGAGGTCAGGATGTCGTCCATTTCGCATTCGGGACAAATCAGTTCGTTCATGATCGATGGGGACTTTGGTCAATGGCCCGGGAAGTTCAACCCTAAAAGAGACGGACGGGGATTCCCGGCTTCACGAGACAACAAAAAGAACCGACTCCCAGGAAAAGGAGCCGGTTCTTTGAAAAAGAGAGGATCGACCCGATCAACGGGCCACCCGGGCCAGAGCCCAAAGCCTCTAGCCGCTCTTGCGGGCGCGGCGGGTTCCGGCGGTGCGACCCTGGCGGGCCTTGAACCGGGGCTGCGACTTGCAGATGACGTAGAGGGTGCCTTTGCGCTTGACCAACTGGCAGTCGGAATGGCGGGCCTTGGCGGATTTAAGGGAGCTGAGAACTTTCATTGGGAAAAAAAGGTGAAAGGATGGGCTGCGGAGCCGTTCGAAGGCGATGCTTTAAGCCCCGAGCTTCGGCTTCGAGGCGCGGCGGAGCTGCTGCGTGCCGAAACGCTTGTTGAACTTCTCGATGCGCCCTTCGGTATCGACGAAGGTGTTTTCGCCGGTGAAGAACGGGTGCGAACTGGCCGAAACGCTGACCGGGATCACGTAATGTTCCACGCCGTCGATCACTTCGGTTTCGCCCGTTTTCTTGGTCGAGCGGGTGAGCAGTCGGGACCCGTTGGTGATGTCGTGGAAGACGACGGGATGGTAGGTCGGGTGAATATTCTTTTTCATAAACGGTAGGACGGCGGTAAACGGGCCGGAAGATGGATCGCCCAGCTTGCGTCAGAGGCGTGCAAAAATCAACGGTTTTTTTGAAAAGGTCTTTGGATCGTCGTCTTGTCGCAATTCCGTTTTTGGTAGTTTTGGTAGTCTTTTTTTGGCACGGCCTCCGGCGGGAAGTGGGGCGGTGATGGTTTTCGGTTTCCCCCTTTACGGCAAGCAAAAAGTGCTTTCAGGCGGCAAAAAGGCGAAAAAGCGCTCCACAAGGGCTTGCACCGGGCGGGCCGGAGCGGAGAGAGTGGAGGTGTCATGCCTGATCTGTTGAGCGCTCTCAAAGAAGAAATCACCCGCGAAGGGGCCATTCCGTTTCGCCGATGGATGGAACGGGCGCTTTACGACCCGGAGGGCGGGTACTACGCGGCAGGCCGGGCGGCGATCGGCCGGGAGGGCGATTTTCTCACGAGCGTCAGCATCGGGCCGCTCTTCGGGCGGCTGGTGGCGGTGGCATTCCGCGGGATGTGGGAGCAGCTTGGGAGGCCGGAGCGCTTTGCAGTGGTCGAGCAGGGGGGCGATGGCGGCGATTTCGCGCACGACGTGCTCTGCGCGGCGGAGGGGGACGGGAGCGCGGAGGGGCGGCGTTTTGCCCGGGCGTTGCGTTATGTTCTGGTGGAGCCGCTGGCGCTCAACGAAATCCGGCAGCGTGAGCGGCTGGCGCGCTGGAGCGGTGCGGAGGGAGTGCGCTGGGTTCCGACGCTGGAGGCGCTGGAGCCATGGACCGGCGTTCATTTTTCCAACGAACTGCTCGACGCGATGCCGGTACACCGGATCGTCCGGCGGGAGGGGAGGTGGCGGGAGTGGTACGTCGGCCTGGAGGAGGGCGACCCGGTCTGGAAGGAGGGGCCGTTTTCCGACCCGCGGCTGGAGGCATGGCTCCCATGGCTGCCGGAGGTGGAGGGATACGAGACGGAGGTCAACCTTGCGGCGCTCGAGTGGGTGGAAACCGTTGCGGCGCGGCTGGAGCGCGGCTACCTCCTCGCGGCGGATTACGGCTTTTCACGCGCGGATTTTTACCTGCCGGAACGGACCCGGGGGACCTTGACCGCCTACCACCGGCACCGCCGCAGCGAAGCATTTCTGGACCAACCCGGGGAGCAGGACCTCACCGCCCATGTCGAGTTTACCTCGCTGGTGGAGAAGGCGGAAGCGGCGGGGATGACGCTCGCCGGGTTCACCGACCAGCACCACTGGATGGTCGATGTCGGCCGTCGGTTGTTTGGCGACGCCACGGGGCCGTTGACCCCGGAGGAGCAGCGCGATCGCCGGGCGTTTGTCTCCCTGATGCACCCGGGCCTGATGGGGCGGGGGTTCCGTTTCCTGGCACTGGCAAAGGGGGCCCCGCGGGCGCTCCCCGGCTTTGCGTTTGCCGGGGAGGCGCGGGGAGCATTGGGGCTGAAGTAAACTGACCGGGCGGTTACTCCGCGACGAACGGTTTCCCGGCGTCGATCCGGCGCAGCGTGGCGGCTTCGAGGCGCTGGAACCATTCCTGTTGCGAACCGTCGATCGACTCCATTTTTTTGAAGAGCGCCTTAGTATATTCCCGGGCGAGTTTCTGCTGGCCCTCGCCGGGAGGGGTGGCATTGACCTTCTCGCCCAGCGCGGCGATTTCCGGAGCGGCGGCCGCCTCCTTTTTCACCTTCAGGTAACGTTCACGGTCGAGTTCCGGGTTGGGCGGCGGGGTCGGCAGGGCTGCGACGACCGGTTCGGGCGAAAGGGCGGGCGGCGTCGCCGTCGGCGCGGGCGGCGTTGATGGCGCGGCGGCGGGGTTCACGGGCGAAGGAGCCGCGGCAGCCTGGAAAGGCGGCAGGCCGGACTGGTAGGAAGCACCACCGGTCTGGATTGAGGGGAGTTGCGCGGCGTAAACCTCCTCGTGTTCCTGCGGCGTGGGGGGCGGCGGCGTGCTGGAGCGGTGGACCGCCTTGTTCCGCACAGGCTCGGCGGGGGTCGGCGTGGCTTCCGGGGTGGCCTCCGGCGTCGTTTCCGCTTCGGGCTGGCGTTCATGGAAGCCGCCGATCGAGAAGACCCGCGAGAAAAAACCGCGTTCGCCGGTGGACTCCGTTTTCTCTTCCTCCGCCTCCTTCTCAGGGGTGGGCGTCGGCGTCGGGGCGGCTCTGCGGGTCCGGACCGGCTTGGGCGTGGGGGTTGGCGTCGGCGTCGGCGTGGCGATCCGGACGGCCCTGCGAACGCGGATGCGGGCGGGGCGTTGCGATGTCGGCGAGGCGGTGGGCGACGCCGTCGTTTGCCGGGAAGCAGCCTGGGCGGCGGTGGCAGACGTTTGGATGATGAAAGGGGTGGTGCCGATCAGGAAAAGAAGGGGGATGAATTTCATGGAGTGAAGAAAACGAAACGCCGGGGCGGTTACCAACGAGGCTCAAATAAAAAAAGTTTACCTGGGACCAAAAAGCGTCTTTTGGGTGCTTGTCAACCGGTAGATGCAACATCACACCTTGGCAACGGCTCGACGGGCGACGATAAACGATGACGTTTTGCGGGGCAAGTCTCTTGGAGGCTGTGAAAAAAGTCCTTCAAAGGCCATGGAGCACCTCTTTTTGCCTCTAACTGCATTCCTTCTCCCTTCTGTATTCCTTGAATACAGGCGGTCGTCGGAATTTCGTTATAGGCTAAAAATAGGGGCTCCGAGGCCAT
>DATMFV010000012.1:0-36151 GCA_035555975.1 Chthoniobacteraceae bacterium
CGCCGCGATCCTCCGGCTCGCCGAGCCATTCCGGCGCGGGGTCGATCGCCAGCGCCCGGTCGGTGCGGGTCCGCCAGAAATCGGCGAAATCGACCGGCGGCTCGGGCGATTCGACCGCCAGAAGCTGCGCGGTGGTGTAGCCGTAGGTCGGGTCAAACGGGCAGTCATGCCCGAAAGGCGAACGCGCGGTGTCAACGTAGGTGATGGAAGGGGTCTGGTAAAAGTGGCCGGATGAAGACATGATGGATAAAGGAAAGCTATCGCTGCCGGGAGGGGGGACGCCAGCGCGGAAAACGTTTGCGGTAGGCGACGAGGCTGACGAGATGCCCCGCCACCGGAATCGTCAAAAACTGGAAGAGAATCGCCAGCAGGAACTTCGGCTGCTGCGCCGGACCGTACCGGAGCATCGCCCCGAGCAGCATCAGCGAAATGCCGAGCGTCAACGCCTTGCCGACCGCGTGCGCCCGGCAGAGCATATCGGGCAGGCGGACCACGCCGATGGCGGCGATCCCCATCAGGAGCACCCCCAGCCCCAGCAAAACATCCGCCAGCAGGCCGGAAATCGCCGTCATCCCTGTCGATCCTCCGATTTCATCAGGTAAATGGTGAGCGCCACGGTGCTCAGGAACCCGAGCAGCGTGATCGCGAGCACCCAGTCGACCAGCACCGCCGTGCCCCACTCCAGCCCGAGCAGAAGGGCGACCCCGACCGAGCAGACGACGATCAGGTCAAGCCCGAGCATCCGGTCCAGAATGGTCGGCCCGCGCAAGGCCCGCCAGAGACCGCACCCGATGGCGGCCAGCAGCGGAAAGGCGAGAAGGTGGTAAAAACTCATCGTGTAAAGGCGAGGATCGCCGGTTTCAAGGTTTCGTCGATCCCGCGACAAACCCCCTCCGGGTCGCTCGCGTCGAGGGCATGAAAGATGAGTGTATGATAATCGGGGGAGATTTCAACGCTCGTGGTCCCGGGGGTCAGGGTGACGCAGTGGCTTAAAATCAACGCCTCCAAAGGGCGCAGGCCGCTCAGGTCGTACCGTACAAAATCGGGGTCGATCGCCTCCTTCGGCACGAAAAGGATGGTCCGGGCCACCGCGAGGTTGGAAAGAACGAGTTCCCGCGCGAAAACCAGGAGAAAACGTAAGAACCCGAGCGCCCGGCGTACATACGCCCCCGCTCCCCAAAACCGGCCAATCGCCCAAAGGACGAAGAGCCCGAGCAGCAGCCCCGCGAGAAAACGCCCCGGCGTCGGCTCCCCGGAAAAAGTCCAGAGCAGCGCAAGGGCAAGATGAATCAAGGCATTTCGCTTCATGGCAGCGGGGGAGGAGGGAGGGCGCGGGCGATGTCACGAACGTAACCCGGCTGGTCGAGCGCCGTCTCCGCAGCCTGCCGGGCGAGCTGGTAAAACCACTCCGCCCCGAGGCCGATGGAGAGGGAGATCAACGTCAGCCCGGCGATGACCGCGATCATCCGGGGAAGGTTGGGCCGGTTGCCCGAAGGGGGCGGCGGCAGCGGCGCGGGCCGTTCCTTCCAGAACGCGCCGTTCCAGATTTTCAGCATCGAAAAAAGAGTCAGAAGCCCCGCCAGCAGCGCGATCGCGAGCAGCAGGTACTCCCGGGTTTGCACCGTGGCGATCAAAATGAGCAGTTTCCCCCAGAACCCGCTTAAAGGAGGGATGCCCGCCAGCGAAAACGCCTGAAAAAGGAAAAGCACCCCGAGAAACGGCGCCTGCTTCCAGAGGCCGCCCATGGCGTCGAGTTCATCGGTCGCTTCCAGGCGGTTGGCCACGCCGCCGATCAGGAAAAGCGAGGTTTTGACGATGATGTGATGGGCGAGATAGAAGATGGCCGCCGCGATCGAAAACGGGGTGAAAAGGCCGATCGCCAGGACGATGTACCCGATCTGGCTCAGAATATGGTACGAAAGGATGCCCCGGATGGTGTTCTGCGCGATCGCCCCCGCCACGCCAAAAAGCATCGTCGCCCCCGCCACCCATGCGAGCGCCGTATGGAGCCACCCCATCTCGTGCGGCAGGACGGTCGTCAGGAGGCGGAGCACGGCGTAGACGCCGACCTTGGTCAACATTCCGGAAAAAAACGCGGCCACCGGGGTCGGCACGATCGGGTACGACTTCGGCAGCCAGAAATAGAGCGGAAAAAGGCCCGCCTTCATCCCGAAAACACAAAGCAGCAGGACCGCCAGCCCGGAAAAACGGGCGTCGCCGGTCATCGCCCCGGCGCGTTCGGCGATTCCGGCAAAATTGAGCGTCCCGAGCAGGCCATAGGTCAACCCGGCGGCGCAGAAGAAGAGGAGGCCGCCGATCAGGTTGATCGCAAAATAGGGGAAGGCGTGGCGGATTTCGGCCCCGCTCGACTCCAGCGTCATCAATCCGTAGGAGGCAATGAGCAGGATCTCGAACGCGACGAAAAGGTTGAAAAGATCGCCCGTGATGAACGCCAGTTGCGTGCCGACGACCAGAAACTGGAGGAGCGGCAGCCGCAGCGGGTGTTCCTCGCGCCGGGGCGTTTCAAAAAAGCCGTAATGGAGGATCGCCACGCTGCAAACCGCCGCGAGCGTCACCATGATGGCGGAAAAAAGATCGACCGCCAACACGATCCCGAACCGCCCCGGCCAGCCGCCGAGCGGCAGCACCAGCCGCTCGCCGCCGCGGGTCAGTTCCACCAGCGCCAGCGCCACGGCGAGTTGCAACCACGCCGAAAGCGCCACCAGCCCCCGTCGCGCGGTGCCGACCTTTGGCATGAGCGCGGAAAAGGCAGCGGTAAAGAACGGCAAAAGGAGGATGGCGATGATCAGGTTCACGGCTTTTCCTCCTTTTCACGAGCGCCGTCAAAGGTGGTGGTCCGGAAATCGACAAAGAACCGGTAGAGCAGGAAGACGAGGTAAGCCGTCGTGCCGAAACCGATCACGATGGCCGTCAAAATCAACGCCTGCGGGAGCGGATCGACGTACGGCGCGCCGAGAAACGCCAGCGGCGCGCTCTTGCCCGAAGGATCGCCCGAGACGGAGAGGACGAGCAGGTTGGCCGCGTTGGAAAGAACGAGAAACCCGAAAAGGATGCGCACGAAGCTCCCCTGAAGGACGAGCCACGTCCCCGCCCCGAAAAGGAAGCCGACCAGGATGGCGGTTTCGATCAGCATGAAGCGCCTCCTTCCGAAGAGGGCTCGATCGTGGTCTCCCCCTCGGCGGCGTAGCGGCAGACCTCTTCGCGCGGCAGGGGGAAGCGGGCGGTGGAACTGGCGAGCGTAAAGATCAGCTTGCAGGCGATGCCGACGACCACGAAGTAGACCCCGAGATCAAAGAAAAACGCCGTGCCGAAGTGGATCTCTCCCAGCAGCGGCAGGTGGCCGTGAAAGGCGAAATGCTCAAAAAACCACCCGCCGCCGAACATGGAAAGGGTCGGCATCAAGAGCGAAAGCAAAAGCCCGGCCACCGCCAGGCGCGACGGGTCAAACCGGAACATCGCCCGGACCGCGCCGATGCCGAGCGCCAGGTGGAGCAGGATCAGCGAAATGGCCGTGCAAAGCCCCGCGATGAACCCGCCGCCCGGGGCATTGTGTCCGCGAAGGAGGAGGTAAAGCGCCAGCAGGTTGATCAACCCGAAAAGTGCCAGCGAGCTTTGGCTCAAAATCGGGCTGGTGATCGGCGGCTGCCCCGGCTCTTCGCGCGAGCCGGAGGGGAGCGGCTCGGGAGGCCGCCCGGCATCAGCCCTGACCCGCATCAGGAGCCCCAGCGCGCTCAGCATCGCGATGACGAGGACGGAGATCTCCCCCAGCGTGTCGAACCCGCGAAAATCGACCAGGATCGTATTGACCGCGTTGGTCCCCCCGGCGAGCGGCACCGTATTGGCCGCATAGAACGGGCCGAGCTTCGGCAGGGCCGAGCCGCCGCTCACCCACGCCACCGAAGCAAACGCCAGCGCGCCGACCAGCACCGAGACGGCAAGGTTCACCCCCCTGCGCGAAGGCGACGGGCGGTCATCCGCCTCCCCCCGCTGCGCCGCGCGGGCAAACCGGGAGAGGAGAAAGATCACCAGCACGAGCACGGCGGTCTCCACAAAGAGCTGCGTAAGCGCCAGATCGGGCGCACGGTAGAGGAGGTAGTAGAAACTGACCAGAAACCCGCTGATCGAGAGCGAAACAAGCTGGCTTTTCCACGTTTTCAGGAAAATCGCCCCGCAGACGGAGGCGATGATCACCAGGGCGATCACCGAACGGAGGAGATCAGGGCGCTCCCACTCCGGCAGCGGCAGCGTGCCCTGGGTCGCCACGGCGGTCCCGACCGCAAGGGGGATGACGGCGAGGATGATCGGCAGGTAGTGCGACGGCGTCTCCGCGCCGGTCGCCCGGGTGATTCTGGCGCAAAGGGCGATCAACCCCTCCATGGCGCGATCAAAGAGCCGCCCCCATTGCAATGCGGCGGGGACCCCGGTAAAGCGCCATTCCAGCCGTTCGCCGAGCCGGTAGAGGAGAAACCCGGCAATCCAGATCGCTGCGCTGATCGCGACCGCCGCGCTCCAGCCATGCCAGAGGGCGTAGTGGCGCGCCTCCGGCGCATGCAGCCCGGCCACCCGCCACGCGGAAAGCGCATCGAGCCGCCCCGGGAAAACGCCGAACACGAGCGTGCCCGCCGCCAGCAGCAGCGGCGAGACCCGGATCACCCTTGAGGGCGGCCTGATCGTCTCCGTCGCCGGGGTGAGCGGGCCACAGAAGACCTTCAGGAAAAAACGGAGCGAAAACGCGACGCCAAGGACCGCGCTGACCAAAGTGCAGCCGAGCGCATACCTCCCCCACCCGTTCCCGGCGAGCGCGGTCGCGGTTTCCAGCAGCGTCTCCTTGCTGATGAACCCGAGCGTGCCGGGCATCCCGGCCATCGACGCCGCCGCCACCGCACACGCCGCCGCGACCCACGGCATCCGGCGGCGCAATCCGCCGAGTTTGCGGATGTCGCGCTCGTGGCATGCCTGATCGACGATCCCGACCACCATGAAGAGGCACCCCTTGTAAAAAACGTGACTCAAAATCTGCACAAAATCGCCGGAAACCTCTCCCCGCTCCATCAAGCCGTAAAAACCGATCAACCCGCCGAGCGCGCTGACGGTCGAGTAGGCGAGGATCATCTTGAGGTCGTTGGCGAGAAATGCCACCACCGCTCCCAGCACCATCGTGGCGAAACCGACCAGCACCAGCAGCGGCCCCCAGAGCGTCGCCTCCTGCAAAACCGGGGCCATCCGCGCGACGAGCAGCAGGCCGAGCTTGACCATCGTGGCCGAGTGGAGGTAGGCGCTGACCGGCGTCGGCGCGGTCATCGCATTGGGCAGCCAGAACTGGAACGGAAACTGGGCCGACTTGCCGAACGCCCCGAGCAACACCAACAGCGCCACTGTGTTGAGCCAGAACGGGGAGGCTCCCGCGAAATCCGCCCCGGCCACGGTGGCGAAGTCAAAGCTCCCGACGGCCTGACCGACCAGAAGCAGCCCCGCCAGAAGCGCCAGCCCGGTGCCGGAAGTCACCAGCAGCGACATCCGCGCGCCGCTGCGGGAGACCGGCAGTTCATGGAAAAAACCGATCAGCAGAAACGAGGCGACGCCGGTCAACTCCCAGAAGACAAAAAGCAGGAGCCAGTTCCCCGCGAAAACGCACCCGAGCATCGCCCCCATGAAGAAGAGGAGCGAGGCGTAAAACCGGCCATGGCCGCCGTAATGTCCGTCGAGGTACGCCCGCGCGTAAAGAAACACGAGCGAGCCGATGCCCGCGACGATCAATCCGAAAAAGAGCGACAACCCGTCGACCAGAAAGGTCAGTTCCACCCCGAGGGAGGGGACCCACGGGTAGCGGAGCGTCGCCGGTTCGCCGCCCGTCCCAATCGCGACCGCGACCAGGCAGGCGGTCGAGACCAACGGAAAAAGAAACGCCCACCAGCCGCTCCGCTCCCCCCGCCCCAGGACCGCCAGCAGCGGAATGCCGACAAACGGCAGAAAGATGGCGGTTAAAAGCAGGGAATCCACGCCGGGAAGGATGCAAAGCCCTCAAGACCGGAAACAATCAAAATCGGAAAAAACTGGCCTTGCAGGATCGCCCGTCGCTATGAGCGGGAATCCAGCGTCGCGATCCCGTTCACGATCGCCGTCCGCTGGGCGTTGAGCAGGTCTTGGATGCCGCTGCGGCCGAGCGCCAGCATGGCGGAAAGTTCCTCCTCGCTGAAGGAAGCCTCCTCGCCGGAACCCTGCAACTCGACGAATGCCATCTTTTCGGTCATCACGAGGTTCATGTCGACCGTGGCATCCTTGTCTTCGAGGTAGTTGAGGTCGAGCATCGGCACGCCGCCGACCACGCCGATGCTGGTGGCCGCGACCAGTTGGCGCAGGGGCGAACGGGTCAGTTTCTTTTCGCGGATCAGCCGCTCAAAGGCGAGCGCCACCGCCACGCACGCGCCGGTGATCGAAGCCGTCCGCGTCCCGCCGTCGGCCTGGAGCACGTCGCAGTCGACCCAGACGGTATGCGGCCCGAGCGCCTTGAGATCAACCACCGCGCGCAGGGCCCGCCCGATGAGCCGCTGGATCTCCGACGAGCGGCCGTCGATCTTCCCCCGCGTGCTGTCGCGCTGCTTGCGGTCGAGCGTCGAGTACGGGAGCATCGCATACTCCGCCGTCAACCAGCCGCCGGGGACCTTCTGCTCCTTCATCCAGCGGGGGATCTCCTGCTGCACCATGGCGGAGCAGATCACCCGGGTCTCCCCCGTCGCCACAAGGACCGACCCGGTCGCATGCGGCGCAAAATGCGGGGTGAACGAAACGGGGCGAAGCTGGCCGGGCGAGCGCTGATCGTTGCGGAGGGCGGCGAAAGGATGGTCTGGAATCATGAGGGCGATGAGCGTGACCATGCCGCCCCGCCCAAGGCAAGCTCTTCCTGCTCAAAGAGGGGGTCAGGCAGCAAATCTTGACAGCTTGCGACTCGGTTTGGACAACAGGCCCGTTGAAAGTTGACGCTCCCGGCGCTCTTCCGGTATTCACCACGGAGACGGGGATGACAGCGGTTGGACCCGCGAACGATGAAACCAATCCCCACCAGGATTGGGCCAAAAAGCGGCTTTTAGTCGCCTCCCATTTAAATTCGTGGACACAACCTAATGCACCCACCTCCGACACTTGATGTTTTGGCCAGGCTCAAGGATAGCCAACTTGATGTCGTAGCCTTTGGCCGATATGTGGTTCACCTGGTTTTCGAGAATGGGAATCGCTTGAGCGTGTCGGCACCATTCCGTTTTGACACTGAGGCCGCGATTCAGGATTCCGTCGTAGATGAGTTCCCGCTTGGTGAATCCACGCTAATGCGACTACTTGGGCAGAATGTTGTCGAGGTTGCCTGCGACCCGGACGGATCGCTGGATCTTACGTTTGGCAATCGCGACAGGCTCATCGTTTATGCCAACGACCCGATGTCTGAAGCCTACACGCTGTTGATCGACGGGCGGGAATACATCGTGTGACGTCGGTGCGTGCGTTGAGGGGGTCAGGCAGCAAATCTTGACAAACTGTCAAGATTTGCTGCCTGACCCCCAGAGATTACACTTTCCGGATGTTCTCCAGCAGGTCCGCGAGGTCGATCGTCACGATCGTGGAGGCCGAGTCGCTCATCCCGTACGGGAGGATCAGGCGCTTGCCGTGGACCATTGCGCCGCACGAGTAGACCACGTTGGGGACGTACCCCTCGCGTTCGTTCCCTTCCGGGGCGATCAACGGTTCCTTGAGGTGGCCGATCACTTTCGAAGGGTCATCAAGGTCGAGCAGGATCGCGCCGATGCAGTATTTGCGCATCGGCCCCACCCCGTGGGTCAGGAGCAGCCACCCCTCTTCCGTTTCAATCGGCGAACCGCAGTTGCCGATCTTCATGAACTCCCACGGTTCAATCGGCTGCTGCAACAGGATCGGCTCGTCCCAGAAGTGAAGGTTTTCCGAAAACATCAGGAAGATGTTTTCATCGTCCTGGCGCGAAATCATCGCAAAACAGCCGTTCACCCTCCGGGGAAAGAGCGCCATCCCCTTGTTCTGGACCGACCGGCCGTTGAGCGTCACCACGTCGAAACGCTGGAAGTCGGTCGTCTGCAAAAACTGCGGCAGAATCGTGTGCCCGTTGTAGGCGGTATAGGTGGCGTAATAGACCACCTCGCCGTCGTCATGCACGAAACGGACGAAGCGGGCATCTTCGATCCCGTTGCTCTCGTTCGAGGAAACCGGGAAGATGATCCGTTCCGAGATCGGCAACGCCCGCCGGAAGTGGACCTGGTAGTTCGACTCCGCCAGCCACCGGACGCGGTCCATCGTCCGGAGCACCTCCTGCTCCAGTTCCTCGGGGCAGGTGGTCCGCTCAATGGCGTCGTTGAGTTCCCTGAGCGAAAACGACGGCTTGAGCTGGGCCATCACCGATTGCGAAAACTCGTTGTCGAGCCCCATCTCGGCCAGCTTGTGGATGAAGATCCCCTTGATGTAGGTCTGGTCGGGAACCAGTTCCGGAACCGTGACAAAGGGCGAAATCTCGTCGATAGAGACCGTGTGGTCGGCATGGATCACCCCGGTGCGGAATTCGATCGACGAAATATGGCCCTCCCCGGTCGCCCGCAGGCTCATGATGAAGCGCATCTCGCCCGGTGCGGTGCCGCTCTGGTCGGGGTGCGGCACCATCGACGGGTTGAAAAGGGCGGCCGATTCCAGGGCGTATTCCCCGGAAAAATAAGCGCCGATGAGCAACCGGCGGCGTTCGGAAACCGGCTCGCCGAGGTGATGGGCGACCTTCTCGTAATGGCGCATCCAGATGGCATGCACTTCGAGGTGGCGGTTGGAAAAATCCGCGATGGCCTTGCCCAACTCCTCCTCGCACGCCGCTTCGCTCAGGGTGAGGATGCGCGCGATCGTGTTGGCGACCTTCACCGGGTCCGCTGGGATGAAGGGGCGGATCAGGACGCGCGCGTTGTTGGGGTGAAACGAGACGCCGGTGGGGTGGATTTTCATGCAGCTCGGGTTCCGCGATCAAGGGTCTTCATGGCTTCAAAGCGTTTGAGTTCCGCGAGGGAAAGATAAAGGGCGAGGCTCGACTCCGCCCCCTGGTTGCGGTTGACGCGGTCTTGTTCCAGGGCGTCGCAGCAGCCGCCCGTCGTCGCGTCGTAAAGCGGTTCGCGCAGGTCGTTGTGACCCAGGAACCAGGCAAAACAGCGGCGCGCCGCCATCAGCCAGAAGGTCTTCCCCGTCACCCCATACGCCTCCAGGCAGGCGGAGACCATTGACTGCGCCTCCAGCGGTTGCTGGTCGAACCGGGCGCGCGCTTTGCCCTTTTTCCAGAAGCCGTTGCAGCCGATCGCGGAAAAATGCCCCTCCTCGGCGGTCTGCGCTTCGAGCAGCCAGCGGAGCGAAGTGAGGCCGATCTCGAGCACGTCGCCCTGCGAGGTCCATTGACCACTCAAAATCAACGCATGGGAGAGCTTTGCATTGTCGTAGGTCGCCTCCGGTTCAAACCATTTCCACTCCGGCGAGCAATGGGCGTGATAACACTTCACCAGCCGCTGGGTCAACAGATGGCGGAGCCGGTTGGCCGCCGTGTCGCCCGAATAGCGGCGCAGGTATTCGTGGATCGCCAGCAGGCCAAACGCCCAGGCGCGCGGCGAGCTGAACCCCTCCAGCTCCGGCAACCCCTGGTGGAAAAGCCGGGCGCAGAGCGAACGCGCCCCTTCGTGCCGGGAACGCCCGAGCACCGTCCCCATCGCCCAGAGCGCCCGCCCGTGGCTGTCTTCGGAACCGTGCGGCTCGAGCCATTCGCGGCGATGGCTCATGAAATTGCGGAAACGCCCCGTCTCCGGGACGAAACTGTCCCACAGGAACGAAAGGTAGATGTCGCGCAGCCGCCCGAGATCGACCCCTTCGTATTGCCCGCCGGCCTGCCCCTGAAAAAGCGCCGTCTCCTCCAGAAGCGTCGTCAGGATCAACGCCCGCGCGTTGTCGTCGACGCAGTAACCGTCGCTGTAGCGCGGCACGTGGTAGATCGCATGCTGGAAAAGGCCGGTGTTGTCGGTCATCCGGCAAAGGTGGTCGAGCTTGAACGCCGGAAGCTGCGCCGTACTCTCGGGAACATTGGCCGAAAGCATCCCGCGGATCGGCGTCGTCAACCCGGTCCGCGCCCGGTCGAAGCTCTCCATGTAACGTTGCGCCACCTCGGGCCAGATCATCTCCCGCCCGAGTTCCCAGGCGTGCTTGCGCATCCCGGTCATCAGCGCCGGGTCGGAAAGAAACCGGTCGACCCCTTCCGCGATCGCCTCCGCATCGGCAAACGGCACCAGGATACCCCGGTCATCGCCCAGCAGTTCCTGCGCGTGCCAGTACGGCGTGGAAATGACCGCCTTGCCCGCGCCAAAGGCGTACGCCAGCGTCCCGGAGGTGATCTGCGCCTCGTTGAGATACGGGGTCACGTAAATATCCGCGCCGCCGATGAAGATCATCAGTTCCTCCTTGTCGACGAACCGGTTGTGAAAGACCACGCGGTCCGAGAGCCCGAGATCGTTCACCAGCTTCTGCAACCGTTCGCGGTACGCCTCCCCCTCGTGCGCCAGCAGGTGGGGGTGGGTCGCGCCGACGATGTGGTAAACCACCTCCGGGTGTTTGCGGATGATCGCGGGGAGCGCCGAGATCGCGTGCTCGATCCCCTTGTTGGGCGAAAGCAGGCCAAAGGTGAGCATCACCGTCTTGCCGACCGCGCCGAAGTGGTCCTTGTAGAAGTGGGGGTCGATGAACGGCACGTCGAGCACCCCGTGCGGGATCACGTCGATCCGGTCGCGCGGGATGCCGTAGACGCTTTCCGCCAGGTCGCGCCCTTTTTCCGCCATCACCACGAAGCGGTTGGAAAGTTTGTCGAGCTGCTTCATCACCTCGCGCTGTTCTCCGGTCGGCTCGGCGAGCACCGTGTGGAGCGTCGTCACCACCGGGCTGTGCAGCGCCTTGAGAAAGGTCAGCAGATGGCTTCCCGCAGGGCCGCCGAAGATGCCGAACTCGTGCTGGATGGAGACGACATCGACCTCGTAAAGGTTCAGGAAATCAGCCGCACGGCGGTAGGAGGCGAGGTCGGGTTCGGAGATTTCAAACCGGACCCGCTCCGGGTATTCGTAGCGCTTGCCGCCTTCGTTCATTGCCCCGACCAGGCAGTCGGTTTCCGGGAACTCGGCAGCGACCGCTTCGCAAAGGTCGGCGGTAAAAGTGGCGATACCGCATCTTCGCGGCAGGTAGTTTCCCACAAACGCAACGCGCGGAGTGGCAAGGGGAGTCGTGGTTGGCGTAAGTTCCATGCAAGTATCAAAAGATAAACGGTTTAGGACGGTGAAACGAGTGGCCGCAAAGCACCGCCTGCCGTCTGCCGCCCAAGGCGCGGAAACACCCGGGAGGAGGGGCCTCCGCGTCCGCCGCGCCGGGTTCAAACCCGAAGCGGCGGCACGATGGAAAGCGAAGTCCAACGCCGGTCCCTACCATTCGGCGCTGACGGCCCTCAACATCACCGAAAGTTTGCGCAGACCGAGTTCAATGCGGGTCTTGACCGTCCCGAGAGGGATTCCGGTCATCGCGGCGATCTCGCGCTGGCTCATTCCCTTAAAAAAAGCGTAACGGATCACCTCGCTCTGCGCGGGGGGTAGTTCCGCCATTTTTGTCTCAATGAACCGACGGAGATCAGCGTGTTCGGTTTCGAGTGAGGTGTCAAGCTCGGAGTGGGGGTCGGGGCGGCACTGCTCCTCGAAGCGTTCCTTCGCCGCCGCGTAACGCTGGCGCTTGCGGAGCCGGTCGATCCCCCGGCGGCGCGCCATCGTCACCAGCCAGCCGAGCGCCTTCCCCTTGTCGGGCGAATAAGTCGCCGCCTGGTTCCAGGTATGGAGGAAGACTTCGTTGAGCACCTCCTCGGTCTCCGCTTCATCGCGGACGACGTGGTAGATCACCCCGGTGATCATCTGGCTGTAGCGGCCAAAGAGGCGTTCGAGCGCCTCGGGTTCCTGATCCACCAGCCGGGCCATGAGCCGTTCGTCGCTTTCCTCCTCCGGGATAGACGGGGTTACCGGCGCTTTCAGGGCAACCGACGCCCGGGTGCCGAGCGCGCTGGAGGCCGTTCCGAGCGAACCGACCAGTCGGGGCCCGTCCTTGCGGGAGGAAGGGGCCGGTTTCGCGGCAGCCGGTTCCAGGGAAAAATCTTTGGGGATGCGGTTCCCCCCGGCGGCCAACGAAGGCGCCGGGGAACGTTTGGGAGAGATCATGCGCTTCATGCTTCCCTGCAAAAGCCAGTGACGTGCCATCCGGGTTCTCCGTAGGTAACGCTCAGGTTGCGGTCGGCAAAAAGCGTCGTTATATTAGACACGCGTGTCCGGAAACGATACACCCGGCAAAAGCGGCTCATCCGCCGTATCTTCCACCAGCAGAAGCCGGTAACGCTCATGGTAACGCCCGTGGCTGAACATCCGGCAGCATGCCAGGCAGGCGACCCGCCGTTGAAAGGGGCGGACGCGGCGGACCTCCGCCCGGCAGTTGCGGCAGCGGTAGAGGAGCCGGCGCGCCATCCTCACCCGCGGCAGCGGGAGATCGTGGCAACGCGCCTCCCCCGCGAGCCCGAGATCGGCGCACGCCTGCCGCCACTCCGGCCCGTGCGGTTCGATCCGGCGGCGACCGCTGCGGAACCGCGCCAGCAGGTGCGCCAGTTCGTGGCGAAGCGTCCGGTCGACCTCCTCCATCCCGAACGGGATCAGGCGCGGGTTGAGCGAGACGAGCGACTGCCCCGTGTGGGCCAGCCCCGCCGTCGTCCGCAACCGCCGGTTCCAGCGGACCCTGACCACGGCCGCCAGCCGCTCGCCGCCGACGCGGGCAAGGAGCGCCCGGGCGGTCGCCTCCAGCTTTGCCTCGTGAAATTCCGCAAACTGCCCGCCCGGCATCGACGCCGTCCCTCCCGGGGCCCCGGGAACTGCCGGGCGTTCATCACCCCGATCGCTCTGGTAACTCTTCTCAGGCAAACGGTTCATTCGACCCGTAACCTGTCGACGATCCTGGCGAGCGCTGCAACCACCTTTTCAATCGCCGCCGCATCGGTCCCCTCGCCCAGCGAAAAACGGACCGTCGCCTGCGCCACCCCGGCCGGCACCCCCATCGCCAGCAAGACGTGCGAAGGCTGGATCGACCCGACCATGCAGGCCGAACCGCTCGAGACCGCGACTCCCTCCAGATCGAGATTCATCAGGAGGCTCTCCCCGTCGAGACCGGGGAAGGAGACATTGAGCGTATTGGCGAGCGTGTGGAGCGGGTCGCCATTGCGGATCGCCATCGGCGCGACCCGGGCAATCCCTTCCCAAAGCCGGTCGCGTAAGCGCGCCTGCCGCGGCTGTTCGTGGGCCAGGGCGGCGCTCGCCCGTTCGGCAGCGGCCACCAGCCCCGCAATCCCCGCGACATTCTCCGTACCCGGTCGCCGCGCATTTTCATGGGAACCGCCGTAGGCCGTCCGGTCGATCGGAATCCCCGCACGCAACCAGAGCGCTCCCACCCCTTTGGGTCCGTAAAACTTGTGGGCAGCGAGCGAGATCGCGTCCGGCCCCGGCTCGTCGCCATCGACCCGCACCGGCAGCTTGCCGAAGCTCTGGATCATATCGCTGTGGAAAAGCACCTTCTTCTCCCGGCAGACCGCCGCGATTTCGGCGATCGGCTGGAGCGTGCCGGTTTCGTTGTTGGCCGACATCACCGACACCAGCGCCGTCGCCCCGGTGATCGCCGCGCGGACCGCTTCCGGGTCGACCCGCCCCCCGGCATCGACCTCCAGCCAGCTCACGCGAAACCCTTCCCGCGCTTCCAGAAACTCCGCCGCATGGAGAATGGCATGGTGTTCGCTCCTTGGGGTGACGATGTGGCGCTCCGCCCCGTCCCGCACCCGCTGCCGCGCCAGCCCGAGCAGCGCCAGGTTGTCCGCCTCCGTCCCCCCGCCGGTGAAAATGATCTCGTGCGGCCGCGCTCCCAGAAGCGTCGCCAGCCGGTCACGCGCATCGTCAATCACCGCCCGCGCATCGCGGCCCACGGCATGAATGCTCGAAGGGTTCCCGTACTGATGCTCCAGAACCGGCCGCATCGCGGCAAAGACCTCCGGTGCAAGGGGGGTGGTGGCGTTGTAATCGAGGTAGATCATGGCGGAGTTCAAATGCACCAATCCGGTTCCGCCACCGCTTCGCGCGGCCCGGCGGTGACGACCGAGGTGATCCCCGGCTTCGGTTCGCCCTGCTTCCCCTTCTCTCCGGCTCCGGAGCGGCGGGGGCGTTTCGGGATCATCCGCACCTGCGTCTCCTCCAGGTAGACGAGCGAGTGCGGCGGCACGCTCTGCTGCAAAAAGACGTTTCCGCCGATGGTCGTCCCCGCGCCGATCACCGTATCGCCGCCGAGCACCGTGCTGTTGGGGTAGATCGTCACGCCGTCCTCCACGTTCGGGTGGCGCTTGCCTCCTTTGAGGATGCGCCCCTGCTTGTCCTTCTGGAAGCTTTTCGCGCCCAGGGTGACGCCGTGGTAGAGCTTCACGTGCGAGCCGATCACGCAGGTTTCGCCGATCACCACGCCCGTGCCGTGGTCGATGAAGAAGTACGGGCCGATGGTCGCGCCCGGGTGGATGTCGATCCCGGTCCGCCCGTGGACCCATTCCATCATGATGCGCGGCAGGAGCGGCACCTCCGCCTTGTAGAGGATGTGGGCGCAGCGCTGGATCGCCATCACCTCCATGCACGGGTAGGAGAGGATGATCTCGTCAAAACTGTTGGTCGCCGGGTCGCCCTCGTAGGCCGCCTCGACATCGGTGCGCAGCAGTTCGCGCACGGCGGGGATCTGCTCGAACATCGCCAGCACCACCTTGCGCGCCTTGGCGTCCGAGCAGTCGGGATCGCCCAGGCGGAGGCTTTTGGCGACCTCCTCGGTCAACCGGTCCGCGATCGACCCGACCCGGTACGAGGTGGCCCGCCGCAGCGCCTTGGAGTGAATCGGCTCCTGATCGTGAAACCCCGGGAAAAGAAGTTGCAGCAGGTCGAGACAGATCTCCGCAATCGCCCGTTTCGACGGGAGGTTGGTCCCGTCGATATTGTTGATCCCCCCGACCGTACGGTAGGATTCGAGAATTTCGGTGACGACACGCGGCAGTTGCGTTTCCATGATGGCCCAACGATAAACGGAAGAGCCGGGGGAGGGCAAATGAATCCCGGAAAACAAGCGGGGGGGCCTTTACTCCGCGCCGGAAAGGGGTTGATGCCGCGCCTCCGTGTGGTCCGCGTTGTACCGGTTCCAGAAAATGGCGGCGGGAAGGTCGTAGCAAAAACAGGGGGTGGTGGTCACGGGGCGTCCCTCCAGAAAACCTTGATAGCCGAGCCGGGCGATTTCCGCGAGGCGGCGGTCTCCCGAGATGGCGGCGGCGTATGCCTGCCCCGCGCTGATGCCGACGTTGAGCCGCGTCATGGGCGCTCTTTTGTAGGGCACCGGCGAGTATTCGTAATCGAGATTGGGCCGCGCCTCGGTGTTGTTCGGGTTGTAGGTTTCGGCGTAGACCGACCAGGCGATCTGATAAAGAAGCGCGCCGATCCCGGGGTCTGCGGTGGTTTCATAAAACTCCCGCAGGCCGGTGAGCAGAATGCCGTTCTTGAACGGGCTCAGGCCGGGATAGCTGACATGATTCGGGTTTTCCAGATAAGCGCCACGCCTCGGGTGCGTATGTTTCAGGGCGACCTGCGCCCATTCACCGGCCTCCTTCAGGTAGCGTTCATCCAGGGTATCCCGGTAGGCGCGCATGAGGAACATCAACCCCCAGCCCTGGACCCTGGCGCTGGTGGAATTTCTGGCGGCCCGGGTCCGGGAGCTTTCAAGGATGAAGTCCGCCACGCCGACCGCCAGTTGCCGGGCCTCATCCTCCCCCGACATCTGCCAATGGTCGAAAAGGGCGTCGAGCGTCTGGGTCTTGATGTCAAAGGTCGGCTCGCCGGAGTGGTCGAGCCGATACTTCACGCCGCCGGCGGGCTGGGCTTCGGTCGGTTCGTGGCAGATGAGATGGTTGATCTGATGCCGGACGGAACGTTCCGCCCAGTCAAACCACCGCCGCTCCCCGGTCATCGCGTAGACGGTGTACAAGGTATGCAGCGTGTTCCAGTAAAAATTGGTCAGCAGCGTCGAGTTGTAACTGCCGTAGAGGCGGATGCCTTCCTGCGCGCCATGGCCCAGGACCGGTGCCAGATTGCCCTCGATCACCTTTTCGTAGATCGGTTCGTCGCGTCCGATCTCCGGGATCGGCCCCCAGACGCGGCTTTCACGCAGCAAGGCGCTGGCGTCGAGCCGGGGCGGCGTTTCCACCAGGGCGCTGAAACGGCGCGCCGCGTTTTCTGTCACCGGTTCCGGCGTGACCGCCAGCCAGACTTCATGCGTCAATGCCTCGCCCAAACAGGTGGTCAACCGGGGCAGCCGTTGGTCTCCCGACCGGAAGAGGCGAAAATCGATCGTATCCGGGGTGAGCGAAAGGCCATTGGGCCAGCGGTGCGAAAAATAGCGGGTCGCGCTCGTCAAGGTCGCCTCGGGGCCGGGATAGAGCAGCCACCCTTCGCCGCTGCTGTTGACGATCGCCTCGGCCGAAGACCAGGCGGGTTTCAGTCGAAAACCGTACTCGTCGGTCGCCATCTCCCCCGGGCGCTGGTTGATCACCGTCGTCCGCAGCCGGACATACGGGACATCGGCAAAGACCGTCACCGAAAGCCGGAGACGCTCCAGCGTGGTGCCGTCCGGCCCGTGCAGACTCCCGGAAAGCCACGCTTCCGCCTGCCACGGCGTGGAACGCCGGAGGTCGACGGCATCCCAGCGGACCGTGCCGGGTTGCCCTTCCACGCTTTGATAAAGCTCAAAAGCGTTGATGACGGGAAGCTGGCGGCGACCCGCGATCTTCAGCACGGCGTGATCCGCCGCCAGCGTGGCTTCCACCAGGCTGTTGCCGAGGGTGACGACGCGCCCCTGCCCCTCCCGCTTCACCTGAACGGGATGCACGGGCTTTTGCGGCTTTTGCGGTTTCGGCGCGGGCGCGAGGGTCAACGACTCGTCCTTGTTTCCGGCATTGAGCGTGAACTGGAGAAGCGCCCATTTGATGGAGCCATCCTGCCACCGGTTCATCGGGGTGAACTGATGCGCCACCGGGGCCTGTCCGGCCGAGAGGACCATCTCCGGCGCGGCGAGATCCCCCTGCGCCAGCGGAATCCCCTGCACGACGGGCCATGCCCAGTCGACATCGTCCAGAAGCTCGCTTTTTTCCACCTTCATCCTCCGGGCCGCCCCGTTGTGGGAAGGAGGGAGCTTCACGGGGCGGGCGTCGATGGTTTCGGCCCATTTTGCCGGTTCGCCGGAAGGCTTGTCGCCTCCCCAGTGAAGGGAGACATCGCCCCAGTAGCTTTTGGTTTCGTACCTGGCAAAATCGACTTCCAGGCGGGAGATGCCCTCCGATTGAACCTGCACGTCTCCGGGGAGGCGGCGATCGCTGTCGACAGCTTCCACCAACCCGAACACCAGTTCGAATGCCTTGCCGGGCGTCACCTTGCCCGTAAGATCGACCGCGACCGGTTCCCGGCGGCTCGGCGCGATGACATCCTGCGACCAGACTTCCTCTCCGTCGACCCAGCACTTGCTGAAACGGTGGCCTTCGCGTTCGTCGATCAATACCGAAAGCGCGCCCGACCGGGAGCCGATCGTTTTGGGAACCGTCGTGCCGCTGCGCACGTTGTTGTCGTCGTAGAAAAAGCCGAGCAGATAAGGCGGAGTCGCCTCCCTGGGAAAGGTCGCTTTGATCGTCAGCTTTCCATAGTCATCCGCCCTGGCCGGGGCCAAAGGGTGGATGATCTGCATGAGTTCACGCGGATCGGGCCGGTACTCATAGTTTCCCCGGGCTGAAAAACGGAAGCTTTCCGGAGCCAGCGCGGCCGATTGCCCGGCCAGGACCGGCAGCGTGGAGATCAACAGGCAGGCGAGCGCTGCGATGGGGCGATTTCTCATGATCAATGGGGTATTAGCATTCGCTTACGGCCAGCATCGGAACTGGATGCGCGAGCCGTTGCCGTAAGCGGCCTGGCTTTCGCTCAACCGATAGACCTCTTCACGGGTGACCGGGCGGATCGATCCATCCGCGAAAAAGAGATGGGCGCGCTGGCGATGGCGCAGATGGATAAACTGGTTCTTGTCCGACGGATCGGGCTGGACGACATAACCCTGGCCTTCGAGGCTTTTCCAGTAAGTGTCCGCGAGAAGAAAAAACTCCGAAGGATGCTCAATCACGGTCAACGGCCTCGGCTGGGAGCGTTTGGCGAAATCGCCGGGACTTCCCCAGATGCGCATCCCGTAGCTGCGCCCGGTCCCCATCAATCCATTGAGCCCGCGCGTCCTGCTGTTATAGGGATAGTAACCGGGGCAGATGAAGACATCGGCGTTCTCAACATATTTTTTGTAATAGAGAGCCCTGATCCAGGTCTGTTCCTCCCACGGCACCCCGTCGGCGGTATTGCTGGCCGGCATGATCCGGTTCTGGTGATCCGCGCAATAGGCAAGCAGCCCTGTCCCGAGAGCCTTCAGGCGGCTGATACACTCCGCCTCGACCCCGCTGCTGCGCACCTTCGAAAAGACCGGCAGCGCAATCATCAGCAGGGCGGCGATCAACGCGACGACGACCAGCATTTCCGACAGCGTGAAAGCGGACGGGCGGCGGCGGCGAGGAACCATGGAGACGCGGGGGAGCACGGTAAAAAGATTGATCGGTTACAGGGAACGATGGAAGCGGCCCCGATGCCGCAACCCGAGCAGCGCCAGCGGCAAAGCAGCCCCCAAAAGAAGCGCGACGCTACCCGGCTCGGGGATGGCGACAAGATGAAGGCTCAGGCTGCCGTTGCTCTTTCCCTGGGCCGGAGTCAGCCAACCCGAACCATCGGCATTGACCACGTATGATATTCTGTCCCCGCCGGTATAGGTCGTACCGGCCATCAGGTTGAGGCTCTGGTTGAGCCTGGTCTCCTTGAAGGCAAAAACGATTCCGTATTGCTGCTCCGCGGCAAGGGAAAAGGGCGTTTCCAGATCAAAATAAAGGTAGTCATTGGCGGCAAGCGTCGCTGGCATCATCCATGAAAACCGGGTGATCTCCTGGGTCGGTTCCGTCGAATCGGCATTTTCCAGCTTGTAGAAAATCAATTCGACTTCCGTTTCGAGGACGATATCCCGGATGGTCACGGTCGGAGGCAGCCTGAAAACCACGGTTTTCAACAGCGTCGCTTCAGCGATGGAAAACGTCTGCCCCTGTGTGTTGATCACCGCATTGAGAGGACTGGGCCTGGTGGCATTCTGCGCGACGACACCGGTGGTCGACGTGCTGCTGTTTTCAATGGAGAGAAAGACATTCTCCACCGGTTTTTGCTGGGAAGCCGTCACGAGGGTGGCTGCGTGAAGCCCGCCGGCCTGAAGGTGGATGAAAAACAGGGAAACCACGGCGAGGGGGATGATTTTGATCATGGGATGAAGAGGGGGTTGGGGTGGGATGGGCAGACCGCTTCCGTACAGTGGAAAAGGCTTTTCTCCACACTCTTTCAGCAGCCGATGGACCGACGTAAAACCGGTTGGCTAGCCATCCGATGCACCGCATGAACGCCGGATGATCGGCGTACCTCGGATGACAAACCGTTGTTCACACGGTTGGGGTTGATTGCGGATGATATTCAGGAGAAATTCGGCGGCCTGCTGGGCCGTTTCCTTGACGGGGTGGTCGATCGTCGTCAGCGGGACCGTCCCGAACGCCCCGGCCGGGTCGTTGTCAAACCCGGTCAGCGCGATGTCGCGCGGAACGCGCAGGCCCGCTTCCTCGCAGGCCTTGAGGGCGCCCAGCGCCCAGGCGTCGTTGGCGCAGACGACGGCATCGGGCCGCTCGGGTTGCTCCAGGAGATGGCGCATCCCGAGCCAGCCGGGAAGATAGGTGAGTTGCTCAACCGGGAGCATCTGCATCTCGGGCGTAAGAAAATCCCGCGCCTTGACGGCCATCTCCGGCGTCTCCCCCAGCGCCTGCGAGAAGGCTTCCAGACAGGCGGGATTGCTATACAAAAGCGCCAGCCTGCGATGTCCGAGCGAGAGAAGATGCCTGGTAAGAAAGTGATACCCCCACGACCGGTCGGAAACAAACGACGGAAGGTCGGCAAGGTGCTCATTGGCAACCCCCACCACCGGGATTCTGGCTTTTCGGAGGCGTTCGAGATGTCCCTGCGTAAAGCGACGCGGCGGATAGATGAGCAACACCCCCTCCACCCTGGCGTCGATCATCTTTTGAACCAGAAGATCGCAGACATCGTCTTCATCAGCCGCATACCACCCGGCTTCATGGACGATCCAGTCATACTCCAGCCGGCGAAACAGCTCCGTGGCGAAGCCGAGCTTGCGGTAGGAAAGCGAGTTGTGCGTCCCAAACCCGAGGATGCCGATATAACCGCTTTTGCCGTGGTTCATCACCTGTGCATAGCGATTGGGGCGGTACCCGTGCTTGCGCGCCGTTGCAAGCACCCGCTCCTGCACTTCCTTGGAAAAACGCTCCCGCTGGGTGTTCGACAAAACGGCCGCCACCGTCGAACGGGACACCTTGGCTTCAAGGGCGATCTGGCGCTGGGTGATGGGCATGAGGAAAAGAAATCAAAAGCGGGGGATCAACGAAGTATCCCGTGTTACTTGATGAAAAGGTATCAAGTATCCCGTGTTACTCAACCTTTATTTTTTCTTTTTTATTTCTCCGGAGAGAACCACCGCTACCGCGCGCCGTCGGCGAGGCGGCACTCGCAGCTCTGTGCGGTGTGGCCGGTTTCGCGGTGGTAGCGGGCCATCAGTTCGGTGGCAACGGCGGCCGCCTGGCCCTGTTCGACCAGCGTGACCGTCGCCCCGCCGAAGCCGCCGCCGGTCAGGCGCGCACCGTGGACGTAAGGAAGGCTTTGGGCGATCGCGACGAGCCGGTCGAGTTCCGGGGTGCTGTTTTCGAAGTTGCGGCGGGAACTTTCGTGGCTCTGGTTCATCAACCTGCCGATCGTCGCCACATCGCCCCCGCGCAGCGCCGCCACAGCGGCGAGGACCCGCTCGTTTTCACCGACCACGTGCAGCGCCCGGCTGCGGGAAAGCGCGGGAAGGTCGGGAGCGGCCAGCAGTTGCGCGCTCGAAACCTCGCGCAACGTCCTGACGCCGAGGCGTCGGGCGGCGTCGAAACATTGTTCGCGCCGTTCATTGTATTCCCCGCCGGAAAGCTGGTGCGGCACCCCGCATTGCGTGATGAGCAGGCTCACCCCGGCGGGAAACGGCACCGGCTCCACCTTTTCCTCCCGGCAATCGAGAAAAACGGCGTGCCCCGCCCTGCCGAAGACCGAGGAGACCTGATCGAGCAGGCCGCAGTTGACGCCGACGAATTCGTTCTCCGCCCGGCGGCAGAGGCGCGCCAGTTCCAGCGGCTCCAGCGTCAGGCCGAAAAGCTTCTCCAGCAGCTTCGCGGTCGCCACCTCCAGCGCGGCGGAACTCGAGAGCCCCGCGCCGAGCGGCAGGTCGCTTGTGATCGAGGCGCGAAACCCGCCGACCGGCAGTCCGGCATTGCGGAACGTCGCCCAGACGCCGAGCGGGTAGTTGGCCCACGATTGCGCCTCCTGCCGTGCCACGCCGGCGGCTTCCGCGATCTCCAGCCTCTCCCCAAGCTCCTCCGAAACAAGCGAAATCAACCCCGTTCCGGTCGCTTCCCCCGTCACCGTCACCCCGCGGTCGATCGCCGCGGAAAGCACAAACCCTTCGTTGTAGTCGGTATGGTTGCCGAGCAGTTCCACCCGGCCGGGAGCGTACGCCGTTTGCATAAAACGAAAAAAGCGGGGAAAAAATTATGCGCCGACCAGCCACTGCACCTTCCCGCTGGCAGGGGCGACCCGCTCCGCCGGATAACCGCTTCCCCCGGCCAGTACCGCCTCCAGGATCGGCTCCTTGGCCGGGTCGTTCACCAGAAAGCAGACCTGCCGGGCGGCGTTGATGAGCGGGTAGGTAAAGGTGATCCGGTGCGTGCCAAACTTCGGCACGAAATTGGCCATCACGTTGCGCTGGCTCTCCTCCAGCGCCGCCGTTTCGGGAAAAAGCGAGGCGGTGTGCCCGTCGTCGCCCATCCCGAGCAGCAGGAGATCGTGTACGTAGCGGCTCTCCCCCATCCTCGCGGCGACGTTGGCGAGCCGTTCCTCGTACCGGGCGGCGGCTTCGGCGGGATCGCGTTCACCCTCCATCCGGAAGACGTTCCCTTCCGGGATGCCCGCCGGGTCGAGCAGCGTTTCCCTGACCATCCGGTAGTTGCTTTGCGCATCGTCGGGCGGCACGCACCGTTCATCGCCGAAGGTGAGCTGGACCCGCCGCCAGTCGATCGGCGTCTGCGCGAGCGCGGCATAGACCGGTTTGGGCGTCCCCCCGCCGCAGAGGCCGAGGCGAAAAAGACCGTTGCGGTCAATGGCAGCCTGCGCCTGCGCCAGAATCAGCGCAACGGCGTCGGAGACCAACGAAGTGGAACGAACAAGATCAGCAGACATGGGAAAAATCCTATCGGAAAAAAGAGGCGTGCGCCAAGCCTTACCATGGCGTCATCCATTTGACCGGGAGCGAAAAGTCGAGCACGCCGCCTCCCGGTGCGAATGTGCGGACGTGCATCCCGAGCAGCGCCGCCTTGCGCACCCGCACGCCGCTCTGCGCGCCGAGGAGGTGGACCACCAGCGAGCTTAGGTCCGGCTCGTGGCCGACGATCATCAGCCGCTCGATCTGCGCGTACGCCCCCAGTTCTTCGAGGGCGGTGCCGGGGCGCATCCCGCTTTTAAGGAAATCGGCGGGATCGGCGCTCATCCCGCACGCCGCGGCAACGATGGCCGCCGTCTCGCGGGCGCGGGTCAAGGGGCTCGTCAGCAAAAGGTCGGGAATCAGCCGCCGTTCAACGACAAACCGCGCCGCCGCCTCCGCCTGCTGCCGCCCGGTATCGGTCAGCCGCCGCGCCTCGTCGGTGGAGGCGCGCGTCTCGGCTTCGGCATGACGCAGGATCAACAGTTGCATCGGTTTTTCCCTCCCCCCGGGCGGCGCTCGCTCCTACATCACCATCCCGCCGTCCACGGTCAAAGTCTGTCCGGTGATATAACGGGCTTCGGGGCTCGCGAGGTAAGCGACCGCAGCGGCGATGTCATCGGGCTCGCCAAACCGCCCGAGCGGGATCGAGGCGACCACGCCGGTCTTGATATTTTCGGGCAGCACGTCGGTCATGTCGGTCGTGATGAACCCGGGGGCGACGGCGTTGGCGGTAATCCCCCGGCTGGCGAGTTCGCGCGCGAGCGTCTTGGTCAACCCGATCAACCCCGCCTTGCTGGCGGCGTAGTTGGCCTGGCCCGCGTTGCCCATCAACCCGGCGACGCTGGCGATGTTAATGATCCGCCCGCTCCGTTGCTTGAGCATCCCGCGCATCACCCCCTGGATAAAGTTGAACGCCCCTTTGAGGTTCGTATCGAGCACGAGGTCCCAATCTTCCTCGCTCATCCGCATGGCGAGGCCGTCGCGGGTCACCCCGGCGTTGTTGACGAGGATGTCGACGCGCCCGAAATCAGCCGTGATCGCTTCGCTCGCCGCCGCAACCGCCTGGCGATCGGCCACGTCGACGCTGTAGGCGCGGGCGGCTTCCGGAAACTCGGCGTTGATCGCGCTGGCGACCCGCTGCGAATTGGCTTCCGAACGGCTGACACACGCCACGCGCGCCCCTTCCGAGGCGAGGCGACGGGCAATGGCTTCCCCGATGCCGCGTCCGGCACCGGTCACAATGGCGATCTGCTTTTCAAGGCGCTTCATAGGATGCAAATGCCTCCCATGAAGACCGGTTCGCCCGGCAACTTCAACCCTTAAAATCAAGGAACGCTTTTGTATGCCTTGGAGGGGCGGCCTCCGCGCCGTCCGCGTCGTTGGACTTGGGTTCACCCATTCGCCCGCCGCCATCTCCAACCCCGGCGGCGGACGCGGAGGTCCGCCAGTTCCCGCCAATGGCGTTGGACTCCCGCCTACACGCCTTCCGCCCCCGGCTCCAGAATCCGCCGGTAAAGCGCCAGGTACGCCTCCGCCATCCGCCCGACGCTGAAGCGTTCCTCCACCGAAGCGCGAACCACGGCACGGTCGAGCGCGGCGACGCCGGCGAGCGCCTCCCGCGCGTCCGCCCCTTCTTTCATCAGGAACCCGTTCACCCCGTTTTCGATCAGCTCGGTCATCGACCCCCGGGCATGCGCCAGCACTGGCGTGCCGCACGCCATCGACTCGACCACGCTCAACCCGAACGGTTCGTCGAAATGGATCAGGTGCAGCAACACCAGCGCCCCGCCGAGCAGCGACGCGCGTTGATCCGGGCCGACCGGCCCGAGGTAATCGACCCGGCCCGGCTGGAGGTATGGCTCCACCTCGCGCTGAAAATAGGCTTCATCCTGCACGATCCCCGCGATTTTGAGCGGCAAACCGGTCGCGCGCGCAAAGGCGATCGCGGCGGCGACCCCCTTGTCGGGATGAATCCGCCCGAAGAAAAGAAGGTAGGGGGGATCGTCTGCCACTGGCGAAAACGGGAAGGCTTCCAGTTCGATCCCGTGGTAGATCGTCGCCGCGTACTTCAGGCGCGGGTGGCGGTCGGCGTTGGAAATCGAGACAAAATAATGGTTGGACCGCTCGGAATACTTCTCGTAGACCGGCACGATCTTTTCGGAGGAAAACCCGTGGATCGTCGTCACCACCGGCACTTCGGGCACGAGGCCTGAGTATGATAGCGGCAGGAAATCGTAATGGTTGTGAACGATGTCAAACGCCCCCTGCCGCGCCATTTCAAAGGCGTGGCTGATGTGGAGGCACTCCCACACCTTCGGGTCGAGTGTTTCGTCTTCGGAATACGGGCGCGGGCAGACCGCCTCCAGCCGCCCGGCCGTCTGCGAGTCGGCGCTGGCAAAGAGAGTCACCTCCACCCCGCGCTCCACCAGCCCCTCGACCATCAGGGAAGTCACCAGTTCCCACGGGCCGTAATGTCGCGGCGGCACCCGCCAGGAGAGCGGGGCAATGACGCCGACGCGGAGGGTGGAAGAAGTAAAAGCGCTCATCGTATCTCCTGGCAAGAGATACGTTTCAATGACAGCCGCAAGCCCCTTCGTTGTGCCCCTTTTCGCCATGCGACCCGCCGCAGCAGCCGGTTTCGGCTGTAACGGGCGCGGGTTCGCTGCAACTGCACCCGCCGCCGCAGCAGCCGGAAGCCGGGGCCCCCGCGGGAATGGCCGCCATTTTCTCTTCAAGATCAGGCACCACCTGCACGGAAAAGAGAATCCCCTGAAAAGCGATCTGTTCGCGGATGATCCCGATAAACTGTTCGGCCCGGGGCGAGGGCGCTTCCACCGTGTCGAGACGGAGATGGACGGTCAGGCCGCCAAACTGCGGAAAGTGGTGGTGCATCTCGCCGTCGAGCGCAAAGGAGAGGTAGGCGTTCACCTTTTCCTGAAGCTCGAACATCCGCTGGTCCGACTCGTCCCACGGGCGAAGCTCGACCATCCCGAGCACCACTTCGCTCGTCTCCGGGTCCTGGGCGATCAGGTCGATCATGTTGGTTTGCTGCAAGGCCATAGCCCCTGAATGTTGGGGATTTGCGGGGCAATGTCAACCGGGGGAAACACGATCGGCGCGACCACACCGGCCCCCCCGGTGATCGCCGTCCCCGACGGCGCTTACCCGTGCTTTCGGTTGAAGCGCGCCTTCTCCCGGTCCATTTCGCGGCTGATCGCGGCTTTTTTGAGATCCTCGCGCTTGTCGCGGGCGACTTTTCCCTTGGCGATGCCGATCTCCACCTTTACCCGGCTCTCCTTCCAGTACATCCGCAGCCCGACGAGCGTGTGCCCGGCCACGGTGGTCGCCTCCTCCAGCTTGGCGATCTCCTGCTTGTGAAGGAGGAGGCGGCGGGGGCGTTTGGACTCGTGCTGTTCGAAGCTCGCCCGGATGTAGGGCTGGATGTCCGAGTCGTACAAAAAAACCTGTCCCCGCTCCACGCGCGCAAACGCCTGGTTCAGGTTGGCATGGCCCGCGCGGATGGACTTGACCTCCGTCCCCTTCAACTCGATCCCGGCCTCAAAGCGTTCGAGGATGTGGAAGTCGTGCGTCGCGCGCCGGTTGACGGAAATCACGGACATTTGGGACGTACTGGAAAAAAACCGGAGTCACCCGACCGGGAAAACAAGAGAAAATCAGAGCGCCAGCGCGGGGTCCGCTTCCTCCGGCGCGGAAGGCTCCCAGGTCAGCTTCCCCTCGATGATCTCGCGCAGGGCGGTGTCGGCATAGTCGAGCCGCACGCCGACCTCAACCATCGGGCGATGCCCCTGCGAAAGCTGGCGGACACGCCGCGAAACCACGTTGATGAGCACCTGTTGGTTGGGGATCAAAAGGCTGGCTTCTTCGAGGAGGTGGGTCGTCATGGTGTTAAACTTGGCTACGGTGGGCTTTAAGGTCGGAAAAGGGTAAGGTTCCAAGGGAAGCGTGCCAGCCTGACGAGGTGCGAGGCATTTGTCAAATCGCATTCCGCGGTGAGTGATTAAAACCGGAACAAGGATCAGAATAAAGCCGGAGGCTTTGCAGCGGGGAAGCCGGGGGTCCAAGCGTAGCGACACCCCCGGAAAAGTTCGCAGGAAAGGGCATCGACCCTGAAAGCGGTCGCAGAAATCAGGCGCTCGGCACTCTGCGACCGCCTCCGGGGTCGATTTTCTTTCCACCCATGATTCCGGGGGTGGCGCGCTCTGCGCTTACCCCCGGCTGCCCCGCTGGCAACCCTCCGGGTTGCTTCTTGTCCGCACCACTTTTAATCACACCCGATTAAAACCGGAACAAGGACGAGCGAGGTCCAACGCGGCGGGCAGCACCGGGGGTCGTCTACGAAACCGGCAACTCCCGGGTCAGGCTCGGGAGGTCTTTTTTCAAGACCCGCGCGATCGCGCAAAGCTTCAGGAAGGAGAGATTGCGCTCCCCCCGCTCCACCCCGCCCATGTAACTGCGATCGAGATCACTCTCCAACGCCAGTTGCTCTTGGGAAAGCCCCAGGCGCTTACGAGCGCGACGAATTCTCGCGCCCAATATTTTCAGAGATGGATCTTCATTCACTCGTGTTTAAGCCGAGTTTCAAGGCCCATCCGAATTCGGTCCACCGACTATAATCATCATTTCCCTTGCATGTTTTTTAAAAAGCAGTTTACTGACCCCTAATTAAACCTTCCATCGCAGCCCCCCCTGCCACTGCCATGCTCGAAACCATCGTCCGTATCGGAGACCAGTTTTTCCCCTTCATCACCCCGGACAATGCCGGGTTCTGGATCACCACGGGCGTGTGGATGGTCGGCTGCGGCACGGCGCTCTTCGTCGCCGTCACCTGGTTGCGGCTTCAAACCAGAAAGGAAAAATGAACAGACGCCATCCACCCTCCAAGCCCCGGTATGGCTTTACCCTTCTGGAACTGCTCACCGTGATCGGGATCATCGTCGTCCTGGCGGCGCTGATTCTTGGAGGGATGAGTTATGCACAAAGAAAGGCTGCATCTTCCCGGGCAGCGGCGGAAATCAGCGCGTTGAGCAATCTTATTGAGGCATTCAAGGCAGACTTTGGAGACTACCCGCGATCTTCCGACGACAAAGAATTTTCCAGACCGACGGATGACTTCATCCCCAACGAACCGGAACCCAAAAACGAAAACTACGCTCCCTATAGTGCCTTTCTAACCCACCATCTCTTTGGAGGACAAAAAGACATCCCTGCTTCTCCGAACCCGGCAGTGGCCGCCTGGTCGAGGAAAAATAACTGGGCCGCTTCGGGTTTAAGTACGGCTGCGGCGGGCGCATCCGTCCCGGATCAAGAAGGCAACCCGACATCGGTCTCAACGTTCTATCTGATTGACCCTTTTGGGAATGCTTACGGCTACAGTACCAAGGGGAAATTCAATCCTTCCTTTGAACTATGGTCTTTCGCTGGTGAAATCCCCAAGGACGATAATGGGAAACCTCTGAAGTACAGCGAGGACGAAGATAAGGACAAAGGGTATGTGATCTATACCTGGATCAAAAACTGGTAACCCCGCCCGCCTCCCGCTACGGCGAGAGCCGGTGGATCGTCCACGCCTCATCCTCCCCCCGGCGGTACTCAAACCGGTCGTGCATCCGGTGGCTGCCGCCCTGCCAGAACTCGATGCGGCTCGGGACGACCCCGTACCCACCCCAGAACGGGGGGACCGGCACCGGCCCGTCGGCACCGAAACGGGCGATCGCCTTGGCGAAACCGGCTTCGAGCGCGGCGCGGTCCGCCAGTTCGCTGCTCTGGTGCGACGCCCAGGCGGCGAGGCGGCTTTCGCGCGGGCGGGAGATGAAATACGCCTCCACATCAGCCCGGGAAAGGAGCGTGGCGCGGCCGACCACCATCACCTGCCGCTCCAGCGCGAGCCATGGGAAAAGGAGCGAAACCATGGCGTGTTCCTCAATCTGCACCGCCTTGCGGCTGCCGAGGTTGGTAAAGAAAAGGAACCCCTGCCGCCGGTCGAGCCCCTTGAGGAGCACCGTGCGGAGATAGGGCGAACCGTCGTGCGCCACTGTGGCGAGGCTCATGGCCGTCGGCTCGACCACGCCGCCCGCGATCGCCTCCTCCATCCAGCGTTGAAATTGAAGAACGGGGTCGGCGTGGAGATCGCCGCGGCGAAGGGTGCCCCGGCGGTAATCATTGCGGATGGCGGCGAGATCCATGGTGGTGTCTGGAAAAAGAATGGGGCAAGGATGCGATTTTGGAAAACCTTTTTTCCGACTCTTGCCATGACGGGACCAAATGGTTACAACGATCAGGCACGCTCATACTCATCGGATTTTTTTCCACCTTTTCCGGAGTTTCATCAAAAGCGCGCTCCGACAAACCATTCATGAATATCCACGAATACCAGGCACGAGAGTTATTCGAAAAATTTGGCGTTGCCACCACCCGCGGCAAGGTCGCCAGCACCCCGCAAGAGGCCGAAACCATCGCCCGGGAACTCAACTTGGACCAGATCGTCGTCAAGGCCCAGATCCACGCCGGCGGGCGCGGCAAGGGGACCTTCACCAACGGGTTCAAGGGCGGGGTTCACCTCTGCAAAACGCCGGAGGAAGTCCGCGACATCGCCTCCAAAATGCTCGGGCAGACGCTCGTCACCCACCAGACCGGCCCCGAAGGCCGCGTGGTGAAAAAGATCTTCATCGCCGAGGCCGCCGATATCGCCACCGAGCTTTACCTCGCCATTCTCTTTGATCGCTCCAGTTCCGGCGCGGTCATCATCGCCAGCACCGAGGGGGGGATGGATATCGAAGCCGTTGCGGAAAAAACCCCGGAAAAAATCTTCCGCGAACCGGTCCACCCGCTGCTCGGCCTCCAGCCGTACCAGACGCGCAAGCTCGCCAAGGCGCTCGGCCTCTCGGGCAAGCAGCTTCTGCAAGCCTCGAAGCTGATCACCAACCTCTACCGCTGTTACATCGAAAGCGACTGTTCGCTCGTCGAAGTCAACCCGCTGGTCGTCACCCCCGAAGGGCAGGTCCTCGCGCTCGACGCCAAGTTCAACTTTGACGACAACGCCCTCTACCGGCAACCCTCCGTCGTCGCCCTGCGCGATACCGACGAGGAAGACCCGCGCGAGGTCGAAGCCTCCCAATACGGGCTCAACTACATCGGCCTCGACGGCAACATCGCCTGCCTGGTCAATGGCGCGGGCCTCGCGATGGCGACGATGGACATCATCCAGCACTCGGGCGGCTCCCCGGCCAACTTCCTTGATGTCGGCGGCGGCGCGAGCAAGGAACAGGTCGCCGCGGCGTTCAAGATCATCCTGAGCGACCCGAGAGTGGAAGGCATCCTGGTCAACATCTTCGGCGGCATCATGCAGTGCGACATCATCGCCGAAGGGATCCTCGCCGCCGTGCAGGAAACCAACCTCACGCTCCCGCTGGTCGTCCGGCTCGAAGGGTCGAATGTGGAACTTGGAAAGAAACTGATCCGCGAAAGCGGGCTGGCGGTCATCAGTGCCGATTCGCTCGCCGACGGGGCCGAAAAAGTGGTCGCCGCCGTCCGGTCCGCCGCTTAACGAACGCTTTTTAAGAAAGAAAATTTTTCATGGCCATCCTCGTCACACCTCAAACCCGTGTCCTCGTCCAGGGCATCACCGGCTCCTTCGGCGCACGGCATACGCAACTCTCGCTCGACTACGGCACGCAGATCGTCGCCGGTGTCACTCCCGGCAAGGGAGGGCAGACCTTTGAAGGGTGCGTGCCGATCTTCGACACCGTCGCCTGCGCCGTCAATGAAACCGGCGCCACCGCTTCGGTCATCTTCGTCCCGCCGCCCTTTGCCGCCGACGCCATCCTCGAAGGGGTTGATGCCGGGCTCGATCTCGTCATCTGCATCACCGAAGGGATTCCCGTCAACGACATGGTGAAGGTCAAGGCCGCCATGGCGGGGAGCAAAACCCGCCTGATCGGGCCGAACTGCCCCGGGATCGTCACCCCCGGCGACGGGCCCGACTCGCACGGCGGCTGCCGCATCGGCATCTCCCCCGGTTACATCCACCGCAAGGGGAACGTCGGCGTGGTCTCCCGCTCCGGCACGCTCACCTACGAAGCCGTCTGGCAGCTCACCACCCGGGGCTACGGGCAGAGTACCTGCGTCGGCATCGGCGGCGACCCGGTCAACGGCACCTCGCACCTCGACATCCTGAAAATGTTCAACGACGACCCGGAAACCGAAGCGATCATCATGATCGGCGAAATCGGCGGTACGGCGGAGGAGGAAGCCGCCGCGTGGGTCAAGGAAAACTGCAAAAAGCCGATTGCCGGTTTCATCGCCGGGGCGACCGCGCCTCCCGGACGCCGGATGGGCCATGCCGGGGCGATCGTCTCCGGAGGCCAGGGGACGGCGGAAGCGAAGATCGCCGCCCTGCGCGATGCGGGCATCGCCGTCGCCGAAACGCCCTCCATCATGGCCGACACGCTCATTAAACATATTGAATCCCTCAAAAATCGCTGATTAACTGGATGCGCGGCCGGGGCGTCCCGGCCGGGTTAACCACCGTTTTCGAACGGGCGGCGGTTGAAAAAACCGCCCGCCCGTGTCAGCTTTTTTTACCAAGATGAACTTGAACCACGGCTCCCACTCCGTTTTCATCGTCTTTTCTCCCGCTCGGGAAAAAAGAATCTGGAGGAGCCGTCCGCAGGAGGCCGGGCCGTTGTCCCGCCGATGCCGCGCTCTTTAACAACACCTTTTTTTCAACCCAGTCGCCAACTTCAATAGAACCCCACCTCGTTTATGCCAGTTATTGCCAAAGGTCTCGAAGGAATCATCGCCAACAGTACGCGTCTCAGTGATGTCAAGGGCCAGGAAGGTCAGCTCATCTATTCCGGATACGACATCAGTGAACTCGCCGGAAAAGCGACCTTCGAGGAGGTCGTCCACCTCCTCTGGCATGGCCACCTCCCCAACGCCGGTGAACTGGCCGAACTTGAAAAAGCGCTGCGCAGCCGCCGCGAACTTCCCCAGGGGATTGTCGATTTCCTCGTCAACGCCCCCAAGACGGCGAACCCGATGGATGTCATGCGCACGGCGGTTTCGATGCTGGGCCTCTACGACTCCGAACTCGAAGAAGACCTCAACGCCGACAAGGACCGCATCCGCGCGCTCCACATCACGGCAAAAATCGGCGTCATTGCCGCCTACTTCCACCGCGCCCGGCAGGGCAAGACCCTCCCCCCGATCCGCACCGACCTCGGCGAAGCGGCCCATTTTCTTTACCTCATCAACGACGAGGAACCGAGCGCGGAAGCGACCCGCACGCTCGATGTCGCCTACGTCCTCCATGCCGACCACGGCATGAACGCCTCGACCTTCTCCGCGCGCGTCACCATCGCCACCTTGAGCGACATGTACTCCGCGATTACCTCCGCCATCGGCACCCTCAAAGGCCCGCTTCACGGCGGCGCGAACGAAGGGGTCATCCACATGCTTCAGGAGATCGGCGAGGAAGCAAAGGTCGACGCCTGGGTCGAAGAGCAGCTCGAACAGAAAAAGAAGATCATGGGCATCGGCCACCGCGTCTACAAGGTGCTCGACCCGCGCGCGCCGTTCCTGCGCGAAATGGCGATCAAACTCTCCAGCGAACTGGGCGAACCGAAATGGATTCGCATGAGCGAACGGATTGCCGAAATCATGCGCGAGAAGAAGGGCCTCAACGCCAATGTCGACTTCTACTCCGCCACCGTCTACTACTCGCTGGGCGTCCCGACCGATCTCTTTACGCCGATCTTCGCCATCTCGCGGACGGCAGGGTGGACCGCCCACGTCCTCGAACAACTCGCCGACAACCGCCTTTATCGCCCGCTCTCCGAATACGTCGGACCGGCCCCGGGCAAGAAATTCGTCCCGATCGACCAGCGCTGATCGCCCGGCCGCTACGGGAAAAAGGGAAGGCTGCACTCACCTGGCAGCCTTCCCTTTTTTGTTGGACCCGATGCCGTTCCCTTGAACGGAAACCGGAGGGCCAGCCTCCGCGCCGACCGCGCCGCCGGATTTCGCTTCAAGATGACCGCAGGATGCTTACGTGACAGCCGCCGCGGCGTGCGGTAGTTTTGTTGCCGCTTCTCCCGGACACCCGCCGTTTTTCCATGAGTCTGCCACCGCCTGTTGCCACCGCCGATCCCGCCCGTTTTCCGTTGTTGAGCCTGCTGCCCAAAGCCGGGGAGGAGGCGACGGGCGACCTGCTGCTGGAGCGGTTCCTCGAATACATCGACCTCAAGGGGTTGAGCCTCTATCCGGCGCAGGAAAACGCCATTCTGGAGCTGTTCGAGGGGCACAACGTGATCCTCAACACGCCGACCGGCTCGGGCAAATCGCTCGTCGCCACCGCGCTCCACTTCCAATCCCTCGCCCAGGGGCGGCGCAGCGTCTACACCTGCCCGATCAAGGCACTCGTCAATGAAAAATGGCTCGCGCTCTGCCGCGAGTTCGGCCCGGAAAACGTCGGCCTGAGCACCGGCGATGCCACCGTCAACCGCGCGGCTCCGATCCTCTGCTGTACGGCGGAAGTGCTCGCCAACATCGCCCTGCGCGAAGGCGAGAACGCGCCCGTGGACGACGTGGTGATGGACGAGTTTCACTACTACTCCGACCGGAGCCGGGGCGTGGCGTGGCAGGTGCCGCTGCTGACCCTGCCGCAAAGCCGTTTTCTCCTGATGTCGGCCACGCTCGGGGAGACCGCGTTTTTTGAACGCGAAATGACCCAACGCAACGGGCGGCCTTCGGTCACCATCTCCTCGGGCCAGCGCCCGGTGCCGCTGGAGTTCGCCTACGCCGAGACGCCGCTGGCCCAGACGCTCGAAAACCTGCTCGACGGAGGAAAAGCGCCGGTTTACGTCGTCCACTTCACGCAACTGGAGGCGGCGCGCAGCGCCCAGGCGTTTACCAGCATTGCCGTGGCCACGCGGGAGGAAAAAGCGGCCATCGCCAGCGCCATGGAGGGGGTTCGCTTCAACTCCCCGTACGGCCCCGACATCCGCAAATGGTTGCGACACGGGATCGGCATTCACCACGCCGGGCTGCTGCCGAAATACCGCATCCTGGTCGAACAACTCGCCCAGCAGGGGCTCCTCAAGGTGATCTGCGGCACCGACACGCTCGGCGTCGGGATCAATGTGCCGATCCGGTGCGTCCTTTTCACCCGGCTCTGCAAATATGGCGGCGACAAGACGGCAATCCTGAGCGCGCGCGATTTTCACCAGATCGCCGGGCGCGCCGGACGCAAGGGATACGACGACATCGGCTGGGTCGTCGCGCAGGCCCCGGAACATGTCATTGAAAACCGGCTTCTGGAGGCAAAAAAGAAGGGCAAATTCGTCAAGCGCAAGCCGCCGGAACATAACTTTGTCCCGTGGGACGAACAAACCTTCCAGCGCCTGAAAACCGCCCCGCCCGAACCGCTCACCTCCCGCTTCGAAGTCCACCACGGCCTCCTGCTCAACGTTTTAAGCCGCCGGGGCGACGCGCGCCGTCACCTCGCCGACCTGATCAGGCGCTCCCATGAATCGGCCCGCGCCAAAAAGGAACACCGCCGCCGGAGCTGGCAGCTTTTCCGGGCGCTGCTGGAGCGGCGGATCGTCGAAATCATCCCGAAGGAACCCGACGGGACGCTCGTGCGCCTCAATGTCGCGTTGCAGGACGATTTTTCGATGAACCAGGCGCTTTCGCTCTACCTGCACGACACCCTTCCCTCCCTCAACCCGGAAGACCCGCAATACCCGTTCATCGTCCTGACGCTGGTCGAGTCGATCCTCGAAAACCCGGAAGTGATCCTGCGCAAACAGCTCGACCGGATCAAAGGCGAGGCGATCGCCGCGATGAAAGCCGACGGGATGGAGTACGACGCGCGGATGGAGGAACTCGAAAAGCTCGAATACCCCAAGCCGCACCGCGAGTTCATCTACTCGACCTTCAACGCGTTCTGCACCCGCCACCCGTGGGTCGGGCAGGAGAACATCCGGCCCAAGTCGATCGCACGCGAGATGTTCGAGGAGTTCCGCTCGTTTGCCGACACCGTCAAGGTCTACGAACTGCAACGCGCGGAGGGAATCCTCCTCCGTTACCTCTCCAGCGTCCACAAAGTGCTGGCGCAGACCGTTCCCGACCACGCCAAGAACGATGTTTTGCGCGAGATGGAGCTTTACCTCGACACCATGATCCGCCAGGTCGACTCCAGCCTGCTCGACGAATGGGAAAAGATGCGCGACCCCTCCTACCAGCCTGCGGAGGAGAGCGAAGAACTTCGCCCGCCGGGGGCCGAGGAGGCCGACCGCGACATCACGCGCAACCCGAAAGCGTTCACCGCCGCCATCCGCAACCGCCTCTTTGCCTTCCTGCGCGCCGCCATCCAGGGGGACGAAGCCGGGGCGCTGGAAGCGCTCGCCTTTTCCGAAACGGAACCGAAGCCAGCCGATGCCGACGCTCCCCCGCCCTCCCCTGCCGCCGAAGAGGACGAACCGTGGACCGCCGCCCGCCTCCGCAGCGCTTTCGATGCCTACCACGCCGGGCACGGCACCCCGCGGCTCGACCCCGAAGCGCGCAACCTGCGCCACACCTACATCACCCCCGACGAAACCGGCCGCTTCTGGCGGGTCGAACAGATGTTGATCGACCGCGAGGAACTCAACGACTGGTCGGTCGGGTTTGAGGTCGATCTTCTCCTCTCCAAAGAGCGGCGCGAACCGGTCGTGCGGCTGGTCCGGATCGGGCCGGTGGGTGGATGAGGGGGAGGATAGAGCACTTCTGAAAATGCTCTATCCCGGCCAATGGAGACCGAGGGCGACCCCCAGGCCGATGATCGTCAGGACCAGGGCCGTCAACGCGACAAAGGGCCGATCGCGCTGGCGCAGGAAGACGACGAGCATGGAAATAAGCCGGAAGACCGGCAGCAGGAGGAACAGGGCGATCCCCGCGGTCATCACATCGACGCTTCGCAGGGAGAGACCTCCGGCGGCTCCGGGCGCTCCCTCCCAGCGGGCGAGCAGCATCCCGAGCACGGTCACGACCGAAGCGAGCCAGGTGCCCCACTGGAGTTGCGCCGCGAGAAGCCGCTCCAGCCGGGCGCGCTGCACGGTAGGAAGGTCTGGCGGGGTCATGGCGAACGGTAGAGCTGAATATCAAATGCCATGAGCCCCATTGCCACGGCGAGTGCGACCAGGATCACCACAAAAAAGAGCCGCAGGTGTTCATTGGAGACCCGCAGCAGGATGCGCGCGCCGAGAATCGAGCCGACCACGGAACCGACCGCCACGGGGGCGGCAATGGCGGGAAGGATATCGCCCCGCATGAAGTAGGCCGCGCCGCTGGCCGCAGCGGTCACGCCGATCATGAAATTGGAAGTGGCCGAAGAGACCTTGATCGGCAGGCGCAGGGCGGTATCCATGGCCGGGATCTTGAGCACGCCGCTCCCGATGCCGAGCAGCGCCGAGATCACCCCCGCCCCATACATGAGCAGGAGGCCGAG
>DATMFV010000013.1:0-2625 GCA_035555975.1 Chthoniobacteraceae bacterium
GCCGTTGCGCGACTTCCGATCTGGTATCAGATCCTCCAGAAACAGTTTTCCGACGCCGGAAAAATCAGCGAACTTCCCCGGGAGTGGCGCTTCCGGCCCGATCCGGACGACCGGGGGCTGGCCGAAGCGTGGCAGAAGATGCCCGATTTTTCCGGATGGGCAACGATCCCGACCGGCTCGTGGGTCGCCCATGGCTACCCGCGCGGGGTGGCTTGGTATGCCGGTACGCTGAAGATCGGCGACTCCGTTCCGCCCGAAACACCGCTGGCGCTCTACTTCGGAGCCGTCGACGGGACGTGCGATATCTACCTGAACGGGGAAAAGATCGGCGAACAGAAGGTTTCCCCCAATGTGATGTGGGATTCGGGGTTTTTCATCAAACTGCCGGAGTCGATTCGCGCGGGTAGCTACCGGCTGGTCGTGCGCGTGGAGAAAAACCGCTCGGCCGCAGGGATCACCAAGCCGGTTTCGCTGGTTGACCTCTCGAGGAACGTCCCGCAGAGGGTGAGGACCATCGGGGAACGTTTCATGGAGGTCGCCCGGAAAGGGGGCTTGCGCGGCACCAACTCGATCTGGCGCAAGAGCAACCAGATCGAGGATGACCTTTTTCCGAAGATCAGGACGCTCCTGACCCACTCTTCCGGCGAGGCGCTCGACCCGCGCGTGCTTCGCAAACCGGCGGTGATGGTCCCCAACATCCACGACACCTGGGAAATCGTGGACGATCCCGCCTCCCTCTCCGGGGCGTGCGCCCTCCAGAAAAGCGACCGGCAGCGCAACCGCGCCCAGGGGGTCACCTGGAGGTTTGATCAAGACCTCGCTCCCAAGGGCGTGCCTCCCGGCAGCCCGTATGGCTTGAGGGTGCGGGTCAAACTCCGTGCGGAAGCTCCCGAAGGGGTCGCCTTTTCATTCGGATACTACCACAACACCGACGGGAAAACCCGCTTCGAGGAGCGGCAGGTCGAGAGTAGCGATCTGGAACCCAACGAATGGCAATGGGTGGACTACCCGGGCGTCGTGGAGCTGGAAACCGGCAAACGCATCTTTGTCACCGCCGCCGAAAACCCGACGATCGAGTCGATCGCGCTCGACAGTTTTGAACTGACCCCCATGGAAGGCAACCCGCCTTCCGCAGGGCGCGCCGCGGACTGATTCTCCTGCCCGGAATGGCTACCTGACATCGGGATTCGGACGCCTGAAAAAACACATTTTGGACCCAAAGGCGGCTTTCAGTCGCCTTTCACTTAAATTCGTAGGCAGGCCCTAATCCCCGGGATGGAGCACCACTTTCAGGCAGTCATCCTCCTTGGTACGGAAGAGTTCGTAGAGTTCCGGCGCTTGTTCCAGCGGTGCGCGGTGGGTGATGATGAACCGGGGGTCGATCTCCCCCTGCCGGATCTTTTCCAGAAGCAGCGGCATGTAACGGTGGACATGGGTCTGGCCCATGCGGAAGGTCAACCCCTTGGCAAACGCCGCGCCGAACGGGATCTTGTCGACAAGCGCCCCGTAGACCCCGGCGATGGAGAGGATACCGCCCTTGCGACATGCCATGATCGCCTGTCGCAAAACGTTGGGGCGATCGGTCGCGAGAAAGGCGGCGGTTTTGGCCTGGTCGTAAAGCGCGCCGAGCGTGGTCCCGTGCGCCTCCATGCCGACGGCGTCAATGCACGAGTCCGGCCCGCGACCGGCGGTCAGTTCCGACAACGCTTCCGGGAGGTCGGTCTTGTCCGAGTGAAGCGTGGTGACCCGTTCGTCCCGCCCGGCCAGTTCCAGCCGGAACGGAATGCGGTCGATGGCGATCACCCGTTGCGCGCCCATCATCAAGGCGCATTGGATGGCAAACTGCCCCACCGGGCCGCACCCCCAGATGGCGACGGTATCGCCGTGGTCGATCCGGGCGTTCTCAGCGGCCATATAGCCGGTCGGGAGGATGTCGGAGAGGAAGAGGACCTGTTCGTCCTCCAGTTCCTCGGGCACCTTCAGCGGGCCGACATCGGCAAAGGGCACCCGGACATATTCCGCCTGCCCGCCGGGGTAGCCGCCCATCATGTGCGAATAACCAAACAGGCCGGAGCCGCTTTTGCCGTACGCCTTTTCGGCCATCCGGGCATTCGGGTTGGTGTTGTCGCAGAGGGAGGTGAGCGTCTGTTCGCAAAAGAAACATTTCCCGCAGGCGATGTTGAACGGGACCACGACGCGGTCGCCGATCTCCAGGTTTTCGATGGCGCTCCCCCGTGCGACGACCCGGCCCATGAACTCGTGACCCAGGATGTCGCCCTGCTCCATCGTCGGAATGAAGCCGTCGTAGAGGTGAAGGTCGGAGCCGCAGATCGCCGTGGCCGTGACCTTCACGACGATGTCGCGCGGGTTGATGATCTCCGGGACATCGACGGAACGGACTTCGACCCGGTGACGCCCCTGCCAGGTGACTGCTTTCATGGTATCGGTTCCTTCTTTGCGGCGATGGGGATGACGGGTGCCGATCAAACGGAGGAGGTGGTGGCGATTTCCCCGGTTTCGAGCCGTTGCTTGAGCCGGCGCAGGTCTTCGCGCATCTGCTGTTCGGGCGTCTCTCCGAAAAGTCTCGCAAAGGCAACCCCGAGCGGGCCGCCCGGCAGGTTGTAT
>DATMFV010000014.1:0-87600 GCA_035555975.1 Chthoniobacteraceae bacterium
AGCTGGGCAGTGACTCGGCGGCGGCGGGCCAACCTGCACCGGACCTCCTGATGGCCGCCGCCAGGGAGCTTGGGGCCGCACCCGAACAGTGTCTGGTCTTTGAAGACAGCCTGGTCGGCGTCACCGCGGCCCGGAACGCCGGGATGACCTGCCTGGCGGTTCCTTCCGCTCGCCCGGCGGAGGTGGCCCGGGTCGCCACGCGCTGTTTTCGCTCGCTGGCTGAAATTCCGCTCGAAGAGATGAAGCGCGCCCTGTCGCCATCCAAAGGGTGAACGGTCCTCCGCCGTCCGGAGGGGGAAAAGATCATTGCCTATCCGATCGCCACTCGAATGAATGGCGACCCTAACGGGATTCGAACCCGTGTTACCGCCGTGAAAGGGCGGTGTCCTAGGCCACTGGACGATAGGGTCTGCTTAGGAGGTGCAAAGGTATAGGGGTGAAAACGGGGGACCGCAAGTCCTTTTTTACGTTTTTTTCGGGAAACGCGTTTTTTTTGAAGGAGCCCGGCCTTTTCTTCCGGGCGGGGGTGCGGCGGGCAGGGGCGGGCCCGTTGCCTGCCGGGTGCGAATTTGCCGTCATTTTCGGTGTTTCGGGGCTTGGAAAACCGGCCCGGGTCTGTTGATAATGAGGGGAGCAAGCGAAGTCGTTTTATGCGGTGTACGCCACCGACGGCTTCGCTCCTTTTTTTCATTTTTCGTCCACTTTTCCAATACGCTTCGTTTTTTTAGTTCCTTTTTCGTTATGGCTCAGACCCACGAACCGCCGATGCAGACGATCGTCATCGGACACCGCAACCCCGATATGGACTCGATCTGCGCCGCCATCGGTTACGCAGAACTCAAACGGCTGACGGGAACCCCCAACGTCGTGGCCGCCCGGGCGGGGAGCACCAACGAGCGGATCGACTTTGCGCTGGAAAAATTCGGGGTCGAGCCTCCGTCGTTTGTGGCCGATCTCTCCCCCCGCGTGCGCGACGTGATGGAGCGCGAACTGGTGACGATCGGCGCGGCTTCTTCGATCTACGAAGCGGTTCAGGTTATTGAAAAACACCAGATGCGCGGCCTGCCCGTGGTCGGCCCGGACAACGAATGCCTCGGCCTGCTCTCGCTTTTCAAGGTGTTGCAGCACCTTTTCCCCGCGCCCGAAGCGTCGGCCAACGCCCGGGTGGTGCGGACCTCGCTGGCGGAAATCATCCGGACGATCAACGGCGAGGCAGTCGTCGGTTCGCGCTGCGAAACCGTCCGCGATTACCTGCTGCTGGTCGGCGCGATGGACCAGCGGACGTTTCGCGAGCGAATCGCGGACTACGAAGTCGGGCGGGTGGTGGTGATCGTCGGTGACCGCTCGGAAATCATCCTTGCGGCGATCGAATCGGGCGTGCGCGCGATCATTGTCACGGGCGGCCTGCCGATCACCCCGGAATTTCATGAGGCGGCGCAGCGGCGCGGGGTGGCAATGTTCAGTTCGCCCGGGGATACGGCCACGACCGTCCTGATGGCGCGCGGCGCGATCAATGTGGGGCGGATGCTGGAGGGCGACTACGTCAGCTTCACCCCGGAGACGCTGCTGGAAACGGCGCGCGAAGCGACTTCCGGGAGCGGCCAGTTCATCTTTCCGGTGCTCGAGGGCCAACGGCTCGTCGGGCTTGTCTCCAAGGGCGATTTTCTTAAAACCATCCCGCGGCAGTTGATCCTGGTCGATCACAACGAGCTTTCCCAGGCGGTCGCCGGAGCGGAGAAGACGCCGATCGTGGAGATCCTCGACCACCACCGGATCGGCGGGTTCGCCACCGATGCACCGATCCTTTTCTGGAACAACCCGGTCGGGTCGACTTCGACGATCGTGGCGATGTGCTACCGCCAGGAAGGGGTGCCGATCCCCAAACCGGTCGCGGGGCTGCTGATGGCAGGGCTGATCTCCGACACGCTCAACCTCACCTCGCCGACCGCCACGCCCGTCGACGGGGAAATCTTGCGGCACCTCTCCGAAATCGCGGAAACCGACCCGGCGGAACTGGCCGAGGCGATCTTTTCCGTCGGCTCGCCGCTCCTGACCATGAGCGCGGAGGCGGCAATCAACGTTGATTGCAAGGAGTACGAGGAGGAGGGGGTGCGCTTCAGCGTCGCGCAGATTGAGGAACTGAGCTTCACTCCGTTTCAGGAGAAACAGGCGGCGTTGCTCGAAGCGCTCGACCAGCATTGCCGCGCGGGGCGCTATCTTTTCTCCGCGCTGCTGGTGACCGACATCAGCACCAAGGTCTCGATCCTGCTGGTCTGCGGCGCGAAAGCGTTCCGGCGGCAGATCGACTACCCGGCGCTGGGGCCCAACCAATGGGAACTCGACGGCGTGGTTTCGCGCAAAAAACAGCTCCTTCCGTATCTTCTTGGCTGCCTTCAGGCGACCGATCGCGCCGCTTTGGAGTAGTTTTTCGCCGCCATCTGGTTTACAACCATGCGCGGAGGCACTTTGTTATGAATGATGATTCCTTTTTGCCCGTAGCCGTCCTGGCGATTGATCTTGAAGATCAGGAGAGCGCTTCGCTCGAGCGATGGCTGCGCCGGGCCGCTGCACGCGGGGCGCTCCTCGCGGTCGTTCCCTTTGGAGCCGCGGGGAAGAAGGGACCCGAAGCCCGTGATTTTTTTGCACGGCAGGCGCGGGAAGCCGGCCTGATCGTCGTCGCCGGTTGGGAAGAGGGCAACCGGCGTAAAGGGGTGGTCTTTTCCGCCCGGGGGGAAATCCTGGGCGAAGCCGAACAGACGCACGCGCTCCCGGGGGAAACCTTTGAGCGGGGCAACGTCATCCGGCCGATCGCGACCCCGCTCGGGATGCTGGGCCTAAGCCTCGGCAGCGATCTTTATTTTCCGGAAGTCCACTGGAGCCTCAGCCAGCAGGGGGCGGAGATCCTGATCCACCTCGAAGGGCCTTCTCCGGTTTACGATCATTTTTACTCGGTCTTGAGCCCGAAGGTCCGTGCGCTTGATGTCAACCGTCCTTTCCTGATCGCGCGCCCTTCCTCGGAGGTGATTTCGATCGTCCACAACGAGGAGATGGAGATCGCCGGTTCGCCGCTGGCCGGGTCGGTCATCCTCGACCAGAACGGGGCGCAGCTCGCCTCGACCGGTTTTTCTTCCGGCCTTGCCATGGCCGACCTGCGGCTGCAACAGCGGTGCCGCAGCCTTGAGAAGGGGGCTAACATCCCGATGCACCGCGGGAACGATCTCTGGCGGCTCTATTTTAACGACTCGAGGAAGCGTTTTTTCGGGGCGCTGCGCCAGCCGTACCAGCCCGGACCGAAGCCGGAGTACCGGAAGCGGAAGATCAAGGTGGCGATCTTGAGCCACTTTTACGGCGACCAGATCGGCAAGGACGATGCGGTGCCACTTGCGCTGCTCAGGGAAGCCTGCGCCGCGCAGCCCGACATCGTGGTCTTGACGGAAATGGAGCAGGGGTGTCGGCCTGACGATCCGGCGATTGCCTCTCTTCTGGAAAAGATGGTGGCGATGACCCGGGAGGCGGGGAGTTATCTTTTGATCGGCGGGGTGCGCCCCCCTTCAGAGGACGATGCGCAGTACAACGGGCGGCGCTCCAGTCACGGCTGGCTCTGGAACCGCGAGGGGGAGAAGGTCTTCGAATCGCGCATCATGCTTTATGGCAGGGGGTGCGGACAGGAGGTTTTTGATACCGACTTTGGCCGGATCGGCATCCGTCTCTGCGGCGATGTCTACGCGCCGGAACTCGACCGCCTCTTTGCGCTGGCCGGGGCGGACATCGTTTTCAACCCGAGCATGTCGTGGGGTCCGAGCGGGCTGCTCAATACGGAGTTCAACCAGGCCCGCGCCATGGACAACGGGCATTATATCGTCTCGGCGCACCTCGCTTTTTCGGATGCCGGGCAGCGGAGTCATGTGATCGACCCGATGGGCGGCGTGGTCGCGGCCAGCCCGTATTACACACGGGGAGTTGCGATCGCCGAGATCGACCTCGATTCCCCGCGCGGCGTTTTTGTGCCGGACGGGGTGCGCGAAGTCGAGCCGGGGTGTTATCTCGAAGGTTACCGATCCACGGCATCGCACCGGCTGGTGCCGCCTTCGGAACTGCTCCGCCTGCGTCGGCCCGAGCTTTACGAAGGAGTCGACGCCGACCGGCCCGACCACCCGTTTACGACTCGTGACCGCGGGGACGGCGGCCGGATTTAATAGACGGTAACGCTTTGGCGTTGGATCATCCCATTGCCTCCATGGCACTTCCGCACCGGGAATTGGGACGGCCTCCGCGCCGTCCACGGCGTTGCATGCAGAGATTCTCTTCAGAGCGTTCCCGTGGTAAGATGAATTTTAATGGCATTGAAACGGTATCGCGCACTTTTTGGCAGTTTCCTGCTGCTTGCGCCGACGCTCGGCGGTGCCGAATTAAAGTACCCGCAGGAGGTGGCGTTGTGGCAGGAGGTTTCTATTCCGCTGGTCTTGAACCGGAGCGAGCGCGAGGTGCGATTCTTCGCGGCGAACCGGTCCCGCCACCAGTGGCGGGTCTTCATGGCGCACGGCCAGGTATGCGCCCGATTGACAAGCGGGGAGCCGCCGCAGCGCGATCTCCCTCCGTTTGCCCCGAAGCCGGTGCGATTGGCCGCTTACGGGGCCTTCGCCAATGCGACCTCCTTTGCGCGCGTCGCTGACGGCTGGCTCATCGGCTATAACCAAGGCGAGTTTGGCGGGGCGCTCCATTGGTACAGCCGGGACGGAAGGAGGCACTACAAGATTTCGGATCACCAGATCGTCGATTTTTTCCGTTTGCCGACCGGCTGGCATGCCGTTGAGGGGATGGAGCACCGGCATACGTCGCAAGGTTCCGTCATTCGTCTGGTGCAGACTCCGCCCAACGCCCGCTGGCGGGCCGTCACCATCGTCAGGCTCCCCTCTGCCCCGTACGCCGCTTCGGTTTGTCGCGATGGCTCCATGCTGGTGACGCTTTCCAATTCGCTCGTGCAAGTGGAGGCTTGGGGCGGGATTACCACGCTTTTTGCCGACACGCCGTGGGGGAGGCTTTACCCCGGTTCATCGGTGCTTTCGTCCGACGAACAGAAACTTTACCTCGGCATGCGCCAGTTTGTCGGGGAGTTCGATCTCTCCACCAAAAAGCTTCGGCTGCTGGTCCCGTCATCCCCGTTTCTCAACCTTCCGGGGGAGCGGGATTGATTCACTCTACTTCACGCTCGCTTCCAGCGCTGGCGCTTCCGCTTCGGGCTCATCGTCCCCGTCGTCCTCATCCTCATTCGCCTTCTTTTTGGCGAATTTCATGATGACGACGTAAAAGACCGGGGTGAGCAGGAGGCCGAAGAAGGTGACGCCGAGCATCCCGCTAAAGACGGCAAGCCCGAGGTCGTTGCGCATTTCCGCCCCGGCCCCCTTGGAGATCACCAGCGGGATCACCCCGCAGATAAACGCCATGGAGGTCATCAGGATCGGCCGCAGGCGCAGGCGGCACGCTTCGACGGCGGCTTCATACCGGTCGAGGTTCTTTTCGTGCTGGAGCTGCCGGGCAAATTCCACGATCAGGATCGCATTCTTGGCCGCGAGCCCGACAAGGACGACGAAGCCGATCTGCGTAAAGATGTTGTTGTCCTTCCCGGCGATATAGAGCCCCACGAGCGATGAGAGGAGCACCATCGGGACGATCAGGATGATCGAAAGCGGCATGCTCCAGCTTTCATACTGGGCGGCGAGGACGAGGAAGACGAGCAGGACGCAGAGCGGGAAGATGAAGATCGCCGTATTCCCGGCAAGGATCTGTTGAAGCGTGAGCCCGGTCCATTCGTAGCCGATCCCGGTCGGGAGTTCGCGCCGGGCGAGTTCCTCAATGGTGGCGATCGCCTGCCCGGAGGAGAAGCCGGGGGCGGTGTCGCCGTTCAGGTCGGCCGCGTTGTAAAGGTTGTAGCGGTTGACGTTGGAAGGGCCGTAGGTGTCGCGGACGGTGACGAGCGAGCCGAGCGGCACCATTTCGCCCGCATCGTTGCGCGTCTGGAGGAGCGCAATGTCGTCGGGGCTCCCCCGGAAGGCGGCGTCTGCCTGCGCCAGCACCTGGAAACTGCGGCCCGAGAGGGTGAAGTCGTTCACATACGCCGAGCCGAGATAGACCTGAAGCGTCTGGAAGATGTTGGTGACGGGAACGCCCATCGTCTCCGCCTTTTCACGGTCGATCTCGATGTAATACTGCGGTGCGTTCGGACGGTAGGTGGAGGAGACGCTGGTGAGCCCCGGCTGTTCGTTGGCGGCGGCGGCGAAACGTTGCACCGCGCCCTGGAGCGCCTCGAACCCGAGCCCGGCGCGATCCTGCAACTGGAGCGCGAACCCGCCGACGTTGCCCATACCGCTGACCGGCGGCGGCCCGAAAGTGAGGATGAGCCCTTCATGAAAGGCGCGAAGTTTCTTGCGCGCGGTGGCGATGATCTGGTCGGCGCTCTTCTCCGGGTTTTTGCGTTGGTCGAACGGTTCAAAAACGGTGAAGATACTGAAGGAGTTCGGCGAGTTGGAGCCGCTCAGCATCGAGTAACCGCTGATCAGGATCGCATCGGCCACGCCCGGGATTTCCTTGAGCGCCTTGGAAACTTCCGCGCCGAGCGCGTCGGAGCGCTGGCGGTTGGCGGCATCGGGGAGCATCCCGGCGACGATCGCATACCCCTTGTCCTGATTCGGGATGAACCCGCCGGGCACCACCTTGAACCCGTACCAGGTCGCCCCGAGCAGCCCCGCGTAGAGGAGGAGGACGATCGCCGCGCGCCGCGTCAACCCGCCGACCAGCTTGCCGTAGCGTTCGATGGAAACGTCAAAGAAGCGGTTGAACACCCGGAAGAAACCGCCGAGCACCGTCTGCATCACCTTTTCGAGCCAATCCTTCTTGGCGTGGTGCGGCTTGAGCAGCAGCGCCGAGAGCGCGGGGCTCAGGGTGAGCGAGTTGAAGGCCGAGATGACGGTCGAGACGGCAATCGTCACCGCAAACTGCCGGTAGAACTGCCCGCTGATCCCGCTGATGAACGCCGTCGGCAGGAAGACCGCGATCAGCACCGCGCAGACCGCGACAATCGGCCCGCTCACCTCGCGCATCGCCTGAAGCGTGGCGGCACGCGGTTTGAGGCCGAGGTTCATGTTGCGCTCGACGTTTTCAACGACAAGAATGGCGTCGTCGACCACGATCCCGATCGCCAGCACGAGCCCGAAAAGCGAGATATTGTTGAGCGAGAAGCCCATCAGCGCCATGACGGCAAAGGTCCCGATCAGCGAAACCGGCACGGCGACCAGCGGGATGATCGTCGCCCGCCAGTTTTGCAAAAAGAGGACGACGACGAGGATGACGAGCACGATCGCCTCAAAAAGCGTGTGCTTGACCGAGTTGACCGACTCTTCGATGAAGATCGTCGTGTTGTACGGAATGGAATATTCCAGCCCCTCGGGGAATTCCTTTTTGAACTCCTCCATCGTCGTGTGAATCAGTTCGGCGGTGGCGAGCGCATTGGAGCCGGGCAACTGGAAAATGCCGAGCAGGGTGGTCGGGTGATTGTTGAGCGAGGAGACGATGTTGTAATCCTTGCTGCCGAGTTCCACCCGGGCCACATCGCTCAGGCGGACGAGCGAGCCATGGTCGCCGCGTTTGATGATGATCGACTCGAACTCCTCTTTGGAAAGCAGGCGGCCCTGGGCGTTGAGAGTGAACTGGAACGGCGTGTCGGGGGGGGAGGGCATCGCGCCGAGCGTCCCGGCGGCGATCTGGGTATTCTGGCTGCTGACGGAAGCAACGACTTCGCTGGCGGTCATCCCGAGCGAGGCGAGCCGCTCCGGGTCAAACCAGATGCGCATGGCGTACTCCGAGCCGAAGACGGTGACCGAGCCGACCCCTTCGAGCCGCGAAAGCCGGTCGACGAGCTGGATCTGCGCATAGTTGTCGGTGTAATTGCGCGAATAACGGCCATCGGGCGAGGAGAGCGCGATGAGCATCATCATGTCCGGCGACTGCTTCTTGACGACGACCCCGGTGCGGCGGACCTCTTCGGGGAGTTTCGGCAGGGCGGTCGAAACCCGGTTCTGGACGAGCACCTGTGCCTGGTCGAGATCGGTGCCGAGTTTGAAAGTGACCGTCATGTTCAACGCCCCATCCGCACTGTTTTGCGACGAGAGGTAGAGCATGTTTTCGACGCCGTTGATCTCGCGCTCGATCGGCGCGGCAACGGTTTCCGCCACGGTCTGCGCATTGGCCCCGGGGTAGAAGGCGGTGACCGAGACGGTCGGCGGGGTGATCGGCGGGTATTGGTCGACCGGCAGGACGCTCATGGCGATCCCCCCGATCAGGACGATGATCGCCGAAAGGACCGTCGCGAAGATCGGCCGGTCGATGAAGAAGTGGGAGAAATTCATGGCGTGGAAGGCGCGGCGTCCGACGGGGCGGCGGTCCCGGTGGCCGGTTCAGTGGCATCGGCCACCTTCGCCGTTGCCGGGCTGGCCGACGGGGCGGCCGCTGTCTGTTCGGCAGGCGATTGCGGCGCGGCGAGCGGGGTCGGCGTCACCGGCGCGCCGGGGCGGGCATAGAGCAGGCCGTCGACGATGAAGGTCTCGCCCGGTTTCAGGCCGGAGAGGATGACCCGCTCGCCGTTTTCAATCGGGCCAAGTTCCACCTGTCGTTCCTCGACGACCTGGTTGGCCCCGACGACGTAGACCACCTTCCGGTCCTGGTTGTTGGTCACGGCGCGCGGCGGGATGACGACGCGCATGCCCCCCTGGCCGGAGGCGATCCGGATGCGCGCGAAGAGCCCCGGCACGAGGCTGTTCTTCGGGTTGGGCACCGTGGCGCGAAGCAGCAGGGTGCCGGTCGCCGGGTCGACCTGGTTGTCGATGTAGTCGACCTTGCCGGGGTGCGGGAAGCCGGTGTCGTTCATCAGCCCGACGGCGACCGGGAAATCCCAGGTTTCCGGCGCGCCTTCGGTGGCGAAATGTTTCATGTACTCCAGCAACCGGCTTTCGTTGATCTTGAAGTAGGCGTAGACCGGATCGGCGGAGACCAGCGTGGTCAGCGGGGTGGCGTCGGTGGCGACGAGGTTGCCGACGGAAACGAGGTGACGCCCGGCGATGCCGTCGATCGGCGAGGTGATCTCCGCAAAGTCGAGTTGCAGCTTCGCGTTGGCGAGCGTCGCTTCCGCCGTGGCGACGACGCTGGTCGCTTCGGCGAAGCTGGCCGCCCGTTTTTCATACTCCTCGCGCGACATGGCGTTCGCCTTGAAGACTTTCTCCGCCCGCTCGGCCTCGGTCCGGGCGAGATCGCGGGAAGCCTTGACGCGATCCAGTTCGGCCAGCGCGCTCTGGTACTGGTTTTCAAAGGACCGCTTGTCGATGACGAAGAGAACATCCCCCTTCTTGACATCGTCGCCATCCTTGAAGCGGATCTCCTCCAGGTGCCCGCTCACCCGCGAGCGGACTTCCACGCTTTCGACCGCTTCAATGCGGCCGGTGTATTCGTGCCAGAGATCGACCTTCCTTTCCGCCGCCTGCGTCACCGTCACGGCGGGAGGCGTCGGCTTTTCGAGCGCGATCGGTTTTTTACAGGCGGAGAGCGCCGTGGCCGCCAGCAGCAGCGGCGCGAGGGAGCGAAAGGCTTTCGTGGAAAGAGGGAGCGTCATGACATCAGAAAGAAAGGAGAACGGGGACGGGAGGCAAGGTTCCGCAGGTTCGCCACTTGTTAAACAGCAAGCAGCAGCGATGCGCAAGACCGGAAATTCCGCCTCGCGCGGGGGCGTGGCATTCTTTTGAAGTCGCGGATTGCGCGGGATACGGTACGGTTCTGCGGTTGACCCGCGCCGCTTTTTCTCCCATGCCATCCGCTCCCTATGAATGCTCGACCAGTGTGCGCGCGCTGGTGGAGTTTGTCTACCGGAGCGGCGACCTGGTGGGCGAGGGGATGTTCCGCCCTTCCAACCGGGCCGTGGAGGGAACCCGGGGGCACCGCCGCCTGCAACAGGCGCGGGGCGAAGGGTATCGCGCCGAAGTGCCGGTGGAACGGGTGTTGACGCGGGGCGGGATCGCGCTCCGCCTGACGGGTCGGGTCGACGGCGTGCTGGAGGGGGGCGGGCCGCCGGTGATCGAGGAGATCAAGACCGTCGATGCGCGCTGGTCGGGCCGGGAAGATCCGTTGCACCTCGCGCAGTTGCGGCTCTACGGGGCGCTCCTGACAATGGAACACGGCTGGGAAGCGGTCGAACTGCACCTGACCTACCTCGACTACCAGATTGATGAGGAGACGATCTTCCGTTCCGGCGCGACGGCGGCGGAACTGGCCGGGTTTCTGGAGGCGACCCTCGCCCCGTGGCTGGAGTGGGTGGGGGAGCAGGCGGCGTGGAAGGCAACGCGTGATGCTTCGCTGGCGGCGGTCGGTTTTCCCTTTGGCGGTTTCCGGGCGGGGCAGCGGGCGCTGGCGCGGCGGGTTTACCGGGCGGTCCGCGATGGCGGTCGCCTGCTGGTGGAGGCGCCGACCGGGCTTGGCAAGACGATGGCGACCCTTTTTCCCGCCATCAAGGCATTGCCGCTGCTCGGCGAGGGGCAGGTTTTCTACGTTACCGCCAAGACCCCCGGGCGACACGCCGCCGAAGAAGCGCTCGGAAAACTGCGCAAGGAAGGGGTGCGGCTGCGCAGCCTGATGCTGACGGCCAAGGAGCGGATCTGCTTCGGCCCCCAGCCGTGCGACCCCCGGGCCTGCCCGTTTGCCATCGGCTACTACGACCGGTTCAAACCGGCGGTGCGCGAACTGCTCGCCTGCGAACACCTCGACCGCGACACGGTGGAGGCGGTCGCCCGCAAGCATCAGGTCTGCCCGTTTGAGCTTTCGCTCGACGCCTCGCTCTGGACCGACGTGGTGGTGGGCGATTTCAACTACGTTTTTGACCCGACCGCCCGTTTGCAGCGGCATTTCGGCGAAGGTCCGGCGCGGCATGTGGTGCTGGTCGACGAGTCGCACAACCTGGTCGATCGCAGTCGCGAGATGCACTCGGCTTCGTTGCAGCCGGGGGAACTGGAGATCGGGCCGAGCCGCCTGAAGGGGCGGGGGTTAAATCGCGCGCGCAAGGCGGTGGCCGAAGCGCGCGAGGCGCTGGAGGCGTTTCTCCTGAAGGGGGCGGAACCGGCGGGCCCCCCGGCGGAACCGGAGCCGGGGAGCGTGCCGCCGCGCCCGCACCACGACGGGGCGATCGCCTTTGCGCAGGCCCCGGCGGAGTTGATCACGCTGCTGCGCCAGACGACTTACTCCATCGAAGCCTTTCTGGCGGAACTCGAGCCGGGGAGCGATCTTTCCGGCTGGCTGGAGCCGTGGTTTGCCATCGGCGCGTTTCTCCGTGCGGCGGATCATTACGACGCTACCTGCCGGACGATCGTCGACCCGGCGCAGCAACGCGCGACCCTCTTCTGCCTCGACCCATCGCAGCGCCTGCGCGAGGTGTTGAAGGGATTGCGCACCACGGTCTTTTTTTCCGCGACCCTCTCGCCGCTCGACTATTTCCGCGACCTGCTCGGGTGCGACGTGGCGGATGAAGCGGTGCAGTTTGCCTCTCCTTTCGAGCCTGAACAGATGGGGCTCGCCATCCGTCCGCTCGATGTCACCTACAAGGGGCGTTCGGCGTCGCTGCCGGAAGTCGCCCGGAGCGTGGCGCGGCATCTGGAGGAGCGGCGCGGCAATCATCTGGTTTTCTGCCCGTCGCTCGCCTACCTGGCGACGCTGGAGGAGGAGCTTTCGCCGCTTCTGCCGCAGGGACGGTTTCTTTTTTCCCAGACCGCGGCGATGAACGAAGCGGAGCGGGGCGCGTTTCTCGCCCGCTTCGAACCGGGAGCCGAAGGGGTCGGGCTGGCCGTGCTCGGCGGGATTTTTGCCGAGGGGATCGACCTTCCCGGAGAGCGGCTCGAAGCGGTAACCGTGATCGGCGTCGGCCTGCCGCGACTTTCACTGGAGCGCGATCTGCTCCAGCTTTATTTCGAGGCGACCCACGGTGCCGGGTTTGACTACGCCTACCGTTTCCCCGGAATGCAGCGCGTGCTCCAGGCGGTCGGGCGGCTGATCCGCGCGGAGGAGGACCACGGCTCGGCGCTGCTGGTTGATTACCGGTTTAACGAGCGGCGTTACCGCCTCCTTTTCCCGCATTGGTGGCGGGTCGGAGGGGAGGCAGGGATGCCTTGATGCCAAACCTATCCCAGGACGCGACGGAGGTTTCCGTAATGGATTTTGGCGATTTCGTCGTCACGGAGCCCCATTTTCACCAGGCCAACGGTGATCAGCGGACGGTTCGTCCAGGCGAGGCTGCCGCCGAAATGCTCCGCGCTATCTTTTCCTTCGGCCTTGAACGGGTTGCGCCCTGCGGCCATCCTGCGCCGCCATCCTCCCCTGACTCTCGGGAGCGGTTGCGGCGGTTCGGTTTTGTGGCCGAGGTCGGTGCTGATCACCACGTGTTCCGGGCCGACGACGCGGATGGCATGCTCCACGTGGCGAAGCATCTGGTTGAGGTCCGCATGGTCTCCCAGAAACGACGGGATGCTGTAAATGCCGACGTACCCGCCGGTGGAGGCGATGGCTTTGATTTCTTCATCGCTTTTGCAGCGGGCGCCGTCGAAGACCGCCTGGCATCCGATGTGGCTGGCGATGACCGGCCGGGTGGAAATTTCCACCGCTTCCAGCAGCGTCCGGCGGCTGCTGTGGGGGACATCGACGATCATCCCGACCTCGTTCATTTTCGCCACCAGATCGCGCCCCAGTTCGCTCAAACCGCCGTCGTTGCGTTCGCCGCAGCCGTCGGCAAACACATTGCGCCGGTTGTAGCCGACGTGCATGAAGCGCACCCCCATCCCGTACCAGATTTCCACCCAGTCGAGCAGCGCGCCGGGGTCGGTCATTTCCCCCGCACCGAAGAGCGGCAGTCCGCTCAGGCTGAAGATGAGGGCCGTGGAACCGTCCCGCCGGGCCTGTTCAATGTCGTCGGTTTTGGTCGTCTGGAACAACGCGTCGGAAAACTCCAGACAGAGATGCCGATAGGCGGCGATCCGCACCATGGCGTCGGCAATCGACTCTCCATAGTCATTGACCGGCAGAACGAGGCCGTGCACTCCCGCCTGCCGCAGCGCAGCCAGAAACGCTTCGCGCGTTTCGGGGCTTTGCGCAAAGTCGGCAGTGCGCAGGTAGCTTTGCTGCCGTTGGAAATCGACATAGCTCAACCCGTCGCCCGCAGAGAGATACGACGCCACGGCCCGTTCGCTCCAGATTTCAGGGAGGAATCCATAGTGTTCGCAGATGGTCAGGCTGCGGTGGAGTTCCTGCCCGTGTTTCAACTCGGAAGGGGTCGGTTGCAGGACGTCGAGGCCGCGTTGCCACGCTTTTACAAACGCGGGGTCGATGGAGCGGCAAGGCTCCGTGAGCAGGTCAGTTATCATAAATTTTGCCAATGGCGGGCGGCAACGGGGCGGGCGCGCCGAGGTCCGGCGGCATGGGGCCGGAGCCATACCCCGGCATCAACTCCGAGAGGGCGGGGAAAGATTTGCCGTCCACCTCATAAGGCCGGGAGAGATCGAGACCCGCGCCGCGGCCCCGGTCGGGCGTGGGAAGCCGGACGCTGTTTTCGCCCACCCTCCACCCGGCGGCCTTGGTGTCGTCAAGATTATGCTGCCCATACCAGACCGGTACGCCATGCCTGCCAATTTCGCCGCCGATGATCTGGTTGTAATCGAAATAGCCAAACATCGAGTGTTGTTTGAAATAGGAGACGGTCCCGCTGATGGCTCGGGAGCAGCCGATGAAGCGATTGTTGATCATCTGGAAACCCTGCGTCCCCTGGAGGGACCGTGGCAGAAAAATTCCCAGGTGTCCCCCGATAAAGGTGTTCTGCGCGAAGATGACCTGATGGTCCGGGTAGGGATGCGTGCCTGGCGAGACGTGACAATAGATATGGCTTCCCGCGTCCGGTTTTCTAATGCTGACATTGCGCAAAAACCAGAGGTGCCGTTGCGGCCCGGGGCCGTTGAGGTTGTGAGGGCGGATGCTGATGTTGCAATCCTCAAAGAGATTGCCGTCGTACACCGCCACATCGCCCCCGGCCCGAATGACGGTGCCGACGCTGGAAAAGTGGCGAATGGTATTGCCGCGCACCGTGACTTCATCCCCGCCGGAAAGGCCGACGCCGATCAACCCTCCCTCAAGCCGGTTGCCTTCGATGAGCGTGCCGCGGCTTTCCTTCTCCACTTCGATGGAGACGTCATCGGAAAACCCACGGGGAGACGCCCAGTATTTGAAATAGAGATAAACAAATTCTTTCCGGGCGGCTGCCGGGTTTTGACCACTCCATGTTCCGGGTTTCTGTCCAATAAAGCCGATCCTGATCTGATTCCCTTTCAGAACCGTCCCGCTCGCACCCGCATTCACCAGAATGCGCTTGCGTCCGTGGATGATGAAGCAGTTTTCCACGGTGTTGTGAGCCGTTCCTTCGCCGCCGATTTCCACCCCGTATTCCCCTCCGCAGATCGCCAGATCCCGCAACTGGACGTATTGTGAACCGTGGAGGGAGATCACCGGTCCCGCCAGGCTGACGGCGGTCAACTCCTTGCGCGGGTCGCGTTCCCGGTACAGCCGGAGGTAGACTTCCTTCAAATCCTTGCCGGGAGAGTAAACACCCCCGATCGTTTCCCAGAAGGGGATCGATTCCTCACGGTAGTGGGTGGTGATCCGGTGATCCGGGGGCCAGGCGAGCACTTCGCTGGCAAGGTAATGCTCCTTTTTATTGTTTCCCTTAAAGTCGATGTCCCAATGCAGCCGGGCGACGCTGAGATGGTTGACGAGGAGGAGGTGCGGATCGGCGATCGGGCAGGCATAGACTCCCGGGCCAAGGTCGGGCCGTGGCTTCCATGAAGCGGGATCGAGCGGGGTGCTTCCATCCACGGTGGAAAGCCTGCGTCCCTCTGCGGAAAGGGCTCCTTCGATAATGAGCGGAGCTACGGGGGTCGCCCGGGTCGTCACCGTGATCCGTTCATGGTAGACTCCCGGGGCCAGCCGGATCACGCCGCCGCCAGCAAGCCTTCCGATCGCGGCGGAAACGGTTTTGAGCGGATGGGTCGCTTCACCGGTTGCGGTGTCGCTTCCCTCCGGGGCCACATGGAGGACCGGCACACCCGGTTGGGGTTCGCTGCGGTAATGCGCAACCGGCGGTTTGTTCATTGGTGCGCACCCGCTTGCAAACACGATGGCAAGGAGGGCTGCGATGGTGAAAAGAGAAGGATGGCAATTCATCGGTTTATTCCTTGGGATCTTTGGGCCGGAGCCAGCGTCGGTGAGCGTCGTTGAGGCTGGTTCCGGAAAGGTACGGGTCAAACATTTCGGTATGGCCGTCGACAAAGAGGGCCGGAAAGCGGCTCTTTTCATCGGGTGCATTTCCGGATCGGAAAAACGTGAAACTGCTGCTTCCCGAGAAGCTGGTATGGTACGGTGTGGCGATAAACCGGGCGGGAATCATATAGATTTTCCTGCCGGGATTGACGATCTCGTTCCATCGTTCGGCTCGGGCGCTTTCGCTGCCGACTTCGTTGGGATCTGATCCGATATAAGAATTGGTGGCAAAGGAATTGAGCGGATCGGGTCGGTCGCGATCATCGTAACCGCTGGTGAAGAGCTGCCGGATCACCCGCTGGTTGGCGGCCGGTTTGAAGATGGAATTTTTTGGCGTGCTGGAATCGTTGCTCCAGTCGTTGGTGGAGTGGATATAGCCAAGGTATTGCGCCAGCGTTTTGACCGGCACTGGATTGCTGATGGCCGGCAGGCGTTGTTGGTGATCGGTGATGTAGAGATTCAGCGTTACACCAATCTGCCGGAGGTGGATCGGGTCGAGCGCCTGCCGGTTGGCCGTTCGTGTCTTTGCCAGCACGCTGTTGAGGAACACGGCGAGGATGGCGGCCAATGCAAGAGCCACGCACAGCTCCAGCACACTGAAGGCAGGCGAGGATCTGGAAGGAGGGATCGGCATCGGTTTGACTAGCTTTTTCTGCTTTTAGCCCATTGGCTCGCGCCGATGGCTGAAAGCCCGATCATGACGAGCGCGACGGTGGCGGGTTCCGGAATGGCGGTGACTTCGACAAAGATCGTCAATGCGTCGTGGCCGAAGACTCCCTGGAAGCTCTCGGCGTCGAAGAGAAGCGACTGCGAGAGCGCTTCGAGTTCGGAACCTTCAATACTGTTAAAACTAAAGAGGGTAAAAGTCCCTTCCTGCGCATTTTCGAAACGGAGGGTCAGATCGCCGGAGGGGAGCGCCAGCCCGCCATCGTGATAATTGATGAACGCGACCAGGTCGCTGCCGTTGTCCGGGCCGAGCCGGAAGCGGAAGGTAGCGCCTTCTTCCAGAGTGAGGATGGCTCCGGCGGGTTGTGCGTAGCTGCTGAAAGTTAGGGCGGCGAACCCGGAAGCGAGATGGGCGCTCGGCGCGATCACGCCGCCGGACTCGACGACGGTCGATTCCCCGGCATTGAGCCTGATCCGCCCGTTTCCGGCGAGCGTTCCGCCGTCGCGCACTTCCACCGTTCCATAGCCAAGGCCGCTGACACCGATGCCCGTGCTGGTGGTGGAGATGGCCAGAATGCCTTCTTCGATAATGGTGCCGCCATTGTAAGTGTTGCCGGTACTGCGGGAAAAGATCTGCGTGCCGGATCCTTTCTTGACGACAGAAAACGCAAAGCCGCCGGGGTCGGGGATACCGAGAGAGATGCTTCCCTCATAGTTGGCCGGAGCGGCGTTGGAGGAATCGATCACCAGCGTTCCCACACTGACGCCTTCATCCGGTTTATGGCTGTTGGTGGTCAGGTTCAGGGTGCCGGAGCCGGTCAGTGAACTGATCTCCAGAAACGCGTCCGTGTTCCCCCGCGCGCCAACGTAAAGGGAGCCATTGAGTTCCAGCGCTCCGAGGAGGATGCGGTTCAACCCCGGAGTTCGCCCGGCGATGCCATTGAAATTAAACGTCCCGTCGATGGTGCTGGCATCGTTGACATTGAAAGCCGCGAGGCTTCCGACCGTATCACTGCCGACGTCAATGCTGGAACCGCTGTCAATGATGAGTTGACTGACCGTCACGGAAAGCGTCCCTCCGTCCCCGCCGTTTGCGATGCTCAGGCTTTGGCCGGTGATTTCCAGTGTGCCGATCGTCAAGGCCGCGGCCTGGGATGCTGCGGCGTAGAGCCGGTGGGAGTTGCTGCCGACGCTCTCTCCCGTCGTCCGGAACGCCCCGATGCTTGTCTCTTCCAGATCGAGATGGAGTGTCCGGACCGGAGAATACGAGGGGAAGAGGACTTCGTCGTTGGAGGCGGAGGGGTAACTGGCGGGCGAGCCGACCCAGGTGGCGGGGTCCGTCCAGTTCCATGTTTTATCGGTGGGGTTGGTGGTCACCGTGACTTCGTACGTCGCGGCCCGCGCGGCGGAGACGGAACCAAGGCAGGCGAGGGTGAAAAGGGCGGGAAAGAGGAGGGTTCGTTTCATCGCGATGCGTCAGTGAATTGAAAATGAGGCTGACAATCGCCAGCCCGGTTGTGGGGTGACGCACCCGAATCAAACGGAAATGGAAGGTTGGGTCAATACAAAATATTAAATTATTTTAGAGGATTGTATTTAATTTTGTATTAAACCCCTGAATGTCATCTCAATCCGAGCTGGCGATTGAACTCCGGGGAAGTGGTCGCGCCGCCCGTAAATGCCAGCGGCACCCTGATGCCGGGAAGCGGCTCCCCTTTCATCGCGATCCGCCGGACGATCAGGTCGATGGCCGTGCGGCAGACGGTTTCGTAGGGGATCGCCAGCCGGGTCACGCCGGCGGCAGCGGCTTGTTTTTCATCGGCATCGCGGGAGATCACGCTGACTTCTCCGGGGACGGAAACGTTCATTTTCGCAAGCGCCTCCAGCACGAACCGGTAGCTGTTGAAGCGATGGCAGACGATCAGTTGCGGGAGGTTGCGCCGATGTTCCTTCAGCCACGATGCCGTCACTTCCTCATCCCGTTTTTCAAAGTTCAGCGGCACCCGTTCCAGGGAGACCGTGGCCTTTTCTTCAAGCAGCCCGTTGGTCATGCCGCCAAGGAGCGCCCATCCCGTGGAACTGGTGATGGGGCGGTCGTAGCTGAAGAAGACGATTTTTTGATGACCGACGGCGTGCGCGGCTTTGCCGATCTGATAACCGGCGTCGAAATAATCGGGCGTCACGAAGTTGGCGCTGGCGGCGGCGTTGGCCGGGTGAATGGTGGCATACGGGATTTTTTCCTCGTCGCAGGCATCGATCAACGGCTGGCACGGGGAGAAAGGGAAGATCAGCAGGGCATCCAGTTCGCCGTCCCGAAACAGCGCGCGGGCTTTCTCGGTGGGATCGGAGCGATCATCGAGCACGGAGAAATCGAAAGTGTGTCTGCCGTGCATCAAGGTTTCCATCAGCGCGCCGTAATACCCGCTCTGGAGCGAATGGCTCCGGTCGACCATCGGCTGCGGACGGTTGCAGAAAAGGCGCAGATCGCCCCCTTTTGCTTTCCGGAGGAGCGCCGGGGAGAGGTAAGCGCCGTCGCCGACGCGCGTGGTGATGGCCCCCTCTTCCTTCAAGGCCCGGTAGACGTTTTGCACGGTGGCAAGGCTGACGCCGAGGCGGCCCGCAAGATCCCGCATGGTCGGGAGACGACCGCCTTTTCCGGCAATATCGTGGTCGGGATCGAGGATGTAATTTCGCACCCGTTCAAACGGGCGCAGACCGGAAAGCGGCTTTTGGCTCATGATCCCCGGACGTTCCATGAGATGAAACCATCCGGCAAGAGAAAACAGTCAAAAAATAATACAATTTTAAGACTCTGTGCTGCCGGGAGAAAAGTGGCGCGAGGCGAAATCCCCGCGCCATGATCCGATCAAGGCGCTTCCGCGCCGGGGCGTCACGCTTTGCCTTCTTCGAGCTTCGCTTTGACCAGCGCCTCGATTTCGGCATACAGCTCGGGATTGTTCTTGAGCGTGTCCTTGGCCGCGTCGCGTCCCTGGGCGAGCTGGCTGCCGTTGTAGCTCAGCCACGAACCCCGTTTTTCGATGATGCGCTGTTCGAGCGCGAGGTCGAGCAGCGAACCGGTCGAGGAGATCCCTTCATTGTACATGATGTCGAACTCGCAATCGGTAAAGGGCGGGGCGACCTTGTTTTTGACGATCTTCAGCTTGGTGCGGTTGCCGGTGATGGTGCCGTCGTTGGTCTTGATCGCGCCGATGCGGCGGATGTCGCACCGTACGCTGGAGTAAAACTTGAGCGCCTTCCCGCCCGGGGTCGTTTCCGGGTTGCCGAACATGACGCCGATCTTTTCGCGGATCTGGTTGGTGAAGATGCAGGTGGTCCGCGCCTTGGAGATGTGGGCGGTCAGCTTGCGCAGCGCCGCGCTCATCAGCCGCGCCTGCGCGCCGACGGTGGTATCGCCGATTTCGCCGTCGAGTTCCGACTTGGTGACCAGCGCCGCCACCGAGTCGAGCACGACGACATCCAGCGCGTTGGAGCGGATCAACGTTTCGCAGATGCGCAGCGCCTCTTCCCCGGAACTCGGCTGGGAGACGAGCAGGTCGTCGACATTGACGCCGAGTTTGCGGGCGTACTGCGGGTCGAGCGCGTGTTCCACGTCGATGAACGCCGCCTGGCCGCCAAGTTTCTGCGCCTGGGCGATGACGGTCAGGGTCAGCGTCGTTTTCCCGGACGACTCCGGACCGTAAATTTCGATGATCCGCCCGCGTGGGAAGCCGCCGACCCCGAGGGCCCGGTCGATCAGGATATTCCCGGAGGGGATGACTTCGATCTGCATGGAGGTCTTGTCTCCAAGGCGCATGATCGCGCCATTTCCGAAATCCTTCTCGATCTGCTGAATGGCAAGTTCGAGGTTCTTGTTCTGTTCAAGGGTGACTTTGTCAACTGGGGCGTCGGTTTTGGCCATAGGTAGGTATTGCCGCAAAACCTACGGTACGAAGAAAACTTTGACCAGCCTATAATCGCGTCTAAAACGGATTTAAATCCGACGGCATACTTTTTTCCGATAATTCTTCATTCGCACCCGCCAATCTGGTGAAATACGGGGCGGCGATGAAAAACACCCCTGCTCTCTACGATCTCCATCTCCATACCTACTGGAGTTACGATGCACTGGCCGATCCGGAGGTTCATTTTCGACGCGCGCGGGAGCTTGGTCTCCGCTGTCTGGCGATCACCGAACACCATAACCTTGATGCGCTGCCGGATCTTGTCCGGATCGCCGCCGATTATCCCGATATCCGCTGGATCGTCGCGGCGGAACTGACGGTCAACACCTCGATCGGCGCGGTCGATCTGCTCTGCTATGGTCTTCCGCTCCAGCCTTGCGGCCTTCTGGCGCAGGTGCTCGACGAATACCACGAGTGGCAGCGGGCGGCCGGAGCGGCGAGGGTCCGCCAGATGCAGGCGCTCGGCTTTGATTACAGCAGCGAGGAGCACCTTGCCCTGTTGCGCAGCTACCGGCCGGAGAGGACGCTGGAACGGCAGGGGGCCACGCATGTCCGGGGCAAGACAGAGATCGACTACTTTATCCGGCGCGGCTTCATCGCGAACCCCGGGGAGCGTGCGGCATTGCTCCAGCGTCTGCCCAAAGAGCTGGCCACACCGTGCTACCCTTCGGTGGAACGGGTCGTCCCCGCTGTGAAGCAGGCGGGCGGTCTGGTCGTCATCGCCCACCCGGCCGGCTACTTTCAGGACAGAAATCGGCAGCGCATGGACGCTCTGCGCGAAGAGTGCGGCCTCGACGGGATCGAATGCGCCCACCGCTCGGTTCATCCCGAACAGACGGCCTTTTACCGCGCCTATTGCCGGGAGCACGGTCTCCTTTCGACAGGGGGCTCCGACAGCCACGACAACGAGGATGTCCTCACCCCGCCGGAGCAATGGGGACACACCCGGGAGAAGCGGTTTGCCTGCCATCTCGGTGAAGAGGCGTGGCTCGACGAATTTCTGGAGCGGCTCCCCTGATCCGCTACAGCGAAGCTGTGCCGAGTCGGATGACGGTCGACGCCGTGACGCCGGTGGCGACATCGCGCACCTGCAACTTCCATTCGCCTGCGGGGTCGTTGTAGGCAAAGGGGATCTCCGCGATCGTCTTTCCTGCGCCCGCCAGCAGATTTTGCGCGTAGACCGCTTTTTCCTTCCCGTCGGGGCCGATCACCGAAAGGTGGAAAAGATGGGTGCCGGGTTGGCTTTCTCCTTCGCGCTCGATCGCCGCTTCCAGCTTCACGACTTCGCCGGGCCGGGCGGTCGCCGCTGCGGAGAGCGCGAGCGATTTGACCGCGTAGGGAAGAGCGGCATACACTTTCGGCAAACCCCGGACGAGCGCAGTCTCCACCCGGTCTTTTTTCCCGAGGAAGGCTCCGCTTCTCGATTCATAGAGATAAGCGGGCGATTCGAACCGGATGGTACACGCGAGCCGGTCTTCCCGATCGACCGCCCCCGCTTCCCGGGTGCGCGTCACGCCCAGAAGCCCGATTTCGCCGAGTTGAAACCGGGACGGTTTGACTTCGGCCACATCTTCGCTGGCGGAAGTGACGATGACCGGCGGCTCGACCCCGGCTTCCTTGAGAAGGGAGGCAACCAGTTGGCGGATCGGTTGAGTGACCGTCAGTTGACTGACTTTTTCGATCTGGATTTCACCGCCCACGCCGCCGGAAGCCTCTTCGGCGTAATTGGAAAAGCTGGCATTGAGGAAGATGGCGCGCCCTTTTCCATGGCGGTGTACGATCAGCGCCGGGGTCTCTCCGACGCGGCCCCGGGCGGTGCCGCCGGTCAGCCGGAGATCGGCGCTTCCGGAGGTGACCGCAACCGCGGCCGGGGTTGGCCCGGCAGCATGGGTGATCGTCATCGTCTCATCCTTGAGCGCCGGCGGGGTGAGCGACTGGCGCACGCCGAAGAGGTCGCCAAGCTGGTCCGCCGGTTTGCCGTGTTCATCGCGAATCCCGCAATACGCATCGGCGATGACGGTGCCCCCCTGTTCGACAAATTGCCGGATCGCTTTCGCCTCTTCGTTGCCGATGGCGGAACTCCACGGGAGGAAGAGCACTTTTTCCCTGGAGAGTTCGCCCGCGCGGATCTGCTCGCCGTGTACGAACCGGTACTGGTAATGGGTGTCGGTGAGGATCTTGGCGACGTTCATCAGGTTGACCTCGAACTTCCGCCGTTTGTTGTGGGCTTCATCCAGCCCGACCGCCGTCGCCACATGGCGGCTCGCCGGTGAATAGTGAATGGCGATGCCGTCGTGGCCATACCGGCTTTCCATAAAGAGCCGCCCGATGCCGCTTTTGAGTTCCGCCACTTCTTCAAAGAGCCACCCGGCCTGCCGTGTCGGGCTCAGGTCGGTATGGAAGAGGGGGCAGTCCATCGAGCCGGAGACCAGCGTGTAGTAGTTGATCCCGTTGGCGCCGTTGAAAAGGAGTTCCCACGGCTTGGAGCGCGCGGATTGTTCGTCGGAGTCGGTGTAGTCGTAGCCGAGGAAGGTCGTAAAGAAGGTTTTCGGCTTCATGAACGAGCGTTGAAGCGCCACCTGCACGCCGCCGTACCCGCTCAGGTGATCGACCGCCCTCATCAGTTTCCACCAGTCGTAGCCGTTATAGGAAGTCTGGTTCTGGGTTCCGGAGAGGCCGACCCGCGCGCGCGGGATCTCGCCGGAGATCACCCGATGCGCCCGGGCGTGGTACTTCGCAAAGACGCTCTCCATATAGCGACGGTGTTCGACCCACGGCGCAAGCGAGCCGGAGGGGTCGAGCTGCTGGAGCGGCACCGGCCGGACCTCCTCCCACGTCCCGAACCGGCTGCCCCAGCTTTCATTGAGCGCCGGGAGATCGGGGTAGCGTCCTTGCAGGTAGGTGCGGAACCCGGCGAGGCAACTGGGCGAAAGACAATAGGCTTCCCGCTCCGCCAGCTTCTGTTCATCGCCAAGCGACCATTCGAGCGCGCCGAAAGGCCGCGCTTCCCGCGCCATTTCCCGCAGGCGGGTTTCCACTTTTTCGCGATGGGCCGGGTCGGTCAGGCACGGCACCCGCACGAGATCATCCGCGGCGGGTTCCGGCGTCCAGACCGGCGCAATGTTTTCCGGGGCAAAGCGGATATTGCCATACGCAGCGCTCTCGACCCGTTTCCGGGTGTATAAAGCGGCGTACATGTCGACCCCGAGTCCGCGCAGAAGTTTCATGGCGTAGGCGGCAGAGGGTTGGCTGCTGGGAGCATACCAGCCGATGAAGGAAAAATCGTCCGGCTCGGGCCGGTCGATCCAGACCCGTTCCCGCCGTGCGTCGAGCACCGTATCCGCCTTGACTAGTTCGATAAACAGGCGTGCGGCCAGCGTATGCGCGTGGGGGTAGGGAAGCTGGAGGGTAGCCTCCCCGGAGGGAGCGACCGGGACTTCCTGCATCGGCGAGACCTGGCGCTCTTCGGTATCAAAGAGCGTGGCCCGCACCGTGAGCCCCGCCGTCGCCCCTTGCACATGAACCGTGGCGGCGACCGGCTCGCCTTCATTGAAGAGCGGCTTGGCAATGGCGATTTCGCGGATTGTTTCGGCATGCCCGATCTGATACGCCGTCGCCCCGTAGTCGATCACCCGGTCTTTGGCATCAAGCAACCAGACATCGACGGCATAAGTCCCGCCCGGCGTTTTGCCGGGAAGCGTAAACACCACGCTTTTCCCGTTTTCGGGAAGGTCGCGGACCTGCCGGTCGATCTCTTCAAAGAACGGGTTGCGAACGATGACGCGCAGTCGCGCCCCCGCCGGAGTGCTGGTGGTGGTGACGGTCAACCGTTCCGGCGAAGCCTCCAGCGATGCCAGGCCGTGCGTTTCACGTTGCGCCGCCCAGAGCACCAGCTTGTTGAAAGCGGCAAAGTAATACTCCAGCGGCCCGTTGGTCCGGTCGAGATAATCGGCGAGTTCAAACCCGGGCAGGAGAAAGCTGGCGGACCGGGTAAAGCGGGAAGGTTGGACCTTGGCGACGCGCCCCTTGCCGTAGCTGGCCAACTGGAAATGCCCGCCTTTCTTCGGCTTCCGGTAGGCGGGAATCCGTTCCATCGGGAGGAGATCAAAGAGCCCCTGGTCCCCTTCCAGCGGGGCTTCCGTGAAGAAATCGGCCACCGGGGCGAGCCAATCGGGCTTGACCTCCACAACGACCAGCCCCATGCCCTCGCGGACCCGTTCGCGGATGGCCTCCTGCACCTCGGGGGAAATCGCCTTCCAGCGCAGGCCGCCGACGATCATCACCTCGCAGGCCGGGAGGTTCTGCCGGATCTGTTCCAGCGTAAACTCCGGGAGGGTCTCATCCGGTCGATAGTACGACCAGAAGGGGAGGGGGGTGTAGTCGAGGTCGAGCCGCTGGACGATCTCCACCACGTCGCGCATCGTTTGGGTGGAGTTGAGGATGATCGCCCTGGGGGCTTTGCCGCTCAGGGGGATCGCCCAGTCGATATGCGGCGTTTCGGGGAAGTGCCCGCGATGGTAGCTTTCCGGTTTCAAACCCCACGCGGCAAACGCGATCTGTCGACGGTTGAGCGGCGTGCCGGTGAAGACGACGGAAGCGGCGTCGAAATCGCCCCGTTCGACCTCGATCTCATCGGTGAAGAAAGTGTTTCCCGAGCGCTCGATATGAAGCATGACATAGCGCCCCCGGGTCTTGAGCGGTTCCGAGGCAAAGGGATGGGGATACCATTTGAGCCCTCCCTGAAAGAGTTCTCCTGAAGTCAGCGTCGCCGCCGGGTAGAAATGTTCGCCGTCGTCGCTGACATGGCAGGTGATTTTTTCCGGAAAGCGGACTCCGGCGACCCCGCCGCCGACCGTGTGCAGCGTGATCCTGCCGATCGGCTCCACCTTGCCGAGATCAATGATGATGGTCGGGTTGGCCGACTTCCAGCCGACGGTCGATTTCTGGCTCCAGAAGTACCCTTTGGTAAAAATCCCGTCGGTGAGTTGCAGGGTATCTTCGGGATCGGTACACAACGGGTAGTTGGGCTGCGGCAATAGCGTTGCTTTTTTGCCGAACGCCAGGTTTTCGCCCCGCTTCTCCGGAACTGGAGCCGCTTGCGGCGGGTCGGCGACGAGGGCCGCCTCGTCAAAGAGAACCCGCCCGGTGGCGTTGGTTAGCGAAAGGGAAAGGGTGACGGTTTCGGGCTTTTCGACTTCAAAGGGTAGCAAAAGCCTTTCCCAGCCGTGTGTTCCGGTGAGGCCGGTTTTTTCCGCGAGCACCTTTCCGGAGGCGTTCCGGAGCTGTACACCCGCGCCTTCTCCCTTGATCCCGTCGATTTTAATCCAGAGCTGGAGAAAATGTTTTCCCGCCGGGGCGGAAAAGGTCTGGCTGGCGAAGGAAATCCGCGGCGCGGTGTGCGCCATCATCAACGCGAGCTTTCCGTCGTAGAAATCTTCGTTGTTCAGGGAGGTTTCCCCATCGGTTTGCCACCCGTCCGGCTGGTGGTGCAGCGATTGTTCGAAGCCGGGGTTTTTGAGAAGCGGCGGTTCGCCCGCCGGGAGCAACGGCGTCGCGGCGAGCAGGGCAAGCGTGGCCGCCAGCAGGCGTGCGGCGGGGCGGAGGGAGGCAAGGTTCATCATGGTGAAAGTCGGTGGGAAAAGGGGTCGGGGCAGGCCGATGCCCGGGCGTCAGACCTCCGGGGCGGCCCGTCGCGTGGGAGACAGCCTTCAGCGGGATGCGGAATCAAGGGCGCTAGCGACGCCTGCGGCCCAGCCAGAGACAGCCTCCGGCGGAAAGCACCAGCAGGGTTGCGGTGGCGGGCTCGGGAATAGCCTGGGCATTGACGGTGAAGCCCGCGATGGAAAGGTAGGGTTGATTGGTGGCGCGCATGATGTCAAAGTAGATGCCCACCGCCTGAATATCGGTAAACTCAGATCCCGTCACCGTATAGCCTGTCTCGGGGATGGCGGGGAGGGGCGCCACGTTGACGGGATCAAACAAGGCCCAGGTCGAAGAGGGTAGCGTTCCCGGAGTCAGTTCATTGAGCTGGGCGTTGATCGAGGAGATGTACCAGAGGCCGTCGCTTTGGACGACGTAGCGCCAAACCTGGGTGGTTCCCGTACCCTGGGAGGTCCGGGTGATGGAACTGGTTTCATCGAAGACGAGACGGCTCCCGGGATCGACGGTCGGTTGAAAGAAGAACATCCCGGTGATGGTGAAACCGACCTGCCCCATGAAGATCAGGTTGGTCCCGGCGTTGTCAGGGTAACGTTTTTGCAGCCCGGTATAGCTATGATAGTTTTCCTGTGTGCTTCCTGCGGAAGTGATTTGCAGAGCGCCGTAGACGGCCGGACCGCTGTAGCTGGCGGAATCGGCGGGACTGATGCTGACGGTGTCGCTATACTTCCACGTCCGTGTCACCGCTCCGGTATCGACCGGGGTCGGCAGCGAGAAGCTCTGGTTGGACGTGGTATAGTTGCCGCCATAGTCGATGACGATGGCGGCTTGTGCAGAGCCGAGTGTCAGCGCAAGCAGGAGGGAGGCGAGCGCCGACCGGGTGGATCGTAGGTTGGAGGGGAGGTTCATGGTGATGTTGGGGTTGCTTTTCCGAAACTTTCGCGTGCGATGAAGTGGGTTGGAAAGATCTGGACGGCCCCTTTGGGGGAACTCCGGTCGGCCAGCAGGTCGACCATCAGCGCAGCGGCGGCCAACCCCATCTTGTGCCGCGCGTTGGCGACCGTGGCGATGGTCGGGTTGAAATGCCGCGCGATCAGCGAATCGTTAAACCCGATGACGGAGACCTCGCCCGGGATGCGGACCCCGTTTTCCATCAGGGCGCGCAGGGCCGTGGCCGCGAGGGTATCGGTCTGGGTAAAGACGACGGTCGGCCATGGATTGCCGCCTTTCCGCTCGCCCAGCAACTGCGTAAGGGCTGCCCAGACTTCGGCGGAAGTCGGTTGATTGGAGACCTGCAACTGCCACTTGAGGGCGCAGGCGACACCGGAAAGTTCCCGGCTGGCGGTGCATTCGCGCACGCGAACGTCGAAGGAGCGCTGGTAGCCGAGAAACAGCGCCGCCCGGTGGCCGTGCCGGTTGGTCTCCTCCCACGCTTCGCGGTAGCCATTGAGGTGATCGGACACCACGCTGGTGATGCCGCGCTCGCTCAGGTCGTCGTCGAGCATCACCATCGGCACCTTCTGCTCCACGAGGTAGTCGGTCGCCGCCTGGGCGAGGCGGAGGTTGATCAATCCCCTGACCCCCCGCTCTTCGACGAGAAAACGGGCGGCATCGAGATCCGACTGCTCCTCCTTGATGCGGGCGATCTCAAACGGCTGTTCGCGGATATTGAAGCCTTCGATCAACCCGTTGAGGTAGTCGACAAAAAGATCCTCCTCGGCCAGTTCCGGAAAGCTGGCCGCCCTGACCATCAGGACGATCGGGTCCTTTGAAGCGGAGCGGGGCGTCTTCGCCCTCCGCCCCGATGGCGTAGCGCGATCTTCCTTTCGGCAGACCAGGGTGCCGACCGCGCGGCGGCGACGGACCAGCTTCTCTTTGACCAGAAGATTGTAGGCGCGGTCGACCGTATCCGGAGTGACGCCAAAAATCTGGGCGGCCATCTGGCAGCTTGGCAGGCGACCCCCTTCGGGGAGGGCTCCTTCCATGATTTCACGACGGTAATAGTCCGCGATCTGCTCAAAGAGAGGGATTTCACCGGAGGCGACGAGTTTGGGGGTCGGATGGAGAAGCGGTGGCATCATGAAATTCGCGGGTAGATTATCCGGTTATCTGCAATTTTTCAAGAAAATAAAATCACGGTTCGCGGGTTGGATAAAAGAGGCGGTAGAGATTGGGCTTGAGCGGTTCCTGAAGGATCGCCGTCAGCGGGATGGTTTCGACGTGACCGTCAAAGAAGAGGGCGTTGCCGGCACCGGCATGGCGGGTAAAGGCATGGCGGGGCCAGGCGTCCGGGTCGTCGGTGCCGAGCAGCCACCGGCCGTCGGAGATGTTCAGGATGTTGTAGAAGGTGGAGTCGGAGAGCCAGATCTTGCCGCTGAGGTTCTTCACCTCGGCGATGTTGAGCTGGGAGAGGCTGCTCTCCCCCTCGGTGCGTGTCGCGGCAGCGGGGCGCATGCAGGAGTTGGGCGCGTAACTGACCGGGAGGTTGGTCGGAAAGACGATGGGGCGTTCCTTTGCAGTCAACTGGGCCGGGCAGGTGAAGACGTTGGGCGCGCGCACTTTTTGCCCCTGCTGGCCAAGGTAGAGTTTGGTGGTTTCCCATCGCGGAACAGCGAGGTAGGGGGCGAGGTTCCAGTACCATGCGCCGAGCATCGGCCCGGTCCAGGAGGCGGTCGGCTTTTCGCCCCCGGTTTCCTCCAGGCCGATCGGAAGCCGCCCGCGGTGTTCGCCGAGGTATTGCGTCGTGGCGACCCCGAGGCTTTTCAGGTTGGCGACGCATTGCACGCCCTGGCTGCGTTCCCTCAGCGAACGGACTCCCCCGGTCATGACGAGCGCCAGCACCGCGATGATCCCGATCAGAACCAGCAGTTCAAGCAGGGAAAAACCGTTTTTAAAGGATGACTGGAAGCGGGGGAAGCGCATGATCTGCCGGACGATTTAACCGATACTTATCTGGTTAACTGATGGTATGTCAAACGAAAAGCTCTTCCCCCCGATGCGAAAACAGGGTGCGATGAAAAAGGGTGAGAATCGGGAGAATAAGCCGAAGGCTTTACAGCGGGGCAGCCGGGGGTTGAGCAAGGCGACACCCCCGGGTGATGCATCCGCCTCCCATCGACCCCGGAGGCGGTCGCAGAGGAGAACGCGCCTTGTTTTCTGCGACCGCCTTCGGGGTCGATTCTCCTTCTATTCGTGTTTCCCGGGGGTGGCGCACTCCGTGCTTACCCCCGGCTGCTCCGCTGGCACCCCTTCGGGGTGCTTGTAAAGCCTCCGGCCTTAGTCCGGTCTGTACACTGCTTTTACCCCCACCCGCAAAACCGGTCCGGAGCGGCAGTGGAAAGATAATTTCTGTTCAAGGCGGCTTTTTTGCAGCTAAATGGGGAGGCCATGCTTGCCATCGCCTTTGCCCTCCCTGACGAAAGCCGGAGTTTTATCGCAAACCTCCGCCACGGCGGCCATACCGGGCCTCCGGAAGCGCCGGTGGTCCTCGGGAACCTCGGGGCGCAGGAGGTGCTGGTGCTTCATACCGGCATGGGGCCGCAACGGGCGCGCGAGCGGCTTTCGATGTATCTGAACGCGCTGCCGATCACGCGGGTGATCAGCGCCGGTTATGCCGGGGGGCTCGATCCCGCGCTGCGGCCCGGGAGCATCGTGATCGGCGAAAACTATTCCACGCCGGAGTGGGTGGAGCAGGTCGTCCGGCTTCACGGGAGGCGGGTGCGGGCCGGTCGCCTGAAGACTTCTCCCACCGTGCTCGAAACCTGCGCGGAGAAAGCGGCGTTTGCCGAACAGACCGGGGCGATCGCGGTCGATATGGAGACGGCGAGCCTCTGGGCGCTTTGTCAGGAAAAGAAAATTTCGATGCTTTCGGTCCGGGCGATTTCAGACCGGGCCGATGAGGAACTCGCCGTCCCGTTTTCGGTCTGTTTTGACGCGGAAAAGGAACGGCCCCGCCCCGGGGCGCTCATGAGCTTCCTCTGCCATCACCCGTCGCGGCTCCGCCCTTTTCTGACTTTTGTCAACGAGATGGGGCAGGTGCGGGAGGCGCTGGCGCAGGTGTTGACGGCGCTGGTGGCAACGATTCCTGCGGAGAAGGAGACACCCCCGGAGGCGTGATCAACGGCAGTCGCAGGGCGCTTTCATCGGGCAGGCTGATGAGGAACGCCCCGGTCTTCCGGTCGATCGTGCCGAGGGTGCGCGGGGCATCGGGAGCGTTGCCTTCCTCCGGCGCGGGGCGGAGGTCCATCCGGTATTGCGTGCCGTCGCGGGTTTTCCAGAGGATGGTTTGGGCGGCTTTGTCGGAAGCCTGCGCTTTTTTGGCGGCCTGCGTCGGAAGCCAGCGCAGGGCGGAGAGTTTCGCGAGGGTGTTGACGAAACTTTCCAGGTGGACGGTGTCGAGCACGCCGCTTCCGGCCGTGAGCTTCCAGCCCGCTTCGTCGCGGACGAGCGAAATCGGCTGGCGCGGCGCGGTCTCGCCCGGCTCGATCGTTTCGGGGTAGATGAGCGCCAGGGCGACCACCTCTTCGGGCGCAAAATCAAAGAGCGCCAGGTCGTGATCGGGCGTGGTCAGTTTGCCGACGGCCTCCAGCAGCGACGGGTCAAACGCGACGATGAGCGGTTCCTCCTCCAGCTTGGCATAGAGGAGCCCGTCGCGGACCGCCCCGAAAAGGAGGGTGGCGATTGCTTCTTCCCCCGCACCACTCTCCGCCGTGGTGTGCGAAGCGTACGAGGAAAAGGTGATCTTCAGGCTCGGCTGGTCAAGCCCGTATCGGGCCAGATCGGTCTCTTGCTGCGAGACAAACTCGACGGCTTGCGCCGAGGTCAGCGCCTCGACCATCGCGGCGACCTTGGCCGCCGGAAAGGTGAGCGACGGGTCTTCCTGATCGACCCACCGTTCTTCGTTTTCGCGCCGCAGGTGGAGCGCTTCGGAATCGTCCCGCTGGAGGCGGATGCGGTCGACCACGTCGAGCTGGAGCCGCAGCAGGTGGCGGTCGCGCAGGTCATTCGGTTTGAGGGTGAGGATGCGCTCGATCCGCTGCGGCAGTTCATAAAGGGAATGCCGCGTGGAGAGGCGCGCGTAGGTGGCGGCGGTCTCTCCGTTGTCGGTCACTTCCTTGGAAGCGCCGATTTCCAGCCGGACCGGTTCGTCGTGGCTGGAAGCCTGGAGGGTGACGACGGCGCGCGGTTCGCTCAAGCCGAAGGCGTTGAGGTTTGCCCCTTTTTCCGGAATGAACGCGAGGATTTCGGTATGCAGCAGGCTGCGGATCAGGTCGGTGACCGCCTGTTCCCCGGCGCGGGCCTTGAGCGGTTTGTGCAGTTCCCAGTTCTCGCCATGGCGGACGAGTTCGATTTCGCCCTGTTTGGTCCTGATGGTGAGCCGTTCGACATGCGGCCCTTCGATGTCGGTGAGCCGGCGGTCGCGGAAGTCGTCGGCCGGTTGCTTGATCAGATGGCGCAGGGTGTTGTCAACAATGTCGACCGCCGCTTCCCCTTCGACGCGGACATATCCCTTTCCCTCGACGGCGGTCTCCTTGCCGAACCAGAGCGGCGGCGGGGCTCCCTTGCCGTGAAGCTCCAGCTTGAGCCGCCCCTTGTCGACGCCGAATTCGCGGTACGCCTCCCGGGTAAGTTCTTCGGGCGGGAGGGTGTTCTCCTTGCGCAAGGCCCCGCTCAAGGCGAGGAGTTGCCCGACCATCTCCGGCGAGGCGTCGTCCTTGACCGGGCGGCGCACCTCCCAGCGCACCCCTTCCTTGCGAAGTTCGATCCTCTCCCGGCCATCGTCGATCGTGATCCCGTCGATCCCGTCCGGCGGGAAGTTCCAGACAAACGCTTCCTGCACGGCGGCCACACGGGTGCCGGGCCGGTGCATGTCGTAGAAAAAGATGTACGCCAGCAGACCGCCTGCGACGAGCAGAAGAAGGAGGGTGGTGCGTGTCCTCATAGCTGGAAATCTTCTGGCATGGCTGCGTTCAGTTGGTTTTCAGGGATGGGGATACCGAAGGTATCCAAGCAAGGTAGCCGGGGGTTGAGCGCCAGCGACACCCCCGGAATAAATGTTTCCCCTCGATCGCACCCTGAAGGGGTGCCAGCCGATGCGGATCGGTCGTTTAATCTTGAAGGGGGCTGCGATCCCGTTGGGATCGGGAAAATGAGTGGCTCAGGTTCCGGGGGTGTCGCTGCGCTCAACCCCCGGCTGCCCCGCCGGGATGCCTTCGGCATCCTTGTTGGAAAACCTGACATAGTCATACTAGTGTCGTGTTAGGCTAGTTTATTGCAAAATTTCTCGATTTTCTCGAAGATTCGCTCAGGAGAAGCGGACCAGCAAAAAGGCACGGGATTTTGATTGTGAGCATCAATGTATCGCAAAATGGCATTTCGAAGTTGAGCAACGCTGGTGAATGAACCGCGGCGGATAACATCGAGCGTAATTTTTGCAAAGAATCGTTCGACTTGATTGAGCCAACTGGAGTGAGTGGGGATGAAATGGAGCTGCCAGCGCGGATGTCGCAACAGCCATTCTCGAACTGCCTTGGTTTTATGAGTCGCGTAGTTATCGACGATGACATGGATGCTCAGCTCTTTAGGCGTTGAGCGTTCGACGTGACGCAGAAACTCAATAAACTCATTCTGTCGATGACGAGGCTTGCATTGAGCAAAAATCTCTCCGGTTTTAATATCGAGAGCCGCGAAGAGGGTCGTCGTACCATGACGGAAATAGTCATGACTGGCTCGTTCCGGCGCCCCAGACATCATGGGAAGAATAGGCTGGCTTCGCTCCAAAGCCTGACATTGACTTTTCTCATCGACACTTAAAACCAGTGCGTTCTGCGGGGGGCTCATGTATAGCCCCACGACATCGCGAACCTTTTCTACAAAATAATCGTCGGTAGAGAGCTGGAAAGTTTCAGAGCGATGAGGAGCCAAACCAAAGGTGCGCCAGATCACTGAAATCCTCTCATTGGAAACACCCACTTTAGCCGCCATCCTTCGCGTACTCCAATGCGTCGATTGATCTGGTTTTGTTTCCAGCGTAAGACGTAAAATCTCTGCCACCTTTTCATCGGAAATTTGACGAGGAGGGCCGCTTCTGGGTGCATCAGAAAGTCCTCCAATGCTTTCTGCCAAAAACCGTTTCCGCCATTTTCCAACGGAGGGTCGAGAGAATCCTACGCGCCTCGAAATTTCTTCATCACTGAGGCCTTCCGCGCTTAAAAGAACCGAACGCGCCCGTTTCGCTTCCGATTGGGGAGTCTTGTGTGCCTCCACCATACGAAGTAGCTCTGCGCGTTCTTCTTCGCTCAATTTGGGCCGTTGGGCTGGTCGTCCTCTTCTCATGAGGTCAATCATAACAGGTATCACAAAATTAAGTAAAGAACTAAGCTAACGGCACACTAGACCGCGCTACGGCGGGTCAAGAACAAAGCCGAATCATCATGACACCTTTGGTTGAAAAATTCGCTCTTGTCGCGACCGTCCTTCTGACGGTGACCGCCACGCTGCGCGCGCAATCCGGCCCGACGGCCTCCACACCCCACTCCGGCGGGCTTCTCCACCCGCAACAGAACCGGTATCGCAACGTCCTTGATCTCTCCGGGCTCTGGCAGTTTCAGCCCGACCCCAAAGAGGAAGGCGAAGCGAACGGGTGGTTCAACCAACTGCCCGCACCGCGCCCGATTCCGGTCCCGTGCAGTTGGAACGATCTCTTTGACGATGCGAAGAACTATCTCGATCTTGCGTGGTATCGCAGGGAATTCAGCGCGCCCTCCGGCTGGCGCGGGCAACGCGTCTTTGTCCGCGTGGGCTCGGCCAACTATGCCGCGAAAGTCTGGGTAAACGGCGTAAAGGTGGCCGAACATCTCGGCGGGCACCTGCCGTTCGTGGTGGATGTCTCGGAGCAACTGGTCTGGGACAAGGAAAACGTCATCGCCATCGCGGTTGAAAACAAACAACTGCTCGGACGCGTTCCACCCGGGCCCGGGACGAGCGGCGGGGGTGTGGCCGGGGTGCTGGGGGGTTATCCGCTGACGACGTACGATTTCTTTCCCTACTCGGGCCTGCACCGGCCCGTGGTGCTCTACTCCGTTCCTTCGGCTGCGCATATTGACGACATCACCGCGGTGACTTCCATCGACGGCAAGGAGGGTGTGGTGCGCGTCACGGTGGTTGCCGCCGGGGCTTCCCCGGAAGAAGGCAAGGTGCGGCTCGGTGAGATCGAAGCAGCGCTGACCTTCCGCGACGGTTTGGCGGAGGCGACCCTGAAGGTCCCGGACGCCCGGCTCTGGAGCCCGTCGGACCCCCATCTCTACCCGATGACCGTGACGCTTGTCGAAAACGGGAAGGCGACCGATGGCTATACGCTCGATGTCGGCATCCGCACCATTGCGGTACAGGGCGACCGCATCCTGCTCAACGGCCGGCCGATCCGGTTGAAAGGTTTCGGGATGCACGAAGATTTTCCGATCCATGGCCGGGGGTTGGACCTGCCCGTCTGGGTTCGCAACTTCGAGTTATTGAAGTGGGTCGGCGCGAATTCGTTGCGCACGTCACACTACCCGTATGCCGAGGAAGTGATGCAACTTGCCGACCGGCTCGGGTTTCTCGTGATCAACGAAATCCCCGCCGTCGGTCTGAACTTTGAAGACCCGCCGGAGGCAACGGCGGCGCGCCTTCTCCAATGCAAACAACAGATCCGCGAATTGATCGCCCGCGACAAGAACCACCCGAGCACCATCCTGTGGTCGGTGGCCAACGAACCGATGGCCGGGCCGCTTCTGGGGCGCGGCGGGCCGGTGCCGCAGGCAACGGAAGCGGGCATGAAATTCTTCAGGGAGATGCTTGCGGAGACCCGCCGCCTCGACCCGACCCGGCCGGTGACACTGGTCGGCGTTCAGGGCGGCCCGGACGAATGGCTCGACCTTTTTGACGTGATCGCGATCAACCGTTACTACGGGTGGTACGTTGCGGGCGGGCAACTCGATGCGGGGGCCGGGATGCTGGCCGATGAACTCGACGCCCTGCACGCAAAGTTCGGCAAGCCGATCATCCTCGCGGAGTTTGGCACCGACACCATGCCCGGCGTCCACAACCAGCCGCCGGAAATGTGGAGCGAGGAATACCAGGTGGAGTACCTTCGCCGCTACCTTGATGTGGCCTCCGGTCGGCCATTCATGGCAGGGATGCACGTCTGGAACTTCGCCGATTTCAAGACCGGCCAGGGGACCAGCCGCGCCGGGGGCATGAATTTCAAGGGCGTCTTCACCCGCGACCGGAGGCCGAAGATGGGGGCGCATTTTCTGCGCTCGCAGTGGCTGGAGAAGGAGAGCGACGCTTCAGAATAGTTGGCTCTTCACGGGTGGGGGCATGGGAGCAAGGTGCGAACCTTCCGGCGGCTCATGCGGCTTCTTCCCCTTCCAGCCGGGCCGGTTCGAGCCTTGGCACCAGCCAGTGAATGACCCCGAGGGCGGCGAGGTAGGCAAAGGCGCAGATGGTGAGCAGCGGGCTGTAGTTATTGTTGGTGAAAAAGAGGAGGTAGCCGATGGCTGCGGAAGCGACCATGTTGCCCACGGCTCCCGCCATGCCGCCGATCCCCGTCACCGAACCGACGGCGCGCCGGGGAAACGTATCGGAAACCAGTGTATAAAGATTGGCCGACCACCCCTGATGAGCCGCCGCCGCGAGGCTGATGAGGGCGACGGTGCCCCAGAGATGGTGCACCCACCCGGCGAAGACCATCGGGACCACGCAGAGCGCACAGATCAGCATGGCGCTCTTGCGTGCCGCATTGACGGTGTGGCCGCGTTTGATGAGCGCGGACGAAATCCAGCCGCCCGCGATGCTGCCGACATCGGCGGCGATATAGATCACGACCAGCGGCAACGCCAATCCGCTCAGTTCAAGGTCATAGGTTTCCGAAAAATACTTCGGCAACCAGAAGAGAAAGAACCACCAGACGGGATCGGTCATGAACTTTCCGAGGGAGAAAGCCCAAGTCTGGCGGTGCGGCCAGAGACGGACCCACGGGATGGTGGCGGTCGGCTCCGCCGGATCGCTTTGAATATAGGCCAGTTCGCCGGGTGAAAGATGCGGGTGTTCCTCCGGCTTGCGGTAAAAGACCCGCCATAACACCAGCCAGACGAAACCGAGCGCGCCGATGAGGATGAAAGCCCATTGCCAGCCGAGCGTGACGGCGATGAAAGGGACCAGGAGCGGCGCGGCAATGGCGCCGACGTTGGAGCCGGAATTAAAGATCCCCGTTGCCAGAGCGCGTTCCTTTTTGGGAAACCACTCGGCGATGGTTTTGACCGCTCCGGGAAAGTTGCCCGCCTCCCCGAGTGCGAGCGCAAACCGGGCAACGCCAAACCCGACCGCCGACCGCGCCAGTGCATGGGCCATCGCGGCAAGGCTCCAGAAAGAGATCGCCAGCGAGAAGCCATTACGCGTCCCGATCCGGTCCATCAGGCTCCCCATTCCCAGAAGGCCGATGGCGTAGGCGATATGAAAGGAAAGCACGATATAGCCATACTCGATCTCGCTCCACCCGATCACCTCCTGCAACTTGGGCGCGAGGATGCTGAAAACCTGTCGGTCGATGTAGTTGATCGCGGTCGCGAAAAAAAGGAGCGCACAAATCACCCAACGGTAGTGACCAACCCGTGGGGAGGTCGAAGCGGCAGGGGAGGAGGTGGTCATAAGGTGTGGGAAGCCCCTTCATTAAAACCTGCGACGGGACGGAACGCAAACGAGATCGCATCCCCGGCACGCGCCCGACCACCCGCGGCTTGACCAGGGAGTGCAAATCGTTTAGACGCTGTGGTTCAACTCCCCGGGACGGACTGATGATGGGATCATCATCTGAAGTCGCGATGCACCTGCCCCCCGAAGTCGAGAAGGTGATCTCAGGAGGGGAGCCGGAGCGTGAAATGAATCATCCCCCGTTACCAGGATTGGTGGAATGGCTTGGCCGCTGGCAAAAGGAACGCCTGGTCAGGGCGGCGCTGCCTGTCGCCCGGGCGCTTGGGCTGGCGATGCTTCTTTTTCTCGCCGTGCTGGTGATTTTTTCGCCTCCCCGGCCCTTGCTCGTCGCCATGGCGATCGCGGTGGCGGTCTGCTGGATGGCGGCGATCGGTTTTCTCGGAGCGGTTTATCGCCGACGCCCTCCGCCCGGCGTGCTGGCCAGGCGGGTCGATGCCATCCTGAACCTTCCCGACGATCTGCTGGCCCTTGCGGAATGGCCGGCGCAGGAAGAGGCATGGCATCGCGCCAGTTGGCAGAGAAGTCACGACCGGCTCGCCACCCTCGACGCCAGGACCGCCTGGCCGGTGCCGATCCCGCGCCCGACGCTCCTGACGGGGGCGGCGACGCTGCTTCTCACCCTCGGCATCGGGGCTGTCGGCTGGGTTCAATGGCAGAAGCAGACCGCCGCGCTGGCGCGAGAGGGGGCGGCGCGGCAGGAGCGGCAGGCGCTCTCCCTTGAACTGTTTGAAGACTGGAAAGGCTTCGTGGAACTGACCGACGACACCGAACTGAAGCAACTTTTCACCGAAGCGGCCCGGCTTCAGGAAGCGCTTCAGGCGCGGGACCCGATGGAGGCGATGCTGGAGATGAACCGGATCGACGAAGCGATGGCCGCCATGGAAAGCGCCGTCCGGAGCGACGGGATCTCCTCCCAGGCCGAGGCGATGGCCGAGGTTCTGGAGGCTTTTGAGGGAATGGGCGCGCTCGGGGCCGCCCTGCGCCGGGGCGACTTCGACGCCGCAGCCCGGGAGGCGGGAGAGCGGGTCTCGCAACTGGAGAGCGAGCCTGATGCCCGCGCCGCCCTGCGCCGCGATGCCGCCGTTGCCGAAATGCTCGCCACCCAATCGCTGGCCGCCCGCCGGAACGGCCATGGAAACCTTTCCCGGGCACTGGAGCAGCTCGCCGCGACTGCGGGCGCGAAGAAGGAGTCGATCCCGCAGCGTGATCTCGTCGCGCCGACGAAGACCTTGCGCAACGAGTTCGCCCAAGAGGCCCGGCGGCAGAACCGGGGACGGATGGCGGGCCTCGCCCGGCAACAACTGGAAACCCTGCGTCGCCGCCTCACGGGGGAAAACCCTCGGGAGAACCCGTTTCCCTCGCTCTGTCTGGCGTGCAACGGCCCTCAACCCGGCAGCGGGACGACCGGTCAGGCTCAGGGGGAAGCGACCCGGCTCGCCGAAGCCACCCGCGAAGAAGCGCTCACCGGAACGATCGGGGAAGGCGAGTCGGAGACCGGGACGCTTTCGGCCTCCAGCGGTTCCGGCGCGGTACAGGCCGCAACGAAACCGACCCGTTTCTCCGATTACGTCGAGCTTTCCAGAAAAGCCGTGGCCGACGAAAATCTCCCGCTGGCCCATCGCCGGGTCATTCGTACCTATTTCGAACGCATCCGCCCTCTTCCGCACCATGATTGAAGCTCCCCCCTCCTCCGCCGCCTCTTCTCCCGAAGCCGCCATCGCCCTTTTCCAACAACGTTTCCAGACCCTTGAGGAGGCGATCTCCCGCTCCATGGTCGGGCAGGAGGAGGTGATCCGGTACGCCGTCATGGCGATGGTCGCAGGAGGCCACGTCCTGCTGGAAGGGGTGCCGGGGCTCGGGAAGACCCTGCTGGTCAAAACGATTGCTTCCGCCCTGCACCTGAAGTTTCAACGGGTGCAGTTTACGCCCGACCTGATGCCCTCCGATCTCCTCGGCTCCACGCTCCTGCTCGAAGATGGCCGCGGGCAGCATCAGTTCCGCTACGAACCGGGGCCGATCTTCTGCAACGTGCTGCTCGGGGACGAGATCAACCGCGCAACGCCGAAAACGCAATCCGCCCTGCTCGAAGCGATGCAGGAAGGGCAGGTGACCGTCGGCGGGGAGACGCGGCCCCTGCCGCAGCCGTTCTTTGTCCTCGCCACGCAAAACCCGCTGGAGATGGAGGGAACCTACCCGTTGCCGGAAGCGCAGATGGACCGCTTCTTTTTCCAGTTGCTGGTGCCGTATCCCGGGGAGGAAGAGTTCACCCGCATCCTGGAACTCCCCCCGGCCGGGTCCGGAACGATGCCGGCCGTTCTCACCGGCGAAGACCTGCTCGAAATGCGCGCCACCGCAGCCGCGCTCCCCGCCACGGCCACGCTACGCCAGCGGGCGGTGCGGCTGGTCATGGCCACCCACCCCGGTTCGCCGTATGCCACCCCGGAGGTGAAGCGTTACGTCCGCTACGGCGCGAGCCCGCGTGCGGGGCAGGCGTGCCTTGCCGCCGCGAGGATCGTCGCGGCACTCAAGGGCCGTTTTCATGTCGCTTCGGAAGACCTGGCCGCCGTGGCTCATCCCGTTTTACGACACCGGATGATGCTCAACTTCGAAGCGCAGGCCGACGGCCTCACAGCCGACGCCGTGCTGGACGGGGTGCTCTCGGCGTGCCGCGATCAATGGGCGAAGGAGGCCGAATAAATCCCCACCGGGGTTGATGCCGTGACGGAACTCTTTGCGCCAGCTTTCCTCCGGAAGCTCGAGGGCCTTCACCTGCTCGCGCGGCAGATCGCGCGCGGGCGGATGCGTGCGGAGCGGCGCAGCGTCAGGCGCGGTTCCGGGCTGGAGTTTGCCGATTACCGCCCGTTCAGCCCCGGCGACGATCTTCGCGGGATCGACTGGCGCGTCTACGCACGCCACCGCCACCTGCTCCTGAAACTTTTTGAGGAAGAGGAAGACCTGCATGTTCACCTCCTGCTCGACTGCACCGCTTCGATGCAGTGGGGCGATCCGCCGAAGTTTGACCTCGCCCGCCGCCTCGCCGCCGGGTTGGCCTATCTTGCCCTGGCGAACCTCGACCGCGCCGGGATCGGCCCCCTCGGGCCGCATGCGCAACGCCCCTGGACGCCGAGCCGGGGCCGCGCTCACTTTCTTCCCCTCCTGCGTTATCTGGAGGGGTGCACCACCGCCGCCGGGCCGGGCGAACTCTCCGCCAATGTCACCCGCTGGCTCGCCACACGGCCCCGTCGCGGGCTGGTCCTCTGGATCACCGACGCTTGGGGAGCGACCGCAGAAGATGCTTTTCTGGCCCTCGACCGCCTCCGTTATGCACGGCACGAGATCGCGCTGGTCCAGATCCGCCACCCCGACGAACTGGCGGCGGGCGAATTGGGCGAGTTCGAGTACGAGGAGGTCGAAACCGGCGCGACCAAAACGATGATCGTCGATCGCGCCGCCGCCGCGGCCTATGCGCAGGCCGTCCGCGCCTATGAGGAGGAACTGACCCGTTACTGCCACCGGCACGGCATCCCGCTCCTTCAGGCGCTGGCGACCGAACCGGCGGAGGAGATCCTCCGGCGTTCCCTGCTGGAAGGAGGGTTCGTGCGATGACCTTTCTTTTTGCCCCGGCGGCGTGGCTCGGGCTTCTCGCCTTGCCGATCGTCGCCTTTTACCTCCTCAAAACCCGCCAGCGTCGCCGCCCGGTCAGCACGCTCCTTTTCTGGGAGCAGCTCAAGCCGCGCCTTGAAAACTCGCCCTTCTGGCGCAAACTCCGCCGCTGGTTGTCGCTCGCCGCGCAATTGTTGATCTTCGCCCTGCTGCTCGCCGCGCTCGCGCGCCCCGCCTTTGACTGGGAGCAGCATCCGCCGCGCCGCACGGTGGCGGTGATCGACCCTTCCGCGAGCATGCAGGCCCGCCACCCGTCGCCTTCCCGCTGGGAGGAAGCCTCGGCAAACCTCCGGCGCTCCATTGCGCAACTGAGGGTGGAAGATGAAATGGCGATCGTCAGCGCCGAAGATCCGCCCCGGATCATCCACGGCTGGAGTTCCAGCCAGCGGGAATTGCGCGAAGCCGCCGCCGCTCTTGAAGTCCGTTCCACCGCCACCCACCCGGGCGCCGCCCTTGAACTGGCAGCGCAACTCGCCGCCCTGCGGGAAGGGGCCGAAGTGGCGGTTTTTTCCGATGCCGTCTGGCCGCCCGATGCCAAGGAAACGCTTCCTCCCGGGGCCTTGCTTTACGGGGTCGATGCCGGGCCGCCGCAGAATGCCGGGCTTACCCTTTTTGCCATCCGCCGTTCGCCCGTGGCTCCCGGCGACTGGCAACTGGATGCCGAAGTCACCGCCACGGACCGGTTTTCCGGCACGCTGGAGTTGCGCCGCGACGGAGAGCCGATGGACCTCGCCCCCGTCGGGATCGAACCGGGCCGCCTCTGGCAGAAAAGCTGGCGCGGCAGCACGGAAGCGGGGGCGGTTTTCACGGCGGTACTGAAAGCCGATCCCGGCGACCGTCTCGCCATCGACAACGAAGCGACCGCCCGGCTCGAAGCGCTCCGGCCGGTCCGCATCCTCCTCGTCGGCCCGGCGGACCCGTTCCTCGAAGCCGTTCTCGACGCCGTGCCGCTGGTACAATGGAGCCGGGTCGACGCGTTCCCTCCCGCCCTTCCCCACGGGACCGATCTCGTGATTACCCGGGGCGAAAACCTTCCTGCCGAACCTCCTTCCGTAGCGACACTGTTGCTGCATCCCGACCGGAGCGGGTTCTGGGGTGAACGGCGGGGGACGCTGAAGGAGGCTCCGGTGACCGATCTGCGCAAGATGTCGCGGCTCCTGCGCCACACCGGCTTTGCGCAGGTGGCGATCGACGAAGCCGGGGAGTGGCAGGCGGCTCCCGGGAGCGAAACGATCGCCGCCAGCCTGGAACATCCGTTGATCTTCGGGCAGTGGGACCGCGCCCCGCGCTGGCTGGTGCTCGGGTTTGATCCCGCGAAGTCGGATCTCCCCCTTCGCACCGCATTTCCCGTTTTCATGGGGAACCTGCTCCAGTCGTTGCGCCCCGACCCGGCAACCGGCGCGGGGGCGGCGAGGCTGCCGGGCCGGGTGGAGTCCGAACTGCAACCGGTCGCCCGGGGGGTTGAGGGGGGCGAGAGCGGGGCGATCGCGAGATGGCCTGTTTTTCCCGGCTGGTGGTGGGCGCTGCTGATCGCGGCGGCCCTTTTGATGCTGGAGTGGTGGAGCTATCACCGGAGGATCACGGATTGAACCTCGAAATCGTACGTCCCGCGGCGTTGCTGCTCTGGCTTCTGCTCCCGCTCCTCTGGTGGTGGCATCGCCGCTCGATTGCCCCGCTGCGCGGGAAGCGTCGGCTGGCCGCTTTCCTGACCCGGGCGGCGATCGTGGCGATCGTGATCTTCGCCTTGGCCGAACCGCGCTGGCGCGCCAGAACCGACCGGCAGGAGGTCTTTTTTGTGGTCGACCGGAGCCTGAGCCTTGACGACGCCGCCCTCGCGGCTGCGGAAGCGTTCGTGGCGGGGGCCGATCTCGCCGGGGCGGAAACGGCGTGGCTCGGGTTTGGAGGGAGGGGAGAGGTCGCCCCTTCCCTCGAAGCGCTCAAGGCGACGGATCGCGAGCGGATCAACCCCCGGGAGACGCGGATCGACACCGCGCTCTCGCTCGCCGCAGCCAGTTTCCGGCCCGGGCGGGTGAAAACGGTCGTCCTCTTCTCCGACGGGGTGGCCACGGGGGGTGAAGTCGATCCCGCCGCGCTTAAAGCCAACGACATCCGCGTGCAGGCCGTCCCCGTCGCACCGCCGGACCGCCCCGAAGTGCTGGTCCGCGAGGTGACCGCTCCCGCCGTGGTCCGGGTGGATGAACCGCTTTCGGTGGAGGCCGTCATCCAGAGCACCCGCGCCGGTCCGGCGGAGGTCGATCTCTTCCGCAACGGCGTCCGGGTTGCCACACGCCGCATGGAACGGACGGTCGGCGCGAACCACGTCCGGTTCGAACAACGGGCCGGGCGGGACAAGCTGCTCCATTACGAAGTCGGCGTGCGCGCCGCGGAGGATACCCTTTCGGAAAACAACCAGGCCGGGACGGCGGTGATCTCGGAAGGTGCTTCGCGCGTGCTGCTGCTGACCGACCGCCCCGACTCCGCCCGCTACCTCGAATGGGCGTTGCGTCAGGAAGGGATCGGGTTGAGTGTCCGCCCGGGAGAAGGATGCCCGACGGAGATGAGCGATCTGCAAAACTTCGATGCCGTGATCTTCGACAATCTGGCCGCTTCGGCCCTGAGCCGCACGCAGATGGAGCTATTTTCCATCTACGTCAGCGATTTCGGCGGCGGTTTCCTGATGCTGGGGGGCGATCAGGCGTACGGCCTCGGCGGTTATTTCCGCACCCCGATCGAAGCAATCCTGCCGGTGAGTTGCGATTTCCAGAAGGAAGAGGAGACCCCCTCGCTCGCGCTGGTGCTGGTGATCGACCGGAGCGGCAGCATGGCAGGGGAGAACATCGAACTCGCCAAGGCGGCCGCCAAGGCAAGCGCCGACCTGCTCGGGCCGCGCGACTACATCTCGGTCATCGCCTTTGATGGCGCGCCCTACCTGATCGTGCCGCTTCAACCTGCCGGAAACTCCGGTTCCGTTGCCGCCGGGATCGCCTCGATCACCGCCGACGGAGGGACGAACCTCGCCCCGGCGATGGAAGAAGCGTTGCGCCAGCTCAGCGGCAATTCCGCCAAGCTCAAGCATGTCATCCTGCTGACCGACGGGATGTCGCAGGATGGGCCGTTTTACGAACTCACCACGCAGATGGCGCGCAACGGGATCACCGTCAGTTCCGTCGGGATGGGGAGCGGGGCCGACGGCAATCTCCTTTCACAGATCGCCCAATGGGGCAATGGCCGGTATTATGAAGCGATCGACCCGGCGACGGTGCCGCAGATTTTCACCAAGGAGACGATGACCGCCTCGAAATCGGCCATCCAGGAGTTTCCGTTTCTCGCGAAGCCGATCCGCGCGGTCGATTTCCTGGAAGGGATCGAATGGAGCAACACGCCGTTTCTCCTCGGTTACGTCCGCACCAAGCCAAAACCGACCTCTGAAACATGGCTCCTTTCCGAGCGGGGCGATCCGCTCCTGACCACCTGGCGTTTCGGACTCGGGACCGCTGCGGCGTTCACCTCCGACGCGCGCAACCGCTGGGCCGTCGAGTGGCTGCGCTGGCCGGGGTTCGGAAAATTCTGGGGGCAGCTTCTCCGGCGGATCAGCCGACCGGCTTCGCTCGGTTTCTCGGAACTGGCGGTCGAGGAACGCGACGGGGCCGTGCAGGTGACGGTCGACGCGCTCGACCCGCAACAAGGGTTCCCCGCCGGGGTGGAAGCCTCCATCCGTCTTGCCGACCCGAAGGGGGGTGTCCGGGCGCTTCCGATGGAAAAGAGCGTCCCGGGCCGCTGGATCGCCCGTTTTCAAACGGCTCAACCGGGGATCTACTCCGGGCAAATGCAACTCAACCAGCCCGACGGCCCGCTCGACTCCCGGTTTTTTACGGTGACGCGCGGTTTCTCCAGAGAGTTCCTGCTGGAACCGCCCGATACGCAGTTCCTCGGCGCGCTGGCCCGGGAAACCGGCGGCAGGCTCTCCCCCGACCCGGCCACCCTCTTCCGCGACGAAGAGCGCACGGCGGCCCGGGAATGGGAACTCTGGCCGTGGCTCGCCTTGTCGGCCCTGCTCCTTTTTGTCGGCGATGTCGGTCTCCGGCGCTGGCCCCAAACTTAATTTCTCATGAAACGTACCTTCTCCCTTCTCCCGATCCTCCTTTCCTCGTTCTGGCTTCAGACCGGAACGGCCGATGCTGAAACCGAAATCACCCGCGAACTGGCGGACCGCTACGAGACGATGCTCATCGGGTCGCCGCGACCGGGGACAGCGTTTGATCGCGTCGTGGAGTGGTATTCCACCGAGGGGGGCGGGCTCGAGGTTCTGGAAAAACGGTGGGAAGAAGCCGCTGCAAAGCCGGGCACTTCCCAACAGGCTTTCCAGATCATCCAGGGGCTGCTGGCTGAACGGTTGCGTCAACCCGACCGGGCGCGGGAGTGGTATCGCAAGGCCCTCGCCGCAGGGGACCCCGCGCAGGCGGCGCGGCTGCTGGCGGCGCTGGAGACGACCGAAGGCGATTTTCCAGCAGCGCTCAAGGCGTACGAACAGGCGCTCGCCTCGGAAACCCTCGCACCGGTCGACCGGATGGAACTGATGCGTTCGCTCGCGTTGCTTCACCAGCGGGCGTTTGACGACGAAAAGGCGCTGGGCGTCTGGCGCGAAGCGATCCAGCGGTTCCCGGAAGACCTTTACGTGCTGGAGGAAGCCGGGGAAGCGTTTATCGCCGCCGGTCGTTATGATGAGGCCCGCACCACGCTGACGCTCCTCCGCGACCGGAGCGAACACGATCCGTTCCGGAGGATCGCCGCTTCGCTGCGGCTGGCGCGCACCGCTGAACTCGACGGGAAAACCGACGAAGCGGTCGCGATTTATGAAAAGGCGCTGGAGGAAACCAGTGAGGGAAGCTGGATTGCGCGCGAGACACGGGGTCGCATCGAGGAACTTTTCCGGCGCAAGGACGACCTCCCCGGTCTGCTCGTGTACTACGAACGCCGGACGGCTGCCGCGCCGCTCGATCACCAGGCGTTCGCCGCGAAAGGGGCGGTCGAGCAGGAACTCGGCAGGGAAGAGGAGGCCGCAGCCAGTCTCCGCAAGGCCGCCGAACTCGCCCCGGGCAACACCGGGTTGCGGATCGCGCTCATCCGGCAGTTGGGCCGGATGCAACGCCATGACGAAGCCTTGGCGGAAGCAAAAGAGGTCGCCCGGCCCGACGACGCCCCGCTGGAGGCGCTGCTTCTGCTCGGTCAACTCCAGTGGAAGGCGTTTGAAACCGGCGGAAAGCCCGAAGAGCGGCAGGCGGCTCTTGCCACGTGGCAACGGATCGCCCCGGAAGGCTCCGCCGATGTCGCCCGGATCGCCCAACTGGCGGAACTCCTCGCCGCCCGCGATCTTGCCGACGAAGCCGGGGCGCAATGGCGGCGGATCGTCGCCCTTCAACCGGAGGCCGCCGATGCGCGCGTGCGCCTGGCCGGGCTTTACGAGAAAAAGGGGGACTCCGGGGCGGCGCAGGAGATCGTTGCCGGGCTGGTCGCCCCCGGTCGCGAGGCGGCGGCGGACTATCTGGCGCTCGCCCGTGCCCAGGAACGGATGGAATGGACCGAGGCAGCGCGCGCCACCGCCCGGCGCGGCGCGGAGCTTTTTCCCAGGGATTACGACCTCCTCCAGCTTGCCTGGCGACAAGCGTTTGATGCCAAAGACCGGAAAGCGATCGACCAATATTTCCCGCAAGTTTACCACGCTTCGCCCAACGAGTTTTTCGCGGAGGAAGCGGTCCGGCGCTACGTCGCTTCCATCGAAACCGACGCGGTGCAGGCGGCGCTGCGGAACCGGGAAGCGCGGCTCAAGGAGCACCCCGGGCAGGGGTCTGATGCGGTGGTCCTTTTCCATCTCGCCCTCTCCGCCAAAGAGGAAGCGGTCGCCGGGAGGGCGCTCGCCGCGCTGGAAGCCGAAAGCAACCCGGTCCGCACCGCGCGTGCCGCCGCCGCTTTCGCCGAAGCCTTCGGCACCGCCGAAGAACAGGTCGCCGCGCTCAAGGCCGTGGCTACGGCCGATCCGCGTCTCGCCGGGGAAAGCCTGCGCGCCGCAGCCCGCATTGAGGCGAACGCGGGAAGGAGCGCGGAAGGGTTGCAGCTTCTCGAGCAGCTCATCGAACGCTCCCCGGCGGACGCTTCGCTCTACCTCCTTTATACCGACCTCGCCACGCAGGCCGGGAAGTACGAGGAGGCGACCCGCCGCCTGCGCGACGCGATCCGTTACGTCGAAGAGCCGACTGCGTTGCGCTTGCAGCTTTCCAGTCTCCTGACCCTCCAGGGGCTTTCCGGGGAGGCGGCGCAGGTCTTGCAGGAGGCCTTTGAAGGCGAAAAAAACGAAAGTCGCCGGCTCGAAATTTTCCGGCAACAGATCCAGCACGCCCTTCAGTCCGGAGGGCTTGAGGATCTGGTCGCCTCCCTTCGCGAGAAACAGGCGAAGGAGGAAGGGGGCGCGCGCTACGGCGTCTACCTCGCCGAGATTTACCTGCTGCAAAACGACTATCTCTCCGCCCGGGAGGAGCTTTCCCGCAGCCTCGGGCACAGCCCCGACAACGTGGCCGCCGTGGAACGCCTGCTTGATCTGGCGGATCGCGGGGGCGATGCGGAGGAAGGGCTTCGCCTGAGCAGGCGGCTGGTCGCGCTCGACCCCTCCCCCGCCCGCCGCGCCGCGCTTCTGGCCCGGCAGATCCAGTCTGGCGATGCCGCGGCCGTCGAAGCGGAACTGGCGATGGTCCGCCCTGAAATCGTCAAGGACCCGGCGGCGTGGAGCCCGGTGCTGGCGGCGATGTTGAACGCGGGAATGGAAGAGGCGTGCGACCCGCTGCTCGATGAAATCGCGGCTTCGGCGACCGATCCTTCGCTGCGGATCGAAATCGCCGAACTCCGGATGCGGCAGGGGAAATTCGCGGATGCCGCGCGGGAGCTTTGGACGGCATTGGAGGCAGCCGACCTGCAAGGAGCGATCGCCGCCGTCATGCCGCCGCCCCGGGACGACGAGCAGGCCGCCGTGGATCAGTTCCAGGCCTTGACGCAGCTCTACTACGAGGCCCGGAATACGTTGCAGCAGCTTCAGGCGTCGCGGAGCAGCTTCGGTTTCGGCCGCTGGATGAACAGCGGGGCAACGACCCGGGGGACTCCGGAGGAACGTGCGTCGCTCCGGGCGATTTTCCTGTTGGCGCACCTCGCGGAAGCGGGGGACGAGACGGCGGCGTTTCACCGGGAACTGCGGGCTCTTCTGGAGAAAAAGGAAGTGGAGCGCAGATGGTGTCTCCCGCTCCTGAGCATGCTCAAGGATCAGGAGGGGGTCCATCAGCTCATCGTGCGGCAGGGCAACGATCCCCGTCCCGATCCGGCGACCGATCGGATGATCGCCGGGCGCTTCCGGAATTCCGACGATCCAACGGTGCTTCCTGCGATCGGGAAGATCGTGGAGCGCGTTGAAAAAAACGACCCGTTGGTGGCCTTCCGGCAGGCGGTGCTCAAGGCGTTGTCGGCCCACAGTGCCAACCGGGCGCCCGGCGCTCCCGCTCCCTCCCCGGAGGTGCTCACCTTTGAGCAACTGCAAAACCACCCGGGGCGCAGGCGCGACAACTTCACCGCGGAAACCGAGTTGATCCAGCTTGCCACCTTGCTCGGAAAAACGGAGCTTGGCGTTCAATGGCTGGAAGAAGCCGAAAAGCTCGCCGCTCAAAAAGGCCAAAGCGGGGCGATGGGCCGGAACCTTCAAGCCCGGTTCCAGAGTGCAAGGTTCTCCCTGCTCCGGAAGATGATGGCGGACGGGCATCCCCGGGCGGGCGCGTTCTTCGAAACCTGCCTGGCTCCCGGCTCGGACCTGCGGAAAGCGGCCCTCTACCCGTGGATGTCGATCGGTCGGTTCTTCGGTTCCGGCAGCCCGCTGCTTCAGGGTGGAGGCGATCTGGTCGTCGGCGATGCGCAGTTCCCCTACCCGTTCTTCCGACATGCCTTCCGGATCTACCCTCAGGCGTCCAACGGTCCGGAACCGGAGAAATGGTTTGCCGACCGGGCCACGGGCGAGCAGCTCGATCTCTACCATGTCGGCCTCTTCTATTGCCGCTGGAGTTCCGGCAGGCAGGAGGAGGCGATCCGCTCGCTGGAGGCGATCCATGAAGCCGACCCGACCCCCCGGTCGGCCGCCCTGCTGCTCGAAGCGTATGAAGCGACCCGGGAGACCTCCAAGGCGCTGGGGGTGATTGACCTCGCGGCGCTTCAGGATCAGGAGACGGCGAGTGTGCGCGCCGTCCGCGCGATTCGCCTGCTTCGTGCGGATCACCAGCTTGAGGCCGCGCGCGAACAGGCCGCTCAACTGGCCAAACGGCGTCTCGACCCGATGCTGCGGCAGGTCCTGACAAGCGAACTCCAGCAACTCGGCGTCCCGGCGACCGCTTTCGCGCAACTTCAACCCTACCGCGCCGTCTCACGGCGTCAAACTGCGGCCAACTCCTCCGAAACCATCCGCTTGCAGGTCCAGCAACTCATCGCGCAGAAAAAGGAGGCGCAGGCGGAAAAGATCATCCGTCAGGCGCTGGATGCTCCGCTGCCGACCGTTGCGGACCACAACCGGTTCAACCTGCGCCAGTATCTTCTGCAACTCCTGGCAAACCTCAAGCGGGTGGACGCCCTGGAAAGCGAGCTTCAGGATCGGCTGGCCAAGGATGCGGGCGATACCGACGCGGCGCTTCGCCTTTTTGAGATCATCGTCCACAACCGGGGCGAAAACGTGGCAGGCCAACGCTGGCTCGAAGCCATCGGGCGGCATCCCGAACGGTTCAGCAATGCGCGTTACCTCTTTTTCCTGATCCAGCGCCGCGGCGACTTTCATGAAAAAGGGGTGGAACTCTTCACCACGCTCCTGCGGCGCTCCCCCGGCCTGTTAAGCTCAAGCGGGCTGGAGCTGGAAGAAATCATCGGGTTGTCCAGCGATGGCGCGGCGGGAGCCGGATTGGCGAAGGCCGTCGTGGAGATGGATGATGCCGCCTTTGGAAGCCTCTTTTTCAGAAAACGTCTGCAGGGGCAGCCATCGCAGTCGCAGACCCTTCTTTTACTGACGGAGCAAGCGATGGCGGCCGGCGAACCGGAACTGGCGCTCGCCCTCCTGCGGCGGGACCGGCCCCGGGCGCTCCGGGAGCTTCAGGCGGGTTTCCCCAGCCTCTTGCGCCTGGCTGAACTTGAGCTTGGAGAAGGGCGGAAGAAGGAAGCCGCCGAAACCTTGAAAGCGATTTTTGCCGCAAAAGCCTTGAACGCGGGAGACGCCTCCAATGCCTTCCGGTCGGTGCTGGTCAACCTCATGCACCAGTCCCTCTCGAACGGGAATTCGCTGGAGACCTTGAAAAAACTCTCCCGGTTGGCGGGCGAAGCGGGGGTGCTGGACGATCTCCTCGCCAGCGGCGCGAAGGAGGGGATGCCGGTGCCGCCGGGGCCTTCGCCGGTTCTCCTGATCCGGACTTACGCCGGGGTTCCCGGTTTCGAAAAGGAGTGGCACGACCTCATTTCCAACCCGCACACGCAATGGCGTTCGTTTCCGATCGTTCTGGAGGCGATCCGCATCCTCGCTCCCGGGAAGGAGGGCGAAAAATGGGTCGTTTCGCTCATTTCGAAGATCGACACCACCCAGACCCAGGGCTACGACGGCCTTGGCTACCTTGCGGAAGTCCTCCCGCTGCTTGCCCCTTATCGGGACCGCCCCGAAGTGGGCCAACACCTCGAAGGGGTCGTCAAAATGGTTCTGTCGCAGCCCGGGCGGCAACTGACCTTCCGTCAGGAATACCCGGCGGCGCTGGAGCAGCTTCTCAAGCACCGGTTTACCACGCTCGCACGGAGTCTGCTCGACGCTTCGGCAGCGGAACGGGTCGGCAACAACTATCGCGCGGAACTTTTTGCGGGAATTGAAGCGCGGCTGCGCGCCAGCGAAAAGGGGGAAGGAAAAGCGCAGCTTCAGGCCGCCGCCTTCCCCGCAGGGAAAAAGCGTCTCAAGGTCCGGTGGAATACCGTACTGGCCCTCGACATGCCCGAGAGCAGCGGTTCGCGTTCCTCCCGGAATTGGGAACAGGAGGAGAGCGCCGTGCCGGAGAAGGAGAGACCGGTGGAACTGGAAATCGTCGCCGGTCCCAACCCCGCCCGGCTCCAGCGGCTGGCGAAGATCTCCCGCCCCAAGGCAACGGGCGCCATCGAAGCCGATGTTTCCGTTCCCCTGGGGATCGTCCAGCTCCGGTGGAAAGAGCGCGATGGTTCGATCGTCTACGGGCCGCTCCTTCCGTACGTGGTCGGGACGGGCCTGATGGAGCCGACCGGTTCCTCCCCGAAAAAAGCCAACGCTCCGGACGCCGGGACATTGACGCCCGGGCAGCCCGGACCTGCTGGCGGGAACACCGCCGCGACCTACCGCGGCACCGTCTTCTCCAATGAAAAGGAGGTGGTGCTCGGAGAGGCGCGGCTTGAAAAAGGCCCGGGAGTGCTGGTGTTGACCGGGTGGGTCAAAGGCCCGCAGGGGGAGGACCGTTTTCCCACCCTGCTGGTCAGGACCTCTGGAAAACAGGAGCCTGAACGAACGGAGCGGCTCTACGTCCAGCGCTCCTCCCCCGGCCAGTGGGCTCACCTCTTCAAGTTCTGGAGCGAAGGAGAAGGCTCCGGCTCCGGGCTCGCCATGGCACGCGAAGAGCGCCTGGCAACGGTCGCGGTCCAACTGCCGATCCGGCATCGCCACCCCGGGGGGAACGAAGCGGAGGGAAGCTGGGACGGGGTGCAACTGATCCGCCTGCCGGTGCACGACCCGGCCGCGAAGGCGCGGGAAGCGGTCCGCGAGGCTCAGGCCGCCGCCGGGAAGAAAGAATACGCCGCCGCCGTGGAACATTTTCTGAAGGCGTTCAAGGAAAACCCCGGCGCGGTCCTGCAATCGGGCATGCCGCAGTGGATCGAAATTTTCCGGCAGGCCAACCGCCTTCCCGACCTGTTCAAGCTTTTCTCCGAGGTCGCCCTTTACCTTCCCGATCCTTTGCGGAACGGGTCCCCGGCGTTCCGCCATTTTTCCACCATTGACGCCCTCCTGGCCGAAGCCTTCAAGGCAGACGCCCCTCCGGAAGCGGGGGCGTGGTTGCGGCAACTCTCCGGAATCGAACTCACCGACGGGGCGGGGGTGCTGGTCGCCACCCGTCTGCTGGAGGAGCAGGCGCGGAGCCATCCGGATCAGGTGACGGCAGCCCGCAGGCTCGAAGTGCTCGGCTGGGGCGCGGAAAAAATCGACGAGGAGCGGATCAAAGACCTCTGGCGCAACCACCAGAGCCGTTCCGAGACCTCCTTTCTCCTCGAATTCCTCGCTCTGGCGCAGCAGCACGGCAAGGAGCTTGAAATGCTGGAGTACCTCGACCGGCATCCCGTGGCTCCCAACCTCCTCGCTTCGCAGAAACTGCTTCAGGCGTTCCTGACCCCCGCCAGCGATCCCGCCCGCGCCATGGCCTACTGGAAGGAAGCGCTCGCCCTGCGCCAGAGCGGGCAAAACTCGGGCGCGATCCCGACCTCCGTCGATCGCGCGTTTTTCGCGAGGCTGGCCGCCACCGATCTCCCGCCCGGCGACCTGATGGCCGCCGTGCAGCTTTGGTTGAACGCACCGGGAATTCACCACTCCGATCCTCATGAGAAAATCGTCCGGGAAATCCTCCACCGGGCGCGTCAGGTGGCGGCTTCCCACAAGGAAGAGTACCACTCCCGCTGGGCGGATGCCGAGGTCGCCGCTTTGAAAAGGCCGGATGCCCAGTCGGACGTCGGACGGTTCCGGGAATTGGTCGGCTACTATTTCGCGCAGAAACAATGGGAACGCGTGGAGGAACTCCTTGAACTGGCGGGCAAAAAGTCGTCCCTCGGCTCGGGCGAGTTGCAGCGCGAACTCAATCTGTTGCGGCAACGGGTCGCCCTCGCCCAGGGGAATCTTGAGAATGCCTGGCCGCTGGTCTGGCTGGGGTTGCCCGACGACGCTTCCACCCATGGCTACCCGGTCCACTGGCAATGGAACACGCGGAACATCAACCCGGAGCGCGACCAGTTTGATGCCGCTGTGACGGTTCCTTCGGAGGCAGTCGTGGAGACCCTTGAGACCCAGCAGGCCGTGGAACTGTTTTTCGGGGAGATGCCTTCCTCCATGGAGCGCATCCACCGGGCCGAAGGCACCGCCGCCGCAGGGTCGGCGACCGTCACGTTGCCGGCTCCCAACGGCTTCCTGCGGGCCGTGGCCATCGTGGGAGATCGCCGCGTCCCCGGGCCGATGGTGCCGGTCATCTCCGGCCGCCGCGTTTTTCCGGAGAGCGGGAGCGATCTTCAAGCGATGTTGACAAGCGGGATCAACCCGTTTGCGGCGAGTTTTCTGAGCGATGCGGGAAAAGCGCCCGACGGTTCACCGGCGATCCGGATCGGAACGGAAAGCGAGCGGCGTCAGCTTCGCTATATCGGGCCTGAATTCCCGTACAAACCGGGCGCTTTCTATGTCTCCCGGGGGTGGTTTCGCCGCGCGGGAGCCGGAACGCTGACGGCGGCCACGCAGTTCCGCCCGGTGAAGGAGCCGCGTCGGCACAAGTTGAACATGACCTTGAGCGACCGGTACGAATCTCCCGGGCAGTGGATCTTTTTTTCCCGTGCCGTTCCTGCGCTGCCGAAGCATACCTTCTGGATTCCCTACCGCGAAGTGGAGACGCTGGCTCCCCGGCTCTGGAGCATGGCGGGCGGCACGGAGGTGGCCGGGTGGGAACTGATCGAAGTCGAAGGGTGGAAGTATGGGGAGTGGATCACCGAACTGGCGTTGTTGCGCGAAAAGAACGAAGCGGAGAAGGATGCGCCGCTCCCGGAACGGGCTCTGGAACTCGCCGCCATTGAGCCGCTGACCGCGCTCGACTATCATGGCGACTGGCTGCTCCGGCGTTCCACCCCTTCGGCGGAGGACGGGGCGGCGTTGCTCGATCTTTTCCGCGTCGCCCTTGCGGCGGAGGCCAACCCGCTTTTTGGCAAACCGAAGATGGGTCGCATCTTTGGTCATCTTTCCCGGTTGATCGACCGGAGCGAATTCCCGCTCGCCCTGCGTCTGGATGCCGCCCTTCTGGCACTGGAGCAGGAGCGTCGGCTGAACACGGTCCAGGTGCTCGGATTCCAGCGGCAATGGCTCGAAACGGTTCAACCCGACGCACGGGCGCAGACACGGGCGAAGCTGCTGAGCGCCATCACGCAAAAGCTGGCGGACCCCAAAAAAGCGGGTGCCTACCTCGGCGAAGCCATCGCCCCGCGCCTTTTCAGGGAAGGGCGGCCCGCCAATGAATGGCTGACCGTGGTCACCCTGCTCGACGACGAGGCGTTGCTGCGCAGGATGCACGGGGATCTCAGCGACGGCTCAAAGGTAAAGGGCGACACCTTCAAACGCCTCTTTGCCGCTCTGGCCCTCGAAACCTGCCTGCCGGGCGCTGCCATCGGCGATACCTCGTGGAAAGAGAGGGTGGAGCGCGCCTTTATCGCCACTGAAAAGAGCGAGAGCCCGGCCACCTTCATGTTCTGGCCGATGTTGCTGGGCGAACGCCTCGCCGCCATGCAACCGGGGCAGGAATCGCACCGTGAAGCGCTGCTTTACCTCGCCGCGCAAGGATGGGAGCGGGTGCGGAAGTCGGAGATCAAAACATCGGCTGATCTGGACACGGTGGTGGCCGCCGGTTCCAACCTCATCGCCCTCGCCGCCCGGGATGACGCCACCGCCCGGGGCGCGATGGAAAGCCTCACCCGGATGCTGGCCAAAGCGGCCAAACACCACGACGAGGCGAGCCTGCGCCGTCTTTTTGAGTTGCTGGAGAAACTGCGCGCCTCCGGTCATCAGGCAGAGAGCGACGCCCTCTTCAAAACAGCGGAAGCGGAGGTCAAGAAATCGCCGTCGATCCGGACGCTCTATTCGGAATACCTGAAGGCATCCACCCCGTAGCCGGGTGCATGACCATCGCGCTGCCAAACGGTCAACGGGGCCGCCTGCGGGTTGGCGGTTCGCCGTCCGGAGAGGGCAACGGAATGCTTTGGCGAAGCATATCGAGCTTTGCAGCCGGCGTCCCCACCCGGCGGATCGAAGGACTGGCCCTCCATTGGCCGGCCACCATGATATGGTAGGGAAACCGGGGAATACCGACCTCGTTGGTGTGGATGAGCGACGCCAGCGAATCGACGGCATACCGACCGACTTCCCGGGAGTTTTCAATGATCCCTGCGAGATCGTTGGCGTCGTCGGGAAGGTTGACGGCGGCCAGCCCGATCTCTTCGGGAACATCAATGCCTAGTTTCTCCAGAGAGTGCATGATGTTGGTGCGGCTGTGGTAATCAATGAGAAGCGCATCGGGTTTCTCCCTGTTGAGCCACCTTTCAAACCGGATATGATTCCACCGGGGGACGTCGTAGCCGAAGATCTCGGTCGCCTGGTTTTTGTCCAGACGCTGGCGTATGGCCAGAAACCCGCCGGTCCAGGCGTTGTTGACATGAAGGTCTGACGACATACTGATCACATGCCCGACACGGCGGTAACCAAGACGAAGGAGTTCCAGAAAGGCCAGTTCGCTGGAATAGAAATGATGAGGACTGATCCGATGCAATACGGGCGCAGCAAGGCTTGAGCCGATGGCAACGAGCGAGAAATTCTCCCATTTGAAATCCATCCGCACGTTGGATTGCGGTTGCGGGGCCAGAATCAACCCCTTGATGCCGCGATTGACCAGGATCTGCGAGGCGCGCTTCAGCGTGACCGAAGCGTCGCCAATCCAGAACTCCTCCAGGACAAAGCCTAGTTCCAGCGCCCGTTGTGTCGCGCCTTCAAACTGCATCCTTAAATGGGGAACCTTCCGCCATGCGCCCGGTTTCTCCCAGTTGGTCGCAAAGGCAAGGGCGCCCCGGAACGGCCGGGGCTCATCCTGCCAGCGGTAGCCGGTCAGCGCGGATAAAAGCGGATCGGGCTTATAGCCAACCCGCCGGGCGGCCTGAAGCACCTTCTTGCGGGTCGCCTCGGCAATCAATGGAGAATTTCGCAACGCCAGGGAAACGGTGGCCTGAGTCACTCCGGCGGCTTTGGCGACGTCGCGTTGAATCGCAGGGCGTTTGGGTAACATGTGAAACGAAGTCTGGCAGGAGGGAACGCCGCGGAGCAAGCAGGCATGCCCTCACCTGCAACTTTATCCGCATAAACTGCCGGGGGATTGCCAGTCTTGTCGAGCCGAAAGATGAATGAAGGATGTTCCGCACCAGAAAACGTCCGGAATGACGGCACGGCCAATCGCCTGATCCTACCGCCCATCCCATGAATCTGATTTATCTGCACACCCACGACAGCGGCCGGTTTCTGCCGCCCTACTTTCCACTCCCGGGTGAAGGGAACCTCCTGAGGCTGGCGGCAGAGAGCGCTGTTTTCGGGTCGGCTTTCTCCGCTGCGCCTACCTGCTGCGCGAGTCGTTCCGCGTTGCTCACCGGAACCTGGGCCCACCAGACCGGCATGCTGGGGCTTGCCCATCGGGGGTTTTCCCTACTTTACCCGGAGAGGCATCTCGCACGGGTGCTGGCCGGGTGCGGTTATGAGACGGCGCTGGCGGGTATCCAGCACGAGGCACACGGCCCGGGAGCGGCGCAACAGCTTGGCTATACCACGACGCTGGAAATCGACCCCGAACTGGCGGCGAGGATTGATATCGGCGACGGGCGGACAGCAAGGGACCATTCTGAAGCGTGGGACCTCGCGGTCGCTGACGCCGCCGCCCGGTTTCTGATGACGCCGCGCGACGGGCCGTTCTTTCTTTCCTGCGGGTTCTTCAATACCCACCGCGATTTTCCCCCTCCCCCCGATCTTTCGGAATCGGAGAAAGCGCCCGGGATCTTTCCGGATGATGCGGGGATCAGAAACGATTGGAGCGGCTATCTCCGGAGTGCTGCCATTGTGGACCGGGCCGTGGGACGGGTGCTGGCCGCCCTTCGAAACTCCGGCCTCGAGCGCAACACTCTCGTGGTTTTCACCACCGACCACGGGATTGCATTTCCCCGCTGCAAGGCAACCCTTTACGACCACGGCATTGGCGTCGCGCTCATGATCCGGCCTCCCGGCAAGGTCCGCCGCTCCCGGATCGACGCGCTGGTGTCGCAGGTCGACCTTTACCCTACCCTCTGTGACTACCTGTCGGTGCCGTTTCCGAAATGGCTTGAGGGTCATTCCCTGCGTCCGTTGATTGACGGAAAAATCGACGAAGTGCGCGAGGATCTCTTTGCTGAATCCACCTACCATGCGGCGTATGAGCCGGTCCGGTGCATCCGGACCAGGGAGTACAAGTATATCCGGCGCTTTGATGATGGCAGCCCCGTCCTGGCCAACGTGGATGACGGTCCGACCAAGAACTTCTATCTACGGGAGAGGCCGGGCGAGTTTTCCTCTCCACGGGAGATGCTCTTTGAACTGACCAGTGACCCCGGTGAGCAAAGAAACCTCGCCGATCAACCGGAGTATGAAGCGGTCAAAGCGAAACTTGCCCAACGACTCCGCCATTGGATGAAATCGACGAAAGACCCGCTCCTCAATGGCGATGTGCCGCTCCCCGCCGGCGCGGTCGAAAACCTTCGTGACTCCCTGAGCGCAACAGAACCTGTCGGCCCTGCGGTCGCCGTCTGATCCGCTCTCCAACCCCGATTGATCCCTCATGCGTGCCACCCTTCTTCCCAAGCCACGGTCTCTTCAGGAGAGAGCCGGCGTCTTCGTCCTTACCAATGCGACTTCGCTGATCGTACACCATTGCTTCCAACCCCAGGCAGATCTCCTGGCGGACCGTGTGCGTACAGCCACCGGGCTGCCCCTCCCCATCGAAGTCGTCAACGATCCCCCCGGCAAGGAGGAACCCCGGAAAGCGCCAAGGAGCGGTCTCGGCCCGCTGGTGCCCGCCGCTTCGGGGTTTACGCCGGATCATTTCAACCGCGGGCATCTTTGTCTGGTGAAGGATTCGTCGCTGGATGAAGAAGGCTATTACGTGGAAGTCCATCCATGGGGCGTCCGCCTGATGGCTTCCACACCACGGGGGATGGCGCATGCGGTCCATAGCTTTTTTCAACTCTGTCCGCCCGCCATTTTCTCCCGGGGGCCGCGGATCGGGATCGCCTGGAGCCTTCCCTGTATTCAGATCAAAGACTCCCCCCAATGCAGATGGCGGGGAATCATGCTCGATTGCGCCCGGCATTTCATCCCGGTCCCGATACTCAAGCGTTTCATAGATCTCTTTGCCCTTCATCACTACAACGTGGTGCAACTCCACCTTAACGACGATCAAGGCTGGCGGGTCGAGGTCAAGGCATTGCCTAAACTGACGGAACTGGCCGCTGTTCGCAAGGGGACCCAACGCGGGCACCAGCGTGCCGGGGGCGGAGTGGAAGCGATCCCGCACCGCGGCTTCTATACCCAGGCGCAACTGCGGGATCTCGTCTCCTTTGCAGAGGTCCGCGGCATTGCGCTGGTCCCTGAAATTGCCTTTCCGGGGCATTGCACCGCCTTTCTCGCCGCCTACCCGCATCTTGCGTCGGGAGAGCCACCTTCGACGCCCGCGTGTGAATTTGGCATCCTTCCCCACGCCTTGTTTCCCTCGGAGGAGAACCTCGAATTCATCGCCCCTGCTTATGAAGAGGTCATGAACCTTTTTCCGGCGCCCTATCTTCATATCGGGGGCGACGAACTGCTGCTTGAACGATGGAACAACGATCCCCGGACGCCCGACCTGCTCCACCGTCTGCGGCTGGCAGAGGTGAGCGAACTGCAACCTTGGTTCACACGGCACCTTCACGCCCTCGCCGCCCGTCACGGCAAAAGAATCATCGGCTGGGACGAAATCCACGACGAACGCCTGCCCGGGGATGCCATCCTCTCGGTTCGTGGCCGGTTGCTGCCTGAGGCGTTGGCAAAACATGAGATCATCCTGGCGTCCAACACCCACACCTACTTCGACCACTATCAATCCTCCGCCATGGAAGAGGAACCTTTGGCTATTGAAGGGGTCACCACACTGGAGACCGTCTACCGTTTCCGCCCCCTCGCAAAGCTGCAAGAGGGTGATCCATCCCATCTCCTCGGTGTCCAGGGCCACCTCTGGAGCGAGTACCTGCCTGACCGGCAGGCGCTGGAATACATGGGTTTTCCCCGCTCCTGCGCATTGGCGGAAGCCGGGTGGTCCTCGCCGGAATTGCGGGATTGGGATGACTTTACCCATCGTCTTTCCCGGCACCTTAAACGACTTGACGTTCTTGGGGTGGCGTACCGGAAAGACTGCCGGTAATTGCCGATCCTTTCGGTCCGTCACCAGACAAACTACAGTATTAAAGCGTCATTTCCCCATTTATTCGCATAAAATTCTTCCCGATTGCCCATACCAGGCGGCCCGGCTAAAGTGAGACCATTCCTCCCCATCCCCATGCCCCTTCCCCCTTTTCAAGCCGAACCCCCGGTCGACAGTGAATGTCTCCATGACTGTGCAGGTCGTCGCCATGCGCTCCGGAGCCGTGGCGCTTTTACCCTGGTGGAGCTGCTTGCGGTGATTAGTCTCATCGTGCTGTTGACTTCGTTGAGCGTTCCAGCTCTTCGCTCCTTTTCGCACGGCAACGTGACCGGCGCGGGCTACGAGATCGCCGGTCTGCTTAAGAACGCACGGGCCTATGCCTTGGCGCAGAACCGTTATGTCACCGTGGGGTTTTACTACGATACCCATGACGAGGCGCTCTCTGTGGCGGCCGTCTGCCACTCCTCCCCCTCACCCTCCGCCGATGCTCCTTTGCTGACCCGCATCCACTCGTATCCGGGTATGATGCTCAAGGATGCCTTGCTCAGCGAGCACGGTTCCGTGGCCACTCCCGTGGGCGATGGCGACCTGGGGACTTTCACGACATCAAGGGGCGGAAGCGACCTCACGTTTTCGAGCCTGATCCGCCTTGGCCCGGATGGCACTTTTGAGATCAGCAATGGATCAATGGCCAGGCGGGTCGGCATCGGTCTGGTCTGCCCTGTCAGGCCAGACGAGTATGGGATACTGGAAATAACCAGCCTTACAGGAAGTATTGACTTCAAACGAGCGGGTGATTTTGCCAATGAAGATGAAGTTGAATCCGATTGAAAGAAGGCGCGGGGAGTGCTGCGGCTTTTCATTGACCGAAGTGGTGATTGCGATCGGCATTCTATCCTTCGCGATCATTTCACTGGTGGCCCTGCTGCCGATCGGGATTGACTCAAGCCGACAGGCAGGCGCCCGGTCCGACGCAGCCCGGCTCGCCCACGCGCTCATGATCGACATGCGCACCTCTCCGCCCGGAGAAGCCTCTTCGCTCTACGGTCTGCCTTCGATCTATAAAGCCGATGATTTCGGCAGCTTGACCCCTGCAAATGGACTCTCCACCGGACAAAGCCAGACCTTTTACTTCGGCGACGCCACGGAAACCACGGCGACCGGGTTTCAGATCGAAGAAGAAAACGCGGACTTCCCGGGCTGGGCCCGGCTCCGCATCGTCATTGACTGGGTTTACGTTCCGGTTGCCCCTTCCAAAGAAGCGATGGAAGCCGTGGTAACGGTGGGCTGGCCTGCACAAAACCCTCAACTGGGCGGCACCGTCTCAGCCCGGGGCGTCTTTCGGCTGCACACGCCATGAAGGTCATGAATCCCAGATTTCATCGAGGTTTCTCGCTGATTGAACTGTTGGTGGCGATGTCGACGCTCGTCCTGCTGCTGGCGGTGCTGTTGCAGATTGTGTCGTCATCTTCCCTGGTCATCGGCTCGATGGACCGTTCGGCAGTTGTCCGGGAACAGGCCGGTTTAGCTTTCCAACGTCTGCGACACGATCTGGAACGGATGGTCGTGCGGGCAGATGTCGAAGCGGTCCTTCGGAATGTGGATGCCGGGAACGACGACCCTCTGATAAAATTTTGCGCTGCGGTCAAAAGCGACGCCGATCCTGCCGACAACCGCGGGCTTTCCATCGTCTCCTTTCGCATTGCGCCCGACGGGGAGCCCGGCAGCAGGCAGGCGCAACCCGGCCTCCAGCGCGGCGTGGTGGGTCTGGGCTGGAGCGCTTCGGATTTTATGGGTATCGAATCGACCACCAACCGCCCCCTTTCGCTACCTTCAGTACCCGCTTCAAGCGACGATTTCAAGAACGGAAACTATGATCTCCTCGCACCGGGGGTGGTGCGAATGGGGATGGCGTTCATCACGGCAGACGGCTCCATTTCTGCCACGCCACCCGCCGAGCTTCGGGAGTTGACGGCGATGCTGGTGGGCCTGGTCATCCTCGACACCACTTCACAAGCACTCCTGACACCGAAGGAAAGCGAACGCCTTGCGAAAAAATTTCCGACACTAGCCAATGGCCAGACGCCCCTCGGAGCATGGCACCCCGTCCTTTCCACTCTTCAGGAAGATGAAAGTTTCCCCCGTCCCGTTGTACAAAATCTCCGGGTGTTTCAAGAGCTCTTTGAAATACCCCGGGCCCGCAGGAGCCCGCTGCCATGAGCGACTCTCCCCGATCATTCAATCCGCCCCCCGTCGTCCTGTCGCGCTGGCGAGAGGATGGTGCGGCTCTGATCGTGACGCTCATGTTTCTCCTTCTGATCAGCGGCCTGATCGTCGCCTTTTTCTCCCGCACCCTGCTTGATAACCGACTCAGCAGGGCGGCATCGGGGCGGCTTGAAACCGAACGGACCCTCTACGAAGTAAGCGAACTGCTGACCGATCAACTGGTTCAGGAGATTCGTGACCCCGTTTTTTCAACATCTCTCGGGGTCGAAGGGGTGAATTACTTCCTGCCACGTCATTCCGACGATCGGCTGACCATGCTACCCTCCCGGTCACCGGCGACATTGGAACCGGAATCGTCCGACGCCTGGAGTCCCCTCCTCAAGGTAAGCGCGCCCGACACGCCTTTCTCGACCATCGCCCCAACCACGCGAACGATGGCTACCGACTCCTCCACAGCCACCCCCGGGCTCAATGGACGCAGCCTTGGGGTCGATGACTGGTTTGGCGTGGATGGGCCGCGTTTCCTTGCCAGCGATGATCCCAACAACGACTCACGAAACATTCCCACCTGGTGCCTGATCACCCTCGGCAACGGCATCGGGATGCGCGACGGCACCGGCCCGGGAGACCCTTTCACCGACGACGACCTTGCCACCCTTTCCGACCGCAACAGCCCCAACTATGTCACCGGCAGGTTTGCCTACGCCATCTACGATCTGGGAGGAATGCTCAACATCAACCTGGCTGGCCATTCACCCGAGGTTTCCGCACCGGCTTCGCGGCGGGATCACCTTTCCTACCTTGATCTCTCCGGACTTTCCGACGCGCTCGACGCGCTGCTTACCTGGCGAAACCCGGAGACGGGAAGCAATTACCTTCAGGAGATCGACAACCCTTCCGCGATTGGCCGGAAAAGCGGCTTCACAGCGATTCCAGCAGGAGATGCCGCCTTTGTCAGCCGCCGGGATCTCCTGCGTTATGCTTCAGATGTGGTCGCCGACGCAGAGTTGGACAAGGCGCTGCCCTACCTGACGCACTTTCAATACCACCTTGCCGCCCCGTCGTGGACTCCCCCGGCCTCTCCGACCAATGGCAACCGGAATATTTTTGAAGTCGTTTTTGAGGAAGCGACCTCCCTGACCCACTACCATTCCGACGGGTCGACCGAAACCTACGAAATACCGGCGGGACGTTCGCTGGTGCAACGCCGTTTCCCACTGGAACGGCTTCAATGGTTTTCCTTTGAGGGGCCCACACCCGACACGTCACAGATCAAGGCCGCCATTGAGGCCTGTTTCGGGTTAAAATGGAACACCAGCACCTCAACCTGGGAGTATCAGGCCAGCCCACCGAGCGGAGGCATCCGCACTCTGGATGAAGTCGCTGCTTTGGCAACCCCTCGCGAGCCGAACTTCTTCGAAGTCCTGAAAGCAGCCATCCTGAGCGGCTCGCTCGGCGCATCGTTGCCTGCAACAGGGGAATACCTGGTCGACAATCAGCCGATCGATGGCCTTTCCGACCGGCAGATCTTCCAGATCGGCGCCAACATCATCGACCAGGCCGATGAGGACAACTACCCGACTCATCTGTCATTCACCATGGATGGCATCCCCCTGGAAATCCAGGGGCAGGAAGATCTCCCGATGCCGTATACCTTGTTTGTCTATTCCGTAAGCGACGGAAGCGGTGGAGGAACGGCTACCGGGCATCTCCTTCCGTCGGTGTGGAACCCGAACCAGCCTTCGACTTCATCCCATTCCCCCGGGGAGTTTCGAATCCGGGTAGCCAGCGGCACCGGGCAGATGATTCTCCTTCGGGAAAGTGGCGAGAGCGGCCAATCGACGATCTACTCGCCGGGCCGCGATTTCTCCGGGCAGAGTTTCGAGTTCACAGCCGACGCGACCGCCTTCCGTTCAGGCCCGGGTAACACCTTGTGGCGCCCCGGTTTTATCATCGACAGCCTGCTCTATCCCGCCAGAAGCGATCCCACCAAAGAGGATAAACGAGCCTACAACTATGCGCTGGAAGATGTGGTGATCGTTCTCGAATACAAGGCAGTGGACGGAACATGGCGCTCCTACGCCAGCTTTGCCGGAGACCCGCTACTCCCGGGGGTCGGTCTTCAGATCAGCGAAGGCTACCACGGGTTCGGGACCATTGACCAGAATCTCCCTCTTCCCGGCGAACCGTTTGGGCGCTTCCTGATGCGCCCCGACCCCCGTACGTGGCGTTTCGGCATGGGCCAAGGCTGGTCAACCGGCACCACTAATCGCCCAAAGATGACTCCCACCACCCCGATCCTGGGAAGTTCGGTGAGCTATTACGCCCTCCGCAGTGACTTTGGAAGTGGTGTTACTACCGAGTATGGCGCCCTTTGGCAGGAGGCGGGCCCACCCTCGCCCGACGGCATCAGCCGCAAACCCGATGGCTACCTTGCGGGAACCGATGCCCACCCGATGCTGTCAGGCACGAAACCTACGGCGGCCCGCCCGGTCGTACTGCAACGGCCTTTCCTTAGTGTCGGCGAACTTGGGGTTGTCTATCGTGGAGAACCGTGGAAAAGCCTCGATCTATTCTCTGACACTTCCGCGGATGCCGCGCTGCTCGATTTCTTCTCCATTCGCGATGCGCCCCTTCACCGGCTGACGACCAATGGCATCGGCCTCAACAGCCTGTCGCCCGGGGTCATCAGGATGTTCCTGAACGCGTTTTCAAAAGATCCGTTGAAGGCATCCGACGCGATCGCAGAGGAAGAAGCCGCCAGCGAAGCGGAAGCCCTGGCAACAGCGCTCCGGACAGCGCCGGTTGCGAACCGGAGCGGACTTGCCGGGCGCCTGGCGGATGGAACCCTTTCCACCAGCGACGAAAAGATCAAGACCCGCAGGGAAGCCTCGTTGCGGGCATTAGCCGACCTGAGCGAAACCCGTACATGGAATGTCGCCATCGACATCACCCTTCAGGTCGGGCGTTACACCCCGGGCTCTGCAACCCTGGCAGATTTCTCCGTTGAAGGAGAGAGCCGCGCGCTCCTTTACCTCGCCATCGACCGGCTGACCGGCAAAGTCCTCGCCAAGCAACTCGAACCCTTTGATGCTCACTAAACTTCGATCCCTCCTGCTTCTCATTCTTGTCGCGGTCCTCCCTGCCGGGGCCGAAACCACTTCTCCGGAAGCTGCCACGCAAGCCCCCGGCCCACCCTATGTGGCTCCACTTCCGGGCGCGGTCTCCTGGCGGATGGAGTTTCACCGCGACATCCTTCCCGCTGCCGCCCCATCCGGCACGCCCGAGGCGGCGGTCGTGACAACCATTCAATCGACCAAAACAACCGACCTGAAAAGGGACCGTGTGCATTTCAGCAATGGGAGCGTACGGGAGATCTTCTATTATGCAGGAAAACGGATTGAGGTTTCACCGGGTAGCGGGAAGGCCATCATCCTGCCCGCGAGAGCGGACGAAAAGGCGGACGATTTTCTGCTCATGACCCCCGGCCTCTATGGAACAGCCTGGGTCAATCAGGAGTTTTTTCAAGGCAAGACCAAGCTGAAGGACCGCCCGGCTTTTCACTATCTAAGACAACGATCAGACGACGACCCGGAGAATCGCCCAAAGGCACGGCACCGGGAGATCTGGATTGACGCCGAAACATTGCGGCCCATCCGTCTCGTCGAAGACGGCACCACCATAGACTATGAATTTGAACCGTTGCCTCCATCCGCCGCCATCCATCTGCCGGCACCGGTCGCTACCGCCATTCAAACCCTCACCCGACAAAGAGAAAAGCTCGAACGTCTCCGCGCGATGCGCAACCGTCCATGAACCTCGCCCCGACGATGTCGTGCCACCCGTTTCCCATGATTCGAAAACCAAAGCTGATGAAACGATTGATACGCTACCTGCTCCCGATGGCCTTGCTCATGGCCCATCCCCTGCAATGGAGCTGCGATGGCGTGGAGGTGCCAAAGGAGCTTGCCGACCGGGTCGCGGAACTGACGCCGCATCTCTCTCCCCAACCGGTAGCGTTCGGCAAGCCGATCTCCGACCGTGGGTTATGGCATTCACTGAGTGAAAACGACCGATTCGCAGGGCAGGTCAAGGAAGTCGAGGCCAAGGCCCAGGAGGCTGCCGACAGTGCCCTCCCGGAGCTTCCGGAGGCACTCTGGAAGGAATCGGTCAAAACCAAAAACCGGCCAATCTATCAGGTACCGTTTATGGAACGCACCGCGCGGTTGGCCTATCTGGTCATGGCAGAATGCCTGGGGAATAAGGGGCGGTGGCTTCCCGCGATTGAAGCTCACCTCCTGGCTCTTCTTGAACAGGGGGCGTGGAGCGTGCCTGCGCACGGTACCGCCATCGAGATCTACCGTGGAGAGCGGTTTGTGGTTGATCTGGCCGCGGCGCAGATCGCCTGGAGCCTGGGAACCGCCGACTACTGGCTTGGCGAAAAACTGCCTTCCGATCTTCGGAGTCGCATCCGCTCCGAGGTCCGCCGCCGGGTTCTGGAACCGTACCGACGGGCCGTGCTGGCCGACCTGCTTCAAGAGGAACAAGAGACGCACCGGATCAACTGGATGCACCGGTTCAATAACTGGAACGCCGTCTGCCACGCGGGGGTCGTCGGTTCGGCGTTGGCGCTACTCGACGATCCGCAGGAGCGTGCGTTCTATATCGCTTCCGCCGAAAAGTACCTTAAACCGTATCTCGACAACTTCGGAGAAGATGGCTTTGGAGAGGAGGGAATCACCTATTGGAACTACGGGTTCAGCCATTACATTCTCCTGAGCGAGATCGTCCGCATCGCTACCAATGGACATCTGGACTGGATGCAGTCCCCACAGGTTGCAAAGATCTCCCAATTCGATGAACGGAGCGAAATCCTCAACGGACTGGCACCCGGGTTTGGCGACGTCAGGCGCAATGCCAAGGCAGGACCGATCACCCCGGTCGGAAACTTTTGCCGTTGGAGGTATGGACTGGTGAAGTTGCCGCCTTTGCAACAGCAGGAACACGACCCCTCAACCGCCCCCCGGCTCGTCAGCATCCATTCCGGCCTTGGCGCCCAGCTCTATCGGGGCGGCCTCGACCTGTTCGCTTCGTATTCAGAGCCTTTGAAGAACCCGCCTGATCTGACCGGCGGCACCACCGGGCTGCGCTCCTGGTTTCCCAATGGGGGCATGTTGATCTGTCGCCCCCACGGCAGGCAACCCGACGGGTTTGCCGTCGCCATCAAAGGAGGAAACAACGGACAAAGCCACAACCACAACGATCTGGGATCGTACGAAGTCCTCTTTGGCGGAGAGAAGATCCTCGTTGATCCCGGGACTATTTCCTACTTCATTGGAATGGGAAATCCGAAGATCCGGTATGGTATTCCCCTGCTTAGTTCCTATGGGCACCCGGTCCCCCGCGTCGATGGCGTACTCCAGTCTTATGGAGCCTCGGCAAAGGCCAAAACCGTCCGGACCAGCTTCTCCGAGGAACAGGATTCATGGGAGATCGACCTGCTTGACGCCTATGAAGTGAAGGGTCTCGACCACCTGCGCAGGCGGTTTGTCTACCATCGCGGGAACGCTCCTTCGCTGGAGATTATGGATGAGTTCCATGCTTCACGCCCCATTTCCTTTGAGACCGCCCTCATCGTACGGGAGAAATGGAAGGCAACCGGGAACAACCGACGGTTTTTTGTCGGGAACGACCGGCAATTGATGGTCGAACTCTCGGCCGGAGAGAACGATCTGGAGATTTCGTCAGACTTGATTGAGGAAGGAATGCGACCCACACGCATCAGCGCGAGGCTTCCAGCCCCGGCCAAGCACGGCATCATCCGAACAGTGATTCGCCCCGCTCCTTCCCGGGAACCGGATAGGAGCGCGTACCACCCCGCCGCCCTGGAGCGTTTCATCCCTTTGACCAAGCCGTCCTGCGGGATCGCTTCCACCCGCAAGTAACCCTCAACCGCCGTTACCGACCCAATATGAAAACCGTATTCACCCTCAGCGTTGTGACGCTCGCCCTTGCGGCGAGCCCTCTCTCCAAAGCGATCGAAATCAAGTTCGACAGTCCTGAAACCTTTGCAACACAATGGCCGACCATCAGCACGACAGGCGAGCATTCATCGGCAACCCTGCTGGAGGAACCGGACCGCCTTCTTCTCCGCGGGGAAGGGACGATGAACGCACAGACATCCATCTACACAAGCAGCGACCTGTCATCGGAGTTTGATTTTCTCTCCGAGGCAAAAACGTTCACCTTTCACCATGTCGCCCTGACCTGGGATTCCACCGGGGCCACCTACATGGGCAACTTTGGCGTCATGAATGGAAGCGGCGGTTCGCTACAGCAAGGCACCGGTCCGGACTATGGTGTCTACTTCAAGCTTAACAGAAACACCCAAGAACTTGAGCTTTACCTTAAATTCAACGGGTCCAACAGCATGCTCTCCAGTTGGGCGCCCAACGGCTACCAGTTCGCCGACCTGTCGCTGACGCTTTCCTCGACCTCCTGGTCGGTCGTCTCGACTGAAGCGGGGCTATCGGACAGCGGTACTTTTGCCACCGGCCTCGACGCGTTAAACTGGGGAGGCGACTTTCATCTCGGCCTCCAGGCGATCCAGACCAGCAGTGTAGCGGCCCGAAACAGTGACCTGACGTTGACCGGCATTACCGTTGTTCCCGAGCCAGGTGCGATGGTCTTCACCGGTGTCGGGTTGGGTATGCTCATCTGGTCCTGTCGTCGCCGCTTCAGGGGAAGTCTTTCCTAGACCTCTCCCTGCGCCGTGGCTGCGGCTTTTATCCGACCGACATTATGCCGTCTTCTCCCGTTTATCTGAATAAACCCGACCCTTCTTGAACTGACACCTGACCATCGAAGAAACTCCTTTCACAACCCACCCTGTTTACCCATGAATCCGGCACCTCATCTCATTCTCGGTCTTTCCCTCGCCCTTGGTCCAGTTGCCAGCGCGGCACACCCGGCATCGGCTCCCATTGAACCGGAAGGGCGGCCCAATGTGCTCGTCATCCTGGCTGACGATCTCCGGGCCGACCTCCCATTCGCGGGAAGCTCGATGTTTCTCACGCCAAACATGAAGGCGCTTTCCGAACGCGGTGTCGTCTTCACCCATGCCTATTCCCAGGCTCCGCAATGCGCCCCGGCGCGTGCCAGCTTTATTACCGGCCTCTATCCCTCCACCATGGGGCGGATTGACAATTCCAAGTCCTTCCGTCCGGTGACCAAGGAGAAACCAATTCTGCCACGCGTTTTCAAGGACCACGGTTACGAGACATCCTATGTCGGGAAGATCATTCACCATCATCGCGACCATGTCGAAGCCGACTGGACCGTTCCCGCTCCCCCGGTCAATGCGCCGTTGTATGCCCTTGAGGAGAACATGAAGATCTTTAACCGCAACCGGGCAGCCGGAAAGAAGGGCATGGGCAATCTCGGCCCATTGGCTGAAAAAACAGATGTTCCCGACGATGCCTACCGAAGCGGAAAGGTCGCCGACGCCGCCGTGGACTTCCTTTCAAAGGCAAAGACCGCAGGGAAACCGTTTCTCTACATGGTGGGGCTTGCCAACACCCACCGTCCATTTACCGCCCCTTCCCGCTACTGGGCGATGTACGATGGCGTGGAGTTTCCCGGGCCCGCCAATCCAACCCTGCCGGTCGGCGCGCCTGATCTGGTCAAGGGACGAACAGAGTTCAGCCCGGAGCGCGACCGCGTTTTCCGGGAGAAGATGATACCCGCTTATGCCGCCTGCGTCAGCTATCTCGACGCCCTGGTGGGAAAAATCGTCGATGCACTGGAAACAAACGACCTTGCCAGGAATACGATCGTGGTGCTTACCTCCGACCACGGGTTTCACCTTGGTGAGAACGGCGCTTCGGATAAAAAGAAGCTCTACGAAATGAGCTGCCGGGTACCGTTGATCATCGTCGATCCCCGCCAAACCGCAACGAAGGGCCAACGCTCGTCGGCGGTCATCGAGTTGCTGGATGTTTATCCCACCCTCTGCGAACTTGCCGGTCTGCCGAAGCCACCCCACCTCGAAGGCGAGTCGCTCGTGCCCCTGCTGGGGGACGTCTCGGAACGAGGAAAAGGGTTTGCATTGAGCTTTTCATCCGACCCCCGGAGCGGTCCCAAGCCGGGAGAGGTAACCGGAAGCTCCGTGCGGACGGATGCCTTTCGCTACACCGTCTGGAGAGACGACGACGGGAATCGGGTTGCAGAGGAGCTTTATGACTATAAGAAGGCACCCTACGAGGTGACCAATGTGGTTAACGAACCGGCTTACGCGGAGACGGTGACCGCCCTCCGGAAACATGTGGAAAAGCCGATTGCCACGGGGACTGTCACCCGGCGTCACTAGCCGATGCCTACCGGAGTAAAAGCCGCCCGCGGAAAGCGGTATCGCCCCCTCAAAAAGGTCGCACGCCTCGCCGTGATCTCCAGCCTCGCCCTCTGCCTGCCAATGGCCTGTACCCGGCCTGAAAGCGACCGGAACCGAATTGTCTATGCATTCTGGGGTTCCGTCCAGCAACAGAAGGCGGAGGAGGAGATCATCGGGGCCTTTGAGGAGGCGCACCCGGAGATTCACGTGGAAACCCTCCCCGTCGGAAGTCGCTTCGTCGACAAGATTCAGGCCATGCTGGTCGGGGGCGTGGCACCGGATGTCATGATGGTCACCAATGACTTTTATTATGACTGGGCCGTCCGGGGAGCCTTGGCCGACCTGACCAACGAAATGCAAACCCTTCGGGAAGAAGGCGAAGTGATGCCGACCGCCCTCCGTGCAACGGCCTGGAACCAACGGGTCTACGCGCTTCCGGTCAATGCGCATGGCTGGGTTACCTATGTCAATCAAACCGCCCTCAGGAAGGCCGGGATAGCAATCCCCGAGAGCGGCCTCACCTGGGATTTCATCCTGTCGGTCGCACCACAACTCGCCAGCCGGGAGGGCCATCCCGATGCACCGACGGAATTTGCCATGTTCGCACCTGACGCGGTCACGATTTTCTGGCAATGTGGCGCGAGGTTGTTTGACGACCTGGCCCACCCGACGAAAGTCACCATCAACTCGCCGGAGGCCCTCAAGGCGCTGGAACTGGTTCGAACACTCCACGCAAATCCCCTCGTGGTCCCGGCGGAAGTCAGCAAGGACGAAGGAACCTATCAACTCTTCAAGGATGGCCGGGTGGCCTTCTTCTTTAATGGGCGGTGGATCAGCCCCGAACTGATCGGGCGAACCGACTTCGAGTGGGATATCCTGCCTTACCCCGGCATGGAGGGCTCGAACCTGACGGTCCACGATTTCACGGGGTTGGCGGTCTGGTCCAAGAGCCCGCGCCAGGAGGCTGCCCGGAAGTTTGTGCAGTTCTATGCCTCCCGGGCCGGGGCCGCCCTGGCGATGGGACATATGCGCAACGTACCGGTCTTTCGCGAAGATGCCTATGGAAAAGACTTTCTCTCCCTGCGGCCGCCCAGCTCGATGCGCCATTACTCCGCTACCATGGAGGAAGGCGCTTCGCTGAATTTTGTCTATACACCCGGGGTTGCGCGGGTCAAACGTCTGTTTCAAAACCGGATGCAACAGGCGCTGGCCGAGCCTGACCTCCCCTCCGAACTCATCATCCAGGGGCTGGAAGCGGACCTGCGGCGTTGGCTCAAGGAGATGAAGGAGGCGGGCATCCTGAACTAACCCATCATGAGAGTCGAAGGAAACAACGGCGAAACTGCGGTATTACCCCCGCCTGGAGGAGACAATGGTGGGTTCCCTCCGGGCAGGCAGATGCCAACCCGGAAGAGGAACCTGCCGGGAATGCTTTCCATGCGCACCTTGCGAAAGGTGCTTCTTGTGGCAGCGTTTCTGGCTCCCAACGTGATCGGCTTCCTGTTGTTTACCGCAGGCCCCGTGCTCGCCGGTGTCGTCTTGAGCTTTACCTCATGGGACCTGCTCACACCGCCCCGATGGGTCGGCACGACGAACTTTGTCAACCTGCTCGGTTTTTATACCGACATCGACGGATCGTTGCAGGCGCGCGACCCCGACTTCTGGAAATACCTTTACAACACGGTCTTCCTGCTTCTGGCCCTGCCCGTCAACATCGGGACGTCGCTCTTCCTCGCAGTGGTCCTCGTCAAAAAGATCCGGTTCAGCAACTTCTACCGGCTCATCTTTTTTATGCCGAGCATTCTTGCCGGTGTGTCGATCTTCTATCTCTGGCGCTGGATCTTCAATCCAAACTATGGCCTGTTCAATGCGCTGCTTGCCGCAGTCGGCGTGGAAGGACCGGGATGGCTGACCGACCCGTTGTGGGTCAAACCGGCGCTCATGCTCATGCAGTGCTGGATCGGCGTCGGGGGCACCGGCATGATTCTCTATATCGCCGCGCTCAAAAGCATCCCGGCTGAACTCTATGAAGCGGCGCAAATGGACGGGGCCGGTCCTTGGCACGAGTTTTGGGCGGTGACCTGGCCCTCCGTGATGCCGATCACCTTCTTTCTTCTGGTCATGGGGACCATCGGCGGGCTTCAGAGCGGAGTCGAGTCGGTCATGATCATGACCGGGGGCGGCCCCAACGGCGCCTCAACCACGCTCGGTTACTATATCTATACCAAAGCCTTTGTCGATTTTGAGATGGGCTATGCGGCTTCTATTTCCATCATCCTCTTTTTCATCATCCTGATACTTACCCTGATCAACTGGAAATATGGGGGCAAGAATGTGGCCGATTGACATGAAAACCCGTTTCTCAAAAACAAGCCTGTGGCACCTTCCCTTGATCGGGATGGGGCTGACCTGCCTGCTGCCGCTACTTTTCATGATCGTTACGGCCCTGGCCCCGCCTGAACAGGCGATGAAGACCTCCACCGCGATTTCAGAGATGATCATCCCCCGCCACTACCGGTGGGAAAACTTCGTCGAAGTCTGGACGATCGTTCCGTTTCTCCGGTACTATATCAACAGTGTATTCGTCGCGCTGGTGATCACCTCCGGCAAGGTCTTTACCAGCGCGATGGCGGCCTATGCCTTTTCCCGCCTGCAATGGAAGGGGCGCGACGTGCTGTTCCTCCTCTACCTGGCGACGATGATGATTCCCGGCTCGGTCACCATGATCCCCAACTTCATCATCATGAAACTGCTGCCGGAACTCCTTTCTTCCGGCCTTCCATTCATTGACTGGATGGGCCTGCGCTTCCTCGGCAACGGCCCCAATGCGCCCGGCGTGGGCCGCTTTCTCGGGCTGGACTCCTATTTCGCCCTGATCGCCCCCGGCATGTTCTCGGCCTACGGAACGTTCCTGCTCCGGCAGTTTTTCATGAGCCTGCCGAAGGATCTCGACGAAGCGGCCACCATCGATGGCTGCAATCATTGGGGCATCTTTACACGGGTGATTCTCCCGCTCTCCCTGCCGGGCATTACGACACTAAGCATCGTTACCTTCATCGGAGCGTGGGGCTCCTTCCTGTGGCCGCTGGTTGTTACCCACCAGGAGTATATGCGAACGCTGCCGGTGGGGCTTCAATCCTTCCAGGGTCAATACGGAACGGAATGGCACCTGATGATGGCGGCTTCCCTGCTGATGTTGCTGCCGGTCATGGTCATCTTCCTCTTTGGTCAACGCTTCTTTGTCTCAGGCATCACCAGCGGAGCCGTCAAGGGGTGATCTTAACCGTTAACACCTGACTTTAACACCGATGACATTAACTGACGAACTGGCCCGCCTGACGGTGGGCAAAGAGAAACATCCTATCAGGGAACCAGCCATTGGCGCTGCGAAGATGCTGCTCCTCGACGCCCTCGGGTGCGCCATCGCAGGCTGGAACGCCGGTGGCTGCCGGGAGATCATCACGTTGATGCACGACTGGGGCGGCAAGCCCGAAGCCTCGATCCTGCTCTACGGCGGCAGCCTGCCCGCTCCCAACGCCGCATTTGCCAACAGCGTCCTGATCCATGCCCAGGACTTTGATGATGTCTATATCCCCGGCCTGCTCCATATTTCGTCCATCGTCGTGCCGGCGGTGCTCGCGGTCGGTCAGGCCCGACGGACAACCGGGCGCGAAGCTCTGGAAGCGATGGTGATGGGGGTGGAGGTGGCCGCACGTATCGGGATGGAAGAGAACGGTTTCCGTCGGGGCAATACCTTCCTGCCTTCCTCGCTGGTCGGCGGCTTTGGCGGTGTTGCGGCGGCTGCGCGGCTCATGGGAATGAACCCTGACCAATGCAGGCATGCTCTCGGGATCAACTATGCACAAGTGTCGGGAAACCGTCAGGCGTTGATTGATTCAACGCTAACCAAGCGAATGCAACCGGCGCTTGCAGTGCGCAGCGCTCTCTGGAGTGCCGCTTTGGCCAGCCGGGGGCTGACCGGCCCCCACCAGCCCCTCGAAGGTGAAGCGGGATATTACCGCGCCTATACCGACCTTCCCGAACCACCTGCGCCGGGGAGTTTTCTGCGAGTGACCGAAGAGATGCAGATCGAGCGGATCTCCTACAAGCATTATCCCAGTTGTGGCATCAGCCACCCGTGTCAACTCGCGGTGGAAACCCTTCTTGCAGAGGAAGACTTTCACCCCTCGAAGGTCACCAGAGTCGAGATCTTTGGCGTGCCGCCGGGGGGACTGGTCAGCCGGCCCTTTGAGATCGGGCCCGATCCGCAGGTCGACGCCCAGTTCAGTATTGCCTGGGCGGTTGCGCACACCCTGCTTCGCGGCCGGGCCACGTTGGCCGATTACCAAGGCGAGCGTGTGATCGCGGACAGGGAGGTGATTCAACTCGCCAGATTGATCACCTATATCCCCACACCGGAGAGGCTGCCCGACGACGGCTTGGCTGCAGATGTCCCCCGTCATGGAGTGGTTCTTACTTTGGACGACGGCCGACGCCTGATGCGTTTTCGCAGTCCGTCGGAAGTCATGAGACCGGGCAACCGAAGCCCGGATGAACTCACCGCGAAGTTTTACGAATGCCTCTCCTATTCAGGCATCGCCTCCAGATCACAGGGAGAGGAAATCGTCGGCGAGATCATGCAGCTCGATACGGCGGAGAGCCTTGAAGGGCTGCTGGCAAGCCTTCCCCACATTCCTTCAGAAAGATCCTCCAGAGCGCAAAACTAACCATCCATCCTTTATGACGACAGACAAGATGACCAAAGAAGAATATGTAAGCCGCCGTGATCACCGCGCCCACAGCGCGGGGGTGCCCCCTGACCCAAGACGCAGGTACTGGAATCAGTTTCCGGACAAAGTCTGGGATCACCTGCGCAATCGCCTCCGCTACTGCGGGAAAATGGACAAGGCCTGGACGGTGATGCTTTATCGCCAAAACCTGATCACCCTCGCCACCGCCCGGAAGTTGCTCACGGTATTGGCGGACTCGGACCACGAAGTCGGCGTCGGCGGTGAAGACTGGATCAAGGAAAAGCTTGGCGGCGATGAAGATACCGCCAGCGCGGTGAATCTCGGGCGGACCATGCAGGAACCGATGGCCCGCATGCAGATGCGCGAGACTCTGCTCGACGTCCTTGACCTGCTGCACGAGGTTCGCAAAATGACCCTCGACCGGGCCGAAGAATTTGCCGATGCCATGATGTCCGGGCAAAGCCACATGTCCCATGCCCAGCCGACCACCTACGGGCAATACCTTCTGAGCGTTCATGACGGCTTCGCCCGCGCCGGGGAGCAACTGGCGTTGGCCTACAAGTTCAATAACATGAATAGCGGCGGCTGCGGCGCCTGTTCGGGCACCGGTTGGAATGTCGACCGACACCTCATTACGGAACTGCTCGGCTTTGATGAGCTGATCGAGCTGGTTTACGATTGTGAAGCCAGTCAGGACCAGATCCCGCAGATACTCTTTGCGATGTCCAGCCTGGCACTTACGTTGAACCGGAGCGCCCTGGATCATGAAATCTGGTGTCTGGAGGAGATCGGGATGATGGAAGTCGGTCCGGGCTGGAAGGGGTTAAGCTCGTTCATGCCGCAGAAGGCCCACTCCGGTGCCGATACCGAAATGATCCGGATCGCCTGCAATGAAGTCTTTGGCCAGACGATGAACGGCTTTTTCTCCTACAAGGGGGAACTTATTCAGGATAATCTGCCGGTTTACCTGGCTCCCAACATTGTCTTCAAGGCCAGCGGACAACTCCAGCGGGCTCTGGGGCTTTGGCTGACGATGCTTCCCGACATGATCGTTCATCGCGACCGGATGGTGCAAATTGTCAAGGAAGGCTATAGCGGCGCTCCTGATCTGGCCATTGTCCTGATCCGCGACCATCAATACGGTTCCCGGCAGGCTCACCGTATTTGCGCGAACGCCATCCGCATGGCTCGGGAGCGAGGCATCAAGCCTTGCCGGATGACCGGCGCTTTGCTTGATGAAGCGGCTGCGGTCTCTGATGAACCGAAGCCGCATTTGACCACTGCGGAGGTTCAGGAGTGCATGAGCCTCGACCATTTCTTTGAGAAGCACTGCAATACCGGCGATCCCTGCCCGTCAGAAACGCTTCGGATGATTGTCGAACGGCGTAAACAATTCGACGCCTCCTGCCAGCAGCAGGCGGCACGAAAGCGCCGGGTTGAGGAGGGCGAAAGAAAACTGGCGCAGGCCATCCGGGAGATCCTAGCAGAATAAGATCAACAAGCTTCCATCCAAGGACGGATCGGGTATTTATGTTGACACTCGCTTCTCCAGGGGTAAATTGCCCCTGTGAGGCGCTCATTCCGGGAATCCCAGACTAATCTTTTCGCCATCGCGGAAGGCCAAGGGGGCTATTTTACCGCAAAGCAAGCGGTGGAGACGGAGTTTGATCGCACTCAACCGCGTTCTCTTGAATCTCACCTCAAGCGGTTGGAAAAATTGGTTCCCAATGACGTTGCCGTAGGTGAACGCGGGTGATAACCATCAATTCCAGCGTTGATCGGCGTGATCCATTGAGATAATCATCAATCCGGTCCAAGCCTCCCGGGAGATGAAATCGAGCAAATTAACCGCCGCCTACCGCCGACTGCGAACACAGGCGCTCTGGAAGTTGCTCGCTTCCGATAACGGGCCAACCATCCTCGCCTTGCTCCAGTCTCATCTTTACGAGAGCGAACGGAGCTTGCCGGGGTCGATCTTTCATGACCACATCGCGCGGGAATTGGAGGAACTGCGCGCCAACGGGGAGACGCTTCCACAAACGGCACAAGGATATATCGCGGGCTGGCTTGCGGCGGGTTAGGAGTTTCAACCTGCGGGACAACCGGCTCTTCTACGGCGGGGGCAACGGCTGCGGGGGTCTGAACGCCGAACTCGTCTTCTTCTTCATCGAATGGATAGGCCATGCAAGGGGTTTTCCCCTCGATGGGCGGTGGCGTCTACCGCGAGCACGACCAAACCCGGCAAAAGACGACATGGGAGGCTGGTTTTCGTGGGTGAAATGTTGGTATTGGGTTGGATTTTGTTGGTATGGGGGGCGAGCGGTCAGGTCGACCTGGAGGCCGTCCACGAAGACGAGGCGGCGAAGTGGTTTGCGGTGGCACCGTGATCGCCCGGGGGTTTAGCGGTTTCAAACCGCTAAACCCCCAAAGACCAAGAAAAGACTGGAAGGCCCAGCAGCGATCTAGTACAAGGCTCAGCCATGAAGGAGTTAATCCCCGTCCATAATCAAGGAGCCGATTTTTTAGTGGATTCACGCGATGTCGCCAAAGCATTCAGCGTAAAACACAAGAGCTTGCGTGATTTAATTGAAGATCACGAGGCAGAAATTCGGCGCTTGGGGGTTTTTAGGTTCGAAGCTGAGAGGCCTCTTCCGGGTTCTTCAGGAGGAAGGCCGGCTCGGTTCTACTGGTTGAATTTCGACCAAACGGTTTACCTCCTAACTATCACGAGAAGCACAGAGGAGACCCGCCACTTCCGAGTTCAGTTAATTCTCGCATTCAAGGCGGCCCGAGAGCGCTTTAGGGCGATAGACGGATATGTGCTCTCAGTTCCTGATCGGTGGAGGAAAACTTTCGGAGACGATTTTTACAAGCACCTTCTGAAAATCTACGGGGCTGAGTTTGACGCATCGAAGAACAAGCCAAGCTGGGTCGGCAATTGGACCAACAAGTTCATTTACGAGCCAATTTATAATGGCTTATCGAATGAGCTAAAGCTCCGAAGGCGAGCGTACTGCGGAAGCTCGGGCAAAGACCCCGACTTCATAAGGCTTCATCAGTTTCTAGAGGAAACAGCCAAGGATCAACTTAGAGAGCATGTTACCAAGGTCTTAACAATCCTAACGGTGTCCAGATCAAAGCAGGAATTTGCAGAGCACTTCATTGCTCTTTTCCATGGGGCGATGCAGCTCCAGCTAGATGATCTGCTTAGAGCCGCCGACGACCCCTGCTCTTGATCCTCCTATTCCACCTATGGGCATGGCTGATCTGGGTCGCTTTCAATAACCTCTTCTCAATCGAACTGATACCCGCCGCTCTTACTGTCGCGGAGGAACTGCATCCGGCGCTTGTTTTACAACAGTCTCCGGAAGTCGTCCGGGCTCAATCCTACGTGTTGGGCGATGTGCCCCATCGTAAAGGCGTTGATGGGGTTGTGGCGGGGGATCTGGACCATGAGGGTGCCGTTACTCATGGTGATGTGCTTGCCTTGGCGGATCACGTTATAACCGAGCTTGCAGAGTACCCGGACCGCGTCTTTCTGGCTGATCCCGGGGAGCTTCGGCATAATACGGCATCCCTGCCTTAGACACAAACCGACTCGTGAACCACCGTGATGGCTCCTTCCTCACGAAGGAGTTCGTCCCGAGCGGCAAGATATTCGACGATTGCCTCCCGGATATTGGTCACGGCCTCTTCCCGGGTTGCCCCTTGCGAGCAGCACCCCGGAAGGTCGTTACACCAGACGGCCCAACCCTCATCGCTTTGAACCAATGTGATGCGGTGCTTCATTTTTGCAGCACGATAGACCAGCGATTGCGGAAAATCAAGGCGAACTGAGTGTATTTGAGTGCATTCCAGTGTATTCTGGTACCCTTGCCTTCGCGCAAGCTTCGATCCACACCTTCCTCACGAAGGCGGCTACTGGTTCCGCAGCCGATCAATCTCCCTGGACTGGCGGCGGATGTCCCAGCGGAGGCGTTGGAGTTGCTGCTGGAGTTCGGCGCTGGAGCGGCGCATCTCTTCGGTGGCTTCGAGTTGGGAGAGTTCTGCGTCGGACGCTCCGCGTTCCATGGCTTGGCTGATCCGGATGAGTTGAGCCTCTTCGGCGTCGCTGACCGCTCGGCGGTGGTAGACCCTGCCGGGTTCCAAAGATTGGGCCACGTGGCCGCTGGAGTCTCGGTAGACCGTCCCGGGGCGTACGGGGCCGCTGCCTTGGATGATTCTGTAGGGCGGGGCCTTTTGTTCGCGATTCACGCGCGCATCGTGTTTACGACTCGCCTGAACGATTGCTTGATGAGTCATCGCCGCTTTGGAAAGGTCGGACTCGGGCACAAGAGCGAGATTCGAAGAATGGACGACCAGTATAGAGTCATCCATCTTGAGAACCGAATACGTCTTATCCTGATGGTCGGGTACTCCTCCATTGTATTCGGAAACGCTCATATGCCGCACAAACGGGAAAGTCTCGCCGATTTCCAATTTCCATTTTCCGGTTCCTGTAAAGCGAACGTCGTTTTCCTCGCGGGTGGCTACGACGAACTGAATTGTGTCCGTATTCACCGGTGAGACAACCTCAGCTTGTTGTTGGGTTGCGGGAGCAATACCCAACTGGGCAGCCACGTATCTTGCAATAATCAGAGGGTAATTGGGATTATTGAGCAAAGGGCTGTTTTCGGACTTTAGCCGTTCAACCTCCTTTGAGGCAGCTTGAGCTAGGGGTGACCCCTCCTTAAATGCATCTGGATACTCAATGCTCACCGTGTGCCAGCTTTGCTCAAGCTCCGACGGAATTTCTTGCCCCATCACGAATCCATTTATACAGATCACCGCAGCCATTAAAACAGAAGCCAGCTTCATAAGCTCGAATCGTAACAGAGTGTCACTTCCGGGGCAATTATTTCCAATTCGGAGGTGTTTCCATCACGAGGGGTTTTCTTTGGGCGAATGTCGTCTTTTGCCGGGTTGGCGCGTGTTGACGGTGGAAATTTTGCTTGATCGGGCGCAAAAACGCAGGCATGGCCAAATACGACCAGAATCAACGCCGCGAAGAGGAAGAACGCCGCCGAATGGGCGATCATCAACCCACTACCCTTCAACCCACCGGTCCCGCCAAGATCGGGACCACGACCCGCGGCCCCACCGGGGAGAAGATTGAGGGAGAGAAGGGCCTTCGATTGAGCCCGGCGATGCTCGCGGGAGAAAAAGCGAAGGAAGACTTCATGGCTCGCAATGGTGCGACTACGTACCCGGCTCGCGATCCATCGCGTTCGTACGTCCAGCAGGAGGAGGCGCGGACCAACTACCACGTGACCAATGCGGGTCGGACGACGGGGTCTCTGGCGACCAGTACGCCGGTGGTTGGCGGGGCTGTTTCCACTCCGGCGACTTCGGTCAAACCGCTTCCAAACCCATTTTCAGCGGAGTCAATTGCCGCGACCTATGGGGCTGGTTCGGGCGGAACAAAGCCGATGACAGGGACCAGCCCCGGATTGCTGAGCGCACAGTCGGTCTTTCCGTACTCCCCCGGCACGAAAGGGGTCGCTCCTTGGAAAAGTGCGAGCCAGTACACTGGAAGCTTGGCGCGCCAAGCTGCCGCCGCCGCCCCTGTGGCAACCAGTAGCCCGGCTGTCGTGCAACCCGGGGGAAATAGACCAGCTTTCCCGAATCCGTTCAATCTTCAGCGGACGGGTGCCGGGTTTACCGAGACGGCGACGATGGCGGACGGACGCCAGAAGCAGATCGCTTACACTCCCACGGGGCAAGAGGCATTGCAGAACCGGTTCGGCCCGAGTTGGGCACCGCGGCCCGGTGAACGGTTTGAAGAGACGGCGGCGCGGCGTCGGTCGATCCTTCAGGCGAACCCGGCGCAGTCTCCGCAGGGGCGGGTGATTGCCGGGGGTGCTGCGACTCCCGACCATCGCGGAATGTCCTATGGCCCATTTGAACGTCAGTTCAATGGCGGATACGGGCCGGTGAACACCTACGACCCGAGTCGGGACCGTACGGTGGCCCGGGTGGGGCCGGGACAGATCGCGGTCGATCCGAAGTATGTGGGGCCAAAAGATAGCGGGATTGGCAGTGTCCGGTAGGCGTTTGCGTCCCTGGAGCACGTCGAGTACGAGCTCCGTGAGCTTCCCGGTCGGTCGCCGGGATTCGACGGGCTTCACGGGAGCGCGGAAGGATCTCGCTCGGGGTTCGTTCCCCAAGGCTCGCCGTCGGGCGACCTCGGCGTCAAGCCGGACCCGAACAGCTTCCATGTCAATTTGATCGGTCATTCAAGACCAGGTCATCGACGACATCTGCGAGCGCTTCAAAGCGGGGGAGACTTTTCGAGAGGCGTACTCTCCTTGTGGTCGGTATTCCGTTCAAGGCTCCCCTTGTGGGCGGCCAGAGCCTCCCCGAACGTCATCTTGGCCGAAACGGCTTTCCCGGGCGAAACGGCCACCCGCTGCCGGTGCTCCTGCAATGCCGTCGCCAGCTTCGCCTTCGCAATCCCGAAATGGGAGGTCTTCAGGGAAAGCCACCGCTCTTTACCGCCTTCGTAAAACCTGGCGTAGTACCGTCCGGAGCGATGCCGAACGAGATTCTGAATTCGCGTCCGATTCCACGTTTTTGACAGGTTTTTATCATCGTCGGCTTTATCTATGCGGACACCGTAGAAAACCACCGTGAAAAACTCAACCAAATCCGCTAAAACCCTGAGCCAGCAACCGGGTTCGAACCGGTGACCTGCTGATTACAAATCAGAATACAATAACGTACGTAAATTACTTAAATTGAGCGCTTTAAGTCTAAATCATATATCATACTTGCGCAATTATTCTGTTGCGCATTTTGAGTTTGAGTCTGTCCTTCTATCTCTTTCTAACACGAGATATCGACTCCGTGACGAATTTGGTTATCGTTCCGAAATGTACCCGACGAGCATCAAGGCCATCGACCAAACTGGAAGAGCAGTTTTCGCGGATTTCAAAGTCCCACCGGAGACATGTCCACTCTGTCATCATGCAATCCATGCGAAACAATTGTCCGATACAGCAACTATCTCAGGAAAAGTATCCGAAGGATGGTGCGGCTTCCTTGAAATTCTATATCGTTGTCCAAGGTCAAGTTGTGGAAGAACTTTTCTGGCGACGTTCAAACGACTTCCCGACAGTTTTCAACCACATGACAAAAATATTATACGGTTTATTTTCGATTGTTCTTCACCGTCTAATCCTAAGCCAAGATTTGTAGACCCAAAAATTGTTGAAATTTCACCGGATTTTTCCAAGATTTATAACCAATCACTGGAGGCAAAAAGGCTTGGTTTAGACCAAGTTTGCGGAGGAGGACTTAGGAGGGCGCTCGAATTCTTAATTAAGGACTATCTTATCTATAAGCAATCAGACGAAAAGTCAAAAATTATGACCACCTCGTTGGGGGCATGCATTAACAACTACCTTCCAAAGTCAAATATAAAGGACTGCGCAAGTCGCGCGGCTTGGCTGGGCAATGATGAAATTCACTATATCCGTAAATACAATAGCCATGATATAGCTGATTTGGAGGCACTGATTAGATTGACACTATACTGGATAAATGCAGAGATTATGACTGAGGATTATAAAGAAAGTTTATCAAAGAGATAACCACAAACATTAAAGCTTGCTACACTATGATTCGCGAATCGTATTTCTGGAAGAACGACCTATTAAATGACGCAAAGAAACTTCGAAAGATGATTATACAGAAAAGATGGCCTGAGCGTTCTTTCGTGAACTTCGAAAAGCTCATTTTTCGGAGTTTCTATTCAATTAGAAAGCTGATGGATGCGGACAAAATATCAAGCAGTTTTAGGACGAAAAATATTCAGATGGTGTACCATCTTTCGAAGGGAAAGCCGGTAACGCGACTTAATTGGCATCGGTTCAATGAGCTTTTTGACCTAGATTGCCCACATGATGGTTCAATTACGTTGCCAAAACTTTGCCATCAAATAGTTCACAGTTACGTGTTCCAGCCGGTCTTTAATGAAGGCGGTTTCATTGCCTTTTTCTACGTAACTTCCGACCGCGAGCGCCAAAAACGTCTACTTAGAATATCCTTGAATGAAGTTATCAATCTACTTGAAGCCATCGGTAAAAATTACCCGTCAAAATCCAGCATGATTTTCAATAAGAAACGGCGAGATTATGATGTAGAAATATCATAACACTCCAAGCGAACAGAATGTTGCTTTACGCATGTCGACTTAAGATTGAATATATCGATATAAAGTGGCTTTGGATATGCCTAATGTTTTGCAGATATCTTTTATGCTATAGGTTTTACTTGAATGAAGAGAACGCGCCATCTCGATTTCCTTTTTTTCCATCATGCGGGGACGTCCTCCCTGCTTCCCCCTTGCCCTTGCACTTGCGAGACCCGCATTCGTACGTTCGCGGATGATGTCTCGCTCAAATTCTGCCAACGCGCCGAAAATGTGGAAAAAGAGTTTTCCTCCTGAGGTTGTCGTGTCGATGTTTTCTTGGAGACTTCGGAAACCCATCTCCTTTGACTGAAGTTCCGCAACGGTGTCAATCAGGTGCCGAAGAGAACGCCCGAGACGGTCAAGTTTCCAGACAACGAGCACGTCACCCGGTCGAAGGAACTCTAAAGCGTCCTGTAGACCTCTACGCTCCGACTTCGCACCGCTGGCAACATCGGTAAAAATCTTTTCGCAACCTGCTGTTACGAGAGCGTCAGTTTGAAGGTCAAGATTCTGGTCATTGGTCGAAATTCGCGCGTATCCGATAAGCATCCTTCGAGATTCGCAGAGATTGTCTCAAAACTCAACACAAATAAATAATTTTGAGGCTTAGATTAAGAGACGGGTTTTGAAGCTGAATTCGGACCATTTTTCGGTTTGAAGTCGAAGAGGTTGAAGAGAATCAAAAACGGTCGTTTTAGAGACGTTCCATGACTTAACAAGCTAGCTCAACATTATAAACGCAAATACGATAACACCCACTATAACAAAACCTAAGAAAATATACGCCGCCATCCATTCATTTCTTTCGCGCTTCTCTTCACGCGCACTTTTATCTAAATCGGCTTGACTGAAAACTTGACCTCCACAATTAGAACAGAACTTAACGTAGGATGTTATAGGCGAGTTTGCGGGGGAAACAAGGAACCCCTCGCCCATTGGCACCATCATTTGTACTCCTCCACCTCCTACTGTTCGGGAGACAACCTGCGGATTTACGTATGCTCTACAATTATGGCAATATGGTTTATGGTAATAAGATTCCGCCGTAACAACTTGCGGGGCTATTTTCATTGAAGGATACTCTATGATTTCTTTCCATCCGTTTCCATTCACGTGTCGCGCTAATGTCATTGGAGACAGACGTCCTTCCGACAAGGCGTCCCGAAGGTCTCTTTCACTGTAGGGGCCACATGAATCATCATTAATCCAAAGGAAATATTCCATATATTTAATTTCTTAATCGTCATCCACCTCAGGGTTTACCTTTAAATCTCTATCAACCTTATTCAACAGAAGCTTGAACCTAAAAGGCTTCATCAGTTCGTAGGCTTGACTCCACTCCTGTCGAGCTTCACTTATATATCCTTCGTTCCAAACTGTTCTCGCCCTGACGAAACACGACATTATGTTACGCAGTTCCGACTTAAGGCTGTTGTCGTTAATTTGTGGTAACAGAGCATCCATATTGATTTTTGCGTCCAACACCATTTTTGAATATTCATTATATGAAAGACCAACATCAATAACGGACCTCAACTTTTCAAACTCCTTGAGCACCTGACTCGCAATTTTAAAGTCGTAAGCCAGATAAAATGCTGCTACGCCTTGATTCACTCGTTTTTTAATATCTTCATTTTGAGTTTCACTCAACACAGCTTGAACTTTTGTTTCCAACGCTGTTACACTGTCGTTATAACGATAGTAATCGGAGCTGGCTTCCAAAGTTTTATTAAGTTTTTCGAAGTCGTCTGATACCTGCTGAAGAATTTTTAGTTCAACTGCTTGTTGCTTTTCAATACGAGCCTCCTCCGAAGCTTTGCGTATATTGGCAATTATCTCCTCAAACATATGAGACCGCAGAAAAAGAACAGCGACGGCTACAATCATCAGGATGACAACCACACGCCTTGAGAGCCGTATCTGTTTTATCGGGAAACTTTTTTTAGGCGTAGAGCGTGGAGGTGAAATGACCCCGGAGAGTTGTTCCCAGTCGCCTCCTTGAGAAGACCTTACCAAGACGTTGGGAGATAAGGCACCTGCGGAGACTTGCGCCCTAAGCGCGTCTTCGTCGAAAGGCCCCGTCTCTCTCCCTCCTTGCCACAGAAAGTAGGTTTTATCGCTCATTATCGAGACGTTTCTACCTGAAAAATTGCTCTTCGCAAGAGCTATCTTCAAAGAAGTTCTGAATAGACTGCTGCTCTTAGATGGAGCAGCCCAAAAGAAATGCCATCGGCGTCCAAATCCGCCGTTTGAGAAATTCCAAGAGAGTTTCCCAGCAGCAGCTTGCGTCAAGGTGCTCCCTTGTCGGCTACGAGGTCACACGGTCAACCCTCGCCAAAATCGAAGCGGAAATTCGGGCCGTTTCCGACATTGAACTGTTCGTTATCGCCAAGGCTCTCAAGGTCGCCCTCGAAGAATTGTATCCCGCAGACTTTGAGCGCGCTTTAAGCCAACATAAAGTTACTCCGTTTCATAGGCGCGACAACAGCGGAGGCAACGCCGGACTCGATTCATAACAAAAAAGCGGTCGCACTCTTCGAAAGAGAAAACACTCAAAATATCAAGGTTTAATTTAAACCGGTTATAAGTGGCGCTCCGCTATCTTACCATTACTTTTCATTTCAAATATATCCTAGCGTTTAGATAGATGCAAGAAATGGCCTTCTGAGTTTGACAGACCAAGCAGCAATTGCAATTAATCGCTTTCTGATTGAAAAGGAAGACGAATTGATTTCATTTCACGATACCGCCGACTGCGTTGTGTAGATGTCAATGGATTCGTTTTTAAAACAACGTCCGTATACTTCCATTTAAATTGCCTTAGAACCTCCTGTCTATCAGGAAGCGAAGTGTATTTGTCGAATACCTTCTTTGGACGACGCCCCCACCATATCGCTGGTTCCCTTTTCATTACTGGGATTACAGAAACCTGCCTTGTAAGGGAAGCGGCTAACGGATTAACTTCTACTGCCTTGGTAATATACCTCGTTGTTTCGAAATTCTTTTTATAAATCTTGATTTGATTTGCTTGGCGAATAAGACGCTCATTTTGTAAATTGTTCCAAGCGCCAAACACCTTTCTTCCAAATTCAAGTCGAAAGTCTTCCATTTCAGAGTACGTCAAGTCAAAATGGAAGAATAGCAACTGATAATGAAGCGCCCCTGTTTCATGTAGTTCGCGTGTATACACCGACCCCATCGACCGAAACTGCTTATGGAGATTCCCAAGAAGCATATTCAGCAACTTTTTAGTATAAGCCAAGTCAGTTGTAGGGGGACAAAACGTCAAAGTTTGATGGTAAAGCGGAGTTCCATCGGGAATGGACTCCATAACCGTCAAAAAATTAATCATACTCTTCCTAGAAACGTAAATTGACTGACATGACATAATAAATACCAATAATATAAATCAATTTAATTTAAAAGCCAATCCTAATCATTAAGCTTACATCAACAAGTCATCGACTACTATATAATAAAGGCAAAATTCGCCTCTGCTCTAGAAAAAGCAGTCATTACTAAGGGACGCCGAGTAGTTTTTTGCTGCCCAATTTTCAAACCAATTCCAAACGACGGAAATAATGCGTTGCATGAACCAAGAAGAAAACAGACTTGAATAAACTATATGCAAAAGGAGGTTCAGACCCTTTTCCTCATGAAATATAAGAGGCATACCCCCTGGGAACAACTTAACAAAAAAAGCAAGCAAATTTTTTATAAATTAGCCCACACGCCAGTTTTCAGAAATCGCATTGCATCTCCTTTGTTTCATCTTGAACGGAAATCCACGTCCCATCTTCATCCCGAATCGCTTCCCCGCAGTTACTCGCCATTTCAGCAAGCTCGCGCGCCTCCTTGTCGTCTGCCTGTTGCTTCTGAATTCGGCGTGCCTCTCGTTCCTTTCTCAAAAATTCAGGAATAATGCCGAAGTAGTGCTTTCCGTCCTTCTCAGTGGCAAGTTGTCGGTACGTACTGTAAAGCAAGGAGGGGTTTGGATGCCCCAGCATGATGGCGGTTTTTGGGGCGTCGCCAAAGGCCGCAAGATGATAGCTGGCAAATGAATGTCGAGCCGCGTTTTGGCTGTACCTCACTCCTGCTTTTTTCCGAAGACGCTGCATTCGTTTTAAATAGTTTTCGGGGGCTATCTTGCCCTTGTTTTTGTCTTCGGGGAGGCACGCCTTTAGCCATTCTACGGCGTTGCTCGATATGCAGTTCACCCGCCGTTTCCGGGCCTTTGAAGCAGCTTCGCTTATATTGACGTAAGGCTCCTCCGCACCCAAGCAGACATCAGCCCATTCTAGACGGTCAACCTCGTCAACACGGACGCCGCAGAAAAGAACCAAAACCATTGCCGCGCACTCCCTTTTAAATCCGTTATCAAAGGCATACGCCAAGAGATTCCGCGTGTCATCAAGCGTGAGGATTTTGTTTTTGATGCCCTTTGGTTTTGCTTTTATGAAAGGGACGAAGGAAAAAGGGTTAATCTTGGCGTATCCTGCCGTGATGAGAAAGGAATACAGTGCCCGCAGATGTCGGTTGTGCGAATTTTTGGTTGTGTCGCCCCAAGTGGACCTGTTTTGATGAATATAATTCTGCGCTTGGGTCGGAGTGATATCGGTTGCCAGGCAGTCGTTGAACCTTTTGCAAAAGGGGACGAAGAAACATCGATAGCTTTTGTCCAAATACGTTCGAGAAGCACCGTCTCTGGTCTTGTGCTTCTTGAAGAGGTCCATCGCCTCCTGAATGGTAATTTTTCCCTGCGGCGGCTTGGCGTACTTCAAAAAAAAGTCCACCGCTTCGGAAAGGCTGGCGTCATAGGCGGTGAGCCGAGTCAAAGCATGCCGAACCGACGCTTTGCCGACTTCATCAAGTTCCGAAAGAGCAGCGGGGTTTTGTAGGGCATTTTTTTCAATCAACTGCCCCCTGAAATATTCCGCCTCCTCCAGAGTGCGGCAGGATTTCAGCTTTCGCTTTCCGTTTACCATTCCAACGGAGACCTGCCAGCCCTTGTTGCCGCTCCGGTGAGTTCGCTCGTAAATTTGGAAATCGGTTTTGACCCGCATTTATTCTGTATCGCATACTGTTGCGCGGTTGTCCAGAATAAACCTCCAAATGGCGTAAAGCCTTGATTTAGAGAGCGAGCCAGCACCCGGGGTCGAACCGAGGACCTGCTGATTACAAATCAGCTGCTCTACCAACTGAGCTATGCTGGCCTTTGAAGGGTGACGAGAGATGACGGGGAAGGGTGGCCTGCGAATCCCGGCAGGCGGCTAAGATACGGTGGTTTGGGGCGGTTTCAATCCAAAAGTGACGGGATGGGGGCGTCCCGAATTGCCTCAAATGAAATGACACCGGGGAAGGGTCATTGTGAAGGGAGGAATTGCAACGTTGCCTCATAACAGATGACACCGGGAGAAATGTCATCGGAGATGAGTCAAACGAGCAGAAGAGACCCGAGTTGCCTCATAAAAAAGGACACCGAAGAAAAGTTTGAAACGAGGGCACTGCTCTCCCGTTGCCTCAAAATAAAGGACACCGTAGCGAATGGCCGCTGCGATGAGTCAACCGAGCTTAAAAGAGTACATTGAGAGAG
>DATMFV010000015.1:0-7054 GCA_035555975.1 Chthoniobacteraceae bacterium
CCCGTTGCCTCAAAATAAAGGACACCGTAGCGAATGGCCGCTGCGATGAGTCAACCGAGTTTAAAAGAGTACATTGAGAGAGTCCGAGAGCGTTACGGGCGGATGAAGGGCAAACAGGCCCGAAGTTGTCTGTTGGATGAATTTTGCGCCACCAGCGGCTTTGAGCGAAAGTATGCGATCAAGGTGCTTCGGGGCCAACGACGGGAGGGCAAAAAAAGGGAAGCACGAGGTCGGCGCAGCCGCCACGGACCGGAGTTGCTCGATGCTCTCAAACGCTGCTGGTTTGCCATGGAGCAGCCGTGCGGCAAGCGAATGGCTTCCATGCTTCGGCTCTGGGCGACATACGACACCGGATAGGCCGCTGAGTTGCGGCGTGCGCTTTGCTCCAACCTGTGATCTTCTCAACACCACCCTCGTCGTCAAAAATGCGTTGGACGAATCAGCTCTTCCTTTGCGGTAAGAAAGAGACGCCTCACGCGGGAACTCTGGTCGACTACTTCTGCGGCGAACGACTTAGGTTGACCGTTTCGGTGGTTAACGAAGATTTTCACGGAGCTTGAAGCAGCGACGCCGTTCTGGAGAGAACTCATCACGCGCAGTTTTTTGCGGGATGCGAAGCGAAGCTGCTACCTCGAACTGCTGAACGAGCGTTGCGATCAACTGATGGCAAGACCGACGCCGGAGAACCAAACCAGGCGGCGTCAGCAAATTTCTCTTTCTTAAAAGTTGACTGTGCTTATGACTTGTCCTATAGATGTGCTTAACAAGCGCACGTGCTGCACAACATGCACGTTACGCACAGCCGCTTCTCGAAGGAGCGGGCCGCAAGGTCCGGTTCTCCGGGGCTGTTGGCGAGGCTCATAACCTGACGAAGCCGCCGCCTTTTCCGGGACGCCCCACGCCGTCAGAAAGGCCGTCGCAACGGAAGCATAGCGGTCAGGGTTCCAGATCGAGCCCGCCGCCGGATCGAGAGCGACCTCCACCTCCACCGGTTTCAAGGAGCCCGCAGGAACCACCCGGACCCGGTAACGCGATGGCCCCGCCGCCACGCGGTCGATCGTGACAACATCGGAAGCGAGCGGCGCGGCCTCCCGGTCGCAGGCAAAGGAACCGAGGGCGGCGAGTTCGCCGACGATCGACTCCACCATCCACATCTCCTCGTTGCGAATCGTCAGCGATTGAGGGGCGGAGGGCGCAGCCGCCTCCGAAGAAGGCGGGTTTTCAGGTTCATCCTGACGCGAACACCCCGAAACAAGCGCCATTCCGATCCCAAGGGAGAGGAGCAGCAAGGGCCGCGCGAGCGGGAGGGGGTGAAAAATCGACCGATCCGTGTTCTTCATGGTTCAAAGGGGGGAAGGTTCCAGATACGCGCCAGACAACCAGAATCCCACCCGGAAACCAAGCCGAAACCGCCCCCCCGGTCACCACGAACGCCGCCGCAGCCAGATGTCGACCGGGAGAAGGAGGAGCGCGGCGACCAGGAACCACGAGGTGAGGTCGGCAAACCGGCGCACTCCTTCGACAGGACGCTCGAAAACCGCCTCCGGAGCAGGGGCGTGGCGACCGGAGACGCTTTCCGCCAGCGCAGCGAGCGCCGCATCATCGGTGCCGTTGTTGAGAAACTCCGCCGGGTAGGGCGGCGTGAAGCCGAACGCTTTTTCGAGCCCCGTCTCTTCGGGAGAAGAGAGGTTGACCCAGGTGGTTTCCGCCGTCGCCACCGGGATCTGCGCCTCGTAACGGCCCGGGGCGACCTGCCTCATCTCCGTCACCCTCCGTTCGCCGCCCGCCGTCACGGTGCCGATCCGGAGCGGGAGCCGGTCGCGGAAATGGCCGTCGGCGGTGACGGCATCGACCTCGACCCGCAGCCGGTCGTCGCCGAGCCGCGTGGTTTCGACGCTCAACGCCCCGCCCGCCGCGCTTCCGCGCCGGAAAAGCTGCCGCGCAAATTGGGTCCAGAACGCCCCGTACCCTTCCCAGTCGAGCCATTCCGCGGCCCAGCGACTCTTGGCGTCGGAAGTAAACGCCGCCACCTGCCCGAGCCCGACCCGCCACGTCGCCAGCAGCGGATCGCCCCGCTCGGTGGCAAGCAGCAGCTCCGCCGTCGGCTTGAGCTTGGTCAGGTTATAACCGAGCAGCAGCGGGGCCTGGTTCCAGGCGATCCCGTCGGTAAACCCGGAGCCGGTGGTCGCCGCCACGGTGCGGACCGGCTCCTCCACCAGGCTGTTCTGCGCCACGCGCATCGTTTCGGTGGTAAAAATCTGCGGAAGCGAAAGCGCGTCGCCGGTCAGGTAAAAACGGCCGTTCCCGGCGGCGGCGAGTTCCTTTAAGAAACCGGTATCCTTGTCGCTGGCCGCGCCGAGCGCCACGACGGAGGTCGAAATCCGCGCCGCCGCCATGGTGGCGACGAGGTCCATCGCGGTTCCGGGAACGCTGCTCCCGTCCGGCATTTCGCCGGAGGCTTTTTCCTCCGCGTCCGCCGCATCGGAAAAGAGGATGATATGCCGGATGGCGGCGTTGGTCTCCCGCAGGCGGGAAAAAGCGTCGAGCAGGCTGGTGTAGACGTAAATCCCGCCGCCGCCCGCCGTGACGCGCAGGATGTTCTGGCGCACCTCGTCGCGCTGCGGGTGGCGGGCGAGCGGGGCGATCTCGTGGACCTTGCTGTCGACCGCCGTGACCCCAAGAAGGTCCTTCGGTTGCAGCACTTCCAGCGCCAGCGCGGCCCCTTGGTTGGCGAGCGCCATTTTCGTCTGCCCCGCGACCGGCGCGCCCATGGAGCCGGAACTGTCGAGCACCACCATCACGGCGACGGAGGGGGAGTCGATCCGGTCATCATGCTCGGCCTTGACCGGCAGGACGGGATCAAGCGGAGTCTTGAAAAACCCGCCGCTGCCGAAGCTGTTTTCGCCGCCGAGCATGGCGAACCCGCCGCCGAAATCAGTCACCCACCGGGCATAAAGCTCCATCTGCGGCCGGGTCAGTTGCAGGGCGGCGACATCGCTCAGGAAAAAAGCGTCGTAGCGTTGCAGGTCGTCGAGCGTTTTGGGCAACCCCTGCAGCGGGCGGATCTCGACCTGGATGCGCCCCCGGGCGAGCACGTCGCGCAGCGGCTGGAGGCGCTCCGGCTCGGGATCGACGATCAACAGGCGCGGCTCGCCCCGGCGCAGGACGGTCGCCTTGGCGCGGTTGTTGTCCGGCCGGGTGTCGTGGTCGGTGGCGACCTCCACCTCGTAGGTTGCCGTGCTCTTGTCGGGCCGCAGGTTGCGGAAAGCGACCGGCGTGCTCCCCGGCTTGAGCGCGACATTCTCCTCGCTTTGCAGGAACCCGTTGGCGTAAAGCCGCACGGTGGCGTTGCCTTCGCCGTTGGTCTTGACCCATGCCGTCGCGTCAAACGGCTCCCCCTCCGCCAGTTCCTGCGGCAGTTCCAGCCGCTCGACCAGCGTTTCGGGGAGCGACCGGTTTTGCAGGGAGACGGTCATCAGTTCCACGCCGGAGCCGCGGGCGGCCTGCGCGGCGTCGAGGGCGCTTCCTTCGGTGTCATACCCGTCGGAAAGGAGCACGAGACGCCCGATCTTCCCTTCGCTCAAAAGCGCCTGCGAAAAAGTGATCGCATTGCCCGTGGCGGTGGCGTTGCGTTCGGGTTGCTGCGGCCAGTCGGCGTTCGGCTCGGCAGGAAGCACGGTCGCCGTCTTCGCAAAACCGACCAGTTGAGCCGTATCCCCCCCGCCCTGGTGGCGGAGCGCTTCGGCGATCCAGACGCGCGCCTCCTGTTCCGCTTCCGGGGAAACGCTCGCGGAGCGATCGACGGCAAAAACGACGCTCAACTCGTGCGATTGCCACGGCACGCGCACCCCCGCCAGCGCCAGCGCGAGCAGGGTGAGCAGCAGCCCCCGCGCCGCGACGCAAACCCGCTGTTGCCACGGCGTCAGCCGCGCCAGCGAATGCCGCAGCGGCCAGAGCAGCAGCGGCACGGCGGGCAACAGGAGCCAGAGCAGGTGGGGACGGGCGATCCAGTCGTTCATCGGTTATTCGGTGCGGCGGCGGTGGAAAAACCACCATTCAAAAAGGAGCAGGACAAAAGCGGCGAGGACCAGCCAGCGCCAGAGCGGTTGAACCAGAAACGAGGCGGCCCCCGCGATCGGGAGCGGCGCGTCGCCCCCCGAACCTCCCGGCCGGGCGAGCCGGAGGTTGGCCTCGGCTTCGTCCCAGGTATTGACCGCCAGCCATCGCGGCGAGCGGCCTTCCGCCTCGTCGACCCGGTAAAAACCGTTGCGCACCGGCTGAAGCACCGGGCGCGACGGGTTGAGCGGCGGGAGGCTCACCCCTTCGGGCGGCGTCACCCCTTCCCCGGGGCGGAGCGTGATCGTGCTCCCGGCGGCAAAGGTGGCGGGGGGGAGCGGCTCCGGCGCAGCCAGCCAGCCGAGCGTGTTGGAGATGAGCAGCGGAAAGGCGACCCGCAGCGGGAGATCACTCTTGCTGAAATCAAACGCAAAGGCGACCAGCCGCTGTCCGGTACGTTCGGCGGTCAGCACCAGCGGGTGTTCGAAGGAACGGATCGGCATCGTCACCTTCCACCCCTCCTCGCGGAGTTGCGCCAGGCGCGGCTCTTCGCCGCCGCCATCCATCCAGCGGATCGCCGTAAAAACGGTCGGCTGCGGCCATTCCACCAGCCGGAGCAGCGGGCTTTCCGGCAGCGTATCGGTGACCGGCGGCGAGGTCAGTTCACCGCGGTTTTCCAAGAGCGGGTTGGCGGCGATCAGGAGCGCGTTCCCCTCCAGCGATCCGATCGGCGGCGGGGCCACGCGGTCGTAGATCACCACATCAAACGCCCGCGCCATTTCGGGCTGAAAGGCATCCGGCGTAAGGAGTTCGAACCGCAGCGAGCGGTCGGCAGCAAGTAATTTTTCCAGGAACCAGTTCTCTTCGGTAACGAGCAGGACGCGGATCGGCTTCGGCGTCGGAAGGATCGCGTAAGCGGTGTTGTCGAGCGCGAGGGCGTCGGTTGTCTGCGGCGAAGGGACGAGCCGGGCGGTCAGTTCGCCCCGTTCGCTCCCCGGCAGCGAGGGGAAGAGATCGGCCTTGCGCTCCCCCGGCCCTAGTTTGAAGGGGCGGACATCGATCAGCCGCCCGTCGAGGGTGATCTCGACATTCCCCTCCGCCTCCCCTTCCCCGAAGTAGGCGATTTCGAGCAGCAGCGCGGCGGTCTGCGGGCTGACCAGTTCGGGCCGCGCGGCAAAACGGGTGATCGCGACATTATCGCGCGGCGTGGCGAGCGAGACATTCTCCAGCCGGATGCCGCTCTCCTGCGCCACGGCGGGAAGTTCCTGCCCGTCGCTCAAAACGACGATCCGCCGCCCGCCCGGCCGGCTCAACAGGAGTTGTTCGGCCAGCGCGAGCGCCTCGGCGACATCCCCTCCCGTATCGGTCGCGGCGAGGGCGTCGAGCGCCGGGAGAAGCGAGCCGGGGTCGCCGCTCAAACCGGCCACCACCTGCGGCCGCCTGCCGATGGCGATGATGCCGACGCCCGCCCCGTCCCGCGCCCGGGCGGCGATCACCTTCGCGGCGGTGCGCGCCTTTTCGAACCGGGTCGCCCCGTCGGCTTCCGTCGCCTGCATCCGCGCCCGGGTGTCAAGCACGATCAGCGTCGAATCGCCGGTGAGCGAAAGGCCGGTGAACTCCGGCCGCGCCAGCGCCAGTGCGAGGAGCAGCAGGATGACCAGGTGCAACACCAGCGAGAGCCATTGGCGCAACCGCCCGAAAAACGCCGTCCGCCGCTGTTCGCCCAGGGCGCGCTGCCAGAAAAGGAGCGTCGAGGCGGGAAGCTCGCGGCGGCGGATCCGACGCAGGTAGAGCAGGACGATGAGCGGAGCCAGCCCCAGCAGGGATAAACCGATGGGGTTGAGAAAGATCATCGTGCGTGATTTCGGGCGGGGTTGATGGGAGGGGCGGGGTTACTTGACTAACCGCCGGTCCCGCAGAATTTTCAAGACGAGATCTTCAAACGGCGCGGCGGTGGTGGTCGGGATCAGGCCGATCGCCTGCGCCCGGCAGCGATCTTCGAGCGCGGTCATGAACCGGTTCCATTCCCTGCGGTAAGCGGCGATCAGCGCCGGGTCCGCGGTCAGGTCGAGCCGCGTGCCGCTTTCGCTGTCGATCAACTGGAGGTCTCCCCGGAAATCGTCGGATGGATCGCACTCGGCCGCGTCGAGGATCTGCAACGCCGCCGGTTCAAACTGCTGCTGGCGCAGGAAGGCAAGCGCGTCGGCGGCCTGCGGGTCAAAAAAATCGCTTAAAACAAAGACCAGCCCGCGCCGTTTGAGCCGGTGGGCAAAGGTCTTGAAGCTCGCGAGGAGATCGGTCGGTTCGTTGCCCCGTTCCGGCAGGCGCTTGAGAAAATCGAGCACCGCATGGAACTGCCCCTTGCCGCGGACAAACCCGAGGTCGTCGCCGAGGCTCGAGGCAAAGGGGAAGAGGTTCACCCGGTCGAGGTTGGCGAGCGCAATGTAGGAAAGCGCGGCGGCGATCCTCCGGGCGTGGTTGAACTTCGTCAACGCCCCCGGCTTCACTCCCTCCGGGAGCCATCGCATCGAAGCGCTGCAATCAATAAGAAAGGAGACGTGGAGATCCTCCTCCGCCTCGAAAAGCTTGACGAAAAGCCGGTTGAGCCGCCCGTAGATGTTCCAGTCGACGTTGCGCAGGTCGTCGCCGGAGGTGTAGTTGCGGTAGTCGGCAAACTCCAGGCTGGAGCCGGTCTGGCGCGAACGCCGCTCGGCATGTTGCTGCCCCCGGAAGATCTTGCGTGAAAGCAGATGCAACGCTTCCAGCTTGGTCAGAAAGGTTGAATCGAAAAGGGGGGCTTCCACGGGGCGGGGGGATCAGGGAAAATGAAGGCCGCCCGGGTAAGGACGGCCTTTTTTAAGAGGCTGTGAAAAAATGATTTTAATGGCCTCGGAGCCCCTATTTTTAGCCTATAACGAAATTCTGACGACCGCCTGTATTCAAGGAATACAGAAGGAAGGAGGAATGCAGTTAGAGGCAAAAAGAGGTGCTCCATGGC
>DATMFV010000016.1:0-9156 GCA_035555975.1 Chthoniobacteraceae bacterium
TCAGGAATCACTGAAGCAACGAAGTAAAAGTCAGGACCGGCGCCAATCCCGAGGTAATGGCCGGAATCCAGGGCGTTTGAAAGAGAGATGCCGTCCATCAATCCTCCGCTAAAGGTCGTCCAGGTGGGATCGAGGACCATCAAGCCTGACGTGATGCCATAGGCGATTGCCGAGCCATCGCCTTCAAGATACCAGAGGTAGCCATCCTCGGCTCCAATCAGGCGATCCATCTGGGACTCCAGTGTCAACCCATTCAAGGAACCGCCGGTAAAGGTGTTGAAGCCGAAGTTGCTGAGGGTGACTACACGGGTGTTTACGCTGTAAAGGGAAAGGGCTGTGCTGCCCGATGCCGCGTCGGGGTTGAAAAGAACCACCTGATCATCATAGATAGCGATGATATTTGCGTTTCCAAGAATACTTTCCCCATCAAAAAATCCATTCACAAAGGTTGTGCCTCCAGGGGTTCCGGATTGGGCATTGGTATTTGCATTGGTGGAGAAGTACCAGGTGGCCGCTCCGTCAGTGGCCCCGGTGGTCAGATAATTAACCTGATTGTCCTCGGCCCAGTCGAAAGCGCGCACGGCGGTGGAGTGGCCGGTCCCCCAGACGCGACCGGAGTTGATCAGCGTGGACCAATTCGCTCCGTTCATTTCATTGGGTGCATTGACGCCAGGGGAGATGGTAAACCCGTTGGTGTAATTGAAGGTGCCATTGTTACTTCCGTTCAAATAACTGTACCGATAAATGGTGTCAGTTTGGGCCATTAACGAACAGGAGGAGCCGAGAGCAATAATGGACGCTGTAATCAGATGAAGTTTATTGTTCATAAGTCACCGAAAAATCGAAGGATATAAGGGACTCACGGGGAAAAAACATCCCTCCCGATGGGGGGTTCAGCGAATGCCCGACAGAAAGGCAGGTCATCGCTGGTACTGGAACGGTTCCGGAAAGAAAGGAAGCCGGGTTTTATCTTAGAGGCTGTGAAGAAAGTCCTTCAAAGGCCATGGAGCACCTCTTTTAGCCTCTAACTGCATTCCTTCTTCCTTCTGTATTCCCTGAATACAGGCGGTCGTAAGAATTTCGTTATAGGCTAAAAATAGGGGGCTCCGAGGCCATTAAAATCATTTTTTTACAGCCTCTGAGGGAAACGGAAAGTTGGCGGACTTGGGTTCGAGTCTCCCTCGTCCGCCTGGATGCAATGGTCTGCAGTTTCTGAAGGGCACTTTCCGAGAAATGTCGGAGCCTCTCAGTGGACCTAGTCAGCCGGGCAGATTGCCTTGGGCTTTGCTTTTGCGCGTTTTCGCTACGAGCAGGGCTCCTGCCGCCAGAAAGAGGGCATAAGTCGTGGGCTCAGGAATCACTGAAGCAACGAAGTAAAAGTCAGGACCGGCGCCAATCCCGAGGTAATGGCCGGAATCCAGGGCGTTTGAAAGAGAGATGCCGTCCATCAATCCTCCGCTAAAGGTCGTCCAGGTGGGATCAAGAACCGCCGCGCCTGATAGGAGGCCATAGGCGATTGCCGAGCCATCGTCTTCAAGATACCATAGGTAACCATCCTCGGCCCCAATCAGGCGATTCATCTGGGACTCCAGTGTCAGACCATTCAAGGAACCGCCGGAAAAGGTGTTGAAGCCGAAGTTGCCAAGGGTTTCTTGACGGGTGTTCACGCTGTAAAGGGAAAGAGCTGTGCTGCCCGATGCCGCTTCGGGGTTGAAAAGAATCACCTGATCATCGTAGATAGCGATGATATTTGGGTTTCCAAGAATGCTTTCCCCATCAAAAACTCCATTCACAAAGGTGGTGCCTCCAGGGGTTCCGGATTGGGCATTGGTATTTGCATTGTTGGAGAAGTACCAGACGGCCGCTCCATCAGTGGCCCCGGTGGTCAGATAATTGACCTGATTGTCCTCGGTCCAGTCGAAAGCGCGCACGGCGGTGGAGTGGCCGGTTCCCAAGACGCGACCGGAGTTGATCAGCGTGGCCCAATTCGCTCCGTTCATTTCATTGGGTGCGTTGGGGCCCGGGGAGATGGTAAACCCGTTGGTGTAATTGAAGGTGGCATTGTTAATTCCGTTCGCAAAACTGTACCGATAAACGGTATCAGTTTGGGCCATTAACGAACAGGAGGAGCCGAGAGCAATAATGGACGCTGTAATGAGATGGAGTTTATTGTTCATAAGTCATCGCAAAATCGAAGAATATAAGGAACTCACGGGCAAAAAGTATCTCCCCGATGAAAAGTTAAGTCGTCGCTGATAATGGAACAATTCCTGGAAAAAGGGAAGCCCGATTTTATTTTATCGCGAAGTCCGGACGATGGCATCTTTCTTCGGATGCGACCCATAATGAAGGTACGCAATTTTTTGCGGGGCATCAACCGAGTTTCCGGAGCATCCCGGCGGCTTCCGTTTCGAAGATGGCCTGCCACTCCGGGGCGAGGAAGCATTCGGTGACTTCGTAACTTCCGCTCGGGTAGTCGGAGGCGGGCGGGCCGTAGTGGAGATAGCCGTTGGTGAAGCCGGAGACGAAGGTGTGGGGGTGGGGTGAGCGCTTTTTGATGTTTTGGCCGACTTCGGAGAGGATTTCGATCGGCGCGGTCAGGAGGACGAAGTCGCCGATCTGCAAGGCGTGGAGTTCCGCGCTCGCGGTGTTGCCGCCCGCTTCGCGATTGATCGCTTCATGCCGGGCAATGGTGGCGAGGTCGTCCTGAAGATGGGTCAGCCGTTCCATGGTGCGGAGGTTTTTAAGGTAGCTATTGACCAGCTCTCCGGTGAAGCGGTCCATGGCGCGGGGCAGGTCGCTGCCCTCTGCCTCGGCGTTCAGGTAGCTATAGGCATCCGCCGAGGGGTGCCGGGGGTTCAACCGGTGTTGAAGGTAGAGCGGCAGGAAGCTTTCGAAGTTAAGCGTGGTAAAACGCAGGGAGGCGAGGAGTTCCCGCTGCTCGGCTTCCAGGGCCCGGGTGCGTGGGGCAAAATCGGTGCGTCGTGGCAGTTCCACCGTTCTGGTCACGTGGCGGAGCGGGCCGGGCCCGGCGGTGATCCGCGGCAGCTCCCTGAGGACGGCGAGACCTAGCCGCTGGCCGAGCGGTTCGATGTCGCGCCAGCGGCGGAGGTCCTTGAAGGTTGTGTCGATGATGTCTCCGGCGCATCCCTGGAGGAAGAAGGCGGTGACCTCCCTCCCCGCGACTTCTTCGATCAGGCCCGAGGCGATGCCGGCAAAGTTGGCGGTGATGTCGCCCTGCGGGTTGCCGAACAGGAGGTGACACGCGAAATGATAAAGGATCGCCAGCGGGGTGCCGTCATTCCGGTTGACCCGCAGGATGCCAACCTCCGGGTCGTTGGGGCGCAAGCCTTCGATCGCTTCTTCGGTAGGGGAGGGGTTGGTATGGCGGATGGTCCAGAGGCGGCCGTCGGCGAGCCGCAGGTTACGGTTCATCGAAAGCCCGGGCGCGCGGGTGCTGCCGGTGCCGACGGTGACGGGAATGAGCGAACCGACCGCGTCGCACACCGCCGCGACGACCCGCGCGACCAATTCGTCTTCATCGCAGACGATGCGGCCGGGTGGGTGGGTGTGGGAGGCATTGACGATGACCCGTCCGGGGAGGATGCCGATCTCCTTTTCCTCCAATCGCTGGCGAAGGGTGGGGAGGAAGTCGTCGCTGATATCGCAGATGCCGCCGATCGCCACGACATCCATGGTGATAAGTGCGAGCCGGGTCGCGCCGTCGTCGAAGACGATCACTTTCGCGTAAAGGGGATCGCGAACGTTGCGCCCGGAGGCGGTCCGGGTGATTTCGCGTTGGCCGACACCGGCATAAAGGGAATGGGTCATGGCGGTTGACCTTACCGTGTGGGCAATACCCGGAAGCAACGCTTCACCTCTGGTCAATTTTGTTGTCCAGAGCGCCGGTTTGAGGCAAACTTTTTGGCTGTGCCCTCCGGAAAAACCATTTCGTCTTCCCCATGCGGATTCCACCGGCTGTCGCTGGCTCAACAGATCGCCGCCCGGGTGCGGGAGGCGATCGGGGCGGGGGAGTTTGCGGGGTTTCTCCCTCCGGAGCGCGGGCTTTGCGAACGTTACCGTGCGAGCCGCCCGGTGGTCCGGCAGGCGATCGGGCTGCTTCAGGAGGAAGGGTGGGTGGAACGGCGTCCGAGACAATGCGCGCGGATTCTGCGCGCGTCGCCTCCGGACAGGGAGGTTTCCCGGCCTGCGCGCGCGGCGTTGCTCTTGGGCGAGCCGGGTGCGGAGCTTTCCCGCTGGCAGCTTCTTTTGATCGATGCTCTCAGGGAGGAGCTTTTAAGCCGGGGCGTTGCGCTGGAGGTGGCGATGGAGCCCGGGCTGGCTGCTGTCGGATCGCCGGAGCGACGCCTGGAGCGCCTTTGTGCCGATTTCGCGGCGCGAAAGGTGGACCGGTGGGTGTTGGGCGGTGTCTCGCAGGCGGTGCAGCAATGGTTTTTCCGGCGGGGAATGCACGCCGCGGTGATGGGCAACGCGTTTCCCGGCGTCGGGCTTCCGTTCGTCAATGACGACCTGCGCGGCACCACCCGGCATGCCGCCGGGGTCTTTCTTGGAGCGGGGCACCGGCGGATCGGCTACCTGCTGCGGCGCAGGGAGTGGGCTGGCGAGAACGATGAAGCGCAAGGGTTTCTCTCGGCCTTTGCCTCCGGCGGCGATTCGGGTGCGACCGGGCGGTTGCTCCGGCACTCCGGCTCGGTGGCGGCGATCCGGGAACGCCTGGAGCGCTCCCTCTCCGGCCCGGCGGCGATCAGCGCCCTGCTCGTTTCCCATGCGGAGGATCTGCTGGTGGTGATGAACTGGTGTCTGGAACGGGGGATGCAAATCCCGTGCGACCTTTCGTTGATTTCCTACCAATGGGAGAGCTATCTGGAACGGCTCCGCCCGGGTCCGGCCTGCTACCATAGCGACCCGGGGGAGCACGCGCGCAAGCTCTCGCGCCTGTTGCTGCGGCCGCTTCCGGCGGCCCGTTCGCCGCTGCCGGTCATTCCGCGTTTCCATCGCAACGGCACGGTGGCGCGCGCTCCTGTCAAAAATTAGAGCAGTTTTGAATTTATTCTTTACATGCTTTGCGGCAGCACAGCCCGCTGTGAGGCTTTTCGAGCTCGGCAGTATTGGAAATACAGCCACTGCGCTCAAAAAACCTCCCATCGAACTGCGGTGCTCGCAAATCATTGTAAACACTTAAATCAAAAACGCTCTAGCAGAAAATTTTTTCTCGTGTACCTGCCCGGCTTTCGTTTTAGATGCGATCATGGCAAACTTAAACCCACGTATCGCGGTCGTTGGCTATGGAAATATCGGGCGCTCCGCCGTTGAGGCGATTCTCGCAGCCCGGGATCTGGAGCTTGCCGGTGTCATTCGCCGGGAAGTTCGTGATGATCAGCCTCCTGAACTCCGCGATATTGCCGTTACTGACCGGGTGGAAACACTCGGCAGGGTCGATGCGGCAATCCTCTGCGGACCTACACGATCCATCCCTGAAACTGCGCCGGTTTACCTGCGCAAAGGCATTCACACGGTCGACAGCTTCGACATCCATGGTGAAAAACTGCTTCACCTTCGGAACGAACTCGACACCATCGGCAAGGAGCACGGCAGCGTCGCCGTGGTCGCCTCCGGTTGGGACCCCGGGAGCGATTCGCTGATTCGCGCCCTCCTCCTCGCCCTGGCTCCAAAGGGGATTACCTACACCAATTTCGGCCCCGGCATGAGCATGGGGCACTCGGTCTGCGCGAAGTCGAAGCCGGGGGTGAAGGATGCCCTTTCAATGACGATCCCGACCGGCACCGGGGTTCACCGGCGCATGGTGTATGTCGAACTGGAGGAGGGGGCTGATTTTGCCGCCGTGGAGACGGCGATCAAGGGCGACGACTACTTCGTCAACGATGAAACCTACGTCAAGGCGGTGGCCGACATCGACACGCTCAAGAGCGTCGCGCATGGGGTGCAGATGGAACGCCGCGGCGTTTCCGGCTCCACGCACAACCAGTTCTTCGAGTTCCGCATGGCGATCAACAACCCCGCGCTGACGGCGCAGATCATGGTCGCCTGTGCGCGGGCCGCCATTCACCGGCTCCAGCCCGGGGCGTACACGATGCCGGAAATCGCTCCGATGGATCTTCTTCCCGGGGATCGGGATGAGTTGATCAAGACGCTGGTTTAATCCTTCAACACTTCACTTCAAAACCTGTTCAACGCTTGCCACCGGTCCGGTTTTCCGGGCCGGTGGATTTGGTTTTAGAGCCACCCCTCAAGAAACCGTTTCCAGCCGCAGGCATCCCTGCACCCGGACGGGCGCAGGCTCCATCCGCGCCATGCGGGCTTCCAGGAAGTCTACCAACCGACGGCCGACCTCTTCCTGCGATACCTCGTACCGATCGACCGGCAGACCGTAAAACCTCGGGACGCCTTGGCTGGCGCGGGTGATGACCCTGAATTCTCCCGGAATGTCGAGGTGCGATTTGCGCAAGGCCGCCGCCACGCCCTCCATGGCAACGTCATCATCCACTACGAGACCATCGGGCACGTAATTTTTCCTGAGACCCTTCCATTCCCGGATCAGCAGGTTCATCAACTCGTAAGCCATGCTGGCGATACCGTCTTCACTGCGTGGGATTTCCCGGATCACGCAACGCAGGAAACCGAGCCGGTGAATCTCCTCCCACGTCAGATCATCGTCGGGAGTGTAAGGGCGGTGTGGCCGCAGAAAAGCCACCTTCCGGCATCCCTGGCCGGCAAGGTGTTCCAGGGAAGTGCGGATGAAATGGGGATGATCGGAACCAATGTCCCCCCGTTGCGAACTGAGGCGCACCAGAGGCACGCGATGGAGCCGTTCGTACAGATCCGGGTAACGCCTGATGGCGCAACCGGTCTCGATGACTCCCACGGGCGCAGCCGCGTCCACCTGCCGCCGGATCTGCTCCATCGCCTCCGAATAACGTCGCCAGTTCCTGCCATGGTAGCTGGCGAGGTCGTCCACCAGCGTCAGGTGGTAGCCGCGCCGGTTTAATTCCGTCCGCACCGCTTCCACCATCGCCCGCGGGGCGTCCGCCTGTTTCTGGTGCAGGTTGGTGCCGCAGAAAAGGACGATATTGGGCGTCGCCCGGTTGCGCCGAAGAACGGTGCCGACCCCCTGCTTACGCTCCAGATATCCGCGCGCCGCGAGGCCGGAAAGCGCCCCCTGCACTTCGCGGACCGGAACACCGAGCTTCGCGGCGAAATCGTGCGTATTGGGTAGTCGCTCCCCAGGCTTCCACGGGCCGCGTTGGATGAAATCGAAAACCCGCTGCTGAAGATCGGAAAACGAAGAGGTCATTTTTTATGAATTTAACGAACAGACTATGTTATAACAATAAAATTCTATATTTTAATTTCCATAAAGATTGATTATTCGAACTGATTATGGATTTTCAGGATAAATCGTTCATTTCCGAAGCTTAAAATCAGGAAATATTACCCCCCAACCCCCCAACCACCCACGAAAGAACAACCCATGAAAGCATTGATTGTTTGCGGATGTCTCGCCCTCGGCGGCCTGAGCCTTCAGGCCGGAACGTATGAACTGACCTCGTTCCCGGGCGGCAGCGACTCCTGGGACGCATTGGACTGGAATCTTCTCTCCGGCACCGGCGGCGTTTACCCCGACGCGGGGGATACGATTCTCAACATCAACGACAGCGACACCGCCCGGAGCATCGCCCTCAACGGCGACCGCACCGTCGCCGCCCTTGGTAAAACGGCAACCGGCAAAGCGATCCGCTTCCTCAACACCAACAACCAGAACAACCTCTTGAAGGTGGAGGGAGATCTGAGCGTCACTGCGGGCACCTATGTCTTCCGCAGCGCTAACAACGGGCGTCTCTCCGTGGAGATGGAAAACCTCGTCCTTGGCCAGACGACCACCACCGGGACGAATACCGCCTCGGTGACCCTTGCCGATGGCGCTGGCTACCGGAATGTCAGTTTCACCGTCAGCGGGACGACGACGTTCCAGGGGTATTCCGGGCGTCTCGAAGTTCGCGGGGGAGCCACCGCCGCCGATACGCACATCCATCTCGGCGTCGTGGTTTTCGACCTTCCGGCGATTGAAGGCAGCATCAGCGCCGGGATCGTGGGCATCCAGGGCGGCGCTCTCATTGGAGCCACCGGTCTGCAAACCACGGAACGGAACGCGCGCGGCTATATCAACGGCGTGGATGAGAGCAAGGGAGAAGAGGGGATCGCCACACTGCAGCTCGACGGGGACACCGGCGCTTATGACTTCGATATTCAACTCAACTACGGATTGCGCCTGGAAAAAACCGGGAGCAGCCTTCAGGTCTTGAGCCGGAACGCCGGCAATAGCTACACCGGCGGCACGCTCGTTACCGGCGGCGCGCTGGCCATCCGCAACACGGGTTCTTCCAGCAGCGGCCTCGGCACCGGCGCGGTGGAAGTGAGCGGTTCGGGCATCCTCGCCGGAACCGGCCGGGTGGCGCTGGCGGCAGGGAACGCCGTGACCGTCAAGGCGGGCGGCGTCATCGCCCCCGGCGAAGACAACCGGCTGCTCAACCCGGAAACGCCCGCCTTCCAGACGCTGACCTTCAACGGCGTCAACCAAAGCGCCAACGAAACGCCGATCCTCGACATGCAGGAGGGCGCATCCTTCCTCTTCCGCGTCGATGCCACCGGCGCAAGCGACCGGATCAGCTTCATCAACTACAAAACGGGCGGCCTGCTCCTTGATGAAGGCGGCATCACGGTCAACATCCTGGGGGAACTGAGCGAAGGCGTTCTCTATACGCTAATGGATTTCTCCACCGGCAGCGGTCTGGAAGAGGGGTTGTCGATGGGGAGCGGTTTTGAGGGATACACCGCCACTTTCCACTACGACGATGCCGCTTTCGGCGGAGCGGGGAAGATCACCATGACCGTCGCAGCCGTGCCGGAGCCGGGCGCGCTGGGGCTGCTCCTGCTGGGCGGCCTTGCCGGTCTCGCAGCCACCCGGTCGAAGCGGGACTAGTACCTTGTAACGCATGAAATTACGGATTGAGCTTGTCCTTTTGGCCCAGGGCTGCGTTGTCAGCCCGAAGTGGTTATCTTCGGATAGCCACTTGGGCCTCCGCCTTGCCCTGAACCAAAATTCCTGCGCTCCATCCG
>DATMFV010000017.1:0-4652 GCA_035555975.1 Chthoniobacteraceae bacterium
TCTCGCTCTCGATGTTGAAGGCGAGGATGCCCTGCTGAAGCGCGTACTTGATCTCCGCCTCCGTCTTCCCGACCCCCGCGAACGTACACTGTTCCGGTTTGCCCCCCGCCTTCTGCACCCGGTAAAGCTCGCCCGCCGAAACGATGTCAAACCCGGAATGTTCCTGCGCCAGAAGGTTGAGGATGCCGATGTTCGAGTTCGCCTTGACCGCGTAACAGATCAGGTGCGGCACATCGGCAAAGGCCTCATCGAGCCGCCGGTAATGGTCGGTGATCGTGTTGGCGGAATAAACGTAAGTTGGCGTGCCGGCTTCCCGGGCCACCTGCGCAAGATCGACCTTCTCACAACAGAGGTGCCCTTTGTGGTATTCAAACGAGTGCATCAGGAAAGTGGGAAGGCCAACTGTAGCGGGAGAACCCGCGCGGCTCAACCTCCAATCGGCAGGCGCCTTTGTTTTTTGGGTGTGACGAAAAAATTCGTGTCGGCAAAGCCCCCCGTGAAGCTTGCAGAAGAGGGAGCCGCCCCCCAAAAGATGACCCGCTGCGCCCCTTTCAGGGTCGATTTCCTTTTCCGCCGGTGATCACTCTCATCGGCATCCTTTCTACCGATATTCAATCCAGGTATTTTGCATCGTAAGCGATACCGGTCTTTTCCAGAATATCGATCAACTCTTCCCGAAACGAACGTTTCCGGTGATGTTCAGCCTGTCGCGCAATATATTCACGTACCGCAGGCCGCGCGGAAGGGCTTACCGTCACGGCACAATAACCATCCTGCCAGCCAAAACCCGCCAAACCTCCCTCTTGCTTGATCCACAGCGAAGAGGTTTTCTTCAATTCCCTCACGAAATCAGCCAAATGGTGCGTGGCGCGCAGAGAAACCAACAGATGAACGTGGTCCCCCGTTCCGCCCACACCGTCGATTTCGCCTTTCAGCCCCTTAACCGTACCACCCAGGTAATCATGAACGCGGCCCCGAAAACTCGGTGACAACCACGGTTCGCGATGTTTGGTACTGAAAACGATATGATAATGGAGGCTCAAATAGGTCGACATGGGATTGAGGTGATCTTGACACCGACGGCGCTTATTTCCGAAGCCTCGATTCAATAGAAAAAAATGCCAGCGCTATCACCGTCAAGGCAGCGGGAGGCATCAAGCGTAGCGCCCCCTGGTCGACATCGACCACGGCGGTCGCAGAAATACAATGCCCATCCTCTGCGACCCTTTTCAGGGTCGATCCTCTCTTCCGCCGGTGATTCCGGGGGTGGCGCGCTTTCGCGCTTACCCCCGGCTGCTCTGGCCGGCAACCCTTCAGGTTGCTTTCTCTTCTGCACTGCTTTCCGTCGCACTCTCACTGACGCGCAGAAGACGTCAACCCACCGCATCCCGAATGAAAAAAGGATGCCAACGGCATCCCAGCGGAGCAGCCGGGGGTTGAGCCTTGGCGATACCCCCGGTTTACGACACCCGCTGATCATCGACCCTGAAAGGGTCGCAGAACGATCCGGCCACTTCGCGAAGACGCCCTACGACGCCAGCGCCCGGCGCGCCTTGAGCACGTCGCAGCCGATCTGCGCGGTGAGCGCGTCGAGATCGGGAAAGGTCTTTTCCGGGCGCAGGAAACGGTGAAAAAACACTTCCACGTTCCGCCCGTAGAGGTCGTCGTCGAAATCAAAAAGGTGGAGTTCGAGCAGGCGTTCCCCTCCCGGTTCGCGCAGGGTGGGGCGGACCCCGATGTTGACCACGCCCTGCAAAAGCGCCCCTTCGCCGCCCGCGTCCGGCAGCCGCGCCTCGACGGCATAGACCCCGTTGGGCGGGTATTGCTCATTGTGCGCACTCAGGTTGGCCGTTGGAAAACCGAGCGTCTTGCCGAGCTGCCTGCCGCGCTTGACCGTGCCGAGGATCGAAAACCGGCGACCGAGCAGCCGCCCCGCCTTCTCCAGTTCCCCGCCCTCGACGCAGGCGCGGATCAACGTGCTGCTGACGATCTCGCCGTCGAGTTCCACGGCTTCCATCCCGATCTCGTCAAACCCGAGCTGGTCGCCCATCTTCCGGAGCAGTTCGAGATTTCCCGCGCGCCCCTTGCCGAACGACCAGGTGTGGCCGACGCAGATCGTGCGCAACGGTCGGCACGCTTCAGCCAGCGCGTGGACAAAGGTCTGCGCCTCCATCCCGGCAAACTCCGCCGTAAACGGCAGCACCAGCAGGTGGCGCACGCCGACCCGCTCCAGCAAAAGCCGCTTGTGCAAGGTCGAAGTCAAAAGGCGCGGAGCGTGTTCCGGACGCAGGACGCGCATCGGATGAGGGTCGAAGGTGACCACCACGGCGTTCCCGCCAAACGCTTCGGCATCCGCCAGCGCGCGGCCGATCACCGCCTGGTGACCGAGATGCACCCCGTCAAAAACGCCGACGGCAAGACAGACCGGCCCCGGCACCGTGGCCAGTTGAGCGATCGAATCCATCGTCTGCATGTTTGAAAAACGGCGTGCTTTTCTCTTCTTCCTCAGGCGCCCCGCATTCGGGAAACTTCCGGCAACGACAAAATTTTCGAACGGATGTCGGCGACCGGCGCTTCGCGCAGTTCGTCGATCGTCACCGCCCGTTCCAGCGTGAATCGGCCCGATTTCGTCCGGCGCAACCCCTTGAGGTGCGCGCCGCACCCGATCTCGTTCCCGATGTCAAACGCATAGGTCCGGACATAAAACCCTTTGGAACAGACCACGCGAAACTCGACATCAGGCGGGGTGATAGAGCGGATCTCGTGGGCGAAAACATGGACAAACCGCGGCTCGCGCTCCACGGTCTTCCCCTGCCGGGCCAGTTTGTAAAGCGGCACCCCGTCCTTCTTGATCGCCGAAACCATCGGCGGCATCTGGTAAAAATCGCCGTCAAACTTCGCAAACGCCGCCTTCAGCCGTTCGGGGGTCAGTTCCGGCACCGGTTTGGTTTCGAGCACTTCGCCGTCGGCATCCTGGCTGTCGGTGGTGACCCCGAAGGTCATCGTCCCGATGTACTCCTTGTCTTCGCTCATCAGGAGATCCTGAATCTTCGTCCCCTTGCCGATGACGACCAGCAGGAGCCCGGTCGCGAGCGGGTCAAGCGTGCCGCAGTGGCCGACTTTCTTGGTGTTGAGCTTCCGGCGCACCATCGCGACCACGTCGTGCGAGGTCATCCCCGGGGCTTTGTCGATGAGGAGGACCCCATCAAGATTGGTGAATGGCGTGACAGATCGCATCAAGAACTTCTGCTTGGGTGGTTGAGAGATTTTTGGAAACCCGCGCTCCGGCGGCGAGGGTATGGCCTCCCCCTCCAAAACGGGCGCAGATCTGGCTGACATTGTGCCGGGGGTCTTTGGAACGCATCGAAACGCGGACGCTTTCGGGCCCGAGTTCCTCAAAAAACACCGCCACGGCCACGCCGTCGATGGCGCGGATGTGGTCGATCAACCCTTCGTTGTCCTCGGGCGTGACCCCGAGGCGGGTGGCGGCCTCCTGCGAAAGGGCGAAACTGGCCGCGCGACCGTCGCAACTGAAACGCATCGAGGCGAGCAGTTCGCGCAGGAGTTCCACGCGGCGGCGCGGGTAGGTCTGGTAAAGCTGTTCGGAGACGCGCCCGACATCGACGCCGCTCGCCACCAGGTGCGCGGCGATTTCAAACGTCCGCGCCGTAGTGTTGGAATACTGGAACGAACCGGTGTCGGTCGAAATCGCGACAAACAGGTTTTCAGCCATCGCCGCGTCCCACGGAAGCCCGGCGGAGGAGATCAGCTCGTAAACGATCTGCCCCGTGGCGGGAGAGGTCGGGTCGATGTGCGCCAGGTCGCCGTAGCCGTTGTTGGAGATATGGTGGTCGAGATTGATCCAGAGCCCGACGTTCCCGATCGACTCCAGGCACCGCCCGAGCCGTTCGCGGCTGGCGGTATCGAGGGCGATCGCGACCTCGAAATCGTGTTTTTCCCCGAAAGGCGGGAAGGAAACCAGATCGCTCCCGGGCAGGAACGAAAGCTTTTCCAGCGGCCCGTCGTGATTCCAGACCGTCACTTCCTTTCCGAGCGCCTTGAGACAGAGCGCCATCGCCACCGAACAGCCGATGGCGTCGCCGTCGGGCCGAAGATGGCTCATGACAAGAAAACGGTGATGATCGCGCAACGCCTGCGCAATCGTTGCCAACGGTACCTGGGTGCTCATCGTTTGTGGCGGCGACGGGGCGCTTCGTCCTCGTCGTCCTCGTCGTCCTCGTCGTCCTCGTCGTCGGCGCGACCGGTCACGGCGTGAAAGTCATCTTCCGGCTCCAGTTCGTCGTCGGTTTCCTTTTCTTCGTGCTCGTCTTCGGGGATGTCGAGGGATTGGAGGATGTCGATCACCCGCGAGCCGCGTTCGATCGATTCGTCGAGCTTGAAGTAGAGGTACGGGGTGTACTTGAGCACGACCCGCCGGGAGACGAGCATCTGCAATTCCTTGCGGTGCCGTTGCAGGCGCGCGATGACGTGCTGCCCGGTCTCTTCATTGCCGCCGAGCACGCTGATGAAGACGTGGGCCTGCTTGAGGTCCGGCGTCAGGTCGACTTCCTGGACGGTCACCAGTTCCTCGAACGCCAGGTGGCGGCCGATGAGATCGCCCAACTCGCGCTTAAGCACTTCGCTGACTCTTT
>DATMFV010000018.1:0-50711 GCA_035555975.1 Chthoniobacteraceae bacterium
AGGCGGCGTGGCCGTCGAGAAAGATGAAGTTGGCCTGCTGCCGGTGACGGAAGTCGATCCGTTCCGGGTACGAGTCGTTGCCATAGATGAAAGTGCTCACCGCGTCGGCGAAGAGGAAGGTGATGGCCGGGTTGGTCCAGCGGGCGGCATGGTTCTGGTTGCGCACGGCCATGAAACCGTTGGCTCCGTAGCTGTAGCCGAAGTAGCCGGGCAAACCGTCGCCTCCGCGCGACTGGAGGTCTGCCGGACAGACATACGGAGGCGAGCCCCCCGTCAGCCGTCCCTTGAGCAGGGAGGGAAGGTAGCGGGAAAAGTCCCGCTGATAAAGGGTGGAGCCGTAACCGTGATAGCTACCCCCTGCATAACTGAGCGGGAGCGTCTGCCCGTGGTCCTGCATCCACCGGGCATGGGCAAGGTAAAGCTCCCGCAGGTGGGCCACGCATTGCACGCGCCGGGTTTCCTGCCTTGATCGGACGAGGGCCGAGGGCACCAGCACCGCCAGCAGCGCGACGAAGAAAAGGACCAGGATGATCTCCAGAAGCGATATCCCCGCAGAACGCCTCTGGCGCACCTTGAACCGGAATGTCGAAACAGGAGGGGCCATGGCGTTTACTCCAGCAGGTCGGTTTTCTGCAACCCTTCCCCGGTGCGAAGCTCGAAGGCAAGCTTCGCGGGATGGTTTTGGAGGGTGAAGGTCTCCGGTTGCAGCGGTTTTTCCGCCACGAAGGAGGTGTTGAGAACCGGGGTGGGCGCCTCTCCTGCCAGCAGCCGGACCTGCCCCTCCTTCACTGGTGCGACGGGGAGGAAAACAAGGGTATCTTTTGCACTCCACCGGAGAGCCCCTTCGCGCAAGACGGCGACCGGGCGGTTGAACGGCTCCAGCAGCATCATCCGAACCCGCAAGGGCGCGGTCGGCGGCGGCAGGCTCAAGGTGCGCGACATCGCTTCCCGCCCGAGAAGCTGGCCGCTCCAGCCATGCAGCGAAACGCCGCTTGCAGGCGCATCGAACCAGACGGCGAAGGTGACATCCTGGTTGCGGTCGCTGACGGCAAACCAAGGCTGCGAAAGAGGGTGGGAGATGTTCTGGTCACGTTCGATCTCGGCGACCAGCAGGCGCGCCGCACCGGTGGCGGCATCGCGGGTCGGCACGGTTTCGACATCGGCGACCCCTTCGGTGGTAACGGCAAGGAAGTCGCCGCCCACCTGCAGGTGCCAGATCAGCTCCAGCCGCCCGGCAGGCGGGGTATCGGTCAGCGGGATCACCTGAAGATCGACGGCGCTGGCCGCTTCCGGCAGGGAGAGCACTGCTTCAAAGCGTCCGGTGGTATCGCGCAGGCGGATCGCGCCGGGTTCCTGCCGGATCACCTTCCACTCCAGCGCCAGCGGCTCACCCTCCGGTGTGCGGACGGCGATCTGCAACCCTTCGCGCGGCGGGCCCGGGTTTCCGCCAAGACCGGCGAGCAGCCCGTCGCCCTTGGCATCCTGATGAAGCTGGTTGACCCCCTTTTTTCCAAGGTACTCCAGCATGGTGTGGGGATCGGAGCCGACCCGCACTTGCAGTTGTTCATTGGAAAGCCCGCGATCGGCCCCCGGCGCGGCGGCGGCCATTCCGAAGAAAAGGAGGAGGGCGCAAAAGCGTTTCATGGGATCGGCTCCAGTTTCAGGAGGCCCAGCGCGCTCCATTGATGCACGCCGCGCCCGCCCCAGGTGGTCTGTTCGCGTCCGTTCTCCCGGTCATCGGGGCGGTACATCCGGTAAAACATGCCGCGCATCTCCGCCTGGGCAGGGTCGAGGCCGATGTCGGCGTACGGAATCCGGACGATCGCCTGCCAGCGGTCTTTCAGAAACCGCGTCCGGACACTCCACGAGCCGGTCTCCACCCGGTTGTGCTGGAGCGCCCGGTAGCGAGCGCCCGCGACGTTGAAGGCGAGATGGTAGTACGCCTGCCGGGAAGCCTGATCGCCCTCAAGGTAGAGTTCGATCCGGTCGCCTTCGGGGAAACCTTCGCTTTCCGTCGCCGCGCCGCTCTTTTCCAGGTTTTTGGCGTCGGGATCGGCGCAATCAAAGCCGAAGTAGAGGGCGTCGCGGTCCCGGGCGAGATGGATGGTCGTGGGCTGTCTTGCCTCTTCGTGGAAGCTGACGCCGAGCATGGTCACCGCGCCCATCTTGGCGAGATGGTCCACGCGGCCCGCTTTTTTCCAGGGTGGAGCGTCGAAATCCCACCCGGCGGAGGCGATGTCGGCAAGGTAGGGAACTTTGGCTTCCAGTTCATCCGCCAAGGCCGGGCGCGTGCCAAGGGTAACGATCGCCAGCAGGAGCAGCAGGTACGGTTTCATGGTTGTTTCCAGGGGAGGTAGGTCTGGTCGGTGTTTTGCTGGAAGAGACTCGGCTCCAGCGCGCGGTGATCCGCGGGAGAGCTTTTTTCGTGCACCTGTAGCAGACCGTAATGTGGGTAGACATCCTGCAACACGTCGAGCAGGGCATTCAAGCCTTTCGCGAGGTGATTCGGGCTGCTGCCGGTAACTGTCACGGTTGATCCGTTCACGGTAATCTCCGTGCGTTTGGCCCCGGGGTTTTCCCGGAGGACGACCTGCACGGCGGCTTCCGGAGGCGCTTCCCCCCTGACGACCACGGGCACCGGCAACACCTTGTCGGGGTCGGCCATTCCGAGCACGTAGTTGCTGAAAAAGCTCACCAGCTTTTGTGCCTGGTGGCGGTAGATGGCGGTGTCCGCAGGGATCTCGACGGCAAAACCGGCCTCCTTCTTTTCATTGAGGAACGGGAGATTGGCCAGAGCGCCCGTGTCGGGGAGGGCGATCTCCGGCAGGTAGCGGACGGTCACCACCTGTTCGCCTTCTCCCACCTGAAAGCGGTGTTCGCTCCCGGCGACTTCCGCTTCGAGCGGCTTGCCGTTGAGCGTGATCTCCCCGACCCGGTAGCCCGGAACATCGCGAACAGACCACGCCTGCCGTGCCGGGGAGGTGAAGCTCCAGCGGTCGGTATGGCTCCGGTCGGGTTGGCGGGTCCGTTGTGCGGTGATTTCGCCCCGGAACGGCGTCTGGCTGGATAGCCCGGCGGCCAGCAGCAGCGCTTTTCCACGCGGCAGTTCGAAACCGATCGTAGGATCGGCCCCGGTCATCCGGTTGGTAAGGCTCTGGCGGCCTTCATAGTCAATCCACGCGGTGGTGGCGGCCCCGAAATAGCGGGAGGCAGGTTGCAACTCGCCCTTGACGGCGGCTGCCGTCGGGTTGCCAACGGCGAGCACCCCATCCGCTCCATACCCGTAGCGCGTCAGCCAGAGTTCCCCCGGTGCGGTGGCCCCGGGAACCGGGTTCCATTGATAATGCCGGAAGAGATCATTGAAAACCTGCATGTAATGGATGAGCCGCGGATTTCCGGTGACATAGCGGAAGTTCGGATAAATCCCGAGCCGCAGCCCCTGCAGGATGGTGTAGGAGGTCAGCGTATCCATCATTTCCACCAGCGCTTCGCCCTTGCGTTCGGTGATCTGCGGCAGCCGCTCAAACCCGCGCAGCCAGGTGATCGACTTGCGACCCATGAGGTAGCGTACATTCTGCGCCAGCGGGCGTTCATCCCAGGGGGAGTGTTCAATGAGGATGGCATCAAGCACCCGGGCGGCAAGGTAGCTACCCGTATCGCCCCGGAAGTTGCCGGTCAGCGCCATCGTCAACCCGTCGCGGTGAAGATCGTGGACCGCTTCGCCGAATTTTGCGTGGGCGATCTCGGAATTGACAAAGATGCGCCCCTTGTCGTCATACGCCTGCCCGGGGGAGCGCTCCACGCCCGGGCCATGGTACGGATACCGGGCGCGGTCGATGCAGTCAAAGGCAAACCCGGCGATGTCGCTGCGGGTCACGATCGTTTTGATCGCCTCCAGCGTGTAGTCGCCAAACGAGTTTCCATACGGGTACATCTGGAGCGAACGGTCGTGCTGGACCACCCACGGCGGCCCGGCGGAACGGGGTTTGTTCTGATCATCGTAGTAGATGCTGTCAGGGTAGCGTTCGCGGGCCAGCTCCTCTTCGCAGTAGTTGGGGATGATGTACATCATCGAGGCAATGCCAAACGGTTCGATGCGCTCGAAGGCTTCCTGATGCTGCCGGAGGTACTCTGCCGCCGTCATGTTGAAGCGCTCGGTAAAGGCGATCCGTTTCCCTTTCTCGGGCATCTGCCAGTTGCCGGTCTCCTCTTCGGTGCAGAGCCAATCCCCGGGGCGGTAGCCAAACCCGGCGTAACACCATTCCCAACCGCCGCCCATCCAGCGGATGACATCGGAGATTTTTTGGTTATACTTCGGATCTTTGCCAAGGTAGCGATCGTTCTGCGTGCGCCACGCCAGCCCGCCCAGGAGCGGGCCGTGCGTTTCGGGATGGATGCCGGGGGTTGCCTCGAAGACGGCCGGGAAGAAGCGTTGGTATTCGCCGATGGCGTTGAGGTAGCCATAATCAGGCGTGAAGCTGAAGAGGATGAAGCGGCGCGTTTCGGTCTTGCCGGGGGCGATGACCATCCTTGAGCTGAAGCTGAGGCGGTAGCTACCCTCTTCTTCGGAAAGCCGGCTCCTGAAATCGCTGGCGAGGTCGTTCGGGTTCAGGCCGAGCGCGGTGCCGTGTTTCCCGTCGTAGAGGGCGACAAAAGGGAGGGTGCCGCAGATTTCGTCGCGACCCTGCGGCTGGCTCTGTTCGGCAAAGCCGTCAAACCAATGCTGGTCGCCCCTGGGGAAGCGGCAGACCAGTTCCGGCTCCAGCAGGAGCGGCTCCTTGCCATTCTGGGTGACCGAGACTTCCACCTGCCCGTACCCTTCAGCGGCGCGGCTCGTGCGCAGGGTGATCTCCGCCCCGGACCGGCTCCGGTAACGGGAAACGCCGTTTTCTTCTGTTCCGAGATGTTCCAGCACCAGCGGCTCGGTCTCGCCGTAGGTATGGAAGAGGAGACCGCCTCCCGGCAGGTCGGCCTCAAAGAGGTGTTGCCACGCCTGTTGGGGCGGGATCGTTTCGGCCCCGGCGGTGAGCGGGGAGAGCAGGAGGCCAAGCCCGAGGAGCGGGCTAAAGAGGATCTTCTTCATCATAAGCATTGAGTTGGACGGCGCGGCGGCCGTCCCCGGTTTCGTGGATGAGGTAGGCTCCGTCGAGCCTGCCGCCCCGGCCAAGGGGTTGCGGGCCGGTTTTGGCGGAGTCGAGCGAACGGAAATCCTCAATGTAAAGGGTTGCTTCATCGGCCTCGAAACGGCGGTTTTCCCCCGCCGCGCGAAAAGCTTCGGGGGAACGGGCGACGGAGGAAAAGCGCAAGGCATGGAGGGTGCCGTAGGCGCTGCGGTAGTGGGGCGAGCCGATCCAGATCGCGGCATCGGCGCCATAGCGAAACGGAGCGACCCCGCCGCCGAGTTGTTCGCGCAGGCGCGTACCATTGAGGTAAACCGCGCAACGATACGCTCCGTCTTCATAGGTCCAGGTAAAGCCGAGGTGAACCGTCGCCCCTTTCTTAAGCCCGTGCTGCCGGGCGGGGATGCGCAGGCTGCGGTTGACCATTCTTCCGCCCAGGGCAAGGGCCGCCACGGCGTCGCCTTCCCCGAGCAGTTCGGTGAGGAGTTGCCCCTCCTCCCGTCGGGCGCGGTAGGTGGTCATGGAGCGGAAGTGCATCAGTTCGCGCGGCTTTCCGGAGGGCCCCCCGTGGTCGCTCAACAGAAAGAACGACATCGGCGCGGTGTAGGCTGTTTTGGGCACCCGGGCGGGGTCAAAGTTTAGCGTGACGATGATCTCGAAGCTCCCTTGCCGGAGGTTGGCCAGTTGATCGGCAGGATAGTGAATGCGCCCGAACGCCTTGGGACCGGTGGGCGGGGTCCGGGCCAGGCAGGCGGTTTGCGTCAGGAAGAGAACCGGCCAGAAAAGAAGCAGCGATGGCAGGAGGCGCAGGGAGGGAAACATCATGAGGCTCAAAGGGGGGGCACGATGAGAATCTGCTTAAGACCGGGCGGGATGCAAGCGCCGCTTCCATCCCCGCAGGCCGAAAAGCAGCAGCACCCCGGCAGCGAACCCCTGCAGGACGCCCGGTTCCGGAATGGCGGGGACGGAGAAGTTGTCAAACCGGTCGATCATCCGTCCTCCGGGGCTGTTTGGCATGGCAAGGAAGGGGAAAAGCTCGCTTCCCGCCGCTACGTCGGCATTGGTGAAAGTGCCGGTGGTGCCTGAGATCAGCGAGAGAGGGGGGAGCGTGCCGTCGGCATTGGCGGCGTGGACGGCGTAGTCGATCGTCCAGTTCCCGCCGTCGTGCGCGAAAGTCGCCTCCATGTAATACCACTCTCCATTGGTGAGTTGGAAGAAGCCGCTCGGATCGGAAGCATTCTTTCCGGAGATGGAGGTGTTGTTATACTCCACCCACCGGTAGCCCGAGGAACCTTTGTTCAGGCCGACGGCAAGCTGGATGGTAGCCTCCGCAGGCTTCACGGAAGGCGCGGTCGTGGCGGTGGGGAGAATGCCGATCATCCACTGGTGCCCCGCGCTTTCAACCTCCCGAACCTGAAAGAAGACCGAAAGGGTAAAGGTCGTTTCCGATGCGGAAAAGCCTTGTTTGGCAATGGCGGCGCTGGTGAGCGGGTTGGCCGTTCCACTGGAGGCGATGGCGAGGTTGCCTGAATTGCCGAGCCCCGAGGCGGTTGCCTGGCTCCAGAAGTGGTTGGTGTCGTTGAGGAGGTTGAAATCACTCGTCAACGACCCTGCCGTATTGAAGTCGTAAAGCAGGGTGGCGGCGTCGGCGCGGCCGGCCAGCGGCACCAGGGCCAGTGCAGCCACGATGAGGAGGGGCTTGAGAGGAGAGATGAGGTTCATGGGAAGAAACGAGGGGTTATTTGCAGGAGCGGCGCAGTGCTTCAAAACGGGGGATTTCCACCGGCTGACCCGACCGGCACGAGAGCCAGACGGCTTCCCCGGCGGCGACGGCGTAGGCTCCCTGGATGCTGTCGGCGGTGAGGCCGAGTTCCACCGATTCCGGGGCGACGGCGCGGAAAAGATCGCGCTGGATCGGTTCGTCCGCACCGCCATGTCCGCCGGAACCGCTCGGGACGGTGATCTGGTAGGGAGGCTCAAAGAGGGGGATGACGCTGATGACATCGGTGCCGGAAGCGGGCTGTTCGCCGTTTTCCGAAAAAGTGGCCTGTCGGCGATAGCTCGTTTCGATCCGCCCATGGGTGCCGTTGATGCCGATGTTGAACCCTTCCCACGCCGCCGAGAAATTGATCGAGTAGTTGAGGATAGCCCCCTTGCGGTAGCGAATGAGGACGCCGTAGGTATCCTCGATGTCGATCTCCCCGTCATAGAGATAGGCCGCCTGGTCGGGCGGATATTGCCGGTCATACGGGAGGTGGTATTCATCCCACCCCGCCTTGATGCGCGGCGTTGCCGGGTCGTTGTAGGCGGCGAGGTGTTTCCGGTAATAGGGGCAGCGTGCCTTGAGTTCCGGCAGGGGGAGCGGCGCACCGTTTTCGCCCGTCGGCTTGTGAGCCCCGTTGGCCCCGTAGAAGTTGAGGTCGCCAAAGGCAAAGACCCGGGCGGGCCGGTCGTCGAGCCACCAGTTGACGACATCGAAATGGTGGCAGAGCTTGTGGACATTGAGTCCGCCGGAGAGCGCCCTTTGGCGGTTCCAGCGGAAGAAGTAGCTGGCGCCGTGTTCGGTATCGAGGTTGTAGGTGAAGTCGATATTGACGATCCGCCCGACGGCTCCCGAGGCGATCAGCCGCCGCAGCCGTTGTTGCAGCGGCTTGTAGCGGAGGTTCATCGTCACGGTGACACGCCGGCCGGTCCGTTCCTCCGCTTCGATGACCTGTTTCGCCTCCTCCGCGCTCAACACCATCGGCTTTTCCGCGATCACGTCGCAGCCATGGTCCAGCGCCTGGAGAATGTAGTCAAAGTGGGTATGATCCGGCCCCGCCACCAGGACGACATCGGGGCGTTCGGTTTCGATCATGCGCGAAAACTCCTCGGGCCGGTAACAGGTCAGTTCCAGCCCGCTTTTCCGGTTGAAGGCTTCGACCCGCCCGGGGTCGATGTCGAGCACGGCGGTCAGTTCGGCGCAGTCGGTGAAATCGTTGGGCGTCGGGGAGAGGCTCCTTCCGGTCAGCGGAGTGACAAAGTGGTGGATGCTCCGGATGCTGAGCCCGCACAAGACATAACGGGTGCGGCGGGAGGCGTCGGGAACGGGAGGGCAGGGAAGGGGCGAGACAGGCAGGCTCATGGCGAAGAAGCTTGGTTGAGAATAAAGTATTACGCAAGACTTTTATTTGCAAATTCCTTGATTGTTCCCAAAGGAGGTGAAAAGTCGTACGAAAGATTTCCTTGATTCCGGAGCGGCCCCGTAGCAGAAAGAGGAGGCCGGAATCTTGATCTTTTTCCGCCTTTTCCCTTGTATGACACTTTCCATGGCACGCAAACCGGTTCACACGGTCACGCAGCGCGAGATCGCCCAAAGCCTCGGGATTCACCAGACCACCGTCTCGGCGATCCTCTCCGGCAAGGGGGAGCGCTTCCCCGAGGAGATGCACCGGCGGGTCAAGGAAGCGGCCCGGCGGCTCGGCTACCGCCCCTCCGCGTCGGCAAGGGCGTTGCGCGGGGTGCGGAGCGGGTTGATCGGCGTGCTTCATTTCGGCCGCAGCAAGGATACGGAGAGCCATCGCCTGCACGAGATTGTCTCCGCCATTCACCGGCAGGGGTACGGCCCGCTGGCGATGCCGATGGCTTCCCGGGTGATGTGGCTCAAGAAGGATGAAGTCTCCGCCTGTACGGTGATGCTCGACGCCCGGGTGGAAGGGTTGGTCATTTCCGGCTTTGCGGATGATTTTGACCTGGAGCAACTGGAGCGTTTTCGCGAAATGCGCATCCCGACGGTGGCGGTCGCGGGGGTGAAACTGCCGGGCATCCCGCAGGTGGCGGAGGATCGCGCCCAGGCGCTCTACGACATGACTTCCCACCTGATCGCGCAGGGGCGGCGCAGGATCATCTGCCTCCATCGCTGGCCGACCGGAAACACCGGGTTTTCGAGCACCATGGCGCAGGCGGCTGCCGAGGGGTTCCGCCGGGCCGCGGGCGAACACCACCTCTCCGCGCAGGAAGCGATCTTTCACCTCCACCCCGCCTTGATCCACTCCGGGATGAACGCTTTTCAGGCCGGGGAAAACGCCATCCGTGAAGTCTGGGAGAGCGGCGCGCGGCCCGAGGCGGTCATTTGTTACGACGACAGTTGGGCCGTCGGCGTCTACCACTATTGCAGCCGGCACGGCATCCGGATTCCGGACGATCTCGCCGTCGTCGGCTTTGAAAACCAGGAGATCGGAAACTTTCTCGACCCGCACCTCACGACGCTTTCGCTCCCCCTGAAGGCGATGGGGACCAAGGCGCTGGAGTGGCTGACGGCGGCGATCAGGAATCCCGTCGCTCCCCGGTTGGCGGAGGAAAAGGTGCTCCTCCCGTGCGAACTGGTGGTGCGCGAATCGTGCGGCGCTGCCCGGGCGTGAAGCGGGGGAGGGATTGAAGCGCCGGTTTTGCTTGCCAAGTCTTACGAAATACTTTTCGATTCACCCCTTGCCGCCTTATGTCCTTTGACCTGCCGCTTTCCGAACTCCTGACCTACCAGGGAAGGAACCCCCGCCCCGCCGACTTTGACGCCTATTGGGACCAGTCGCTGGAGGAGTTGTGCCGCCACGACCCCCGGCCGGAGCTGGTTGCCTACCCGGAACTCGGCCTGCGCCATGCCGAAAGTTTCGACCTCTGGTTTGAGGGGCTGGGCGGCGCGCGGATTCATGCCCGCTACCTGAGGCCGAAAAACCTTGCGAAACCGGCTCCCGTCCTCCTTTTCTTTCATGGCTACCGTGCCGGGCCGGGGAGCTGGTTGCAGCGGCTCGGCCATGTGCTGGAGGGGTTTTGCGTGGTATCGCTCGACTGTCGCGGCCAGAACGGGTTGAGCGACGACCGTTTGCAGGTGAGCGGGCCGACCCAGCGGGGCCATATCGTCCGGGGGGTGCATGATCCCGACCCGCGCCAGCTCTACTACCGCTACCAGATGCTAGACGCCGCGTTGCTGGCGCGCATCGTGCAAGGCTTTCCGGAGGTCGATCCCCGCCGCGTCGGGTGTTGCGGCGGCTCGCAGGGGGGAGCGCTGGCGGCAGCGTGCGCCGCGTTACAGCCGGATGTCGCCGCCATCGCCGTCACCTTTCCTTTTTTATGCGACTACCAGCGGGTCTGGGAGATGGGGCTCTGTCAGGATGCCTACCAGGAACTCAAAGATTATTTCCGCCATTTTGACCCGCGGCACGAACGGGAAAGGGAGATCTTTACCCGCCTTGGCTATATCGACCTGCAATACCTCGCCCCGCGCATCAAGGCGCGCGTCCTTTTCAGCACCGGCCTGAGCGACCGCATCTGCCCGCCCTCGACGCAGTTTGCCTTCTATAACAAGCTCCGGTGCGAAAAGGAACTGCTGGTCTACCCGGACTTCGGCCACGAAGTGCTCCCCGGCAATGAGGACCGGGAACTCCGCTATTTCATCGAAATGCTCGGACAAAATGACTAGTCATGTTTCATCTCTTCTGGTCACCGGAGCCTGCGGAGCCGTCGGGCGGCTGGTGCTGCCGCAGTTGTGTCGGGACCAACCGGCAAGGCTCACCGACCGGGCGGCGGGAGAGGTGGAGGGGGTGCCGGTGGAAGCGGTTGATCTGCTGGATTTTCCCGCGTTGCTCCAGGCGATGCAGGGGTGCGATGCCGTGCTTCACCTCGCCATCGCTTCGGGGCGGGAGTTCCCGGACCGCACACACGCGCCGGACGCCATCGCCGCCTTTGACACCGCCACGCTGGAGGTCAACACCCGGGGTGTCTACCATCTTTTTGAAGCGGCGCGGCGAGCGGGGGTAAGGCGGGTCATCTACATGGGTAGCCAGACGTTGTTTCAAGGCTACCCGACCGCCCGGGAACGCGCCCGGGCCGGCCTGCCGCCATGCCCCGTCAAGCTCTACGCCGTGACAAAGTGGTTCGGGGAGGAGATCGGCGCGCTTTATCATCGTCAATATGGCCTTGAAGTGATCACCCTGCGCCTCGGCCAGCCGTACCCGTTGGGAACCGCGCACGATGCCGCCTGTTTTGCCACGGCCGAGTCGCGCCAATGGGCGGTACACCGGGACGACATCGTCGCCGGAATCCAGGCAGCGCTGGCCACGCCGGTTCCTTATGCGGTCTGTCCGCTGGTTTCGCGGGGGGAACCGTATTCGCTCGATTTGAGCGAAGGCGAACGGATTGGCTATACTCCCGCCTATGTTTTCCACCCGGGAGGGGTGGAGAAAATCTGAGAGGTTCCCCCCAATCCATGCCGACCTCTCCTCCCGCCCCGCTGAAAAGAGTGGCTGTCCTTTCCACAGCCTTCTTTCCCCTTTCGCATACCGATGTGATCCTCTCGCGCTGGCGCACCCCGTTGCCGGGCGACGCGGCATGGGGGTGGCAACCCGGGGGTCAGTGCGTTCTCGCGTCGCTCTATGTCGATCAGTGCGATCCGGAGTCGCCGGGAGGAAAGGAAGCGCTGGGCGAAGCTTTCGCCGCCCGGGAAGGGCTCCGCTTTGCATCCGGCATCGAGGAAGCGCTGACGCTCGGCACCGGGCGGCTGGCGGTCGATGGCGTCCTGCTGATCGCGGAACATGGCAGCTACCCGCTCAACGGGCTTGGGCAGTTGCTCTACCCCCGAAAGGCGTGGTTTGACCGCGTGGTGGCGGTCTTTCGCCAATCAGGGCGGTCCGTGCCGGTCTTTTGCGACAAACACCTTTCCTATGAAATCCCCGGTGCGGTGGAAATGGTGCGTACGGCGCGGGAAATGGGGTTTGCGCTTTTCGCCGGATCGGCGCTGCCGTGGGGAGAGCTGGAGCCGCCGCTGGAGTGGAAGCGGGAGGAACCGCTCGCAGCCGCGCTCTGCATTTTTTACGGCGGCCCGGAAGTTTACGGTTTTCACGGGCTGGAGTTGCTGGCTTCGGTGGTGGAGCAGCGCAGGGGCGGGGAGAGCGGGGTCAGCGCGCTCACCGCCTGGCGTGGCCGGGCCGTCCGGGAAGTGTTGCCGACCCTCCCCGCAGGATTGAGAAAAAAAGCCCTGGAGCCGATCCTTCTAAACGCCGATGTCCGCGAAACCCTTGCCGGGGATTCCGACCGGCTGGTCCTGGTGGCGGTGGAGCATCGCGACGGGTTGCGTTCGTGGCTGCTGGGGCTCGACCGCGCGCACCGGCGTTTTACGATGGCGCTCCAGCAGGGGCGCGGGGAACCGGTGATGGCGACCCTTCGCTGCGGAAACGCGGAGGATGGGTATGGACATTTCGCCCGCCTCAATGGTTTGCTGGAAAAGATGTTTCTGAGTGGCCAGCCGCCCATTCCCCCGGAACGGACGTTGTTTACCACTTCCCTGCTGGTTCACATCATGGAGGCGCTGGCCCGCACCGGCTGCCGCCTTGAGATCCCTGTTTCCTCACCCGCTTATGCCCCGCATCGTACACCTTGACGGCTTTTTCGATAACCCGGAGGGCGATTTTTCGCTCGAAAACGAAGTTCTTTCCCAGGTCGGGGAAACGGTCGCGGCCCCTGCGGGCGAGCCGTGGGGGGAGGCGGCCGGGGCGGAGGTGGTGCTGGTGCGGGCATTGCGCGTCGGGCCTGCGGAGATCGCGCGCCTGAAGCGTTGCCGCGTCTTGATCCGTTACGGGATCGGGACCGATTCGATCGACCTGAAGGCGGCGGCGGAGGCCGGGATCACCGTCTGCAATGTGCCCGATTTCTGCCTGGACGAAATGGCCGACCACACGATGGCGCTCATCCTAGCGCTGGTACGCGGGGTGGCGTTCTACCGGCACCGGGTGGAGAAGGGCGAATGGAAGCTTGCGCCGGAGTGGGTGATGCGCGCGCCTTCGGAGTTGCGGCTGGTGACGGTCGGTTTTGGCCGGATCGCGCGGCTGGTGCATGAGCGGGCGAAGGTTTTCGGGTTTGAACGGGCGGCGTACGACCCGGGGGTCGCTCCCGGGGCGATCGAAGCCGAAGGGGTCAAGCCGCTCGGTTGGGAGGAGGCGTTGCGCTCGGCCGATCTTCTTTCCCTTCATTGTCCATTGATCCCCGCCACCCGGGGATTGCTCAACGCGGCTGCCTTTGGCGCAATGCGCCGGGGCGCGATGCTGGTCAACACGGCGCGCGGGCCGCTGGTGGAGCTGGAGGCGCTCTGCGACGCCTTGCGGGAAGGGCGGATCGCAGGGGCGGCGCTCGATGTCACTTCGCCCGAACCGCTGCCTGCCGATCACCCGCTGCTCGTCTTTCCGCAGGTCGTGGTCACGCCTCACCTCGCCTGGCACAGCACGGCGGCTTCGGCGAAACTGAGCCGGAAAGTGGCCGAAGAGGCGCTCCGGGCATTGAAAGGGGAGCCGTTGCTTCACCCGGTCAACCGGGTGGGGTAGCCCGGATTGGAGGGACGATCTCCGCGTCGTTGGACTTTGGCAGCACCCTGTTCCCGTTTCCACCTCCAACCCCGCGGCGCACGCGGAGGTCCGCCCCAGGCGCTCCCGCGTAAGTGAACGGCATTGCGTCTAACTAAACCTGCTCTTTCCAGAGCCGGACGGCCTCCCCCAGCGGGCGGCCTTCCCGCAGGCGGGCTTCCAGAAAGCGTTCCTTCAACTCAATGGCGTAGGCGGTCTCCTTCACTCTCTCCCACTCCCTTGCGGGAACCACGACGACGCCGTCATCGTCGGCGACCACGTGGTCGCCCGGGGAGACGGAGACTCCGCCGCAACTCACGGTGACCTCCCAGGCTCCCTGCGGATCGCTGCTTCCCCCGGCGGGGGTCAGGGAAGAGGAAAAGACCGGCCATTGCGCCGCCCGCAGCTCGGGGAGATCGCGCACCGCGCCGTCGATCACCGCCCCGGCCAGCCCGCGTTGTGCGGCGCGCAGGCTCATCAGGCCGCCCATCAGGACCGCCTTGCTAAAACCGCCGCCATCAACGACGAGGACGCTCCCCTCCGGCGCGAGTTCCAGCGCTTCCTCCAGCGCCCAGGTCGCCCCGGCATAGCAGCGGACGGTGTAGGCCGGTCCGTAAAGGCGGACCGGCGTAAAGACCGGTCGCATGCTGGCGGCCATGGCCCCGGTGCCAAGCCCGAGCGAACGCATGGCGTCGCTGAAGTTGGCGGCCGGAGGGAGAGCGCCGGTGGCCGGGGTGAGGGTTGAAACGGGAGAGGTGTTGGGAAGGTTCATGGTGCAGTCCAACCTTCCTGAAAGGCGAGTCTTACGCAAGACTTTTCACGAGCCGTCCGCCGTCAACCCGCCGCCGCCAGCGCCGCTTTCGCCTTCGGGTGCGGCTCGACGAGGTCGGGATGGATGAGCACCCCGACCTTGCGCAGCTCGTTCTGGAGCCGGGACACGGAGAGATCGCGGCGATCGTGCGCCCCGTCCCGGATCAGGAGCGAGGCGGCGACCCCGCTCGCTTCCCCGGTCACGGCGCAGGTGCCGATCGCGCGGGTCACGTCGATGACCGTCTGGTCCGACGACATGCAGCGCCCCGCCACGAAGAGGTTCGGGCAATCGTCGGAATAGATGGTGCGCAGCGGAAGCGGGTAGATCGGCCCGCGGCGTCTCCAGTCGCCGGTGATGCCGATGCAATCCTCAAACCATTGGTGCCGGTGGGCTTCCTGAAGCGAGAACCGGTTGCGCAACCGGCGCGTGATGCGGAAGTCCGGGATGGAGGGGAGAGCAAACGGGTAGATGAAGGTATCGGGCGCCTGGCTGCGCTTGCGTTCCAGCGCCTCCCGCAGCAACCGGCGCGAATCGAGCACCTGCCGGGTGACATCGCGGTGATCGGTCCCGGAATAGAATGGCGCAACCGCCCGCGCTCCGTCGCGATGTTCCTTGTCGTAGGCATTGGAAAACGAGACGAGCCGCACCCCTTCGCTGCGGATCTCGTAATGCCAGCTTGCCAGGACGTTGTGGGTAAAGTTTTCCACGTCGCAACCGGCCAGAAAGGAGACGTCGGCGTCGCCGCTCGCATCGATGACCATCTTCGCGCCGATTGCCAGCCGCCCGCTCTTGTTTTCCACGATCAGGTGGGTGATCCGCGCGCCGTCGCGGAGGACGCGACAGACCCGGGTGTCGTACATCAGGGTCACGCCCGCATCCTCCACCATCTGCTCCATCTCCATCTGGAACGCGTACGGGTTGAAGCTCGACATCAGCCGCTTGCGTTCCCGTTCCGCCGGGTCGCCGTCGGGTTTCCAGCATTCGGGCACCGGGACGAACGCGGCGGCGGGCAGCGGCTCGCGCACTTCCACCACGGAGCGGTAAAGCAACTCCTCGGCGAGCCCGGCCATGACCTGCTTGCCGTAGCCATCGCACAACGGGAGGTATTTGACCACGTGGCCAAGGGTCGCCAGCCCGCCGAGGCCAAACTGTTTTTCCAGAAGGACGACGTGCATTCCCTGCCGTGCGGCGGCGAGCGCGGCGGCGACGCCGGCAATGCCGCCGCCCACCACGGCGACATCGGCCACGGTATCGACCGGCAGGGTCTGTTCGGGTTCAGTGATGGAGGACGATTTCGATGAGGTCATAAGATCAAAGCTGTCGGGTGATGGCGGCTCCCGCTTCCAGGGCGAGCGCCGTGAGTTGTTTCCTTTTCCGGGCGAGTCCGGCCCGTTCCTTCTGGTTCCATTGGATCGTCAGGCTGGCGGCGAGGCTGCCGCCGGGTCGCAGGATCGGCAGCGCCAGTTTCAGGTGGAGCGGCGGCTCTCCCGGCATGAGGAAGACGCCCGCTTCCCGAAAGGTTTTCAAGGCCGCCTCAAAGGCATCGGCGCTTTTCCAGTAGGCAAGCCCATGCGCCGCAAACGAAAAGCGTGCCCGGTATTCCTCCCGTACTTCCGGCGGCCAGAAGGCGAGGTGGGTCAGCGATCCGGCGGAGGCGTACGGAGGCAGAGGGTGGCGGGCCTCTTTGAGGACCGCGCCCGGGGAGGTGGCGTGAACGTTGGCGCTGACGACGATATTTCCGCCGATTGCCTCGGTCAGCGAGAGGCTCGCCCCGGGCAGTTGGGCAACCAGTTGCCGCATCGTTTCATGGACCACCTCGTAAAAACGGTCCTTTTTCTGGCTTTCGACGAGCCGCAGCAACCCGTCGCCCAAAAGATAACGGACCGGAGACTCCAGCCGCCGCAGGTAGCCTCCCTCGACCAGCGTCTGCACCAGGTGGTAGGTGGCCGCCGACGAACAGCCGATCTCCACCGCCAGTTCCTTGAGGTTCGCCCCTTCGCTGCGCCGGGAAACGGCCTCGATCAAGGCGAGGCCGCGCTGGAGCGAGCGGACCGGTTTGTGAGGTTTGTTCATTTGATGATTAACCAGTGGTTAATTAAAATTAACTGAAATGAGAATAGCCGAAATGGCGAAACCTTGTCAAGCCCTCCCGGGATGTGATGAAAAGCGATCCCCGCAAGGCCCTTCTTTGATCTTGGAGGATCGTTCCCGATCAGGTAAATCAAACCCCATGCCCGCCCCTTCCGGAACCGTTCCCTTCCGTTTCAGTCGGCAGGTTTCCGACGCACGCCGGTTTTATCTGGAGTTTCACGGCGCGGCGGCCACCCGGAAAAGAGCGGCGGGCGGGGCCGGTTTCAGCGTCATTGCCGGGGGATGGGAAGAGTGCCTGCCTGAATACGATCTTGAGCGCCCCGGGTTTCCCTACCTGATCCTCGAAATGGTCTCCCGCGGTTGCGGCGAGGTGACGCTTCAGGGAAAAAGCCACCCGCTGGAGCCGGGGACGCTTTTTGTCTACGGCCGGGGCATCCCCCACCGGATCACCGCCTCCGCCACGCACGGGATGACCAAGTATTTCGTCGCCGTCACCGGTGCGGGGGCCGCCTCTCTCCTGCGCGAGGGGCATCTTCTCCCGGCGGGCGCCCTCCGGGTGTTGCATCACGACCAGTTGCGGCCGATTTTCGATGACCTGATCGGCTACGGTCTGGGCGATCACGCCGATCGTCGGCAGCGGTGCAACGTCGCCTTTCACTATCTGATCCTGAAAATCGCTGATCTCGCGCTTCCCTCCACAGGGCCGCACACCGCCGCCGCCGCCACCTACCGGCGTTGCCGACAGTTCATCGAGGAGAATTTCCTGACCGTCCATTCCCTGCGGGAGGTGGCCGCCGCCTGTCATGTCGATTCCGCCTACCTCTGCCGCATATTCAGGCGTTTCCGGCGGCAGACCCCTTTTCAATACCTGCAACACCTTCAGATGAACTTCGCCGCCGACCTGCTGCAAAGTGGCCGCCATACCGTCGGGGAAACCGCCGACCGCCTCGGGTTCAGCGATCCGTACAACTTTTCACGCGCCTTCAAGCGGGTCTTCGGGATCGCCCCCGCCCATCTGCTGCGCAAGCCGTGACCTTTGGGGCATCACGTCCTCGATCATTCCTTCTTCCCGGCCTCTCGATACAATTTTTCACAGGAACCGATCGCATGGAAAACGGGATTGTCGGGCGGCGGCGCGCTCCGGTAGGATGGGCGGCTCGTTTCCATTCCGCAGGAGGGCGCGCGGTCGGCGCCAGGTTCACGGTGGGACGCCCTTGAAATGTTTGAATCGCTGCTCGCTTCGCCCGTTCACCTCGCTCTGGTCCTTTTCATCTGCGCGGTGAGCGGTTGCGCGCAGGGGATGACCGGGTTTGGTTTCGGGATCGTGGCGATGTCGCTCCTGCCGCTGGCGATGGAAGCGCGGACGGCGGGAATTCTCGTCATCCTCCTGACGGCGCTGGTGACGGTGAAGACCTTCCACGCCCATTGGCGGGAGTTTCGGGTTGATCGGATTCGCGGGCTGCTCGCCGGGGCGGCGATCGGCGCGGTGATCGGTTCGTTCTTTCTGGTGAAGACCGACCCGGTGGTGTTCCGCAAATCGCTCGGCGGCGTTTTGCTCGCCCTGGCGCTCTACGATCTTTTCTTTGCCCGTCGGCGCAAGCTCCGCTGCCCGTCGTGGCTCGGCTTTCCGCTCGGGACGTTGAGCGGCGCTCTGGCCGGGGCGTTCAACATGGGTGGGCCGCCCGCCGTGGTCTATCTCTATTCGCAGGGGTGGCCGCGCGCCTCGGTGATCGCGTCGCTTCAGGTGACTTTCTTTGTCGCGCTGGTGATCCGGCTCCTGATGGTCGCCCTCTCCGGCCACGCCACGCATGACGTGCTCGGCCTCTCGCTGCTCTCGGCGCTTCCCTGTCTGGTCGGCCTCTGGGTCGGCGCGAAACTCAGCTCGAAGATCTCCCACGAACAGTTCCAGATGATGATCTCGATCATCATCCTGCTGGTCTCGGTGAAGTACCTTTTCGGCTGAGGGTCAGGAAGAGAGCAGGCGGCCGAGGGTTTCGATCCCCCGCACGAGTTCCTCCTCCCCGGCCTTGGCGCAGTTGAGCCGGAAGTATTGCGGCCCTTCGGGAGCGAGCCGCTGCGGGAAGAAAACCTGACCTGCGGCAAAGACGACCCCGTGCGCCCGGGCCTCGTCCCGCAGCCGGAGCATGTCGGTCCCGTCGGGCAGTTGGACCCAGAGCATGAACCCGCCGCAGGGAGGGGCGACGATCGCTTCCGCCGGAAAACTCCGCGCGATGGCGTCGAGCGCGAGCGTGCGCCGGTGCCGGTTGCGTTCCCGCAGCGTGGCAAGGTGCGGCTCCATTTCGCCGCGCTGGAAGAAATGGCGCAGCCCCACTTCGGTGACGACCGCGCTATGGAGATCCTGCTGCGTCTTGCGGCAGGCAAAGGCGTCGTGAAGCTCCGGCGTGCCGGGAAGGCAGTAGCCGATCCGCAGGCCCGGCGCGACGGTCTTGGAAAAACTGGTGACGACCGAGACGGTCGAGCCATCGTCAAAGGCGCGGCAGAGCGTGGGAGCGCCGTCGTCGGCAAATTCGCCGTAGATGTCGTCCTCCAGCAGGCGGGTGCCGTTTTCCCGGCAGATTTCGACCAGCCGCTTCCGGGCCGGGAGGTCGAGCGTCGCCCCGGAGGGGTTGGATAGCGTGGTGCAGACCACGGCGACCTTCGGCTTCCAGCGCCGGAAGGCGGTTTCGGCCGCGTCGAGGTCGAGCCCCGCTCCGCCCGGCAACAGGGGGATTGGCAGAACCCGCGCTCCGAAGAGGTCGAGCAGCTCCAGCAACCCGTAATAGGCGGGAGCTTCGCACGCCACGACATCGCCCGGTTCGACGAGGACTGAAAGCATCACCGCAAGCGCCTGCGTGCAGCCGGTCGTCAGGACGAGGTCGCTTCCCTTCACGCTCACGCCGCGGTGTTCAAGGCGGGCGGCGATCAGATCGCGCAGCGCGCCGTCCCCTTCCGGGTGGTGGTAGGCGAGCATGGCCGCCCCATCCTTTTCGAACGCTTCGCGGTAGGCGGCTTCCAGCGCCGCGACCGGCAGGGCATCCCACCCGGGGACCCCGGCGGCAAGGTTGATCAGTCCGGGCTGGTCCGCCTGGCGCATGAAATCGACCAGCCGGGCGGCGGCTTTGAAGGTAAACGGTTCTTGCATCGGAATCGGGTTACGATAGCAGGGTATCGCGCGTTTGAGTTGAGAATTTTCACCCCAAGAGTTCCTGCTTTCCTTGCGCTCCCTTTTTTTCCTACTCTTCGCGACATCATGCACCTCCTTCATTGCGATCTGCCGGGCATCCGGAAACTGCGCAGCGGCAAGGTCCGCGAAGTTTTTGACCTGGGCGAAACGCTTCTCTTTGTGGCGACCGACCGGATTTCGGCGTTTGACTGCATTTTGCCGAACCCGATCCCGCACAAGGGAGAGGTGTTGACGCAGCTTTCCTCCTTCTGGTTCGACCGGTTCGACTTCCTGCCCAACCACCGGGTGACAACCCGGTTTGAGGAGTTTCCGCAAAGCCTCGCGCCGTTCCGCTCGGAACTGGAAGGGCGTTCGATGATCGTCGCCAAGGCCCAGCCGCTGGCGATCGAGTGCGTGGCGCGCGGTTATCTGGCCGGTTCGGGGTGGAAGGAGTATCGGGAAAACGGCACGGTCTGCGGCCACCGGCTCCCCCCGGGTCTGCAACAGGCCGACCGCCTGCCGGAACCGATTTTCACCCCCGCCACGAAGGCTGAAACCGGGCACGATATCAACATCACCTGGGACCAGTGTCGCGCCATTGTCGGCGACGACGTGGCTGAAGCGGTGCGGGAACTGACCCTTCGTCTCTATAAGGAAGGGTGTGCCTATGCCGCACAGCGGGGGATCATCATTGCCGATACGAAGTTCGAATTCGGCATCGCCGACGGGAAGCTGCTGCTCATTGACGAATGCCTCACGCCCGACTCCTCCCGCTTCTGGCCCGCCGATCTTTACCGGCCGGGAGGAAGCCCGCCAAGCTTCGACAAACAGTTCGTGCGCGATTATCTGGAGACGCTCGATTGGGATAAAACCCCGCCCGCGCCGTCGTTGCCGCAGGAGATTATCACGCGGACGAGCGAGAAGTACCGGGAGGCGTTTGAACGGCTGACCGGCAGGCCGCTCCACGGGTAAACCGTCGGAAACACGCGCCATGAACGAGGCGATCGACCGGTTCATCCTGTTTCTGGCGACGGAACGGGGGCTTTCGGTCAATTACCAGCTTTCGACGCGGCAATCGCTCGAAGGATGGGCGGCATGGCTGCGGGATGGCGAAGGGGTGGCGGCGCTGGAGAAGGTCGGCGTTCCGCACCTGACCGGCTACCTCGCTTTTCGCAAGGAAGGGGGGCTTGCGCCCGCTTCGTTGATGCTGATCGTCGTCGCGCTCAAGATTTTCTTCCGTTACTGGTTTCAAAAGGGGGCGATCGCCAGCGACCCGGGGGAGTTCCTGGTGTTGCCCCGGCTCGGGACGCGGCTCCCGGAGACGCTCAACGAGTTGCAGGTCGGGCAGTTGATCGAAAGCATCCCGTCCGATCCGCCGCCGCCCGACCGGCGCGGCAAGGCGGTCGCCCTGCGCGACCGGGCAATCCTCGAACTGCTCTACTCCAGCGGCCTGCGGGCTTCGGAACTGGTCGGGGCGCGGCTGGAGCATCTTTACCTCGAAGAAAAGATGATCCGCGTCACCGGCAAGGGGAACAAGACCCGGGTGGTGCCGCTCGGCGACCGCGCCCGGGAGGCGATCGGGCGTTATCTGGAGAAGGAGCGGCCGCTCTACGTCGGTAAACGGACCGGGAGCGAGCTTTTCCTCTCCGTTCGCGGCCGGGGGATGACGACCGCGCGGCTTTGGCAGATCGTCAAAACCCGTGCGGACGAAGCCGGGCTGCCGGGGGTCTATCCTCACCTGTTGCGCCACTCCTTCGCCTCCCACCTGCTCGGCAACGGGGCGGATCTGCGGGTGATTCAGGAAATGCTCGGCCATGCCGACATCGCCACGACGCAGATCTACACGCACGTCGATCAGACCCGGCTTCACGCGGTCCACCACCGGTTCCATCCCCGGGGGTGAAAAACGGGATTGCCACCCGGCGGCTTTATCGGGAGGGTGGGGGAAAAGCGATGAACGACGACTATTTTGCCCTGCTCGGTGAACCGCGGCGACCATGGCTCGACGCCGGGGCGCTCAAGACGCGTTTTCACGCCCGGGTCGCCCGGGAACATCCCGACGTGGCCGACACCGCCGGGAAAGGGGGCGATGCCGGGGCGTTTTCCCGCCTGAACGTCGCCTACGGTGTCCTGAACGACCCGCGTGCGCGGCTGCGACACCTGCTGGAACTGGAACAAGGGGAGGCGTCGCCGCGGCATCAGCCGGTTCCGGAACGGATCGGGGCGATCTTTACGCGAATGGGCGGCAGAAAGCAGGCGATCGACCGGTTTTTGAAGAAGCGCGCCGGAGCCGGGTCGGCGCTCGCCCGGGCGATGTTGGCCGACGAACAGTACCAGCTCGCCGAACAGGCCGAGGCGTGGCTCGCCGAACTGGAAGCGGAACGGGGGTGGTGGCTGGCGCGCCTGCCGGAGATCGACGCCCTCTGGAACCGCGAGGGGAGCGACCGCGCGGCGCTGCTGCCGGAACTCGCCGCCATCGCCCAGGCGCTCGGCTACCTCGATAAATGGTGCGCCCAGATGCGCGAAGGGGTCGTGCGGCTTCATCTCGAAGAATAGCCGCGCGATTTCCCCGCTGGTGCCCCTGAAAATTTTTTATCTTTCCTTCTTGCGACGCTTCACAAAGCTTGGTAAGTGTTCGGGTCCGATTTGAAAACTGCGCGTACGGCCTGACCTCTGAAAGGCCGGCCACGTTGTCCCCAGGTCGGGTTTTGGTTCAAATCCAAGTTCAAGTACGTTTCTGCTCATCCCTCGCCGAGTGGGGAAGCGCGGCCACGGTCGCGTCGTCTTTCCCTTGGCGGTCGTCTTGATCAGAGACTTCTGCCAGACACCTGCTCCGGGTTGCCGGAGGAAAGGGGCGTCGGCTTTTGGTGATCCCGTCCTCCCAGGCGGGGCGGCCATGCCGCGCTCACGGGATGGCAGTCGCTTGCCGATGACGCTTGTGAGGCGACCTTTTGGAACGGGAGCCCTGGAGCCGTGAAGCGGTTCCTGCAAAAAAAACTTGCCAGTCGAATAGAAAATTCTTGCACCACACTCTGTTTTGTTTAGAGTTCGCGCTCCCCGCAACCAGTGTGGACGTGGAAAGCCCACTGTGAAGCGGGTTTTTAGTCCCCAGAAAACCAGGGAAAATTTGTAAATAGAAATGCCAACGATCAACCAGCTTGTCCGAAAGGGACGCAAACAGGTGACGGTGAAGACCAAATCACCGGCTCTCGTCAGTTGCCCACAACGCCGCGGTGTTTGTGTGCAGGTCATGACCCGTACACCCAAGAAGCCCAACTCCGCGCTCCGTAAAGTGGCCAAAGTCCGGTTGACCAACGGGCAGGAAGTCATCGCCTACATCCCCGGGGAAGGCCACAACCTTCAGGAGCACTCCATCGTCCTCGTCCGCGGCGGCAATGTCAAAGATCTCCCTGGTGTCCGCTATCATATCGTCCGCGGGACGCTCGACGCGCTTGGGGTCGACGGCCGCCGTCGCTCCCGTTCGAAATACGGTGCCAAACGTCCGAAGCCGGGTCAGGAAGCCGCCGCAAAGGGTGGCAAGGGCAAGCGGAAATAAACGGAGTCACTTTTCGTAGAAAAAAACGAGTCTTATGTCCCGTCGTCGCAGAACCATCAAGAAAACCGAGAAATTCGACAGCCATTACGGAAGTCCCGTCGTGGCTCGTCTCATTAACACGATCATGCTCGACGGCAAGAAGTCGACCGCAGAGCGGATCGTCTACGCCGCCATTGAAAAGACCCGCGAAGGGTCGGATGCGGTTGATCCTCTCGAAACGCTCCACAAGGCGATCGATAACGTCAAGCCCCGCCTTGAAGTGAAGTCGCGTCGCGTTGGCGGTGCCACCTATCAGGTGCCGATGGAAGTGCCGCCGCCGCGCCAGCTCGCGCTCGCGATGCGCTGGATCGTCGGTTTCGCCGGAAAACGCAAGAGCATCCCGATGGTTGACGCGCTTGCCAGCGAGATCAAGGAAGCCGCTTCGGGTCAGGGCAACGCCATCAAAAAGCGGGATGACACCCACAAGATGGCCCAGGCGAACCGCGCGTTTGCCCACTTCCGTTTCTAACCTCTTTTTTCCTTTTTCTACCTTTTTCTAAAGCTGTGGCCGAAAACGCTTCCAACCCTAATTCTCCCAATCGTGCGTATCCGCTGGAACGGACGCGCAACATCGGGATCGCCGCGCACATTGATGCCGGCAAAACCACCACCACCGAACGGATTCTCTTCTACACGGGCACCATCCACAAGATTGGTGAAACCCACGAAGGGACGACGGTTACCGACTGGATGGAGCAGGAACGCGAACGGGGGATCACGATCACCTCGGCCGCGACGACCTGTTTCTGGCAGCAGCGGAAGGAAGAAGGCGTTTTCAAGCTTTTCGAAGGTGAAAAGCAGCGCATCAACATCATCGACACCCCGGGTCACGTTGACTTCACCGCCGAGGTGGAGCGCTCCCTGCGGGTTCTCGACGGTGCTGTCGCCGTTTTCTGTGGCGTTGCCGGGGTGCAGCCGCAGTCCGAAACCGTCTGGCGTCAGGCGACCAAGTACCACGTTCCGCGGATCGCGTTCGTCAACAAGATGGACCGCACCGGGGCCGACTTTGCCGCCGCCGTCAACGACATGCGCACCAAGCTCGGTGCCAACGCCTGGCCGATCCTGATCCCCTGGGGCAAGGAAGATCACCTGGAAGGTCAGTTCGACGTCGTCAACCAGAAGGCGTTCCGCTACACCGACAGCGGCCAGCTCGGTTCGGTCTACGAAGTGGAGGATCTTCCCGCTGACGTGGTCGACGAAATCGCCGAGGCTCACGAAGAACTGATTTCCGCCGTCGCCGACCTCGACGACGAAGTCGGGGAACTCTTCCTCGAAGAAAAGCCGGTTCCGACCAGCGTGCTCAAGGCCGCCATCCGCCGCCTGACCATCGCCAACAAGCTCGTGCCGGTCGTCGGCGGTTCCGCCTTCAAGCATCGCGGCGTTCAGGCATTGGTTGACGCCGTGGTCGACTATCTGCCGAGCCCGATCGACATCGTTCCGGCCCAGGGGATCAACGCCGACACCGAAGAGCCGGTATCGGTCCCTTCCGATGACAACGCCAAGTTCTGCTCGCTCGCGTTCAAGCTCTGGAGCGACCCGTTCGTCGGCAAGCTCGTTTTCTTCCGCGTCTATTCCGGAAAACTTTCCAAGGGCGACACCGTCTTCAACCCGCGCACCCACAAGCGGGAACGCATCAGCCGCCTGATCCAGATCCAGGCTGACAAGCGCGAAGATATCGACGTCTGCTACTCCGGCGACATCGCCGCCATCGTCGGCATCAAGAACATCACCACCGGTGATACGCTTTGCGCCGAAGATACGCCGATCCTGCTGGAACCGCCCTCCTTCCCCGATCCGGTCATCTCAATGGCGATCGAGCCGAAGACCAAGATCGACCAGGAAAAGATGTCGATCGCCCTTCAGCGCCTCGCCGAAGAAGATCCGACCTTCCAGGTTTCCTCCAACGAAGAGACCGGCCAGACAATCATCGCCGGGATGGGCGAGCTTCACCTCGAAATCATCCGCGACCGTCTCCTGCGCGAGTTCAAGGTGGAAGCCAACTCCGGCGCACCGCAGATCGCCTACCGCGAAACCATCACCACCAAAGCCGTCGGCGAAGGGAAGCTGGTCAAGCAGTCCGGGGGTCGCGGTCAGTATGGGCACGTCATCATCAACGTCGCGCCCAACGAACGCGGTAAAGGGATTTCCATCGAGAACAAGACCGTTGGCGGTTCCATTCCGAAGGATTACATTCCCGCCGTTCGCAAGGGGCTTGAAGAAGCCGTCTTGAGCGGCATCATCGGGGGCTACCCGGTGATCGACGTCGCGATCGAAATCATCGACGGTTCGTTCCACGAAGTCGACTCGAACGAAATGGCGTTCAAGATGGCGGCGATCTTCGCAGCCAAGGATGCCTTCAAGAAGGCGAAGTCGATTCTCCTCGAACCGATCATGAAGGTCGAGAACGTCACGCCGGAAGAGTACCAGGGTGATATTCTCGGTGACCTCAACCGCCGTCGCGGACGCATCCAGAGCATGGATGCCAAGGGAAACCTCTCCATTGTCCAGGCCGAAGTGCCGTTGGCCGAAATGTTCGGCTACTCCACCGCCATCCGCTCGCTTTCCAAGGGGCGTTCCTCGTACTCGATGGAACCCTCCCACTTCGAACAAGTGCCGGCAAGCGTGCTCGCCGCAGTGGTCGACCAGAAGGCTTAACACTTTTTAATACCGACTTTTCTTATGACTAACGGCCAACGAATTCGCATTCGGCTCAAAGCCTTCGATTACCGGACCCTCGACCAATCTTCCCAGGAGATTGTCGAGACCGCCAAGCGCACCGGAGCCAAGGTGGCGGGACCGATTCCGCTGCCGACCCGCATTGAAAAATTTACGGTGAACCGCTCTCCACACGTGGACAAAAAGTCGATGGAACAGTTCGAGATTCGCACTCACAAGCGCCTGCTCGACATCATCGAACCGACGGCCAAAACCGTGGACGAACTCAAGAAGCTGAACCTCCCGGCAGGGGTTGATATTACCATCAAGATCTGACCGGTGTTCACGAAACCCAAGATGATGCTCTAGAAAGCAATGAGATACGGACTTTTAGGAAAAAAGATCGGGATGACCCGGGTCTACGACGAGAAAGGGCGCGTGACGCCCGTGACCGTCGTGGCTGTCGGCGGTAACACCCTTCTCCAGGTAAAAACGCTTGAAAAGGATGGCTACAGCGCCGTCCAGGTCGGCTTCGACACGCAGAAGCCACAGCGCCTTCCGAAGGCGCAGCTCGGCCACTTCAAGAAGGCGGGTTCGGAACCGAAGCGTTTGGTCAGGGAGTTCCGTCTCTCGGCGCAAGACAAGGTGGAGGGCGACCTCAACCTCGGCGCCAGCCACTTCCAGCAGGGCCAACTGGTCGATGTCATCGGCCGCTCCAAAGGTCTCGGCTTTCAGGGGATCATGGTCAAGCACAACGCCAGGGGGCAGGGGGAAACCCACGGGTCGATGACCCACCGCCGCCCCGGTTCGATCGGCAACCGCTCCACTCCGGGCCGCGTCTGGAAGAACAAGGGGATGCCGGGTCACGACGGGGATGATCGCATCACCGTCCAGAACCTGGAGATCGTCCAGGTCCGCGAAGAAGAACAGGTTCTCCTGATCAAAGGGGCCATTCCCGGCTCCAACGGCGGCTACGTGGTCGTCCGTCCCGCAAAGAAATCGCCCTTACCGTCGGAGGCCAAGTAATGAGCGCAGCAGTTCTTACCGTTGAAGCAGCAAAAGAAGCCAAGTTCGACCTGATCGAAAATGGCCGTGGAACGCAGGCCGTTCACGATGTGGTGGTTGCCCTGAGGGCCAACCGCCGTTCGGGAACCGCCAGCACGAAATCAAAAGCGGAAGTCAATCTTTCCGGAGCCAAGCCGTGGCGTCAGAAGGGAACCGGCCGGGCCCGCGCCGGTTACAAGAGTTCTCCGGTCTGGGTCGGCGGCGGCGTCGCCTTTGGGCCCCGTCCCCGCGATTACTCCAAGAAGGTCACCAAGTCGGTTCGCCGTCTCGCGCTCAAGAAAGCGTTGAGCGCCCGCATCCTCGCCGGAGACGTTCTGGTCGTCGACGACTTCATCATCTCACAGCCGAAGACGAAAGAGTTTGTCGGTTGGGTCAAGGAAAACGTCGGCGTTGAAAAGACGCTGATTATCTCCAATGTCTTCGACGAAAACACCTTCAAGGCGGCCCGCAACGTTCAGCCGACCCGGCTGATCACCTCGTCGGAGGTCAACACCGAAAACCTGCTGGCGTTCAAGAAGATCGTCCTCACCCGCGCCGCGCTGGCAACCCTGGTAGAAAGAACGCAGCCATGAACGAACCGCACGAACTTATCGACACGATTGCTTTGACCGAGAAGGCAACCCTTCTGACCGAAAAGCACAACCAGTACGTTTTCCGCGTCGTTCCCCGGGCCAACAAGCTTCAGATCAAGGAAGCCGTTGAAAAGCTGTTCGGCAAAAAGGTGGTCCGCGTCAACACGGCCAACTACGCCGGCAAGAAACGCCGCGAACGCCGCGCCGACTACGGTCGCACGGCCCACTGGAAGAAGGCGATCGTGACCCTCGCCGAAGGGGAAACCATTGAACTGGCCTGACGGTCACCAACGAGAGAATCCGATTTATGGCACTTAAAACTTTCCGTCCATTGACGCCGGTCAAGCGCTTCCAGGCGCTGCCGTCTTTTGACGAGATCACCAAGAGCAAGCCCGAGAAGAGCTTGCTGGCACCCCGGAAACGGACCGGTGGCCGCAACAACCGCGGGCGCATCACCTCCCGGCACATCGGCGGCGGTCACAAGAAGCGCTATCGTCTGGTGGACTTCAAGCGTCGCAAGCACGACGTGGTCGCCGAAGTGGTCGGCATCGAGTACGATCCGAACCGCTCCGCCCGCATCGCCCTGCTCCGTTACGAAGACGGCGTCAAGAGCTACATCCTCGCCCCGATCGGCCTGAAGGTCGGCGCGAAAGTGGTCTCCGGCGAAAACGCACCGCCCGATCTCGGCAACGCAATCCCGCTCAAGAACATCCCGCTCGGCTCTTCGATCCACAACCTGGAACTCGTTCCGGGACGCGGGGGGCAGCTCGTCCGCTCCGCCGGACAGCAGGCGATTCTGAGCAACCGCGAAGGCGGCTATGCGCTGGTGAAACTTCCTTCCGGGGAAATCCGCCGCATTCACGAAACGTGCCTCGCTACGGTCGGCCAGGTCGGCAACATCGAGCACATGAACGTCTCCTCCGGGAAGGCCGGCCGCACCCGCTGGCAGGGCCGCCGCCCGCACGTCCGCGGGATGGTCATGAACCCGATCGATCACCCGATGGGTGGTGGTGAAGGGAAGTCGAAGGGCGGTGGCGGACGCCATCATCCGATGAGCCCGTGGGGTCAGCTCGCCAAGGGCTTCAAGACCCGCCGTAAACACAAGGGGAGCAACAAGTTTATTGTCCAGCGTCGTAACGCGAAGAAGTAAGTTATGGGAAGATCACTTAAAAAAGGCCCGTTTGTCGCCCTTCATCTCTTTGAGAAGATCGACAAGATGAACGAAGGCGGAGTCAAAAAGCCGATCAAGACCTGGTCGCGGCGCTCGATGATCACGCCGGAGTTTGTGGGACACACGTTTCTCGTCCACAACGGGAAGATTTTCAATTCGGTGTTTGTGACTGAAAACATGGTGGGTCACAAGCTCGGGGAATTTTCCCCGACCCGCGTCTTCAAGAAGCACGGGGCTCACACCGCCAAGGCCGGTAAGTAACAATGCGTCGCCCTGCTGCCATGGCAGGTGTGGTGTTGCTGGCGCTGACATGGGGGTCAGTGGCCAAGGGGGATGGTTCTTTCTCAAATCTGGATATTGAATTTTCGGAAGCGAAAGTGACGCTTCAGACGGTTGTCGCCGAGAACGAGCTTCTCAAGGGGCAACTCAAAGAAGCGCAGGAGGCGCTCAAGTCGCTCACCGGAAGCCTTGCGATCGCCAATGGCGAAGCCGAGGTCTTTCGGAGGGAGGCGGCCGAACTCAAGTTGCGTATGGAGGCACTCGGAGTCGATGGACTCAGTGCCGACCAGACCAAGCGCGAACAGCGTCTTTTGAAGGCGGTTCGCGACCTGCAACTCCTTCAGGCCGAGAAAGACGATCTCTCTGCGGAGCTGATCGGACTGCTGGAGGTGATTCTCCGGTACACCCAGAGTGTGACCGGAGAGGACCCCGAGGCAAGGGCGGCACTGGAGGGGCAGCTACGGAGCGCCACCACCGCCCTCGGCCTGCCGGGGAGCGAGCGGGCAGGCGAGGGGGCGACCCCGGTCGATCTTTCCAAGGGGCAGATCGTCAGCATGAAGGAGGAACTCTCCCTGGTGGTCGCCAACATCGGCTCCCTGCAAGGGGTCCGGGTCGGGATGCCTTTCAGGGTCGTGCGCGACGGGACGGAGATCGGAACGGTGCGCGTGGTTGATGTGCGGGAAAAAATTTGCGGTGCGGTGATTCAAAGTCTGGACTTCGAGAAGAACAAAATTAAAGTCGGCGACCGCCTCAGGGTGGATGCCAGGTAAAATTTAACTAACATGCAGATTCATTCGACATACAAATATGCGCGGATCTCGGCCTTCAAAGCCCGGGAGGTGACGCGTGAAATCCAGGGCCTGCCGGTCGCCGCAGCCCTCGACATTGTGGCGTACAGCCCGAAAAAGGCGGCTCTTCTTGTGGAGAAAACCCTCAAGAGCGCGATCGCCAACGCTGAAAACAACGCCAATCTGCGTGTCGACACCCTCGTGGTCAAGGAAGCCACGGTGGGCGAGGGACCGACGGTCAAGCGTTTCCGTCCGAGGGCCCGCGGTTCCGCCGGTCCGATCCTCAAGCGCACGTCGCACATCCGCATCATCGTCACCGATGAGATCGAAATCAAGAAGCGTGAACCGAAAAGCAGCCGCAAGGGTGGCCGGAACCGCAAGCAGGCAAATCAATAAGTTATGGGTCAGAAAGTAAATCCAATCGGCTATCGTTTGGCGGTCAACCGCGACTGGCGTTCACGCTGGTACGCCTCCCCCAGCGATTTTCCTGAGTTCCTGCACACCGATCTCAAGATTCGCAACTACGTCAAGAAGAAGCTGGCCCTCGCCGCCGTCTCGCGGATCGTGATCGAACGCGCCTGGAACAGCCTGCGCGTGACCATCTACACCGCACGCCCCGGGATCGTCATCGGACGCAAGGGTGCCGAGATTGAAAAGATGACCGAAGAGATCGCCGGCATGTCGGGCGGCAAGCAGGTCAAGATCGACATTCAGGAGATCAAGACGCCGGAACTCGACGCCCAGTTGATCGCCGAAAACATCGCTCTCCAGATCGAACGTCGTATTTCTTTCCGCCGCGCCATGAAGAAGGCGGTCCAGACCACGATGGACTTCGGAGCCCAGGGGGTGAAGATCCGTTGCGCCGGGCGTCTCGGCGGTGCGGAAATCTCCCGTGCGGAACGTTACCACGAAGGCAAGGTGCCGCTCCACACGCTGCGCACGCCGATCGACTACGGTTTCACCGAAGCCAATACCGTTTATGGCAAGATCGGCGTCAAAGTCTGGCTCTGCAAGCCGGATGCCGCCGGCGGACCCCAGGAAACGCCGAACACGGGGAGGCCGGAACGCCACCAACACTGATCGCCTTTCCCACGGGGAGAGAGCTTTTAGGATCTACTTTTTAACAGGAGACTTTACTTATGCCACTGCTGCCAAAACGCGTGAAGTACCGCAAGTCCCAACGGGGAAGCCGGAAGGGAAATGCGTCACGCAACGTCACCATCGACTTTGGCGCCTATGCGTTGCAAACGCTTGAGCGCGCCTGGATCACCAACACGCAGATTGAAGCTGCCCGTGTCGCCCTGACACGTAACATGAAGAGGAAGGGGAAGCTCTGGATTCGTATTTTCCCCGACAAGTCGGTGACGGCGCGTCCCGCTGAAAGCCGGATGGGTAAAGGTAAGGGGCAGCCCGAATACTGGGTCGCCGTGATCAAGCCCGGCAACATCCTCTTTGAACTCGACGGGATTCCCGAGTCGCTCGCTCGCGAGTCGCTTCGGCTGGCAGCCACCAAGCTGCCGATCCGCACCCGCTTTATCACCCGTCACCGCGCGGCCGCCTAAAGAAGGCGTTGCCCATCATCACCCATGAAGATTCAAGACATCAAAGACCTGAGCATTGACGAGTTGACCGCTCAGCGTAAGGAACTGCGGGCCACGGCTTTCAACCTGCGTTTGCAGCAGAAGCTCGGGCAACTGGAAAAGCCGAGCCAGATCCGGCTCGTCCGCAGAGACATTGCCCGTATCGAAACCGTTTTGACCCGGCGCAAGGCGCAGGCAGCAGAGGCGTAACACCCATGAGCGAGAATTCAACAACATCCGGGGAAACCAAGAGCGAGCGCAACCTGCGCAAGACCCGCGTCGGCAAGGTGGTTTCCAACAAGAACAACAAGACGGCGGTCGTCGAAACGGTGACCCGCGTCCCGCACCCCCGCTTTGGCAAGATCGTCAAGCAGGTCAAGCGCTACCATGCCCACGACGAGGAAAACATCGCCCAGCTTGGCGATACCGTCGAAATCATGGAGACGCGGCCCGTCAGCAAATTAAAACGTTGGAGGATTGTTGAAATCCTCAAACATTAATGTAATATCGACTCCCTTTTCGCAATATGCTCCAGCTCCTGTCCAGACTCGATGTAGCCGATAACACTGGCGCCCGTGCGGCCAAGATGATCAGCGTCATCGGGAAAGCCACCAAAGTGGCCCGCGTCGGTGATGTCGTCACCGTTCACATCCGCGAGGCTTCGCCCGGTGGTACCGTGAAGAAGGGCGACGTGGTCCGCGCCGTTGTGGTTCGCACCAAGCAGGCGGTCCGCCGTGAGGACGGCTCCTACCTCCGTTTCGATAAAAACGCCGTCGTCATCATCGACAAAGATTTGAACCCACGCGGCACCCGCATTTTCGGGCCTGTCGCCCGCGAACTTCGTGAACGCAACTTCATGAAGATCATCTCTCTCGCTCCCGAAGTCCTATGAAGCCGAAGTTTCACGTCAAGAAGGGTGACCAGGTGGAAGTCATCGCCGGTAACCACAAGGGTGCCGTCGGGAAGATCCTCCACGTCATCACCAAAAAGAACCAGGTCATCATTGAAGGCATCCGCCTCATCAAGAAGCACACTCGCAAGTCTCAGGACAGCCCCCAGGGCGCGATCATCGAGCGGGAAGGGCCGATTCACGTCTCCAATGTGAAGCTGGTTGAAAAAGCGGCGAAGGCTGCCTGAGGAGATCAGGCCCCGCGTCACGAGCTTTCATTTTAGAGAATTACAAGTCCACGACTTATGGCAGTAGCACTTTTAACAGAATACAGAGAGCGGGTCGTCCCGGCGTTGCAGAAGCAACACGGATACGCCAACCCGCACCAGGTGCCGAAGGTCACCAAGGTGGTCATCAACACCTGCGTTGGCTCGGCTTCCGACATCAAGCAGGCTCTTGAAGACGCCAAGAACGATCTCGCCACCATCACCGGCCAGCGCCCGATGGAAACCCGCGCGAAGCTGAGCGTCTCGAACTTCAAGCTCCGCAAGAACCAGGCGATTGGCGCCAAGGTCACCCTGCGGGGCAACCGGATGTACGAGTTCCTCGAACGCCTCATCAAGATGGCGTTGCCGCGTATCCGCGACTTTCGCGGGGTCTCCACCAAGGCATTTGACGGCCAGGGGAACTACACCCTCGGCGTCACCGACCAGAGCATCTTCCCCGAAATGGAGCTTGATAAGATCAAGCGCAACGTCGGTTTTGATATTTCGATTGTCACCACGGCCAAGACCAACCAGGAGTGCAAACTGTTGCTCCAGGAACTCGGAGTGCCCTTCAGCGACAAACCGAAGCAGGCGGCCTGAGAGCTGCCGCAGGTCGCACGCACCCCGAGGTGATGTGACCGTAGAATGAATGCCCTTTTAACTTATTTATGAGCAATTTGTCCGATCCTATAGCAGATTTTCTGACCCGTCTGCGCAACAGCGCAACGGCTCGGCAGGCGGAAACCGTTGTTCCTTTTTCCAAAGCAAAGGCTGAGATTACCCGCATCCTCAAACAGGAAGGGTACATCACCGACTATGAAGTGGATACAAAGGGCACCTTTCCGGTCATCCGTATCTCCAACAAGTTCGTGAACCGCACCCCGGCCATCACCGGTCTGAAGAAAGTCAGCCGCCCCGGGCTCCGCAAGTATGTCGGAGTGCGCGAGATCCCCCGGGTTCTCGGCGGCCTCGGCATCTCGATCCTCTCCACGCCCCGCGGAATTGTTTCCGGCCGGGAAGCAAAGAAACAAAACGTCGGTGGCGAACTGCTCGCCTTCGTCTGGTAACGGTTTTATCTGGTATGTCCCGTATAGGAAAAAAGAGTATTGAGTTGCCCGCGTCGGTGAAGGTCGACTTTGCGGAAAACGGCGCCGTCAAGGTCGAAGGACCCAAGGGCCGCCTCGAATGGCAGCTTCCCAAGCATATCTCCGCCAAGATCGACGGCAACACCATCGTTTTTGAACGCGGCAGCGAAGCCCGGAATGTCCGCGCATTGCACGGCCTTTCCCGTTCGCTGGTCGCCAACATGGTCACCGGCGTCTCGGCCGGTTTCGTCCGCGACCTGGAGATCCATGGCGTCGGTTTCAAGGCCGCCGTCCAGGGGAGCAGCGTCAACCTGAGCCTCGGCTACTCCCACCCGGTTCTCTTCCCGATTCCCGAAGGAGTCAAGGTCACCGTGACCGACAACACCAAGATCCGGCTCGAAGGGATCGATAAACAGATCGTCGGCCAGGCTGCCGCTGACATCCGCTCCTACTACCCGCCGGAGCCTTACAAGGGCAAGGGCGTGCGATATGCGGGCGAGAAGATTGTCCGCAAGGAAGGCAAGACGGTTCAGTAATTTTTGAAGGTTTTTCTCATGGCTTCTTTAACAAAGTTGAAAATCCGGCACACCCGCATTCGCAAGCGCGTCAGCGGTACCGCCGAACGGCCGCGGCTGGCCATTCATTTTTCCGGCAAGCACATCTACGCCCAGATCATCGACGACGAAGCGGGGCGCACCCTCGCCGCCGCTTCGACGACGGAGAAAACCATTCGCGAAGGGGACTCCAAGGCCCGTCCGAATGCGGAAACCTCGGTGGCGATCGGCAAGCTGATCGCCGAACGCGGGAAGGGCGCCAACATCAGCACGGTCGTCTTCGATCGCGGTGGCTTCCTCTATCACGGTAAAGTAAAGGCGCTGGCAGATGCAGCGCGCGAAGCGGGACTTGTATTTTAATTATGGCACCTCCTCAACGTAAAGGCGATCGGCGCAACGACCGCAGAGAGTCGAACGAACCCAAATCAGACCTCAGCGAAAAAGTGGTCTTCATCAACCGCTGTGCGAAGGTCGTCAAGGGCGGACGCCGGTTCAGCTTCAGTGCCCTGATCGTTTCCGGCAACAAGGCCGGCAAGGTCGGCTACGGGTTTGGCAAGGCCAACGAGGTTGCCGAAGCGATCCGCAAGGCTTCCGAGGCTGCCAAAAAGAGCCTGCGCGAAGTCGCCATCCGTGAAAACACCATTCCGCACGAAGTCATCGGCGAGTTTGGCGGCGGACGGGTGCTGCTCCGCCCGGCCTCGCCCGGTACCGGCGTCATCGCCGGTGGCGGTGTCCGCGCCGTGATCGAAGCGGCGGGGATCAAGGATGTCCTGGCCAAGTCGCTCGGTTCAAGCAACCACGCCAACGTCGTCAAGGCGACCATCGACGCTTTGAATTCGCTGCGTCTGCGTGAGCAAATCTACAAAATTCGCGGCCTTTCCACCGCCACGGCGGAAAAGGCGTAAGAAAGGACCCCAAGTTCTATGAATCTTCATACTCTAGCGCCCAGGCCGGGTGCCAAGCATCGTGTCAAGCGCCTCGGGAGCGGTGAAAGCTCCGGGAAGGGGAAGACCTCCGGCAAGGGACACAAAGGCCAGAAGGCCCGTTCCGGCGGCTCCATCCGCCACGGGTTCGAAGGCGGCCAGATGCCATACATCCGGCGTTTGCCCAAGCGCGGCTTCAACAACGCCCAGTTCCGGACCACCTACGCCATCGTCAACCTCTCCGACCTCAACGACTTTGAGGAAGGTACGGTGATCAACGAAGCCGTCCTGCGTGAAAAGGGGCTGATCCGGGGCCGTTTCGACGGGGTCAAAATCCTCGGCAACGGCGAACTGACCCGCAAATTGACCTTCTCCGTCAGCAAGATCAGCGCATCGGCTGCGGAAAAGATCGAAAAGGCGGGCGGAAGCCTTCAGTCGCCATCCGGGGCCGCGGCGTCGGATGACTCGACCTCCAACAGTTAAGGGGGCGCAACGGCCTGCATGATCTCTGCGTTTACCAACACGTTCAAGATTCCGGAACTCCGGAATCGGGTGATCTTCACGCTTCTGGTATTGATTGCCGTCCGGACCGGGGCGGCGATCACCCTGCCGGGGATCGACGCGTCGGTGCTTGAGGAGTGGTTTTCCAACGAAATCAACCGACAGGCAGGCGGCAACATTGCAGCTCTCTTTAATCTCTTCAGCGGGGGCGCGCTGGAGAACTGCGCCGTTTTCGCCCTGGGGGTGATGCCGTACATCACGGCGGCCATCATGATGCAGTTGCTCACGGCGGTCGTACCGCAGTTGAGCAAGCTCTCCAAGGAGGATAATGGGCGGCAGAAAATCGGGCAATACACCCGCTATGCCACGATCCTTCTCTGTATCTTTCAGGGATACCTGCTGGTACTGACTTTTCAGAACCCGGCATCCAGCCCGTTTATCGCGGGTGTTGGCGAGACGGTCGCCCGATTGGGACGCCCGCTCGTGGTGGACAACGGGCCGTGGTTTGTGATCACCGCGATCGTGTCGCTTACCACGGGGACCATGTTCCTGATGTGGATGGGCGACCAGATTACCGACCGGGGGATCGGCAACGGCATGTCGCTGATCATCACCGTCGGGATTGTGGCGCAACTTCCTTCGGCACTCATCCAGACATGGAAGACCTTTGTCCCCTCCGCCGCCAGTGCGGGAACCCAGGTCAACCCGATGGTGCTGGTTTTGATGGTGGCGTTTTTTCTGGTCGTCATCGCAGCGGTCATCTGCGTGACGGAAGGCCAGCGGCGCATCAGCGTTCAGTACGCCAAGCGGGTGGTGGGTCGGAAGGTCTACGGTGGGCAGACGCAGTACATGCCGCTCAAGGTCAACTACGCCGGGGTCATGCCGATCATCTTCGCCCAGGCGCTTTTGATGTTTCCTTCGCAGATCGTCGGCATGGCGTTCAAGGACAACCAGACGGCCCAGCGGATCGCCGAAATGTTGACGGACGGGTGGGTGCATTACTCGTTCTATGGCGTGATGATTTTCTTCTTCAGCTATTTCTGGGTCGCCACCCAGTTCCAGCCGCAGCAGATCGCCGATGACCTCAAGAAGTACGGCGGCTACATCCCCGGGGTGCGTCCCGGAAAGCCGACCGCGGACTTCCTCGATTTTTCGATGAATCGCCTCACCTTTGCGGGCGCTGTCTTCCTGACGGTGATCGCGATCCTTCCTCAGATTCTCTCCCGTTATGTCGGGGTGCCTCCTCTGGCGGCGCAGTTTTTCGGGGGGACGGGGCTCCTGATTATCGTCGGCGTGTTGCTCGATACCATGCGCCAGGTGGAGACCCATCTGATCCAGCGTCACTACGACGGATTCCTCCGCAAGGGACGGCTTCGTGGACGGTTTGACCGCTCGCCGACCGGGCGCGGGGAAGCCGTCCAGCAGAGTGCGCTGGTCTGGGCCTATGTGGCGATCGCCGTTCTTGTCGTGGCAGCCGTCACGCTTTTCCTGGCGCAACAAATGAACCCCTGACCTTGGGAGATGACGGGGTGCATCTAGACGGTTCTCTTCAGGGCGGCAGCCTCGCCAGTGATCGGCCAGCATTGCGCCAGCGGATCGTACTGCTTGGTCCGCCCGCTTCCGGCAAGGGAACGCAAGGCGAACTGATTGCGAAACGGTTTGGAATCGTGCCGACCTCCAGCGGAGCGTTGCTTCGTGAAGAGTCCCGGAGGGGAACGGAACTGGGACGGAGGGCTGACGATTATACGGAAAAGGGGCAGTTGGTTCCCGATGAGCTGATTCTCAAGCTTGTCGAAGGATGGCTCGAGCAGCAGGGCGAGCGTTTTGTCTTGGACGGATTTCCCCGAACCCTTCCGCAGGGACAGGCTTTGGAGGAATTGCTTCAGGCGCGCGGAAGTCGATTGGATGTTGTTTTTCTGTTTCGGGTGAGCGAGGAGGAGATCGGCCGAAGAGTGCTCAACCGGGTGACCTGCGACGAATGCGGTGAAATTTTCCGCCTCGGTCAGCAGGTTCAGACTGTGGAGGATCGTTGCCCCGCCTGCGGCGGCCGACTTTCACGGCGCAAGGATGACACGCTGGAAGTTTTGTCCGCAAGGATGGAGGAATACCACGTCAAGACCGAACCGCTCGTGGCTTTTTATCGTCAACGCGGGATTTTGCGCGAACTGGACGGCGATGTTTCGCCGGAAGCGGTTTTCGAAGAAATCTCCCAGGTGCTCGAACACGCATGATCCCGATCAAATCACCCAAGGAGATTGAGAAGATGCGGCGCGCCGGTCGTTGCGCGGCGGAGGTGCTGCGAAAGACGGCCCAACTGGTGGTGCCCGGCGTGAGCACGGGAGAGATTGACCGGGCGGCGGCGGAGTTCATCGCGGAAGCGGGATGCACCAGCGCGTTTTTGAATTACCGGGGGTTTCCGGGTAACATTTGCATTTCGCTGAACGAAGAAGTGGTTCACGGCATCGGCTCCACGCGGAAAATCCAGTACGGCGATGTCGTCAAACTCGACATCGGCGTGCTCAAGGATGGGTGGGTCGGCGATAACGCCACTTCCGTGGCAGTCGGCATGGTCCCGCCCGAAGTATCGCGCCTTCTGGAAGTCACCGAAGCGTCGCTGAAGGCGGCGGTCGCCCAGGCGCTTCACAACGGGCGGCTGGGGGATATCGGCGCGGCGGTTGAAGAGATGGTCGTCGCCAATGGATTCAGCGTCGTGAGGGAGTTTGTCGGGCACGGGGTCGGGCGTCGGCTCCACGAGGAACCGCAGATCCCCAACTACGGCAAGCGGGGGAGCGGTCCGAAATTGAAGGCGGGAATGACGCTGGCGATCGAGCCGATGGTCAACCTCGGCACCGCCGGGGTCACCATCCTGGATGATGGCTGGACGGTGGTCACCAAGGACGGCAAGGCCTCTTCCCATTTTGAACATACGGTGCTGGTCACCAAGGGAGAACCTGAGATTTTGACATGGCTGGAGTGATTACAGGAGAGGGGACCGTGGCGGAGGCACACTCCGAGGGGCGCTTCTGGGTCAGGATGCCCAACGGTCATAGGGTGCTGGCGCACTGGCCAAAAAAGTTGGTGCAAGATCGCATTCCTCTCTTGCCAGGCGATAAAGTTATGTTAGAACTGTCGGCTTACGACTTGTCGAGGGGAAGAATCTCCCGTAGACAGACGACCGCCGGTTCGGGAAGCGCCCTCGCAGAAGGAGGTGGCTTGACCGAGCGGCTTTGTCGTCTTCAGGAAAAGCCTCAAATCGAAAACCAAAGAGAAAACCATACCTTAACAGCGAGTCTGTCATGATCAAAAAGCCGCGGCAGCGACGGAAGGTGTCGCCCGGTGCGGTGAAACGATTGGAAGGCGAACGTTAGAAATTTTCAGTTTTATGCCACGACTACTTGGAGTTGACATCCCCGGCGACAAGCGTATTGACGCCTCGCTCCCTTACATTTACGGAATCGGCCCTTCGTGGGCGAAGAAGATTCTGGATCAAGCGAACATTGACCCGGCCATCCGCGCGAAGGATCTCTCTGCTGAACAGCTCAACCAGATCATCCAGACCATCACCGCGACCGGCCTCCCGATCGAAGGCGACCTGCGCCGCGAACTTCAGGGTAACCTGAAGCGTTTGCAGGCGATTAACTGCTACCGCGGGTTGCGCCATCGCCGCAGCCTTCCGGTACGTGGACAGCGGACTTCCACCAACGCCCGTACCCGCAAGGGGCCGCGCAAGACCGTCGGCGTCCAGCGTTCCAAGGACAAGCGCTAACCTGAGCGCGGTCCTGAACTTGAAAAGAGCTTATTTCGAACTGATTTGACTTATGGCAGAAGAAGACAACAAAACGCCTGAGGCCGCGGAAACCCCGGCTTCGGAAGCGACCCCGGCCACTCCCGTAACCGCCGAAGCCGGTGCCGCTTCGGAAACCTCCGAGCCAAAGGCCGAGGCCGCCGCCCCTGCAGCCGCCGCACCCGCCGCACCGGCACCCGCCGCGACCGAAGAGGTCAAAAAGAAGGCCCCCAAGGCCAAGAAGGGCGCAGCAGCCGCGGCAGCCGCCGGTGAGGCTGAAGCCAAGAAGGAGGAAAACCTTTCGCTCGACACCAACGTCATCGAGCCGGTCAAGATCATCAAGGCCAAGGGTTCGAAGAACGTTCATACCGGGATCGCCCACGTCTCCGCGACGTTCAACAACACGATCGTCAGCATCACCGACCTGACCGGGGCGGTGATCGGCTGGTCGAGCGCCGGCAAGGCCGGGTTCCGCGGTTCCCGCAAGAGCACCGCCTATGCCGCCCAGCTTGTCGCGCAGGATGCCTGCCGCCAGGCGATGGGACATGGCCTCAAGGAAGTGGAAGTCCGCGTCAAGGGCCCGGGTGCCGGGCGTGAATCCGCCGTCCGCGCCCTTCAGGCGATGGGGCTTGATATTTCGGTGATCCGCGACGTGACACCGGTTCCTCACAACGGCTGCCGCCCGCCCAAACAGCGCCGCGTCTGATCGTTTTCGTTTTCATTTTCTAGCAACGATTTTCTATGGCTCGTTATACTGGTCCTCAATCCAAAATCAGCCGCCGTTTCGGCGTCCCCATCTTCGGCCCTTCCAAGGCGTTGGAGCGGAAGAACTACGGCCCCGGGCAGCATGGCCCGAAGGGGTCCCGCCGCAAACAGTCCGAATACGCCATTGCGCTGGCTGAAAAGCAGAAGCTTCGCTATCAGTACGGACTGATGGAGCGCCAGTTCCGGCGTTATTTCCAGACGGCGCTCGGTCGTCGCGGCGTCACGGGCGAGATTTTGCTTCAGCTTCTGGAAACCCGGCTCGACAACGTCGTTTTCCGCCTTGGCTTTGCCAACTCCCGCGCAGCGGCGCGCCAGCTCGTTTCCCACGGCCACGTGATGGTCAACGGACGCAAGGTTGACATCTCTTCTTACAATGTCCGCCCGGGCGACCGGATCACGATCAAGGATCGTCCTTCTTCGCGGAGCCTCGCCTCCCGTTTTCTGGAACTGACCCAGATCGCGCCGGTACCGGAGTGGATCGAAGCCGACAAGGAGAACTTCTCGGGCGTCGTCAACCGCGTCCCGACCCGCGAAGAGATCGCGCCGATCGTCAACGAACAGTTGATCGTCGAACTCTACTCGCGTTAACGGAGAGCTTCATCGCTCTTTGATTTTGGAGAAAGGGTCGCCGCGAGCGGCCCTTTTTTCGTCCCCGGGGCAATGGTGCCCGGGGTGTTTTGGCGGAGCGGATGGGGACGTTTCCCGTCGTGCGCCAAAATCGTAAAATTTCGCTTGTGGGGAACCGTCGAGTTCCTTTACCTTGCAAGGCTCTTGCGATAACGCCAATGTAGCTCAGTTGGTAGAGCAGCTGATTCGTAATCAGCAGGTCACGGGTTCGAGTCCCGTCATTGGCTCACTTCAAGGCCGTTATTGCCTTTGATTTTTGGTCTCTCATTCGGGAGACAAGGCGGCTCACGATTTCTTCGACGGAGGCCCGGCGAGGTCGTCCGTTGCCGCAGGGACTTCCTTGCGCCGCTGGTTGGCGCTGTAACGCATTTGCAGGAGTTCCACGGCCAGCGCAAACCCCATCGGCAGGTAGATGTATGCCTTGGGAACGTGTTGGTGGAGCCCCTCCATGCAGATGGTGACGCCGATGGTGATCAGGAAGGAGAGGGCGAGGATTTTGAGCGCGGGATGGCGCAGGATGAAATCGCCGATCGGCTTGGCGTAAAGGAGGATCACCCCGAAGGAGAGGAGGACGGCGGTGCCAATCACCCAGAGATTCCGCGTCATGCCGACGGCGGTGATGACCGAGTCGATGGAGAAAACGATGTCGAGCAGGATGATCTGCCCGACGATCGGGGAAAAGGCGTTGCCCCGGGGTGAGACGGCGTCGGCAGGGAGGTTGGGCGACTCGACGACGTGGTGGATCTCCCGCACCGCCTTGTAAAGCAGGAAAACGCCGCCGAGAAGCAGGATCAGGTCCTTGAGCGAATAGGTCCCGACCAGCGGTTGTGAAAGGGTGACCAGCCAGTACGCCCCGGCGACGAAGAGCAGCCGGAAGATGAGCGCTCCGCCAAGCCCCATCAGCCGCGCCTTGTTTTGCTCGCTGGCCGGGAGCCGGGAGACAAGGATGGAAATGACCAGGATGTTATCGATCCCGAGGACCAGTTCCAGGCCGATCAGCAGGAGAAGCGTACCGAGCAGGTTGAAATCCATGCACGTTACTTACGACGCGCACGCTCCAGGGCGTCAAGAATGATCTGCGAAATCGCGGCGGTTCCCGGCGCGATTTCAGGCTCTCCCCCATGGTCGCCCGAATCATCTCCAAAGGGGGACGGCGGCAGCGGTTACGACCGGGATGGGCGGATCGAAGCCGATTCTCGCTCCAGAAGCGCACGTTTGCGTTCCACGCCCCAGCGGTAGCCGGAAAGGCTTCCGTTGCCTGCGATGACCCGATGGCACGGGACCACGATGGCGATGGGATTGGCACCGCACGCCTGGGCGACGGCGCGAAATGCCTTGGGGCGACCCAGCTTCTCGGCGATCCGGAGGTAGGTGGTCGTCGACCCGGCCGGAATCTCCCTCAATGCGCCCCAGACGCTCTGTTGGAACGGGGTGCCCCGAAGATCAAGCGGGAGGTGGCGCGGATCTCCCGGAGTGTCGAGCTGGCGGAGGGTTTCGCGAACGAGGGCATCGAATCTGGCGTCGGTTTCCTCGGTCAGGGTGGCTTTGGGGAAGCGTTTCCGGAGGTCCGCCACCAGCGGTTCGGGCTCGTCCCCCAGGAAAAGGGCGCAGACACCCTGCGGGGAAACGGCAATGAGGGCGATGCCCAGCGGACACTGGTTGAGGCTGAAGCGGAGGAGGGTGCGATTCGCATCCCCGGAGGCGGCTTTCGTTGGGAGGCGTCGGCCAAGCGCAGGCACCGGGACGCCGGGAGCGAGGGAGATGGTTTTCATGGGGCGTTTTCTTCTGGTGAACGTCAACGGGGCGGAGCCGGGAGGCTCATGGCGCTGGCTCCGCTTCCAGTATGGCACCTTTCAAGGCGATCACAAGGGAACTTCCCGGGCGGCCGGCGAAGTTTTTGGATGGGCTGCCTCTTCAAAGCCCGGCTTACGTGACGGCCAGGACGATCCCGAACGCGACGAGCAGGAAGCCGAAGAAGTGCCGCTGGAAGTTTTGTGCACCCGGGTGACGTTCCATCCAGTGGCCCAGATTCTCGCCGGCGTAGCAGAGGCTGGCGTCAAATGCGAACCCGAGGCCGACGATCAGACTGCCGTAAAAGGCGAATTGACCGGTGACGTGGCCGCGTTCGGCATTGATGAACTGCGGAAGCAGGAGCGAGCAGAAAAGAAGCGCCTTCGGGTTGGTGATGTTGGTCAGAAGTCCGCGCCGGAGGGATCGGCCGATGGAAGCCGCTGGCCGGGCCGGTGTATCCTGCGTGAGGCTGGGAAGCTGGTGCGAACGCCAGATGGAAATCCCGAGCCAGATGAGATAGGTTGCCCCGACCATTTCCACGATTTCGAACAGCAGCCGCGAGGTCTGTAGCAATGCCGCGAGGCCGGTGGCCGCCAGGACGACGTGACCGACGCGGGCGGCTGCGAGACCGGCGGCGCAGGCGAGGGCGGCGAGTCGCCCCTGAAGGCTGGAGGTCTGAAGGAGCAGCACCATATCGGGGCCGGGCAGCAGCAAAACCACCAGGAGGGTACAGATGAAGGTCATGACTTCGGCAATCACCCGGCGAATCTGGCAGAGGAGGCGACGGCAAGGCACGCCAAAAAATGACGGACCGTGCCGATCATGGCAAATGCGTGACAAATGCGCGGAATTGCAGGGCCGCGGCATCATTTCACTCGCTTTAAACGCCGAAAACCGCACAGGCTGTTGGCCCGACGGGAACGAGGATCATCGGGCTCGGAGACCGGAAGGGGCGCAAGGCGCTTCCTTTTGCATCAGTCCGGTTTTGAGCGTTCGAAAGGAGACCTTGCGCCGATCGGAGTCGTTTTGTTAAGGAACCGCTGATGAAAGCAAGCTCGCCCATGTCATCAGTGAGTCCCTGACTGACCCCTTGAAATTCCCATGTTTGGTGCGCTGATACAACCCGAGATCCGGGCTTTGATCAACGAAGGCAACTTCCACGATCTGAAGCAGATTTTTGTCGACTGGGCTCCGGTCGATCTGGCGGAGCTGATTGCCGATCTTCCCGAGGAGGAACGGGTGGTGATCTTCCGGCTTCTCCCTTCCGAACTGGCGACCGAGACGTTTGAGTACCTCGATCTGGAGAGCCAGCAGCACCTGCTCCGCGCCATGGGGCAGGGGGAGGTCGTGGCGGTGCTCAACGCGATGTCGCCGGACGACCGGACCGCCTTTCTGGAGGAGTTGCCGAGCAACGTGGTCACGCAGCTTCTCCGGTTGCTGACGCCGGAGGAGCGGGCGATCGCGCAAAGTCTCCTCAATTACCCGGAGGAGAGCGTCGGCCGGTTGATGACGCCCGATTTCCTCGCCGTCCGCGACGAATGGACGATCGGCGAAGTGCTCGACTACATCCGCGTTCATGGCAAGGACTCCGAAACGCTCAACGTGATCTACGTCGTCGATGAAAAAGGGCGGCTGGTGGATGACCTCCGGATCAGTCGGCTCCTGATCAAGCCGCTGGAGATGAAGATCGCGGAGATTCGCGACGAGAATTTCGTTGCACTGAGCGTCAACGATCCGCAGCGCGAGGCGGTTGAGGCGTTCAAGAAGTATGACCGGAGCACCCTGCCGGTGCTCGATGGCCGGGGGGTGCTGGTCGGGATCGTGACGATCGACGACGTGATCGACGTGGCGGAGGAGGAGACGACGCGCAACATTCAGAAGCTCGGGGGGACCGAAGCGCTCGACGAACCGTACCTGAGCACATCGATCCTGGAGATGGTCCACAAACGCGGCACCTGGCTGGTGGTCCTTTTTCTGGGGCAGCTTCTGACGGCGACGGCAATGGGGTATTTTGAGAGCGCCATCGAGAAAACGGTACTGTTGTCGCTTTTCCTGCCATTGATCATTTCCAGCGGCGGGAACTGCGGCTCGCAGGCGTCGACGCTGATCATCCGCGCCATGGCGGTCGGCGAAGTCCGGCTGCGCGACTGGTTCCGCGTCATGCGCAAGGAACTGGCGGCCGGGTTGATGCTTGGGTTGATGCTCGGGTCGCTCGGATTCTTGCGGATCATGGTCTGGTCAGTCGGTTCGGAGCGCATCAGCGGGACTTCGGTCTACGGTCCGCACGCGTTTCTGCTCGCGCTGGTGGTCGGGATGTCGCTGATCGGGGTGGTAATGTGGGGATCGATCAGCGGTTCCATGCTCCCGTTTGTGCTGCGGCGTCTCGGGCTCGACCCGGCGACCTCTTCGGTGCCGTTCGTGGCGACGCTGGTCGATGTGACCGGGGTGGTGATCTACTTTTCGGTGGCGGTTTACATCCTGCGGGGGACCATCCTCTGATGGGCGGAGCTGATCGGTTTCCCTTGTTCCGCACCGCGCTCAAGGAGAACCGCGAGACGCTCTGGCTGGCGCTGCCGATGGCTGCCGGGCAGGTCGCGCAGATGTTGATGGGGTGGGCCGATACGGTGATGGTCGGCCGCCTCGGGGTGTTGCCGCTCGCGGCGTGCGCCTTCGGGGTGATGGTGGTCCATGTCTTTCTGGTCTTCGGCTTCGGGTTGATCTCCTCGGTGGCGATCCGCGCTTCGCAGGAATTTGGCGCGGGCCGCGGGAAGGGAGTGGGCCGGGTCCTTCTTTCGGGGATCGTTCTGGCGGTCGTCGCCGGGCTGGCCATGGCGCTGCTGGTGCAGGCGGCGTGGCCGTTGCTCTATCACCTCGGGCAGGAACGGGAGGTGGTCGACGAAGCGAAGCCGTTCCTCCTGCTGCTGGCGTGGTCGATGATCCCGGCGCTGCTGGCCACGGTGGCGAAAGATTTTTCCGAAGCGTTGTCGCGCCCGTGGCTGCCGTTCTGGATCATCCTCGGCGGGGTCGGCCTGAATGTTTTCTTCAACTGGCTTTTGATCTACGGAAACTGGGGAGCCCCGCGGCTTGGCCTGACCGGCGCGGGCTACGGGACGCTGGCTGCCCGGTGGACGGTGGCGCTGGCGCTCTTCGGGGTGATCTTCGGGAGCCGTTCGTATGCTCCCTACCGGGTGTTGCGGGTGCGTTGGCGGCTGCTCTGGTCCGGGTTTTTCCTGCTGGTGCGTCTCGGCTGGCCTTCGGGGGTTCACCTGTTGGGCGAAGTCGGCCTTTTTGCCGCGACGACGCTGATGATGGGGTGGATCGGCGTGGTGGCGCTGGCGGCCCACCAGGTGGCGATCACGCTCGCTTCGACGACGTTCATGCTGCCGCTCGGCCTCGCCTTTGCGGTGACGGTGCGCGTCGGCCAGGCGGTCGGCGCGGAGGAGTCGCACCGGGTCCGGCCGATCGCCTTCGGCGCACTCGGCTTTACGGTCGCCCTCATGAGCCTGTTTTCGGTGATCTTCCTGACGTGCGGTCACTGGATCGCCTCGTGGTTCATCACCGACCCGGCGGTGATCGCCACAGCCACGATGCTCCTCGCGATCGCCGGGATCTTTCAGCTTTTCGACGGGTTCCAGATTGTCGGGATGGGCGGGCTGCGCGGTTTGGCCGATGTGCGCGTGCCGATGTTCTTTGTCTATATCGCCTACTGGTGCGTGGCGCTGCCGGTCGGTTACTGGCTCGCCTTTCACCGTGGCTGGGGGGCCGAGGGGCTTTGGACCGGAATGGCGATCGGCCTTGCCGGGACGGCGTTTGCGGTCGGCACGCGGCTCTGGATTATGAGCGGGCGGGTTCCGCCAAGGCTTAGGGCTTAGAGGCTGTAAAAAAAGTCCTTCAAAGGCCATGGAGCACCTCTTTTTGCCTCTAACTGCATTCCTCCTCCCACCTGTATTCCCTGAATACAGGTGGTCGTCAGAATTTCGTTATAGGCTAAAAATAGGGGCTCCGAGGCCATTAAAATCATTTTTTCACAGCCTCTTAGGGAGGGGATTACCGCGTCTCGATGATCGCGGCGGCGATCGCTTCGGCGAGGCGCTGGCGGTGGGAGGCGAGGAGCGACTGGCGGCCTTCGATCCGGTTGGTCAGAAAGCCGCACTCGATCAGGACCGCGGGGTGTTTGCTGTGGCGCAGGACGTAGAAACCGCGCCGCTTGACGCCCCGGTTTTCGGTCCGGTAGGTCCGCAGAAGGCGGCGCTGGGCGTTGTAGGCGAGCCGCGCCCCCAGCCGGCTGTTGTAGTAAAAAGTTTCAAAACCGCGTGCCCCTTCACGCGGGGCGGAGTTGAAGTGAATGCTCACAAAGAGGGCGCTGCGCTGGCGGTTACCGATGGCGACCCGTTGCGGCAGGGAGACGAAAACATCTCTGCTGCGGGTCATGATGGTCGGCACGCGGCGTGCGCGCAGGATGCGGTTGACCCGCAGGGCGACATCAAGGGCGAGGTGTTTTTCCGAGATTCGCTGGCCGGGGACGCCGCCGCGATCGTGCCCCCCATGGCCCGCGTCGATGACGACGACGCGCGACGCTACACAGAGGGTGGGCGCACAGGTGAGAAGCAGGATCAGGCACAACCACCTGAGGCGAGGAAGGATCACAGGTCGTGAAAAAAAGGCGTGGCGTTATTCCTTGGGCAGGTTGGCAGGGCGGTCGGAAAGTTTCGGGATGCCCCTCAACTCGGCGGAGGTCGAGCCGATTTCGTTCTGGGCCACCTGATCGGCTTCGCGGCGGCCGCCGCGGACGGTGATGTTTCCGGCGATGTCGCGTTTGAGCGCGGGTCGGCTCTTGACGGCGAGGTAGGTTTCGCGACTGAGCATCTTGCCGTTGAGATCCACCTGCGTATGGAGATAGGTCTTCGGCCCGCTGACCTGCAGGACGTGAAGCTGGTTGGAGAGGTCGAGCATCAGTTGCGGCTCCATCCCGCTGATGAGCCGGTCGGTCGGAAAGGTGCAGTAGACGAGGCCGTTGTCAGGGTCCTCGATCCGGATATAGAGGTAATTGGCGTCGAGCTTGCGGAATTTCAGGGCGGAAATGATCCGGGTTTCGCCGCTCCCCTGCATCCCGTCAGGAACGCCGACGGTCTGCCGCCAGAAGACCTTCCCTTCGCTGATTTCGATGTTGCGTACGACGGACTGGAAGTACTTCTTGTGCGGGCTGAAGTAGATCGTCGCCCGGATGCGGTAAAGCCCGTAGTCGTTGATCGGGTAGAGAGTGTTGAGCGTGACGCTTCTGCGCACGGTCTGACCGGCGGGGATGATGAGCGGCTCAAGCTGGTAGCTGTTGGCAAAGGGACCGACGGGGCGGCCGTCGTCGCGGACGACCTGGAAGCCGAACCAGGGGGTGCTCCCTTCATCGGCGAGCGGAAGGTCGCGCCCGGACATGTTGCGGATGGTGACGGTGGCCACCACCGGCTCATAGGCGACGAAGAGGCGGCGCTTGATTTCAAGGCCGACCTGGACCTGCGCCTGCGCCTGTTCGCCGAACAGCGCCAGCAGGGTCAGAAGAAAAACGGGGATGAGGAGGCGTCGCATAAGGCTTGCTCGGAGTGAACGACCAAAGGGGTGATCAGTAAAAAAAGGCGTCAATGTCGCACAAGGTGTTTTTTCGCCGGACGGCATGGCGGCCTTTCCGCATCGCCGGGACGGGATGCGGGCAGCCTGCCGTGTTGTCACGGGTTTCTCAATTCATCAACACGCCGTGGGGCGGTTAAGGTTCACGGGGTCCGCGTTGGAACGTGCCGGCGGGACCCGCCTTGGGGCCGACCGGGGGAACGCTCGCGTCAACAAGGTTGATAGCCTACAATCTCCCCGAATGCAGCCTCTTTTTTGAGCCGATGCAAAAAGTCTTTTCACGGTGCGCCGGAAAAGGGCGGTCCCGGCCGGAGGACCTTACTTGTTGGGAGGCGTGTCCGAAACGCAGCGGAAACCGAGGAACTCGACGGTCAACTCCGGTTCCAGCCCATCGGTGACGCGGTGGGTCATCCGGGTGTCCGGTCGTTTGAAGGAACCGCCGCGGACGACGGCCTTCTTGTTTTCGCCCTCGGTCCATTCGGCGACGTTGCCGCCCATGCCGATGACGCCGTAGGAGGAAACGTCCGTCATCATGGCATCCACCGGAGACCACCAGAAGTGCCCGTCCACCTTTCCGTTGGAGTGCGGGTTGGGGTTCGGGTCGTAATCGTTGCCGGAGTTGACGAGCTTGGGATCGTACTTGTCGCCCCACGGGTAGATGCGCCCCTTGGTGCCGCGGGCGGCCTTCTCCCATTCGACTTCGGTCGGGAGCCGTTTGTTGGCCCACTTGGCGTAGGCCCAGGCATCCCAGTAGTCGACGTTGAAGATCGGCGAGTTGAGGTCAATCGGGACATACCGTGCCGGTTTGCCGACGCGGGCGCGTCCATAATAGGTTTCCCACTGTTTCTTGTTGCCCCCGGGGATGTGCGACTTGCCCGGCGGCTGGTCGGGGTGGTCAAACTCCGTGGTCGGGTTCTGCTCCAGATAGGCGAGGAAACGGGCATACTGGCCGATGGTGACTTCGTACTTGTCGATCCAGAACTCTCCCGTCGTTCGTTTTTCGCCGTTCTGGTAAATGAACTCGCCCGCAGGGATGTGGACCATCTCGTTGAGCGGACGTTCGTTGGAGTGGAAGAATTTCAGGTAGATCAACCCGCCGACGATCCAGAGCAGGACGAAGAGCCCGGCGGTGGTCATGATGACGGCGCGTTTTTGCTGTTTTTTGGCTTCTTCGATCGCGCGGATGGCGGCCTGTTCCTGGGCGGTGAGCTTGAGCGCGTCGGCGGGGATCACCTTCGGCTCCAGCGCCTTGATCGCCTGTTGAAAAGCGCCCCACGACTGGAAGCCGCCATCCCCGCCCGCGAGCATCCGGGCAAAGAGGGCTTTCAGGCCGGAATCCTTGGCTTCCCCGTTGGGAAGAAGGGCGCAGACAGCGGTCGCCAGCGCGGTCAGGTCGCTGCGGAAGTCGCTCCCTCCTTCGCCGTCGATGGTGGCGACGTTGGCGAGGTGCGGCGCGTTGTCTTTGCCGAGGTAGATCCGTTTTCCTTCCAGCGGCACGTGGGCGATCTTATGGTGCTGAAGGTAGGCGAACCCTTCGGCGACGACCTTCAGGATGCGCAGGGCGACCGGATCGTCGATCAGGTGGCCTTTCTCCTTCGCTTCGGCGAGATGCATCCCGTCGATGTACTCGTGCGTGAAGTAGGTGTGCCCGCTCGCTTCCCCGGCTTCGTAGACGGAGATGATCGAAGGGTGTTTGACCGCCGCCTTGGCGCGGGCCATGGCGGTAAAGCGTTCCTTGGCCGTCGGGTCGTTGCGCTGGACCGACTCCGCAAGGACTTTCATGGCGACCGGCCGGGCCATGGAGGTCTGCACGGCAACGTAGACGGGACCCCAGCGGGAATCGCCGATCTTCCAGACGATGTTGTAGTTGCCGACCTTTTTGTTGAGCAGTTCGTCGCTGCCAAAAATTTCCTCATCCAGCGAGGCGAGTTCGTCCGGAGCCTGGGGCTGGGCGGCGACGGGGGAGGGGGTGGCCACCGGCGGCGCGGTGGGCGTGGCGACCGGCACCGGAGTGGCGGGAGTCGCCTGGGGTTGGGCAGGTGTGGGGGTGGCAGCGCGGGCTGTCACCGGAGTGGCGGTCGGTTTGGCCTGAACAGGAGTGGCGGTCGGTTGCGCGGTGGGGACGGCGGCTGGCTTGGCCTGAACGGGCGTTGCGGTCGGCTGTGCGACGGGGACAGCGGTCGGTTTGGCCTGAACAGGGGTGGCGGTCGGTTGCGCGGCGGGGACAGCGGTTGGTTTGGCCTGAACGGGGGTGGCCGTCGGCTGCGCAACGGGGACGGCGGTCAGTTGAGCCTGAACCGAGGTGGCAGTCGGCTGTGCGACGGGGACAGCGGTTGGTTTGGCCTGAACGGGGGTGGCGGTCGGCTGCGCAACGGGGACAGCGGTCGGTTGAGCCTGAACCGGCGTGGCGGTCGGCTGTGCGACAGGGACGGCGGTCGGTTGAGCCTGAACCGGGGTGGCAGTCGGCTGCGCGACGGGGACAGCGGTCGGTTGAGCCTGAACCGGGGTGGCGGTCGGCTGTGCGACAGGGACGGCAGTCGGTTGAGCCTGAACGGGGGTGGCTGTCGGCTGTGCGGCAGGGACGGCGGTCGGTTGCGCCTGAACGGGGGTGGCGGTCGGTTGCGCGACAGGGACGGCAGTCGGTTGCGCCT